>JAIKXM010000045.1 GCA_024684085.1 Lachnospiraceae bacterium | reverse complement strand
GTCAGACGAGTTGAGATTCCAAAACCAGATGGTGGTGTGCGCAAGCTTGGCATACCCACCGTGATAGACCGTACACTTCAACAGGCAATAACCCAACAGTTAGTGCCTATCTATGAGCCACTGTTTGCGGAGGGTAGCTTTGGCTACAGACCAAACAGAAGCGCAAAGGATGCAATGCTAAAGGTTAAGGAGTATGCAGAACAAGGCTATATATTTGCTGTAGTCTTAGACTTGTCGAAATACTTTGATACCCTCAATCATGAAATCCTTATCAACCTTCTTCGGAAGAATATAAAGGATGAACGTGTAGTGCAACTGATAAAGCGTTATCTTAAAAGTGGTGTAATGGAGAATGGAGTGGTCATCGACACAGAGGAAGGCTCGCCACAGGGGGGAAATTTGTCCCCGCTACTGGCAAATGTCTACCTCAATGAGTTTGACCAAGAATTCTTAAAGAGAGATGTTCCATGCATAAGATATGCAGATGACATCGTGCTTCTCGCAAAGAGCAAGCGAGCGTCAGAGAGACTCTTGGAAAGCAGTACGAAATACCTTGAGGAGAAACTGAAACTTACAGTGAACCGAGAGAAAAGCCGTACTGTTAGCGTGTTTGCAATCCGAAATTTTAAATTCCTTGGCTTTGCATTGGGAAGGAACGGAAGTGGCATTCATGTCCGCGTTCATCCAAAGTCATGGAAGAAGTTTAAGTCCAAGCTGAAAGACTTATCTTCCCGTAAGTCTGTACAGTCCATCAAGCCAAGCCTAGAGAAAATCAAGGTGTATGCTAGAGGATGGCTTAACTACTATGGAATAGCCGGCATGAAGAACAACATAGATAACATTAATAAGTGGCTCTATCACAGAATACGCATGTGCATATGGAAACAATGGAAGAAACCAAGGACTAAGCGGAGAAATTTGATTAAACTTGGGATTCCAGAATACTACGCACATATAGCGGCTAATAGTCGTAGAGGCTATTGGTTTACGTCTAGTACGAGCACGGTTAACCGTGCTCTATCAAAAGAAAGACTGATAAACAGTGGCTTCTATGATTTAGCCACAGCCTATCAGTCAGTGCACGTCAACTATTGAAAGCGCCGTATACCGAACGGTACGTACGGTGCTGTGAGAGGACGGCGGTTAGTCACCGCCTCCTACTCGATTGAAAAATTAATCTTCGTCAGGATAGTCAGAAAACTGCAATATATTTATTACTTCCTCTAACTGCTCTCGGCTTCTTGTGTGCTCTTGGACGATTTCAGTGAACTTATTACGTGGAATTACAACAAACTCCTGCATATTAGGTTCTGCTTCATATAATTCTTTCAGTCGGGAAATTTCATCAGATAATGATGATACACCATTCTCGCAAGCTAATTTAGCAACATCAACATCCATTAAAAAATCATAAAAATTCTTATCCATAGTAAAATGCAGATAATGATTTGTCGTCTCGTTTCCATCTTGGTCTATAGATGTTCTTGAAACAGTATCCCATTTTTCATTAGTAAATGAAATCAGATTTGAAAGTTGCTTTCCATATATATCAAGCATCATAGTAGAATTGCCGTAAACATAATCGGGGTTAATATTATATACCTCATGTAATCTGGTCAGAAAATCTGATGATATTTTATGTGGTGAAGAATCACTTATGTAATGAGAAAGAGTAGATTCATCAATATCAAGCTTCTTTGATATATCAGCTTGCGTAGTTCCACTCAGACGGAGATAATCAAAAACATTCTTTAGGCGATTGCGTTGCTCAGATTTTATATCATTCATAGTTTTATCTATTGAGTTCCTTTTTTATTATTGATGTTCATTGAACATTATAACACAAGCAATAACGGAGTTGGCAAAAAGTTGGCAGACGCTCATGTCAATACATGTTTCAAAGTATTAGTATATACATGACCGGTCAGAAAATAAGGCAGATACAGCCAAGGATGTATCAGAAAGAAAAAAGAGGTAAAAGAGAAATGGCTAATTCAATTTTTAAATATCTTGTGGTTGATGTAATAAAAACTGCTGGGACAAAGATGATGATGTTAGAATGTCGTCAACACTATCCATATATCGAGGGAGTACGTGGAGAACAGGACGGAATTGTAATAACGTGCTTGTCAGAAAAAATGGGATTTGAAAAGGTTGATATTAAAATTCTTGATTCATTAAAGCCGCCATTTGATTTTGATGGAACACCAACACCTGTTGAATTTGAAGGGTTGGAAGGCAAGTTATGGCAGGATTGGAGCAATAAGGGAGCTATTAAACTTTCGCTATCGGCAAAGAGTGTAAAACTCGCAGGTAATAAGCGTATTAAGCTCGGAGGAGATAATGAATGAAACAAAATAAATGGTATAGGTTGAGGGCAGGAAATCTGCCCTTAACCCTAAAAGGACGGATAGCAAGAAAGACGGAAAAATTTATTAAAAGAAATGGGTTGTATCAATTTCATTATGTGACAGAGAATGGCGCAAAGGTCGAAAGGATAGATTATTACCCAGCTGTTGATTATATGGAACGAAAAGTTGACAATGAATTTCTTTTAAGAATCCGCATGGATGGAACTTTGCGTTCAGAAAGATTCAGAGATATGGAGCAGGAGCTTGCAGATATGTTTAAGACTGTGTGTATAGGTAAATGCGAAGAGAGAGGCTATCTGATTTATCATTTTGAACGCACAAAACAGGAGCAAAAAAGAATCTATTCTCATACTGATATTCAAATAGCAGGAGAAACTGAGATAGTATTTTCTGGCATTGCTTGGGATTGGCGCAAGTGTCCTCATTTGCTTCTCGTGGGCAATACAGGAAGTGGAAAAACACAGACCGCTCAATACATTATCTCATGCCTATTGAATCAAGGAGTGAGGGTTATATATTGCGACCCTAAAAATGATGATGACATGAGGCTGTTTATGCAGGTTAATCCTTCTGTCAGATATGTCACAAAGGAAAATGAAATAGCAAAAGCAGTCAGAGAGACAGAAGAGGAAGTACGCTTGCGTGAACGAGATTTGCAAAATATCGGTATCGAGGAAGCAGAGTTTAATCCGGTGTTTTTATTTTTTGATGAACTGATAGCATTTAGCAAGATTGCGGAAAAGAAAACCTATGATGAAACACAACGTAGGCTTGCGAGTATAGTTGTGACGGGCAGAAGTAAGCGTATATATGCAGGCTTGATACTCCAAAGACCTGACACATCTTTTATAGAAGGAGCTATACGTGATAATTTATCCTGCCGAATCTGTATGGGGCAGATGAGCGATGCAGCTTATAAAATGACCTTCGGAAATGATTTTGCTCATGTTAAGAATAACAGGTATGAAATTGGCTCGGGTCTTATATTAAGACAGGGAACAGATACAAAGCCACGAGAATTTTTAACACCTTATATTGAGAAAGGAGCATTGAGCAAGGGATAGTATTATAAAATGCGGCGGCACGCTTCGGAGAAGCAGAGCGGAGCGACCGCCGCAAATTCCTTGAGGGTACACTACGACCCCTCAAGGAACAATGTTCATTGTTCAAGAAATAAACATGGGAAATCGTACAAGAAATTATTCAACTGTAGTATATCCAGAATCTGCTCCCACTGATTGGATAATAAGGCTACAAGAACAACTTGTTCCTGCTCTTATAAGCCCTTTGCATGACAAGGATATAAATTCTGATGGCACTATTAAGAAAGCACATTTCCATGTGATGTTGTTATTTGACGGAGTAAAAACCAAAGAACAGGCAAAGGAAGTATTTGAAGTTATTGGCGGTGTAGGAATTGAAACTATAAAAAGTGTAAATGCTTATGCGAGGTATTTGTGCCATTTAGATAATCCAGAAAAGGCACAATATAATCCTTCTGATGTGATTTCATGCTCGGGTGCGGATTATATGTCTTTGATAAGTCTGGCTAAAGATAAATATACAGCCATTGGTGAAATGCTTGATTTCTGTCAGCAAAACGGAGTATTCAGTTATGCGGAATTGCTACTATATGCGAGAGATAAAAGAAGAGACTGGTTTCACGTGCTTTGCGATAACGGTACAGTTACGATGGTTCAATATCTTAAGTCACGCTATTGGACCATAAACAGTTATAAAGAGAGGGATATGGCAGATGAATAAAGAAATACCTATATGGGAGAAACAGCTTCTTACGATAGATGAGGCGGCACTATATACAAATATAGGGCAAAACAGGATATCAGAACTGTTAAAAAAGCCTTCCTGTTCGTTTGTTATCTACATTGGTAGAAAGAAGCTAGTGAAAAGAAAAGAGTTTGAAAAATTCTTGTCAGAAAACATTGAACTCGACTAAAGAAATCTAACACAAAGAAGCCGACATATGGTATTATAGAATACTGTATTTAGGCTTCTTTTTGAAAGGAGCTTATTATGGGCAAAGACTTAAAAGGTAAGGAATTAGGTGTTGGGATTACTCAACAAAAAGACGGTCTTTACAATGCAGGCTTTGTTGACAAACTTGGAAAAAGGAGAGTGAAACGGTTTAAGAAATTACAGGAATGCAGAAAATGGCTTGAAGATGCGAAGTACATAAATGAGCATAGCAGTATTACAGAAGCAAATAACATGATTGTGGATGCATGGTTTGAGTATTGGATTTCGATCAAGGAAAAGACTGTTAGACCAAACACAGTAAGAAATTATCGTGAACGTTATAAAAGAAATATCAGTCATGTAATAGGTAAAATGCTTTTGGTGGATGTTAAACCTATTCATTGTCAGAAAATTTTTAGTGACATGGCAGATGTGGGTTATAAAACAACAACTATGTATCAGACTAGAATAGCATTATACAATATGCTCGACTTCGCAAAGGAAAACGATATTATTATCAATAATCCCTGTAAAAAGTCAGTCAGAAGTGACATGGGTAAACCCTCAGAAAACAAAAAGGCTCTGGAAATAAATGAGCAGAAAAAATTCTTGGAGTATGCAAAAGGACAGAGCTATGAAAATCAATACAGATTTATTTTGCAGACAGGTTTAAGAACAGGCGAACTTGTAGGGCTTAAATGGGATGATGTAGATTTTGCAAAGAAAACTCTAACAATAAGTAGGTCTATGGAGTATAGACATTCCGTAGGGATTTGGAGAGTTGGAGAGCCAAAAAGTGCATCAGGATATAGAACTATTCCATTGACTGATGAAGCTGTAAGAATTCTTAAAGACCAAAAGATTAAAAACAGTAATTTAAAAGTAGTTCCTATTGAGTGGAGCGACTATATATTTCTTTGTCGCAAGGGAACACCTATAAAGAATAGTACATATGATACAGGACTGTATAAAATATGTAATAAGGCATCAATTAAGCCTTTTGCAATGCATGTGCTTAGACATACCTTTGCTACAAGATGCATTGAGGGTGGAATGAAGCCTAAAACCTTACAGAAAATCCTTGGACACTCTAATATAGGAATTACAATGAACCTCTATGTTACGACAACAGAGGATGAAAAACAAAAAGAAATTGACCTTGTGGCTGATACATTGATGTTATGCAGTTCAATATAAATGCTTATATATTAAAAGAATGTGTAACAGTAAATGTAACACCTGTAAGATTGCAGGTGTGAAAAAGCCCATAAAATAAAGACTTTTTAAGGAGATATAAAACATTATGAAACTAGGAATCGTTGGTCTGCCCAATGTGGGCAAGAGTACTTTATTCAATTCACTTACCAAGGCAGGGGCTGAATCCGCCAATTATCCATTCTGTACGATCGATCCCAATGTGGGTATCGTTACAGTTCCGGATGAGAGACTGAAGCTGTTAGGGGATATGTATAAGTCCAAGAAGGTTACCCCTGCCGTTATCGAGTTTGTTGATATAGCGGGACTTGTTAAGGGGGCTTCCAAGGGTGAAGGTCTTGGCAACCAGTTCCTTGCCAATATTCGTGAAGTTGATGCCATAGTCCATGTGGTGAGATGCTTCGAAGACAGTAATGTAGTTCATGTGGATGGTTCGGTAGATCCTCTTAGAGATATTGAGACGATCAATCTCGAGCTGATATTTGCGGATGTTGAAGTCCTTGAGAGAAGAGTTGCCAAGCAGGGCAGAGCGGCCTTCAATGACAAGAAGATCGCCAAGGAAGTTGAGTGTATCAAGAGACTTATCGAGCATCTTGAGGCCGGTAATCTTGCTATAAGCTTCGAGTGTGAGGATGAAGATGAAGAGGCGTGGGTTGCTTCTTATAATCTTCTTACCTATAAGCCGGTCATTTTTGCCGCCAACGTCAGCGAGGATGATCTTGCGGATGACGGAGCTTCCAATGCCTATGTTGGAAAAGTGCGTGAATTCGCATCAGCCAATAACTCTGAAGTCTTTGTTATATGCGCACAGATCGAGCAGGAGATAGCTGAGCTTGAGGATGATGAGAAGCAGATGTTCTTAGAGGACTTGGGGCTTAAGGAGTCTGGCCTTGATAAGCTTATTAAGGCAAGTTATCATATCCTTAATCTTATGAGTTTCCTTACCGCAGGAGAAGATGAGACCAGAGCATGGACGATCAAGATCGGTACCAAGGCACCTCAGGCGGCAGGTAAGATCCATACAGACTTTGAGCGGGGCTTTATCAAGGCTGAGGTTGTTAATTATAAGGATCTCCTGGAACAGGGTTCGCTCTCTGCAGCAAGAGACAAAGGGCTTGTGGGAATGGAAGGCAAGGATTATGTTGTTCAGGATGGCGATGTCATTTTGTTTAGGTTCAATGTATAAAAATGTATAGCCGTGAGATTACATTCTGTTTAGGTTCAATGTATAAAAATGTATAGCCGTGAGATTACATTCTGTTCGGGTTCAATGTATAAAATGCATGGACCGGCGATCTCATTCCATTTGGGTTCAACGTGTAGATGGCATAGGCGGTTAATGCTGATCAAACCTTACTGATTTAATATTTGTGAAAAAATAACGAAATATTTTCTTAATAATTGTATATAATTACATGAAGAAACGGGCAACCACTATATATTGTGGTTGCCTGTTTCTTTTATACCAAATGTGTTGAAAAAGGGTGTATTAAAGCTCTCAAATGCCTGTAAATCAAGGCTTCCTGCCGTTTTTACAGGAAGAAAATCTCTTGCATAAAACGGACATGGAATGATAAAATGTGGATAAAAGTGGTGGATAGTGGAGACACAGTGGGACAAAGTGGAGAGATTTTGATATGTTCATGGGTGAATACAACCATACAATCGATCCAAAGGGACGTATAATCGTTCCGGCCAAGTTCAGAGAATCTCTTGGTGACGAGTTTGTTGTTACCAAAGGTTTGGATGGCTGTCTTTTTGTGTACGACAATGCTGAATGGAGCGCATTCGAAGAGAAGCTCAAGGGCTTACCCATCACTAACAAAGACGCGAGAAACTTCGTCCGTTTCTTCCTTGCAGGTGCTACAAGCGTGGAAGTAGACAAACAGGGAAGAATCCTGATCCCTACAGTGCTTAGGGAGTTCGCGGGACTGACTAAGGATACGGTGCTTATCGGTGTGGCGAGCAGAGTGGAGATCTGGAGCAAGGAACGCTGGGATGGCGTTGCCGGATATGACGATATGGAAGAAGTCGCTGAGCACATGGCAGAGCTTGGCTTGAGTATCTGATGAGGAATCCTATAGTCGCGATTTGAAGAGGCATTTAATGGAATTTAAACACAGATCGGTTTTACTTGATGAAGTGATAGAAGGGCTTGATATTAAGCCCGATGGAATATATGTTGACGGAACCCTTGGAGGGGCGGGACATTCCTCGGTCATCCTTCAGAATCTCGGAGAGAACGGAATGCTGATAGGTATAGATCAGGATGAGGCGGCAATAGAGGCGGCCGGATCAAGGATAGGAAGTGATCCGAGAGTTACCATAGTAAGAAGCAACTACAGCAACATGCCGGAGGTCCTTCAGGGACTGGGGATCGATAAAGTCAGCGGCATCCTCCTTGATCTTGGAGTTTCCTCGCATCAGCTGGATGAGGCGTCAAGGGGGTTTTCCTATAGATATGATGCTCCTCTTGATATGAGGATGGATAAGAGAAGTTCCGTAACAGCCGGAGACATTGTGAATGACTATTCCGAACAGGAATTGTACAGAGTGATAAGAGATTATGGCGAAGAACAGTTCGCTAAGAATATAGCCAAACATATAGCGGCATACAGAATTGGCAAGAGGATCGAGACTACTTTTGAACTGAATGAGATCATCAAAGAATCCATTCCGGCCAAGATGAGACAGAACGGACATCCTTCCAAAAAGACATTTCAGGCGATAAGGATTGAATGCAATCATGAACTGGATGTGCTGAAGGATACCCTGGATCAGATGATAGATCTGCTGGAATCCGGAGGAAGAATAGCGGTCATCACCTTCCATTCACTGGAAGACAGGATCGTTAAGAATATATTCAGAACGGCAGAATCGCCGTGTACATGCCCGCCTGATTTTCCGGTTTGCGTATGCGGTAAGGTAAGCAAGGGCAGAGCGGTAAGCCGTAAGCCGATACTTCCGAGCGAAGAAGAACTTGAAGTTAACAGTCGTTCCAAGAGCGCGAAGCTTAGGATCTTTGAGAGGTCATAAAGGATTAAGAAGAAATGAATCGAGGCTTGTAAGAAGCCGACAGTTATGAGGGAGCAGTTTTACATGAGTCAGTTTAGCAACACACAGTATGGCAGAAGCAATACATCATATATGTATACAGGAGCCGTACCGGGACAGGTTAGAACATCGGGGAACAGAACAAACACATCGGGAAGAACCGCTGCAAGAACCAATACGGGTAACAGGAACGGATCGACCGGAAGGAACGGTTATATCCATGATAATGTAGTGCGCAAGGCCGTTCCGGCGAACCCTGCTCTCAGACCCGTAAGAGAATTAAGTACCGTCACAAGGAAAAATCGTGATAAAGCACATTACATGAACCTCGGATATGTGTTATTCTTAACGGTGGCGGTTGCTATAACAGCAGCAACGCTTCTGAGTTATGTCAGACTTCAGAGCGAACTCACTCTTACTGTTAAGCAGGTATCAAGTCTTGAAAGAGAGCTTAACAGCATGAGACTGGACAATGATGAGGCGCTTAACAGAATAGAATCAGGTATCAATCTTGAGGAGATCAAGCGGATAGCGGTTGATGAGCTGGGAATGACCTATGCCAAGGAGGGGCAGGTTGTCATCATCAACGATGAAGGCAATGATTATGTAAGACAGCTCAAGGAGATTCCCTGACAATTGTTTGGAGCAGTGAATTGAGAACATTAAAGATCAACAATAACCTTTCGCGAGGTAAGAGTAAGAAGAAGTTTAATAAGAAGATGCAGGAGAAGCTGGTGGTACTATATTTTTTAGTACTGCTGGCTTTTGTAGGGTTAATTGCCCGTATTATATACGTCACCTGTTCTAACGGTGAGAAGTACAAGAAAGTGGTCTTGAGTCAGCAACAGTATGAGAGTACCGTTATTCCTTATAAAAGAGGGGACATCTTGGACTGCAACGGCAATAAGCTCGCTACCAGTACCAAGGTGTACAACCTGATCATTGACACCAAACAGATGCAGGCCAAGGATGAATATGTGACGGATACGATGCAGGCACTGACTGCGTGTTTCCCGGGATTTCCCGAGAGTGAAGTGAGACGTTACATGGCCGAGAACCCTTCTTCGCAGTATTATGTGGTTCTGAGAAAACTCACATATGATGAGATAGCAGACTTTCTCGAGATTCAGGAGAATACCAAGGAACATCCCAATATCAAGGGTGTATGGTTCGAGAATGAGTATAAGCGCAATTATCCCAATAACGAGCTTGCAAGTGATCTTATTGGATTCACAGGTAAGGACAACACGGGTAATTACGGACTTGAGCAGTATTACAATGATGTCTTAAACGGCATTAACGGCAGGGAGTACGGTTATCTTAACGATGATTCAACGCTTGAGAGGACGACCATCCCCGCTACGGACGGACATAATATAGTCACAACGATTGATGCGAATATCCAGCAGATCGTTGAGAAATATCTCTACAAGTTCAACGAAGAGCAGAAGAACGTTGCTCGCACGGGTAACGGCGCCGATAATGTCGGATGCATCATAATGGATGTCAACAACGGTGAGGTGCTGGCAATGGCCAATTACCCCAATTTTGACCTGAATAATACTCAGGACACTTCCAAGCTCATCGGCTCCAAACTTGTTGACGAGAACGGTTTCGTGCCTTATGACGCGGAAGTCATAACTCAGGATAATATAGATACCCTTCTCGAAGATGAGAATCTTGCGATGAAGAATCTTAATTACAGATGGAAAAATTTCTGCATCTCGAGTACCTACGAGCCCGGATCGGTTGCCAAGCCATTTACGGTCGCAACGGGACTTGAATCCGGCAAGATGACGGGAGAAGAGTTATATACCTGTAACGGTCAGCTTCATGTCGGAAATCATGATATCAAGTGCCATAACTACAGAAAGGGCGGTGACGGTACGCTGACGGTTCAGCAGTCTGTTGAACAGTCCTGCAATGTGGCTCTTATGCTTATGGGACGTCAGATCGGTAAGGAGACCTTCCTTGAATATCAGGAGAAGTTCAACTTCGGTCTTAAGACCAACATAGACTTATCGGGTGAGGCAAGAACCGCTTCGCTTGTATTCAATGATCAGACAATGGGCGAGACGGAGCTTGCGACTTCGACATTCGGTCAGGGTTATAACGTGACCATGATCCAGATGATCTCGGCATTCTGTTCGCTCGTTAACGGCGGTTATTACTATGAGCCTCATGTGGTCAAGCAGATTACGGCTTCAGACGGATCGGTAGTTGAGAATATCAGCCCAAGACTTCTTAAGCAGACTGTATCCAACGAGACCTCAAGGAAGATTGTTCAGTATTGTAACGGTGTTGTAGTGAATGGTACAGGTAAGACGGCAAGGCCTGCCGGATATGCCATAGGCGGTAAGACAGGTACAGCCGAGACTGTTCCCAGAGATAAGCGTAATTACGTTGTTTCTTTTATGGGTTATGCGCCTGCCGACAATCCGCAGATCGCTATCTACGTTGTTGTAGACAGACCCAACGCACTTGCTCAGGATGATGCCAAGTTCGCTACAAGAATAGTGCACAACATACTTACCGAAGTGCTTCCTTACCTTAATATATATATGACTGAAGAACTTAGCGAGAGTGAGATAGCAGAGCTTGAAGCTCTCGATATCTCGATCAGAATGGTTGATGATACTGTTGAGGAAGAGATCACTGAGGAGGAATCAACAGCGGTTGACGAATCCGGTTTGATACTCAATGAAGACGGTACGATCGATGCCAACGGCGGAGATACAACTTCATCGACACCTCTCTCGGATGAAGAGATGCAGGATAACAACGCTGATACCGCACCGCTTACGGGAACGGTGCTTAATGAGACCGACGGCACACCAATCGTGGAGGATAACGGCAGTGGCCCTGAATAATAAGACAAGAGAAAAAGGTTATATTGATTACAACTTAATATTCATTATCCTGTTGCTCATCGGTTTTGGTCTGCTGATGGTATATTCCACCAGTTCTTATGAGGCATCGATGTCGACTCTCCTTAAGAACGATCCGGGGTATTATTTCAAGAAGCAGCTCAGAGCTTCAATCATGGGAATAGGGGCTATGACACTCGTGTCATTTATTCCCTATCACTTCTGGGAAAAATTCGGGCTCATAGCTTATGGAGTAGCCATGTTTCTTGTGGTCCTTGTACTGACGCCTTTGGGATACGAAGCGAACGGTGCGAGAAGATGGCTTAATCTCGGTATATCGGTTCAGCCCGCAGAGATCGCCAAGGTTGCCATGATCTTATTCCTTGCGGGATTTGTTACCGCGATGGGAAATTCGATCAAGACCAACAAAGGATTCTGGGTGGTACTTCTTAGCCCGGGTTTCATGTGTCTTGCAGTCTGGCTTATAACGGATAATATGAGCTCCGCGATCATCATCTTCGCAATAGCTCTTATAATGCTCTTTGTTGCAAGTAATGAATATAAGAAATTTGTTATATTCGGCGCGATAGCGGCGGTTGGCACGGCGGCTCTTGTATTGCTTATTAAACTTACCGAAGGAAGCGATGTATTCGGTTTCAGAGGCGCGAGGATCAGAGCGTGGCTCGATCCGGAGGCTTATGCATCTACTTATTCGTTCCAGACCACCCAGGCGCTGTATGCGATAGGAAGCGGTGGAGTCTTCGGTAAGGGTATAGGACAGTCAACTCAGAAGCTTGGTTTTCTGCCCGAAGCCCAGAATGATATGATATTCTCGATCATTTGCGAAGAACTCGGTGTATTCGGAGGAGTATGTATCATAGCTCTGTTCCTTCTCCTCCTGTGGAGACTTCTTATCATTGCGATGAATGCTCCCGACCTATACGGAAGTCTTATTGTGGTAGGAGTTATGGGGCATATCGCTGTTCAGGTGATCCTTAATATCGCGGTTGTAACGGGAGTTATCCCCAATACAGGAATCTCTCTTCCTTTTATAAGTTACGGAGGTTCCTCGGTAATGTTCCTGCTGATCGAATTTGGACTTGTGACAAGTGTGTCAAAATCTATCATTTTTGAGAATTGATATTAACGGTAACTTAAGATGCAAAAGGATGCGAAGAAGAGGAAAGAGGTTCGCAGAAGCACTTCTGTCGGGAAGGTGAATACGAAGACCGGTAGTAAGAGATCTTCTTCCGGCAGGGTTAAGAATGGTAATAAGCCGGATAAGACTTCTGCAACAGTACGTTCCTATGAGAGAAAAAAGAAAATAGAGAACACTCAGATACTCGGTAATCTTACCAGTGAACTTCCGATCCTTGGCGGTGGTCGTCTTGACGGGCCGGACAGAAGACCGTGGAAAGATATCAGACTGCCGAAGCCTGATATCAATTTCAGCGTACATAAGACGATAAGGCTTACGGCACTTGCCATTCTGCTGCTGATCATTGCCTGTGCAATAGTTCTTAAGCTGTATACCGTGGAGAATGTCATAATCGAAGGCAGTACCCACTATTCCAATGAAGAGATCTACAATATGGTGATAGGGGACAATCCTATCGCTAAGAGTTCGATATATTTAAGATTCAAGTATCGGAATAAAGATGTTGAGGATATACCGTTCATTCAGGCGCTGAATGTAAGGATCGAGTCAAGAGATACGATAAGGATCGTGGTATATGAGAAAGCACTGGCGGGTTTTGTTGAATATATGGGAACTTACTTCTATTTCGACAAAGACGGAACAGTGGTGGAAGCGTCTAATGTCAAGACGAAGGGCATACCGCAGGTGCTTGGACTTAAGTTCGATCATGTGGTGATCTATGAAGATCTACCTGTGGGAGATGATAAGATATTCCGAGAGATACTTGAGATATCACAGCTGCTCGATAAATATGGGATCGCTGCGGATAAGCTGTATTTCGACAGTGATATGAAGGCTACTCTGTATTTTGGAGATGCCAGAGTAAAACTCGGTGATTCCAAGGATATCGATGAGAAGATAATACGTCTTAAGGCGATCTTGCCTGAGATGGAAGGAAAGAAGGGTGTGTTGAGACTTGAAAATTTCGACGGTTCGTCCGATATCATCACTTTTGAACTGGACAGGGAAGATCAGTAAGGGCTGTTTTTACAGGGGACATGATAAGATTATGCCTTGTAATGGGATTATTGTATGTCTGAAAAAGGCGTTGAAAAATATGATAAAAACTGTTGCGTAAACAGATAAATGATTATATTATATAGAGTGTATGGGAATAAGGAGGATGGACTCTTGTTGGAAATAAAGACAAATGAGGCAGAGTTCGGCGCCAAGATCCTCGTTGTAGGTGTTGGCGGAGCCGGTAACAATGCCGTTAATAGAATGATAACAGAGAGCGTCGGTGGAGCAGATTTCATCGGCTTGAATACAGATAAGCAGGCACTTGCACTTTGTAAGGCACCCAACCTTCTGCAGATTGGAGAGAAGCTTACCAAGGGTCTCGGTGCAGGCGCAAGACCGGAGATCGGTGAGAAGGCTGCGGAAGAGAGTTATGATGATATAGCTAACTTCATTCAGTCTTATAATATGGTATTTGTTACCTGCGGTATGGGTGGCGGAACAGGAACCGGAGCGGCTCCCGTTGTTGCCAAGATCGCTAAGGACATGGGTATCCTTACTGTAGGTGTTGTTACCAAGCCGTTTTCTTTCGAAGCTAAGACGAGAATGAACAATGCCCTCGGCGGTATTGAGAAACTCAGAGAGAATGTTGATACGCTGATCGTGATCCCCAATGATAAGATCATGGAGATCGTTGATCACAGAACTTCTATGCCCGAAGCTCTTAAAAAGGCTGATGAGGTTCTTCAGCAGTCTGTTCAGGGTATTACAGACCTTATCAATGTACCTGCGGATATCAACCTTGATTTCGCTGATGTACAGACAGCTATGCGTGATAAGGGTATCGCTCATATAGGTATTGGATACGGTAAGGGCGAAGACAGAGCGCTTGAGGCTGTTAAGAATGCCGTTGAGTCACCCCTGCTTGAGACTACGATCAAGGGCGCTACAGACATTATCCTTAACGTATATGGTGATGTTAGTATTCAGGATCCTTATATCGCAGCTAATTATATCGAGCAGATCACAGGTGATAATATCAATCTTATATATGGTTCTAAGTATGACAATACAGAGCCGGATGTTGTTAAGATCACTGTTATCGCTACAGGACTTAATGACAATTATGCTAAGCCTCAGGAAAGACCCGCTTATCAGGACAGATTAGGCGGTGGCAGAGACGGAAGAGCACCGGGAGCTTCATTCAGACCTATCGATGCAATCAGAGCGGCTGACGGTCTTCGTGGCAAGGCTTCGCTTTTAGGATCTCTTCCCAATACTTCAACTATCCCTACAGGTGAGATCAACCAGGCAGTTAAGCCCGCTCAGAGTGTTGAACCCCGTCCGGCGATAAAGTCATTTGTCGAGAGACCCGAGAATATTGAGAGTAAGGTACATAATAAGTCCCTTAATATTCCTGATTTTCTTCAGCAGAATAAATAAAATATAACACCATGATAATCGTTGTTATCATGGTGTTTACTTTGTGTAATAGGAAGTTTCTTCCTATTACACGAAGTATACTCCGCTAAGGATGCGCACTCGCGCGAAAGACAATCTCTTATAGAAGTATGTATCAAGAAAAGGAGAAACACATGCCAAGACATTTAATGAATCCCCTTGATTTTTCAGTAGAGGAACTGGACAGGCTTTTTAGTCTGGCGGCCAATATTGAGAAGGAACCCGAAAGATATGCACATATCTGTGACGGCAAGAAGCTGGCTACCTGTTTTTACGAACCGAGTACCAGAACAAGATTGAGTTTTGAAGCAGCCATGCTTAATCTCGGAGGTAATGTTCTTGGATTCTCCGATGCCGGAAGTTCTTCGGCTGCTAAGGGAGAGAGTGTTTCGGATACCATACGGGTTATATCGTGTTATGCCGATATCTGTGCGATCCGTCATCCCAAGGAAGGTGCGGCATATGTAGCGGCTTCAAAGTCTTCAATACCCGTTATCAATGCGGGAGACGGCGGACATCAGCATCCAACTCAGACTCTTACGGATCTGTTGACGATCAAGAGTCTTAAGGGCGATCTTAATAACTTCACTATCGGAATGTGTGGTGATCTTAAGTTCGGCAGAACCGTTCATTCGCTTATCAATGCCCTTAGCAGATACAGCGGTATTAAGTTTATCTTTATTTCGCCTGTTGAGCTTAAGGTTCCTGATTATATCACAGAGATGCTTAAGGATAAGGGAATAACTTATGAAGAAGTTGAGAAGTTGGAAGATGTGATGCCGGATCTTGATATCCTTTATATGACACGAGTTCAGCGTGAGAGATTCTTCAATGAAGAAGATTATGTAAGACTTAAGAATTTCTATATTCTTACCAAGGAGAAGATGGAACTGGCCAAGCCGGATATGCTTGTACTGCATCCCCTTCCCAGAGTAAATGAGATATCTGTTGAGGTGGACGATGATCCAAGAGCGGTCTACTTCAAGCAGGCGCAGTACGGTGTTTATGTCAGAATGGCACTTATCATGACTTTGTTGGGACTTGCGGACTAAGATCTTATGATAACACCGTTAAGTCTTGCTGAGTCAGTCTATATGGTAACGGATATTTCGTGCAGAGTCAGTCCCTGTGATAACGGATATTTCGTGCAGAGTCAGTCGTTGTGATAACGGATATTTCGTGCAGAGTCAGTCGCTGTGATAACGGATATTTCGTGCAGAGTCAGTCGTTGTGACAACGGATATTTCGTGCAGAGTCAGTCCCTGTGACAACGGTTATTGTGTGTAGAGTACATAAGAAATAATGGAGAGATTGGGCTTATGTTAAATGTAGGTAAGATAGAAGAAGGATTTGTATTGGATCATATTAAGGCTGGTAAGTCACTCAGTCTGTATCATCACCTCCAGTTGGATAAGATGGACTGTACCGTTGCCATCATTAAGAATGCCAAGTCCAATAAGATGGGTAAGAAGGACATCCTTAAGGTTGAATGTGAGATAGATAAGCTGAATATGGATGTGCTTGCCGTTATCGATCATAACATAACTGTTAATGTGATCAAGGCAGGCGAGATCGTGGCTAAGAAGGAACTTACACTTCCTGCCAAAATCACCAATGTGTTCAAGTGTCGTAATCCGAGATGTATCACATCCATCGAGCAGGAGCTTCCTCATGAGTTCTTCCTTGCGGATGAGGAGAAAGAAATATACAGATGCCGTTACTGCGAAGAGAAGTTTGATAATCGTAATCTTTCCTGGGAATAGGCTATGGCAGATCGCGGTACGGGATTAGCAGGATCGCGATGCAGGATTACAAGGATCGCGGTACGGGATTACAAGGATTGCGATACGGGATTACATGGATCGCGATACGGGATTACAAGGATTACAGGATACGGATCCTGATACAGTTGACAAATCTATATCTGAGATAGGATAATCGTAAGTGTTTGAAGTTGTTGATCACTCGAGGGAGGAGCAGTATGGGATTTAGAGAGAGAAAGAGATGGTTGTTCTTTGGACTTCCATTTACATTTACAGTATATACGATAGGAGAGGATCTTATCACAACGGACAAAGGTTTCTTTAACACTGTAGAAGATGACTGCTATATGTATAAAGTAACAGATGTTCAGCTTCAGAGAAGCCTTTTTGAGAGGATCGTCGGCCTTGGAACAGTAGTATGTATGACAGGTGATGTAACAGACAGCTGTCTTAAGCTTGTTCATATCAAGCACGCCAAGGAGATCAAGGATTATATAATCAAGGCTTCCGAGGAAGCAAGGATCAGGAGAAGAACGGTCAATATGCTTGATATAGGTGCAGGAGATATGGCTGACCTGGATCCTGTCGATCTTAATTAATACAGTCTTGGACTTTGACTATTCTGCTTGAGTGATAGGAGAAGTCAAAACTGACTACGGATATATAAAGTGCCTCTGTTCATAGAGAGTAGAGGCACTTTTATTAGGTAACGGTCGCTGGAGAGTATTATGAAATACGAAGAAGCATTGGAATATATGGACGAATGTGCCGCCTACGGGATAGTTCCCGGACTTGATAATATGCGTGAACTCATGCACAGATTATCGGATCCGCAGGATGCGCTTAAGTTCATACATATAGCCGGCACGAACGGTAAGGGCTCGATCGTGGCCAATATTTCATCCGTTCTTTCGGGTGTTGGTATCAGGACGGCAAGGTATACATCTCCCGCAGTTTTTGATTATAGGGAGCGTTATGAGATCAACGGGCGCATGATCAGTCGCAATAAGCTGGCTTCCTATATCAGTCTGCTAAGAGACATATGTGACAGGATGGTAGAAGACGGCTATCCGCATCCTACCCAGTTCGAGATTGAGACGGCCATTGCGTTCAAGTACTTTTATGACAGTAAGGCTGAGATAGTACTGCTTGAGACAGGTATGGGCGGAACTCTCGATGCTACCAATATAGTGACGACCACTCTGATGGAGGTCATGGCTCATATCGATCTCGATCATATGCAGTACTTAGGCGAAACTCTTCGAGAGATAGCCTCCTGCAAGGCAGGGATCATCAAGCCGGATACTGTTGTTGTAACCGGTCCCCAGTCCGAAGAGGTGAGCGCAGTTATAAGAGAGACTTCTGACAGGCTTAATTGCAGTCTCTGTGAAGTATATCCTGATAATATAACGGGTATTCGTCTACTGAAAAACAAACGGCGATTCAGGCTTATTGGTCTGCCTTCACAGTTCGGTATCCCCGAGGGAACCGTCTATGAGACTCCGTTAATGGGAAGTTGTCAGGTAGAGAATACAGCTGTTGCAGTTGCCGCGCTTTTTTGCCTTAAGAACCGGTATGGTAAGGAGATCATCAGGCTTGGCAGGCTCACTGCCGACAGGATAAGGGATGAACTCGCGCTGGTTGAGTGGCGTGGAAGATTCCAGAAGGTTAATGATAAGCCGTTGTTGATAATAGACGGAGCGCATAACGTGGATGCGGCAATGCGACTTAGAGAGACTGTTGATGAGCTGTATCATGACAGAAGGAAGATATATATTGTCGGGATGTTCAGGGATAAGCCCGTAAAGGAAGTCCTTGATATCATGATCAAGGACGGAGAGATGGTATTCACGGTAGCAACGCCCGGGAACAAGAGGGCACTTGAGAGTGTTAAGCTCGCGCAGATCGCAGGTGAGATCAATCCCAATACCACCTCGTGTGACAGCGTTGAAGAAGCTGTTGAGATGGCAGGATTGATGGCAGGTGACACAGGTGTCATAATATGCTTCGGCTCACTTGCTTATCTCAGCCGCGTCTCATGCGCGGCATTACAAAAATGGACATCCGACGATAGAAGAAAATAAAAGCAATAGATTTAACTGAGGAGCCTTTTTTGTTGGCGCGCGTTTTCTGCGCGACATTACAAAAACGGACATCCGACGGTTATAGAACAATTTGAGCAAGTGGTGTAGAGGAGCAAAGATGGCAGATAGAGAGAAGATAATGCAGGCAGTTACTATGCTGCTGGAAGCAATAGGTGAGGATACGCAGAGAGACGGTCTTAAGGATACGCCGGACCGTATCGCACGTATGTATGAAGAGATATTCAGCGGTATGGGTCAGGACTGCCATGAGATACTCAGCAAGAGATTCATTGTCGATAATAATGAGATGGTTGTCGAGAGGGATATTACTTTCTACTCAATGTGCGAGCATCATCTTATGCCTTTCTATGGCAAGGCTCATGTGGCATATATCCCCAATGGTGAAGTTGTAGGTATCAGTAAGCTGGCAAGGACGGTTGAGGTCTATGCAAGAAGACCTCAGATTCAGGAGAGGATGACTGCAGAGATCGCCGATGCCATAATGAAGGAACTCAATCCCAAGGGCGTTATGGTCATGCTGGAGGCTGAGCATATGTGTATGACCATGAGAGGTGTTAAGAAGCCGGGAAGCAGTACGGTGACGGTTGCTACCAGAGGTGATTTTGTTAATAATGATAAGCTCCAGAGCACTTTCTACGGTCGCGTAAGGAACTTCAGGATCAATTGATTGATACTTTTTATTGACATATTCACGATTCAGGACAATATATTCACCGAAACGGCGCTTTCGCTCCGATGTGAACGCAACGGACACTAAGCTCGCATACTGCTCGCTAAGTGCCGGCGTTCCCATAGGCGTTTCTTGCGAATATATTGTCATGAATCTGATTTAAGAAAAGCAAAGAAAACGATCATTTGCAAAAGATCGTGTGGGGCTTGATAATATATGATCAGCTTCAGAGGCTAAGCTAAAGAATATTAATTGTAGTATATCTATAGGATCTCTCCGTGAGATCTTTTTTTATTGTAACGAAGAATGAATAATGTATTAAAAATCCGAAAATATTGAAAATATTAAAAATACTGTATTTATGTCTGTCATCTGATAAAATGGAAGAGTGAGTAGTAATAATTCTGACAAAACAAAAAAGACTTCCGAAGAACTCTATTAGTCACACACACTGTGTGGCCGGACGAACCGGCGATTTGAGTAAACTTTTATTTGAACTCGCAGTGCAAATTCATAGGGGGCTCAAGCTTATATAGCCATCAACAACCTTGATCATATGTTTGAGAGCAGTGCAAATTCATAGGGGGCTTAGGCGAATTTGAGGGTGTATGTAACATAAATATTGCATAGTAACATATAAAATGTTACTATATATAAAAGATGTTACATAGGAGATTGTATGATTAAGACTGCATTGAAGGAATCCTTTGGGATTGATTGTTTGATCGAGGAAACAAATATAAAAGGCCTACCGGTATATATGAAGAGCGGCAGGAAGATGTATACACTTCGCTATGAAGATGATACATTTCTGTTAGTTGAATTATCGATATCGGACAGATTCGGAACGATTGCACTTAAGAAGCAGGCTATTCAATACAGTGAGAAGTCCGGATTGAATGTTATCTATGCATTTAAAAGTGTAAGTAAGGTCCAAAGAGATGCATTGGTTTCGAATAGGATTTCTTTTGTATGTTTGCCTGATCAGTTTTATTTGCCGGTGATGGGAATAGCGTTGCGGAATCATTTTAAAAGAGTAAAAGAAATATGTGTAGATAAAATGATGCCTGCAACACAGAGCCTTTTCCTTTATCTTTTGTATGGTAAAAAAGAAGCGGTTAAGAAATCTGAAGCTGCAAAAGATCTTAGGCTAACCAAGACCTCAATTACTCGAGCTTCAGAACAGTTAAAAGCTATGGGGCTTATTACCGAAGAAAGTGAAGGTAAAACAGTATATATGCGCCCGGTTTCTACCGGTAGGGATTACTATGAGTCGGCTAAACCATATTTGATTAATCCAGTTCAAAAAACGATATATGTTGCCGGAGTTAAAGATATGGATGATCTATATGAAGCGGGAGAATCGGCATTGAGTCGTAATTCGATGCTGGCTGAACCAGGCGTGAGATGCTTTGCAGTATATAAAGGTAATTCTGCAGTAAAAGATTTTGATATTATTGATCCGCAGTGGACATCTAATTCAATGTATTATCGGATTGAATTGTGGAAATATAATCCTGCTTTTTTTACAACTAAGAATGGTGTTGATGTTGTTTCACTTTCTAAATCTTTAGCGAATGGTGCGGATGAGCGAGTACTTGGTGAATTGGAAGAATACTTGGAGAATTATGAATGGTAGTTGGATTAGACTCATTTAAAAATCAATTTCAAGGTTTTGAAGATTGCTATACTGTTATTGGTGGAACTGCATGTGATATTCTGATGTCAGAAGCCAATATAGAATTTCGTTTGACGAAGGATATAGATATAATCTTAATCCTTGAAGATCGACAAGCAGAATTTGCAAAGGTTTTTTGGGAATATATTAAAACTGGCGGATATAGGTGCGGCTGGAAGAATAGTGGCGATATGCATTTCTATCGGTTTACGAATCCGTCGGAAGGTTATCCTGTTATGATTGAATTGTTTTCACGCAAACCGGGATACCATTTGGAAGTTGAAGAAGGAATAATTCCAATTTATATTGATGATGATACATCCAGTCTGTCGGCGATTCTGTTGAATGATGATTTTTATAACTTCATGTTAAGAGGCCGTCGTACAGTTGCAGGTATTACTGTTTTGGGGGCAGAGTATTTAATTCCGTTCAAGATGTATGCCTGGATAGATTTAAGAAGGCGCAAAGCAGCCGGAGAACATGTTAATGAGCGGGATTATAAGAAACACAAAAATGATGTGTTCAGATTATATGCTATTATTGATCCTGATAGCCATATTTCGGTAGATGGTTTGGTGAAGGAGAGCATTCGACTCTTTATTGATACTGTCAAAGATGAACCTGTTAGAACTGAGCAACTTGGAATAAATGAATCCATGGGAGAAGTATTGAATATATTCGAGAAGATGTATTCGTAGAATCCCACAGAGTTATCTATATGAGAGTTTTTAGGAGGGCTATATGTTAGTCAGAGGGATTGATATAGGCAATAAAGATAAAATTGGGATTTGGGGTATACTTAATGTTACGCCGGATTCTTTTTATGATGGAAATGCAAGGAAAGCTCTGGATGAGCATCTGAGACATTGTGAACAGATGATAGAGGAAGGGGCTTCGGTCATTGATATAGGCGGTGAGAGCACCAGACCCGGGGCGCAGAAGGTATCGGCGGATGAAGAGGCCGCAAGGGTGCTGCCCGTTATTGAAGCCATAAGGAGCCGGATGGATGTTGTTATCTCGTTGGATAGTTATAAGGCGGAAGTTATGCGTGAAGGCATTAAGGCCGGCGCTGATATAGCCAATGATGTTACGGGACTTCTGGGCGACCCGGATATGGCAGGCGTTGTGGCCGAGGCAGGAGTGCCTGTATGTATAATGCATACCGGACCTCATGACAATATGATACAGGATAATCTTGATCTTATAGCCAATGCGGAGAATCATGGAATAGCCCGTGATAAGCTTATCCTTGATCCGGGACTCGGCTTCGGTAAGGATACACACGGCAATCTTGTGGCAATGGCTAAGCTTAATGAGCTGACGGCTCTGGGGCTTCCGGTACTCCTCGGAGCGAGCCGTAAGTCATTCATCGGCAATACGCTTGACCTTCCTGTTGAGGAGAGACTTAACGGTACGATAGCCACTTCGGTACTGGGAGTTAATGCGGGAGTGACATTCATAAGAGTTCATGATGTAGCCGCCAATGTACAGGCTATAAGGTTGACTGAAGCTATTCGGGATTCAGTTAGATAGATTGCTGAAGTTATTGTTCACAGGCGTATCATTTTCATAATGAAGGACAAAATATTCACAAGAAACGCTTGTGTGAGCATCGGCACTTAGCGAGCATTCTTGCGAGCTTAGTGTCCGTTGAGCTTTGAACGGAAGCACTATATTAGTGGTGACGAATGATCGGAGATAAAAATGATGACAGAAGATCATATTACAATCGAAAGACTTCATGTCTATGCATATCACGGAGTTCTGCCGGAAGAGAAGGAGAAGGGGCAGAACTTCTATATAACGCTTACGATGTATCTTGATACGCAACGGGCCGGTCTTACGGACAGTCTGGATGCATCGGTCAATTATGCCGAAGTGTGTGAGA
Source organism: Lachnospiraceae bacterium (assembly GCA_024684085.1). GTDB lineage: Bacteria > Bacillota > Clostridia > Lachnospirales > Lachnospiraceae > Colinaster. Next base: position 52,981 of record JAIKXM010000045.1, on the reverse strand, counting down.
CCGTTCGCAGGGTTGTTACAGAAGAGTCTTACGATCTTATTGAAAAAGTGGCCGAAACTGTAGCCGCTGCTGTTTTGCAAGAGTATCCGGATGTGAAGGGTGTCGATGTTAAGGTGAGCAAGCCTGAGGCACCTGTCGGGATGGAAGTGGCTGATATTGCGGTCAGCATTCATCGGGAGTGGACAAGATGTTACCTATCTTACGGGTCTAATCTTGGCGAGAGCAGGGAGCTGATCGAAGAGGGTCTTCGTAAGCTTGAAGAGAGTCCTTATGTGCGAATGGGAGAGAAGTCAAAGCTTATAGTGACCAAGCCTTATGGCGGTGTGGAACAGCCGGATTTTCTTAATGGGGCGTGCAGGATCGATACGCTGTTTCGACCGCATGAATTGCTCGACTGTCTGCATAAGATTGAGGCGGAGGCCGGACGCGAGAGGCTGATCCACTGGGGACCGAGAACGCTGGATATGGATATTCTTCTGTATGGCGATGAGGTCATCTCAGAGAGTGATCTTATAATACCGCATGCCGATATGATCAATCGTAAGTTCGTATTGGAGCCTATGTGTGAGATCGCGCCGTTTGTGATACATCCGATCTGTCATAAGAATATGAGGGAACTTATGGCTGATCTTGCGAGCAGAGAGTAGGGAAGTGCAGCGCCCCTGTGGCTTACTGAAGTCTGGATCGCTGTATGTGCAGTGGTGATACTGATTATAGCTGTTAAACTGTACAGTGATATGAAAAGTGATGATGATCATTCAAACGGTAAGAATGGAGAGGGCGCAATAGCACCATAGAGTGACTGATGATAGGTCACTCCTTCGAGATTGAACTCCCTGTAATAGATATAATGGGAAGTGATATTGATGTCACAATAGATTCCCTCGGCTATCATCTCGACTCCCAAACCGTCCGTATCCATTCGGTAAAGGGCGGGGGATGAAGATGCCGAAGCAGTCTGATAGACAACAACATTATCATATACGTTAAAACAATCAATAGCGGCATCGGTGAGAAGGACATCCTCACCGGTGCTTATATTATATTTTCTGAGATTATAATTGCCTTCAAGATCCATATAGTAGACATTGCCGTTCTGGTATACGGGATTGTACATATTGTGCTCATATATGCACATGGATGCCCCTGTTACAACGTCCATCATATAGAGATAGTGATCCCTGCCTTCGCCGGAGTAGTAGAGACTGCCGTTAGCTACGGACGCGGGGGATACCATATTGGAAGCGATAGTCACATTATCTTTCTTATCGATCCTTATCTTATCAAGATCGGTTCCCTTGTTGTTGCGGTAATGCTGATATAAGATGTGATTGCCTGAGAGTGAGGCAAGTCCTACGGCATCCATCGTATAGCAGATGGAATCACTGCCGTTATGCCTGATGCTGTAGAGCCCTGCAGACTTACGGATATATCCAAGTCCGGAACCGCCGTTGCCGCCCTTCATCACGTAATAGATACGGTCGTTATCGACATTGAGCGACGAAACCGATACATTGGTTATCTTCTTGAATCCCGTCTCATCACTGTTCATTGAATAGAGCGAACCGCCGTCGGTTGAATTGGCGAAGTAGACCTTATCACCCATCTCGCAAAAAAGCCCGCCATTGTTGATGTTGCCCGCCGTATTACCTGTGAGCGTGACATCGTTATCAGGCTTCGAATTGGCTATAAAGACATAGATTATGCCCAATATCACGAAAAAGACCACCAGCCCTGCGGCGATCAGAATTTTTCTACCGGTTTCGCTCATAATGACCTCCCCTCGTATAGTATCTATGAGTAAATTATAGACTGTGTTTTACTTGCTTTTCAAGTGTGAAATGGAGTAAAATTCTCTTATATAATCGCCTGTTTTGCAAGTGGCAGAGAGCCCTGAGATCAGGGACTTGTTCCTTGCCGGATTATGACATAACTGTCATTTATTTTTTTCGATAGCAGACAGGCTGTGATCAAGGAGCTATTGTGAGAGAGAAAGAATTAATAGTATATAAGAACTTTGACGAGGGAGATCTGTTATATGATATGTCCCGTCTGATGACCGATTACAAGAGTGATCGAGTAGATAAAGAGGAGATGAGAAGCCTTGCCTACGATTGTATCCACAGGTTACTTGAGATGGCAGGCAACCACGGATTCTCCGGTAATCTCTGGCATTGTTATCTGGCTAACCTCTTAGTCAATAATGAGAACAGTTACAGCCGTTCGACAGAGATACTCGGAGCCATTAACGGTACCATTAATGAAGCGGTTCTGCATGATATAGTTATATTCAAGGAGCTCTATGATTATGATTTCTCGGATATGGTGAAGACCTTATCTCTTGAAGGATTTGAACTGATAGAGAATTATATCTCATCCAATGAAGAGAGTAAGGTATATAACGAGAGAATAAAGACGAGGATATGTACCCTTGCCGCCAAGTTTCGGGAGAACAATACACCTCTTGAGATGAAGGATACTCTTACCGAGTTCTATAAGGATTACGGTGTCGGTAAGTTCGGTCTCCATAAGGCTTTCAGAGTATCACATGATGCCGATGATAATGTTACCATCGAGCCCATCCTTAATATCGCACATGTCAATCTCGATGATCTTGTGGGATATGAGATAGCCAAGAAGAAGCTTACGGATAATACCGAAGCCTTTGTCATGGGACGCAAGGCCAATAACTGTATCCTGTACGGTGATGCGGGAACCGGTAAGTCTTCCAGTATCAAGGCCATTGCCAATGCCTATTATGACAGGGGCTTAAGAATAATAGAGGTATATAAGCATCAGTTCAAGGATCTGAATGATGTTATAGCCCAGATCAAGAACCGTAATTATAAGTTCATCATCTATATGGATGACTTAAGCTTCGAAGAATATGAGATTGAATACAAGTATCTTAAGGCCGTTATAGAAGGCGGTCTGGAGAAAAAACCGAAGAATGTACTGATCTATGCAACCTCTAACCGCAGACATCTCATTAACGAGAGATTCTCGGAGAGAGAGGATGCGGTTCATGAGGGAGATACTCTTCAGGAGAGATTGTCCCTTGTGGCAAGATTCGGATGTTCCATCTATTTCGGGGCACCGGATAAGAAGGAATTTATCAATATAGTTAAACAGTTGGCTAAGCGCAATAATATTGATATGCCGGAAGAAGAGCTTCTGGCAGAGGCCAATAAGTGGGAAGTGACTTCCGGAGGACCTTCCGGCAGATGCGCCCAGCAGTTTATAGATTATCTTTTGAGCATAGGCAGATGATCATATGGATGAGAAGGTATCATCTGCTGTGATTGGAGCTTGATATGAATACTCGGTTATTTGCAGCACTCGATGTCGGATCATATGAGATCGTAATGAAGATAGTGGAGTTCACCAACGGTACGATGAAGGTGGTGGATTGCGTAAGATATCGTCTTGATCTTGGCAGTTACACTTATTCAACGGGTAAGCTTCCCATGGATAAGGTCAATGAACTGTGCAGTCTTCTTAAGAAGTTCGCAGATATCATGAAGTCTTATCATATAACGGAATATAAGGCATACGGCACTTCTGCCATAAGAGAGACAAGAAATACCCATATACTCCTTGATCAGATCGAGCAGCGTACCGGTATCAGAATAGATGTGTTAAGCAATTCAGAGCAGAGATTCCTTAATTACAAGGCAGCGGCTTCCGTAGGCAGGGAATTTACCGATACCATTACCAAGGGAACTGCCATTATAGATATCGGAGGAGGTAGTATACAGATATCCCTGTTTGATAATGACAGACTTAATGTTACACAGAATATCAAGCTTGGCGTAATGAGACTCAGGGAGAGTCTTAATGAATTCAATGTTAAGTCGGGACAGCGTAAGACCATACTCGATGAGATGATAGGAACCCAGCTCAGGATCTTCGATAAGTTATATCTTAAGAACAGGAAGATAAGGAATCTTTTGATCGTTGATGATTATGTATCACCCATCATCGATAATCGTACGAGGGATTCGGAGAAGAGGGGATTTGTAACAGCTGAGAGATTCGATGCTTTTTTTAACAGACTGGCAGAGATGAATCCGGTTGATTTCTCAAGGAAATACAGCATACCGGAAGAGAATATACCGCTTGTCTTCGTATCAGCGGCCATTATCCGTAATGCGGTCACGATGACGGGAGCGGGCAATATATGGTGTCCAAAGTCTGAACTAACGGACGGCATCGCATATGAATATGCCGAACAGAATATGCTGATCAGCAACGAGCATAACTTTGAGGAAGACATAGTTGCCTGCGCTTTTAACATAGCGGGAAGATATATGTCGGACGAGGACAGGTCGCATACTCTTGAGCGTATCGCTACGACGATCTATGACAGCATGAAGTCTATTCACGGAATGAATGACAGAGACAGATTGTGTCTTAGACTTTCGACCATCTTACACGATTGCGGCAAGTATATCAGCCTGTATAATCTGGCAACCTGTTCATATGATATCATCATGTCGACTGAGATTATCGGACTCTCGCATAAGGAGAGGGAGATCGTTGCCAATGTCGTTAAGTATACGTATCTTCTCGGAGGCAGTGTGACCGATATTCCGAGGGAGCTTGGGATGGATGAAGATGCCTATATGAGGATAGTGAAGCTTACAGCGATCTTAAGGATCGCCAACGGACTTGATAAAAGCCGGAAGAAGAAGTTCGAGGGTATTAAGTCAGAATTAAAAAATGACAGACTTGTCATAACTGTTCGTACGAATGAGGACATCAGTTTCGAAAGGGGAATATTCGTAAGGCGCGCGGATTTTTTTGAAGAAGTATATAATATCAGGCCGGAGATCAATCATATCGCAAGGCTATAGAACGGGGGTAGTATGCAGGAAACAGATTACAGAGATCCCAACAATTATTACAACAGAGAACTGAGCTGGGTGCTCTTTGATAAGAGGGTGCTGAGCGAGGCGGTGGATGAGAGCATTCCTCTGCTTGAGCGAGGCAAGTTCCTTAGTATCACGGCATCCAATCTTGATGAGTTCTTTATGATAAGAGTGGCTTCGCTGATGGATATGTGCAATGCCGGTTACAAGAAGCCGGATATCGCAGGTATGACACCCAAGCAGCAGCTGAGGGCACTTAATGTGACAGTGCATGAACTGGTGGATGAGCAGTACAGTGCATATAATCTTCTTTCCGCCGAATTAAAGAAGAATGATATTGAGATCATGGAGGATGATTATAAGCTGAATGATGCCCAGAAGGAATTTGTGGACATTTATTTCAGGGATATGGTCTATCCGGTTCTGACACCGATGGCGGTTGACAGCTCAAGACCGTTCCCGCTTATCAGGAATAAGTCGCTTAATATCGGAGCACTTGTGCGCGGTAAGAAATCGGGCTCTTCGGAGATGTATGATTTTGCGGCTGTTCAGGTACCGAGTGTGCTTCCGCGACTCGTTGAAGTTCCGTCTGAGGGAAGCGGGCATACATATATGCTCCTTGAACAGATAATCGAGAGGAATATGGATAAATTATTCCTTAATTATGATATTGTGACGACCTGCAGATTCAGAGTCATGCGTAATGCCGACCTGTCCATTGAGGAGGAAGAGGCGGAGGATCTGCTGAAAGAGATAGAGAAGCTCGTTAAGAAGAGACAGTGGGGAGCGGCCATAAGGCTTGAGATTCAGGCCGGAGCTGACATGCGTCTGATGCAGAGACTGAAACAGGAACTCGGCATTAAGAAGGGAGAGGTGTTCAAGATCAACGGACCTCTCGATCTTACCTTTTTGATGAAGCTGTACGGAATGGTGAACAAGCCCGGGCTTAAGATCAGTGCCAATGCTGCCTGTCCCGTTCCGGAGTTTGAAGAGGGCACAGATTTCTTTGCTGCGATAAGGAAGAAAGATATACTTGTTCATCATCCTTATCAGTCATTTGAACCTGTAATAGAATTTGTAAGGAAGGCAAGTGAAGATCCCAAAGTACTTGCCATTAAGCAGACATTATACAGAGTGAGCGGTAATTCTCCCATAGTAGCGGCCCTGGCTGCGGCTGCCGAGAACGGCAAGCAGGTAACGGTTTTGGTAGAGCTTAAGGCGAGATTCGATGAAGAGAATAACATCGTATGGGCCAAGAAGCTTGAGCAGGCAGGATGCCATGTTATCTACGGACTTGTAGGTCTTAAGACGCACAGTAAGATAACACTCGTTGTAAGGCTGGAAGAAGACGGTATACACAGGTACGTTCACCTGGGTACCGGCAATTATAACGATGCGACTGCCAAGCTCTACACGGATGTCGGACTCTTCACGGGTAAGGAGCCCTTTGGTGAGGATGCTACCGCCGTATTCAATATGCTGTCGGGTTATTCGGAGCCGACAGGTTGGAATAAGTTAAGTGTTGCTCCCTTGTGGCTTAAAGACAGATTCCTCTATCTGATAGGCAGGGAGAGGGATAATGCCATCAACGGAAGGCGGGCAAGGATCATCGCCAAGATGAACTCGCTCTGCGATCCGGATATGATCGCAGCTCTCTATGAAGCAAGCTCAGCCGGAGTTCAGATAGATCTTATAGTAAGAGGTATATGTTCTTTAAAGACCGGGATCAAGGGCGTAAGCGATAATATCAAGGTGCGTTCGATCGTCGGTAATTACCTTGAACACAGCAGGATATTCTATTTCGAGAATGAAGGTCGTCCCGAAGTATATTGCGGAAGTGCCGACTGGATGCCCAGGAATCTTGAGAGGAGAGTTGAGATACTCTTCCCTGTGGAAGAACCGGAGCTGGTGCAGAGGCTTATCCATATCCTCGACGTGGAACTTAAGGATAACCGCAAAGCACATATGATGCAGGATGACGGTTCCTACAGTAAGATCATGACCAACAGAAAGAAGGTCAACTCGCAGGAGGTATTCGCTGAGGAAGCGGCAGCGGCGGCACTTGATTATAAGAAGAGCAAGGGACGCGGTGATGTCAATTATACCCGCCGGTTCACCCCAGAGACTTCTTTTGTGTAATATGAAAGGAAAGGCTTATGAAAAAGATAATTTTGGCTTCTGCCTCTCCCAGAAGAAGAGATTTGATGGAGAGACTCGATCTTGAGTTTGAGGTTGTTATATGCGATGCTGACGAAGTTACGGATAAGACCGAACCCGAAGATGTCGTAATAGATCTGGCAAGCCGTAAGGCGATGAGAGTCTTTGGTGATCAGAAGGAAGACGCTATCGTAATAGGTGCCGATACCATCGTCTATAATGACGGCAAGATTCTCGGCAAACCGGTGGATGACAAGGAATGCTTCGGTATGCTCACATCCCTGTCCGGTAAGACACATCAGGTATATACCGGCGTATGTGTCATTTATTCCGAAGATGATAAGGTCAATAAGAAAACATGGGCGGTTAAGACGGATGTCAGCGTTTATCCCTTGAGCAGTGATGAGATCATGGATTATATCGCAGTGGAGAATCCCTTCGATAAAGCGGGCGGATACGGTATTCAGGGACCTTTTGCCAAATTCATAGAAGAGATCAAGGGCGATTACAATAATGTTGTGGGTCTTCCGATCGGAAGCCTGTATCAGTTCCTTAAAGAGATAATATAAGACAGAGTAAAGTCGGAGTAAAGTCGGAGAGAGGTAACTTATATGGAATATGATGGTAAAGTTCTGGATGTTTTTCTGAAGGATCAGTGTAAGTTATTTCCTGAGGAAGTGGCCGCCAACAGAGAAGAAGCTGATGATTTTCTGGCGGAATGCATGGCTGTGGTGGTCAACAGCGAAGAAGAAGTATGGGAGTACTTTGAGGAAGAAGGCATCGATATGGAAGATGTTGACAGACAGAGCGTACTCGATATTGAGGAAGTCTTCGAGATCGGCGACGGAAGGTATCTGATCGTTGAAGCGTAAGCTGGCCTGAAGGGTGGTTTCATTCGGATAAGCGGTATGAGGATATGTAATTCTCTCAATATATACAGTTGATTTTTATCCGTTAGTTTATTACAATAGTGGCGTTGCATGTCTTAATGACGGGTAATTGATTGTTAATGAATGGAGAGAATTATGATCAGTGCTAATAATGTAACTCTCAGACTGGGCAAGAAAGCTCTTTTTGAGGATGTTAATATTAAGTTCACGGAAGGTAACTGTTACGGTCTTATCGGTGCCAACGGTGCAGGTAAGTCTACCTTCCTTAAGATATTATCAGGTGAGCTTGATACCACCAACGGTGAGATAGCCATCACACCCGGACAGCGTCTGTCAGTCCTTGAACAGGATCACTTCAAATACGACGCATATTCGGTAATGGATACCGTTATAATGGGTAATCAGCGCCTGTACGATATAATGAAGGAGAAGGATGCCATCTATGCCAAGGAAGATTTCTCTGATGAGGATGGCGTAAGAGCGGCTGAGCTTGAGGCTGAGTTCGCAGAGATGGACGGATGGGAAGCTGAGTCTAATGCGGCAATGCTGCTCAACGGTCTCGGAATAGATACCGATCTTCATTATTCACTTATGTCTGAGCTTGACGGTAATCAGAAGGTGAAGGTGTTGCTTGCAAGAGCACTTTTCGGTAATCCGGATATCCTGCTTCTGGACGAGCCTACCAACCACCTTGATCTGGATGCGATCTCATGGCTTGAAGAGTTCCTTATCAATTTTAATAATACTGTTATAGTAGTCAGCCACGACAGGTATTTCCTTAATAAGGTTTGTACACATACTGCAGATATCGATTACGGCAAGATTCAGCTCTATGCAGGTAATTATGATTTCTGGTATGAGTCAAGCCAGCTGCTAATTAAGCAGATGAAGGAGGCCAATAAGAAGAAGGAAGAGAAGATCAAGGAGTTGCAGGAGTTCATCTCTCGTTTCTCAGCCAATGCCTCCAAGTCTAAGCAGGCTACATCAAGAAAGAGAGCACTTGAGAAGATCGAGCTTGATACCATTAAGCCCTCAAGCCGTAAATATCCTTATATAGATTTCAGACCCGATCGTGAGATTGGTAACGAAGTACTTACCGTTGAAGGCATCAGCAAGACTGTTGACGGTAAGAAAGTACTTGATAATGTGTCATTCATCGTAGGCCATGATGATAAGATAGCTTTTGTCGGCAGTAACGAGCTGGCCAAGACCACTCTCTTCAAGATCCTGATGGGTGAGATCGAGCCTGATGAAGGTACCTACAAGTGGGGAGTTACCACATCGCAGTCGTATTTCCCTAAGGATAATACGGATGAGTTCAATAATGATTATACCATTACCGAGTGGCTTACAGGCTATTCGCCGGTTAAGGATGTTACCTATGTAAGAGGTTTCCTGGGACGAATGCTGTTTGCCGGAGAGGATGGTATCAAGAAGGTTAAGGTCTTATCAGGAGGAGAGAAGGTGAGATGTCTTCTGTCCAAGATGATGATATCCGGTGCCAACTGTCTTATCTTCGATGAGCCGACCAACCACCTTGATATGGAATCCATAACAGCTCTTAATGAGGGTATGAAGAAATTCCCCGGCATTGAGTTGTTCGCCTGCAGAGATCATCAGATAGTTCAGACGACCGCCAACAGGATCATCGAGATCATGCCGGATGGTAATATTATTGATAAGATTACAACTTATGACGAGTATCTCGAGAGTGATGAGATGGCTCGTAAGCGTACAGTCTATACAGCTGACAGAGAAGATGATAATGATTGATCGTTAGCTGCGGATCAGAGTTGTATTATGGCCGGGCAGAATATAGATGCCCGGCTTTTATATTGAACAGGGAATCCTTACGGATTCTCTGTTCAATATAAAGCTTCGCTTAAGATGCACACTCGCGCGTAAGGAAAATGATGCAAGGGCATCCGCGCTCGGTGCGGAAGTTTAGCAGGCAAAACTTATATTAAACAGGGAATCCCTCCGTAAAAGCGGAGCGGACCGAATGGAGGCAGGAATGATAGATCTGCATACACATACCAATTGTTCGGACGGAAGCGACAGCCCGGAAGAACTGATAGATAAAGCAGTTGCCAAGGGATTGACGGCTCTTGCCATAACCGATCATGATACTGTTGACGGACTTGACAGAGCGATCAATCATGCCAAAGATAAGGGCATTCGTCTCATACCCGGAATAGAGCTTGGCACAGAATATCATGGCAAGGATATCCATATAGTGGGATTGAATATCGATAAGGAAGCTGAAGAGTTCGCAGATTACCTTAAGCGTTTTGTTGAGAGCAGGGATATCCGTAATGAGAAGATGTGTGCGCTTCTTACAGAGGCAGGCATGCCTGTGACCTATGATGAACTTAAAGAGACATTTCCGGGAAGCGTCATAACAAGAGCTCATATGGCAAGGTATCTGTTTATGAAAGGATATACGACTTACCTTAAGGAAGCGTTCGAGAGATATATCGGCGATCAGGGACCCTGTTATCTGCCGAGAGAGAAGATAACCGCCATGGAAGGCGTTGCACTTATCAGGAAGGCAAAAGGCATCCCTGTTCTTGCCCATCCTCTTCTGTACAAAATGAGCTGGGACAGGATCGAGGAACTGGTGGATGAGCTGATACCGGAAGGGCTTCTTGCAATGGAAGCGGTCTACAGCACCAATACCTCTGGAGATGAAGCAAGGAGCAGACAGTTCGCTGCCGATAAAGGTATCCTTATAAGCGGAGGCTCAGATTATCATGGAGTAGTTAAGCCTGATATAGATCTGGGGACGGGCAGAGGAAAGCTCTATGTGGATGAAGAGATACTTGAGAAACTATTGGAAAAGCAGAAAGAAGTGTACGGAAGTTAGGGATAGATTAAGGACAAGAATAAGGAAGAAAAATGACTAAGATATTATTTACCGATCTGGATGGCACTCTGCTCAATGATGCGAGCGAGATATCTGCCTACTCCAAAGATGTTCTGATAAGGATGGTGGAAGCGGGACATAAGCTGGTCTTCAGCAGCGGACGCCATCAGGCGAGTGTGATGGATGTTGTTAAAGCAGCGGATATCGATATCCCCGGACTCTATATAACAGCTAACAACGGCTCGGTGGTCTATGACTGCGCTACACATAAGAATATATGCGAATACAGAGTCTCCAGGGAGATGACGGATATACTCTGGAAGATGTCCATAGAATACGGCGTCCACATCCAGACTTATGACGATACGGGCATAATCAGCTGTGCCGAGGATGAAGCGCTGGAGGTATATACTTCAAGGATACATATGCCTGTTAAGGTAACTGAAAAACCTGTGGAACTCTTGGATAATCCGCCCTTCAAGCTTCTTGGGATAGAACTTCACGATCATGCTAAGATAAGAAGATTGTGCGATGATATTAATGCGATGTACGGAGATGAAGTTCAGGCTGTTTTTTCACAGGTCAATTATCTTGAGATATTCAATCGCAAGGCAGGAAAGGGAACGGCACTTGTATGGCTGTGCGATCACCTTGGAATACCTGTTGCCGACTCATATGCTGCGGGGGATGCGATGAATGATATGTCGATGCTCAAGGCGGCAGGGCATGGAGTTGCGATGAAAAATGCAGATCCTGCGATATTCGAGGCGGCTGAGTTCATCACCGAGTTTACCAATGATGAGGACGGTCTCGCCAGATTTATAGAGAAAGAGATCATCGGATGTACTGGAAATGTATATGGAACGCATTGTGATGCGTTGGGATACACTGAGATGCATTTGGGGTGAATTGTGAGTTAGGAATGCCCGGCAGGCGGTGTAATAGACCGGGATGTATGATCCGTGAACGAAGGGGTGTATGACCGAAGCCGGCCGATATCCGAGTGCGGGATATTTTGCAAGAGGGAATAGATGACCGAATGGGTCAAAATGTGAATTATTAAAAAAATATAAATTTGAGATAAAAGCTTGCAAAAAAAATAAAAGTGGCTACAATTAGTAATTGTTGAGATGGTTGTTAGCACTCTCATTAAGCGAGTGACAACATAGTATATGAATGGGTCATCCCATTGAAGAATAGGAGGTAATGTTATGAATTTAGTTCCATTGGGCGACAGAGTCGTATTGAAGCAGTTAGTTGCTGAAGAGACAACCAAATCCGGAATCGTATTACCGGGTCAGAATAAGGAGAAGCCTCAGCAGGCAGAAGTAGTTGCGGTAGGTCCCGGCGGTATCGTGGACGGCAAGGAAGTTAAGATGGAAGTCAGCGTTGGCGACAACGTTATCTACTCTAAGTATTCGGGAACTGATGTTAAGCTCGACGAGGAAGAATATATCATTGTTAAGCAGTCTGATATCCTTGCGATCATCAAATAGTATAGTCGGTCTTTTACAGATGTGCGTACTTGTTTGACTACTACAAACGTACATCCGGCGATGGTAAGTCGATCATAGACTTATATTGACAGACTAAAGTCAGATATTTTAAGGCCGAACCGGGAGAAAGGTTCAATATAAATCTTGAATTCACAGGAGGTAAATAAAATGGCAAAAGAAATCAAATACGGTGCTGAAGCACGTGCGGCTCTTGAGAGCGGCGTTAATCAGCTGGCAGATACAGTTCGTGTGACACTCGGACCTAAGGGAAGAAATGTAGTTCTTGATAAGTCATACGGTGCACCTCTTATCACTAATGACGGTGTTACTATTGCAAAAGAGATCGAGCTTGAGGATGCTTTTGAGAATATGGGCGCTCAGCTCGTAAGAGAAGTTGCTACCAAGACTAACGATGTAGCCGGTGACGGTACAACAACAGCAACTGTTCTTGCTCAGGCAATGATCCATGAAGGAATCAAGAATATCGCAGCAGGTGCCAACCCCATCATCTTAAGAAAGGGTATGAAGAAGGCTACCGATACAGCTGTTGAGGCTATTAAGAATATGAGCTCTAAGGTTAACGGCAAGGAGCATATAGCAAGAGTAGCAGCTATTTCAGCAGGAGATGATGAAGTAGGACAGCTCGTTGCAGATGCTATGGAGAAGGTATCAGGCGACGGCGTTATCACAATAGAAGAGTCTAAGACAATGCAGACTGAGCTGGATCTTGTTGAAGGTATGCAGTTCGACAGAGGTTATATCTCAGCTTACATGGTGACAGATACAGAGAAGATGGAAGCTGTTCTGGATAATCCTTATATCCTTATCACAGATAAGAAGATCTCTAATATTCAGGAGATCCTTCCTATGCTTGAGCAGATCGTACAGAGCGGTTCTAAGCTCCTGATCATCGCAGAGGATGTTGAGGGTGAGGCTCTTACAACACTTATTGTCAATAAGCTTCGTGGTACTTTCAATGTAGTTGCGGTTAAGGCACCCGGATATGGTGACAGACGTAAGGCAATGCTTGAGGATATAGCTATTCTTACAGGTGGTACGGTTATCTCTGAGGAACTCGGTCTTGATCTTAAGACTGCAACGATCGATATGCTCGGCCGTGCTAAGAGTGTTAAGGTTCAGAAAGAGAACACTGTTATCGTAGAAGGCGCAGGAGATAAGGCTGCTATAGCCGGACGTGTGAGCCAGATCAAGCAGCAGATCGAGACAACTACTTCTGACTTCGATAAGGAGAAGCTTCAGGAGAGACTTGCCAAGCTGGCAGGCGGTGTTGCCGTTATCCGTGTAGGTGCTGCAACAGAGACAGAGATGAAGGAGTCTAAGCTCAGACTTGAGGATGCTCTCGCAGCAACACGTGCTGCAGTAGAAGAGGGTATCATCGCAGGTGGTGGTTCTTCATATATACATGCTTCCAAGGAAGTTGCAAAGCTTGCAGCTACAATGGAAGGCGATGAGAAGACAGGTGCCAATATCGTACTTAAGGCTCTGGAAGCACCTCTGTATCATATAGCTAATAATGCAGGCCTTGAAGGTTCAGTGATAGTTAATAAGGTACGAGAGTCTGAAGTAGGTCAGGGTTATGATGCTCTTCATGATGAGTATGTTGACATGGTTAAGGCCGGTATCCTTGATCCTGCCAAGGTATCAAGAAGCGCTCTTCAGAATGCAACAAGTGTTGCTTCAACACTTCTTACAACAGAGTCTGTTGTTGCCAATATCAAGGAAGATGTACCTGCAATGCCCGCAGGCGGCGGAATGGGCGGTGGCATGTACTAAGCCGTGAACAATAAAAAAATGCGTTCAACCTTAGGGCTGGGCGCATTTTTTATTACAATACGAGGAAATAGCTTATTATTATATAAAAACGCTCTGCTAAGGATGCGCACTCGCGCGAAAGGTAGATATTGAAGCTGATCTTAGGGGATTTTTAGGGCAAATCCAATCGTTTTTATAAGGGGGGAGTGGCGGTAATGTCACTTCTAATGTCGTATAAAAGCGTATATTTACGTAAAAAGGGCATTCTGAAAAGTATAATAAAGTGGACATAATCATTGTTTTTGTGAAAACGATTTAAAATTGTGTAGTATTTTTTATACGATTGCGAATTTATCAAAATTGCACAAAAAACATAAATAGATAACGCCTGTTTTGCGCCATGATGCACATGAAAATGCCAAAAATAGACAAAAATGAACAAGATTGTACATTCTATTTAAAGGTGTTAAAATATATACTAATACGTGGAATGATGCGTGGGGCATCATAGGGTAATATAGTATATTTTCTAGGAGGTATTATGCAAAGCAAAAAACGAATCATCAGTATTGTTACAGCATTCGTAGTTGCACTTACAACAATACTGGGCGGTATGTCTGTACCGACCGCCATCAAAGCCGACGCTGCCGGCAACACTCAGTACAGAAACGTCATGTATTATGGGGAATGGTCGATTTACGCAGGACAGAAGAACTTCTATCCCAGCAGAATTGACGGAAGCCAGATCACACATCTTAACTTCGCTTTCATGGACATGGATGCCAACGGCGATCTTGTATTATGTGATGAGCACGCAGACTTCCTTGCAGTACTTCCCGAGCAGAGCGGTATCACATACGGTGAGCCTTATGCCGGCGTACTTGGAGCAATGACAATCCTCAGATCTAAGTATCCTAATATGAAGATCGGTATCTCAGTTGGTGGATGGACAAGATCAGGTGACTTCGCAGAAGTTGCTGCTTCACCCGCTAAGAGACAGCACTTCGCAGAGAACATCGCAAAGTTCGTTGACTATCTTGGTTTCGACTTTGTTGATATTGACTGGGAGTATCCTACAGACTATCGTGCGTCTGATGCTGAAGGCAACGGCGTAGCGATCGATGAAGGTTGCAAGGGCTCTGCTGCAGATACAGCTAACTTCACTTATTTCCTTCAGGCTATCAGAGATGAGCTTGATGAGTTAGGTGCAAAGAACGGTAAGTACTATGAACTTTCATCTGCTATGTCAGCTTCACCTGCTATGATGTCTAAGATCGAGTATGATAAGGTTCTTAACATTCTCGACTTCGCTAACATGATGACATATGATCTCAATGGTGCATGGGGCGGATTCACAGCTCATCAGACAGCTCTTTATACCAATGATTCTTATGATCCTCAGACAATGCCGAGTGGTGCTTTCTCTGTTGACAGCTGTGTTCAGTATCTTAAGGATACATACGGCAACAAGATTGATTACTCTAAGATCGTTATCGGTGTAGCTCCTTATACACGTGGTTGGGCTAACGTTCAGAACGACGGTCTTGATCCTGAGAATCCCGGATTATACGCTACAGCTGATCCTAACAGTGTTAAGGCAGATGACGGCGTAATGAGCGGAACATTCGCTTATGGCGACATCGAATCAGTTAAGGCTAAGTATGGTCTTAAGGAGTATTACGATGAAGAAGCTGAAGCAGCTTACTATTACAGCCCTGAGAAGGGATACTTCTTCACATGTGATAATGAGCGTTCAGTAGCAGCTAAGGGTCAGTATGTTAGAGAGAACGGCCTTGGTGGTCTTATTGCATGGATGGCTTCTCTTGACAGCAACGGAACAATTACAAGGGCTATGAAAGAGTCTCTTTACGGTAGTGCACCTCTTCCTGCACAGCAGATAGTAACAGCTAATCCTAATGCTGATGTCCAGGTTAGCCAGAGTGGCACAACATATACTATTACAATTAAGAATAATGAGACGGCTGTTGAGTCTAATACAGCTCTTAAGGATGCTGAGCTCTTCAAGAAGACTGTAGTTAATCCTAAGCTTTATATTACTACTTCTGACGGAAGCACATTAACAGCAGGCTCAGAGTGTGGTATGGTATCAACTAACGGTAGTGAGACAGTTCTTGATCTTTCAAGCGTATATGCAGCAAAGTCGCTTAAGCCCGGAGCTTCACATACCTTTACCCTTAGATCTTCATCTGAGGATACTAAGATTACAAGCATCTCTATGTCACAGCGTATCCTTACTTCTCTTGATGAGTTTGGCATGCATGTTGTCTATGGAGATTCTAATGTAGTACCTACACCTGTACCTACAAAGGTACCCACACCGACACCTAAGCCGACTAAGGTGCCTACACCTACACCTAAGCCTACAAAGGTGCCTACACCTACACCCAAGCCTACAAAGGTTCCTACCCCCACACCTCAGCCCACAGAAATTGTAGTTCCTACACCTACACCTTGGGATGCACCTGCTACAGTACTTCCTGAGCATATGGTTACAGGTTACTGGCACAATTTTGTTAATGGTTCAACCAATCTTAAGCTCAGTGATGTACCTGAGTATTATGATATGATCTGTGTTTCATTCACAGGTAATACAGCAACAAGTGGCGAGGTAACTTTCGAGCTTGATCCTGATCTTAGCAGAGCACTCGGTGGATATACCAAGCAGGAATTCATCAATGATATTCAGAATCTTAGAGCTAATGGTCAGCACGTTATCATCTCTGTAGGTGGTGCTGAAGGCAGAATCACTATTAACAACAGTACAGATGCAACAAGATTCGCTAACGGTCTTATAGACATTATCGAAGAGTACGGTTTTGAAGGCGTAGATATCGACCTTGAAGGTTCAGCAGTATCAGGCGTTGAGAACATTGCAGCAGCTCTTCGTACAGTACATGATCACTTCGGTGATGACTTTATAATCACAATGGCTCCTGAGACATTCTATATCCAGGCAGACAGAGCTTCACAGAAGGATATTACAACTTCTTACTTCAGACTGGCACTTGAGATCAAGGATATCCTTACAATTTGTCAGCCTCAGTTCTATAACACAGGCTCTATGGGTGGTTATAACGGAACAATTTATCAGCCGGGAACAGCAGATTTCATTACATCTATTTACACACTGCTTGTTGAGAACGGCTTACGTCCTGATCAGGTAGGTATTGGTGTACCTGCTACTTCAAGAGCAGCTGGTAGCGGCTATGTATCTAATGAGACATTAGAGAAGGCTGTTAAGGCTCTTGCATATGGTACATCATCAGGAAGTTTCACAGCTCCTAACGCTTATCCTACTATCAGAGGCGTGATGACATGGTCAATCAACTGGGATGCTACCAATAACTACGCTTGGGCTAAGGCAATGTCAGATCTGATGGATAGCCTTCCTACAGGTGGCGCTACACCTACACCCAAGCCTACCAAGGTTCCTACACCTACGCCTACTAAGGTTCCTACACCTACTGTAGCACCTACACAGGCACCTACACCTACTCCTACTCCTGTTGAAGGAGACTACGCTGTATGGAATGCTTCTTCAGTATACGTTGGCGGCGATATGGTAGTATACAACGGCAACATCTACAAGGCTCAGTGGTGGACACAGGGAGATAATCCGGAATCACAGGGTGCTTGGGGTCCTTGGAAGTATGTTGGACCTTACGGTGGAAGCACACCTCAGCCTACTCCGGAACCTACACAGGCTCCTACTCCTACAGTAGAGCCTACACAGGCACCTACACCTACACCCACACCTCAGCCTACACAGCCTGCCAATGATTATGCTGCATGGGATGCTAATCAGGTATATGTTGGTGGAGACTTCGTAACCTACAACGGAGTTGTATACAAGGCTCAGTGGTGGACTCGTGGTGAGAATCCCGAGAACTGCGGTGAGTGGGGCGTTTGGAGACGTCAGTAATCATCTGAATAAGGTCTTCGATACAAAAGGTCTGTATCGGTATGACTTGAATGTCAGTTAAAAAAATGTTTATTAAGAGACTTTGTTCCCTTCAAAAGGAGCAAAGTCTCTTTTTTATTATATTCATTTGTGTTAAAGTTATATGAGTTATTCAAGAGCCGCGTGGAAGGACGTAACCGATGAAAAAACTATTGAGATTTTTAAGTAATTATAAAATACAGTGCATACTGTCTCCTTTATTCAAGATGCTGGAAGCTTCTTTTGAGTTGATAGTTCCTTTGGTCATTGCAAAACTGATCGATGGGGGAATAGGCGGTAATGATAAGTGGATCATTATAAGATCTGTATTGGAACTTGCGGGACTTGCCCTTGTAGGGCTTGTTGCATCCATAACAGCTCAATATTATGCTGCAAGGGCGGCAGTAGGATTCTCGACTGAACTGCGTCATGAATTATTCTCTCATCTTATGAAGCTGTCTCATTCTCAGATAGATGGTATCGGGACTTCTACAATGGTTACGCGTATAACAAGCGATGTTAATATAACTCAAAATGGTGTTAATATGTTCCTCAGACTCTTTTTAAGGAGTCCTTTTGTAGTATTTGGTGCTATGGTCATGGCCTTTACTATAGATGTAAAGGCGGCACTTGTCTTCGTCGGAACGATAGTTGCTCTCGGTATAGTAGTAGGCGTGTTGATGTTCCTTAATATACCGGCACTTAAAGAGGTTCAGAAACGGCTTGATCATGTAACCGGTTCTATAAGAGAGAATCTTAATGGTGTCAGAGTACTGAGGGCATTCAGACTTGAGGAAGTTAAGACAGCTTCATTCATCGAAGTGAATGGAGAGCTTGCGGATAAGGCCAAGTCTGCAGGACATATATCCGCACTTATGAATCCTCTTACATTTATACTTATCAATCTAGGTATATGTATTCTTATATATGTAGGCGCCATACGACTTGAACTTGGGATCCTTACACAGGGTATGGTCGTGGCTCTGTACAATTACATGTCGCAGATACTTGTGGAGCTTGTTAAGCTTGCCAATCTCGTAGTCACTCTTAACAGAGGGCTTGCATCGGCCAACAGGATCAGTGAGATCTTCGATATGGAACCCGGAATGATATATGCGACTTCTGAGGGTGATGTGTCGGGTAAAGAAGATGATATTAAGGAAAAAGATCTCAGTGACAGTAAGACCGCCGGCTCGACCGGTATGATCCCGGGAAAGATCGGTAATGAAGTAACTGCGACAGGGGATGGTGATTCCGATGGAGCGGAATATATATGTTATTTTGATGACGTCTCATTGAGATATAATGAAGGGGCGGATGAGGCTCTGACCAATATCACATTTAAGGTGAAGCGGGGGGAGACAGTTGGTATCATCGGCGGAACCGGCTCGGGAAAGAGTTCGATCGTCAATCTCCTTGGCAGGTTTTATGATGCTACAGAAGGTAATGTATATATTAATGGCAAGAATATTAAGGAGTTAACAGAGGAAGAGCTACACAGCCTTGTGGGTATCGTGCTTCAGAAATCTGTTCTTTTTAAGGGGACTATAAGAAGTAACCTCCTGATGGGAAGTCGCCGTGAGGTCTCGGATGAAGAGCTGATATCAGCCTGTATAAGCTCTCAGGCCAAGGAAGTAGTGGATAGCAAAGGCGGACTTGATTCCGAAGTGGAACAGGGAGGAAGGAATTTCTCCGGCGGCCAGCGACAGAGATTATCCATCGCCAGAACGCTTGCCGGCAGACCGGATATATTGGTGCTGGATGATAGCGCTTCGGCACTTGATTACGCAACCGACCTTAAGCTCAGACGGGCTCTTGCCGCTCTTCCATATAAGGCGACGGTCTTCATAATATCACAGAGGACATCCTCTATCAGTCATGCCGATCAGATAATCGTAATGGATGATGGCAAGATGGTAGGGCTCGGCAGACATGCCGATCTCTTAAGAGATTGCGAGACATACAGGGAGATATATGAATCTCAATTACGTAAGGAAGATGAAGCTGCCGGTTAGAGTGCTCTTTCGCAATGATGAGATGATCATGCAAGGCAGAATACTATTAATACAGACTTGGGAAAGTTATGAACACATACAGATATATATTCAGATATTTAAAAAAAAGAATGCCATTAGTGATAGCATCGATATTATTCGCACTTGGATCGAGTCTTACGGCTCTTTATGTGCCGATAATCTTCGGTGATGCCATTGATATATTGGCAGAAGACGGCAACAGACTTGAGAAGATCGTCTATAAGCTTGCGCTGGCAGGAGTTATAGTGCTGATCACGGCATTAATGCAATGGCTCACCGCGATCATCAATAATAAAATAACTTATGAAGTAGTAAAAGAGATCCGCAATGATGTATTTGTGAAGCTTCAAAAGCTGCCTTTGGGATATCTTGATATCCATCCTACAGGTGAGATAGTGAGCAGAATGATAAGCGATACGGATACCTTTGCCGACGGACTTTTGCTGGGCTTTACCCAGGGCTTCACCGGTATAGTGACTATAATAGGAACTCTTATCTATATGTGGTCGCTTAGCCGGGTGACCACTGTCGTAGTAGTTGTTGTGACACCATTGTCACTTTTTGTAGCAAGGTTCATTGCTACAAGGACGCATGATCTGTTCATAGCCCAGTCCAAGGTCAGAGGCGAACAGACAGCTATAATAGATGAGATGATCGGTGAAGAGAGAACTGTTAAGTCACTTGGATATGAGAAGAAGGCGATAGAGGAATTCGATGAAGTCAATGAGAGACTTGGTAAGATCAGTCTCAAGGCGCTTTTCTATTCCTCATTGGTGAATCCTTCCACAAGGTTCGTTAATTCCGTAGTATATGCACTGGTAGCATTGGTTGGCGGCTTCAGAGCCCTTAGCGGACTTATGAGTATTGGTTCTCTTACAGCACTTTTGGCTTATGCAACACAGTATACGAAGCCCTTCAATGAGATCTCGGGTGTGCTTACCGAGCTTCAGAACGCCGTAGCCTGCGTGTCAAGAGTTTTTGAATTATTGAATGAACAGGAAGAGGCGGAATGTCTTGATCTGGCAGGGCAACTTAAATGCGTTGAAGGTAATATTACCATTAAGGATGTGGCTTTTTCATATGTTCCGGAGAAGCCTCTTATAGGCGACTTTGATCTTAATGTGCAAAAAGGTCAGACTGTGGCTATCGTAGGTCCAACGGGATGCGGAAAGACCACTCTGATCAATCTGCTTATGCGATTCTATGATGTTAATGGGGGAAGTATATGTGTTGACGGAGTGGATATAAGGAAGGTCTCAAGGCATGAGCTGAGGAGCAACTTCGGTATGGTGCTTCAGGATACCTGGATCATGAGCGGGACGGTACTTGATAATATAATGCTGGGAAGAAAGAATGCCACAAGGGAAGAGGCAATTGAAGCTGCTAAGGCTGCGCATGCCCATTCCTTTATAAGAAGGCTGCCGAAGGGGTATGATACAGTCTTAAGTGAAGGCGGCGGAGAGTTGAGTCAGGGGCAGAAGCAGTTGCTGTGTATTACGAGAGTTATGCTGGCTCTGCCTCCCATACTTATACTTGACGAGGCTACCTCAAGTATAGATACGAGAACAGAGATAAGGATACAGAAGGCTTTTCATAAATTGATGGAAGGCAGAACGAGTTTTATTGTGGCTCACAGGCTCTCAACCATTATGGATGCAGATGTTATCATCGTTATGAAGGATGGTCATATAATGGAACAGGGTTCGCATGAGGAGCTGCTGGAAAAGGGCGGGTTCTATTCGGAACTCTTTATGAGTCAGTTCGCCGGTTAACGAGAATCAAATTGTTTAAGGAATGATCTGAGACGTGGTTTGCTACCGGGCGATGGCGCCATACATGCGTTGTGGGATGAGGTTATCCGTGGTTCGCTAACGGACGATGGCGCCATGCATGCATTGTGGGATGAGGTTATCCGATGTTTGCTACCGGCCGATGGCGCCATGCATGCGTTGTGGGATGAGGTTATCCGCGGTTTGTTAACAGGCAGATGGTAAAACACATGGATGATAAAGTATACATTGTTTGGTTGACTACATATTGTCACCGGTAATATAATAATGGTAGTTTTTCTACTATATGTGGTTGATTTTGGGATGATCTGACATATGTCAGGGAGATTGGAGATTAATATGAAGAGATTGGAAGACTATGTCAGGACAATACCTGATTTCCCTGAACCGGGAATAATGTTCAGAGATGTGACTACAGTTATTCAGGACCCGGATGGTTTTCGTCTGGCGGTTGATACCATGGCGGATCTTGTGAAAGATCTGGATTATGATGTTGTTGTAGGAGCAGAGTCAAGAGGCTTCATTTTCGGTGCTCCTCTGGCATATAATAATAATAAATCATTTGTACTTATACGTAAGAAGGGTAAGCTGCCCTGTGAGACTGTTGAGGAGTCATATGAACTCGAATACGGCACGGCTACGATCGAGATGCATAAGGATTCCATCAAGCCCGGTGATAAGGTACTCGTAGTGGACGATCTTATAGCTACGGGTGGTACTACCGAGGCTATGTGCAAGCTTATAGAGAAGCTTGGCGGTGAGACCGTGGGTGTTGTTGTACTCATGGAGCTTGCGGGACTTAAGGGAAGAGAAAAGCTCAGTTGCCCGCTTTTTGCCGCGATAACGTATGAGGGTAAGTAAAGGGAAGATGTGAGTTGGGGTATACAGGATTGAGTTAAGTGGCTTGGATTGGTTCGCTGAGAAGTGAAGCGTATGATCTGAAGGTGATGAAGTATGAAAGACATGATCGTTCTTAATACTACAACTGAAGATGGAAGATTCATACTTGATGACGGACGTATCGAGTCGCTGAATTATGATTCTGCCGAGGATCTCTACCTTGACCTTATAGACAGAGTGCGCAAGTATCATCCGTCGGATGATATAAGCCTTATAGAGAAGGCTTATGAGATTGCAGGTTCGGCTCATGCCGGACAGGTGCGTAAGTCAGGTGAACCGTATATCATTCATCCGCTTTATGTGGCCATTATCCTGGCAGGTCTTGAGATGGATAAAGAGACCATTGCTGCGGGGCTTCTGCATGATGTTGTGGAAGATACGGATTGGACTCTTGATGATATTAAGGAAGAGTTCGGCGAAGATGTTGCCAGACTCGTAGACGGTGTTACCAAGTTACAGCAGTTGCAGATGGATCCGGCGACCGGCAATACCAAGATCACCGACCGTGACGAGATCCAGGCTGAGAATATGCGTAAGATGTTCCTGGCGATGGCTAAGGATATAAGAGTTATCATCATTAAGCTTGCGGACCGACTTCATAATATGCGTACACTTAAGCATATGTCGGTTGAGAAACAGCAGAGAATAGCAAGAGAGACTCTTGATATATACAGTCCTATCGCTCAGAGACTCGGTATCAGCAAGATCAAGGTCGAGCTCGATGACCTCTCTCTTAAGTATCTTGAGCCGGAGGTATATTATGATCTTGTAGATAAGATAGCCACAAGAAAAAGTGAACGTGAAAGGAATATTGAGACTATCGTACGTGAAGTCAGAGAGCATATCCAGCATGCGGGTATTAAGGCTTCTATCGACGGAAGGATCAAGCATTTCTTCTCGATATATAAGAAGATGAAGAATCAGGATAAGACTCTCGAACAGATATATGATCTGTTTGCTGTTCGAATAGTCGTTGATTCGGTAAGGGACTGCTATGCGGCGCTCGGTGTCATACACGAGATGTATACGCCTGTTCCGGGGCGCTTTAAGGATTATATAGCGATGCCCAAGCCTAATATGTATCAGTCTATTCATACTACACTTATCGGTTCTTCGGGACAGCCTTTTGAGATACAGATAAGGACCTGGGAGATGCATAAGGCGGCTGAGTACGGTATCGCCGCTCACTGGAAATATAAGGAGGCTTCTGACGGCAAGAAGAACAACTTCGGTGAAGAAGAGAAGTTAAGCTGGTTGCGTCAGATACTCGAGTGGCAGAGAGATATGTCGGATAATAAGGAATTTATGGAAGTCCTGAAAAGCGATCTCGATCTCTTTTCCGATAGCGTCTATTGCTTCACTCCTACAGGAGAAGTTAAGAATCTGCCTTTTGGCAGTACACCTATAGATTTTGCTTATGCGATTCACAGTGCGGTAGGCAATAAGATGGTCGGAGCGAGGGTCAACGGTCGACTTGTGCATATGGATTATCAGATATGCAACGGTGATAAGATCGAGATCATCACTTCCAATAATTCAAGGGGACCGAGCCGTGACTGGCTTAAGATAGCCAAGAGTTCACAGGCAAGGAATAAGATCAACCAGTGGTTCAAGGCCGAGCTTAAAGAGGATAATATCAATAAGGGCCGCGATACAATGATCAATTATTGTAAGGCTCACAGTATTGATGTGAATCTGATCAAACAGCCTCGATATGAAGAAGCCATAATGCATAAGTACGGCTTTCATGATTGGGACAGTGTACTGGCGGCTGTTGGACACGGTGGTCTTAAGGAAGGTCAGATCATCAATAAGATGCTCGAATATTATGATCAGGATCATAAGGTCGAGGCGTCGGATGAGGAAGTGGCTAAAGAGATCGCTGAGAATGCCCAGAAGCCGGCTCATATGCGCGGTAACAGGAAGGCCAGCGGTATCGTGGTCAAGGGTATCACGGATGTATCTGTAAGGTTCTCTAAGTGTTGTAATCCGCTTCCGGGTGATGAGATAGTGGGATTCGTTACGCGTGGAAGAGGCGTATCGATCCATCGTAATGACTGTGTTAATATCCTGTCAATGAATGTGACCGACAGGGTAAGGCTTATAGATGCCGAATGGCAGGCAAGCGAGACAAGTCCCGATGAAGTATTTGTTGCAGAGATAGTGATATATGCCAATAACCGTAAGGGACTTCTTGTTGATGTCTCAAGGACATTGACTGAGCGGAATATATCGATCGTGGGAGTTAATTCAAGGACTTCCAAGCAGGGCATTGTTACAATGTCATTATCTTTTGAGATAACAGGCAAGGATCAGTTCAAGTCGGTTGTGGAGAAGCTTAATGCCATTGACGGCGTGATAGACATCGACAGAAGAATGGGCTGAGGTTGTTGGACAGCGTAAGGATGCAAGCGGTTCGACGAGAGTCTCGTAGCGGGCTGTGTGGTATTAGTAATAGTAGTTTCGGGATGAAGTGAAAAAGGTGGCACGGAGGAAAGTGCATGAGTGATATTAAGGTCGGAAGGATAGTGCTTAGCATATGTGCGACCAATTGTTATTATATCTATCGCGAAGGCAGTACGGAGTGTATTGTGATCGACCCTGCGGACAGAGGCGATCAGATATATGAGGTGTTAAGGTCTAAGGGACTTAATGTAGGGAATATACTCCTGACTCACGGACATTTTGATCATATCTGGGGATGCGATGAGTTAAGGAAGCTTAGCGGGGCCGGGGTGTATGCGCTGGATAAGGAAGAGATGCTTCTTGGCGATCCTTCGCTTAATGCTTCGGCTGAAGTCGGCAGACCCTGTACTGTTAAGGCGGATGTACTCGTAAGCGATCTTGAGGTCATGGAACTTGGTGACTTCAGGATTCAGGTGCTTGCGACTCCGGGGCATACGAGCGGTTCGTGCTGTTATCTTCTTTTGGATGAGGATATTCTGTTCAGTGGCGATACGCTTTTTGAAGAAAGCGTGGGAAGAACGGATCTGCCTACAGGTAATGGCGGAGAACTGGCGCGTTCCATAAGAGAGAAGCTTGATCCGCTGGATGATAAGGTTAAGGTATATCCGGGGCATGGCGATATGACTACGATAGGCCATGAACGTGAGTATAATTATTTTTGGAATTAAGGATGATCGGATCGATCGATAACGGGAAAGAGAACAAGAATGATAGCAGTAAGGATAAATGAGGATATATACTCATATGATATTCATTCCTTGGTCAAGGCGTTTTTTCCGGCAGAAGAGGTAAAGGTATTCAGGGAGGGAGAGACTGAGCTGGATTCCACCGAAGGACTGCCGGAATTATTTTTGTATATGGAAGAAAACGGACTGAGGATAAGATTAAGTGATGGGGAGAGGGAACTTACCGAGGAAACCGGAGACTTAGATCTCTCAGAACGTATCGCTTATAAAAATGAACTGAAAAAGGCTCTTTACAGGATACTGTCATCGTATACAGGTGTCGAACTTCCCTGGGGAGATCTTACGGGTATCAGACCGACCAAGATCGCATGTGAGCGGATCAAGAACGGCGACAGTGATGAAGATGTAATGAGGTTCATGAAGGATACTTATTATGTCAGTGATGAGAAGTGCAGGCTTGCAGTGAGGATCGCTCATAATGAGCTTGAACTCCTGAAGGATATTGACTATGAAAAGGGGTACAGTCTTTATATTGGTATTCCGTTCTGTCCCAGCACCTGTCTGTATTGTAGCTTCACCTCTTATCCTATAGCGGCGTATCGCAAAAAGGTTGGAAGTTATATTGAGGCTCTGAAGAAAGAGATAGATCATGTGGCAGAATATATGAAGGGCAGGGTTCCGGACACAGTATACATGGGTGGAGGAACACCCACAACATTATCTGCCGATGAGCTGGAAGAAATAATCAATTACCTAAGGGCGAAGATCGATATCAGTGGTATTAAGGAATTTACCGTTGAAGCCGGACGAGCTGACAGTATCACAAGGGAAAAACTGGAGCGACTGAGAAAACTCGGCATAACAAGGATCAGTGTCAATCCGCAGACGATGAATGAGGAGACACTCGGGATAATAGGGCGTAAGGCAACGGCTGCCGCAACCATAGAGGCGTATGAGCTTGCAAGAGACTGCGGTCATGACAATATCAATATGGATCTTATCATGGGACTGCCTAATGAAGGTACAGTGGAAGTAAGAGACACTCTTGAAAAAGTGACACGACTGTCACCTGACAGCCTGACGGTACATTCACTTGCCATTAAGCGTGCAAGCAGACTTGCCCAGATGATCGATGATATGGGTTATGAGACCATGAAGAATACCGATGAGATCATGAAGATGACGGAAGATGCCGCAGCCAATCTTGGTATGGAGCCGTATTATCTGTACAGGCAGAAGAATATGTCGGGGAATTTCGAGAATGTGGGATATGCAAGGCCGGGTAAGTTCGGTATCTACAATATCCTCATCATGGAGGAAGTTCAGTCTATCGTGGCTATCGGAGCCGGAACAGTATCAAAGAGAGTATTCCCCGACGGCAGGATAGAGCGTTGTGACAGTGTGAAGGATGTTAATCTGTATATCGAGAAGCTGGATGATATGATAGAACGTAAGAAGAATCTGTTTATGGGATTTGCGGAGTAGACATAACTTTTGCTTAATATAAGGGGTATTACTGTTTCCCGGTATTGATCCGGCGGAATCGGCCTGTCATACCGTTGATGATATAAGCCATAATGAAGCTTATAAGGGTGGTCAGACCAAAACGCAACCAATTATTGTCAATTTCTCCTTTGTTAAGGAATACTATTATTCCGGCATGGAGGAGATATACAAGAAAGCACTGTTTAGACAGGCTTCTAAGCGACTTGCTTAAAACACCGTTCGGATTTATCAGTCTGCCGATCGTCAGTAATAGCAGATAACAGGCCACGGAATATAAGACCTGTCTTAAGTCGAAATCGCCAACGCCGATCCCGAAGACTGATAGGAGGATTTTGGACAGTATTCCTGCTGAGATCAACATTGATACCTGTATTTTGGAAAAACGCCTGCTACTGATGATGTCACCTATAACAAAGAATACGATATAACCCAGGCCGATATTAAGGAAGGCAAGATTCTTCATGATATTGCCAACGATGTCTGTACAAGTTATAGAGTCAAATGTAGGGATCAGGATTGAAGTTATGATACTAATGGACAGAAATAAACGATATACATTTCTGTCCTTTTTTAATTGAAGAAGAATCGGAATACAAAGGTAAAGTCCGGCGATCATATAGAGGAACCACAGGTGGTAATAACCGATCACTATGTTGGTGACAGTTTGTCTGATATCGCCGTGTGGCTCAATTATGATCGCGTAGCAGACAGAAGTTACGAAGAATGCGATAAGAAGGCGGAGCAGGGATCTTGTCCACTTGCTCCGGGAAAAAACAACGCCATCGCGTAATCTGAGAGCTCCGCTGAGCATAACAAACAAAACAACACAGGAAGAGGATATGATCTTGACCGGTGTATATGAAACTGAATGCAGTGCTATGACCTGCAACATGGCGACTATTCTAATGAGATCATATTCGGGTTTTCTGTCCATCTTTTAACTTACCTTACTTGAAAAAATGCCGGATTAAAGTTCACATTAGCCAGAAAAGCTCCTGCCAGCATCGTATATAACAGCGAGCGGCTAATGCGGTCACTATATACAATAGTAATACATCACAGCCAAAGCTACAAGTTATTAGAATAAGTCTGTGCTTTTTGTATCGCTTCCTGTTGTTTTTTGGTAAAATATACGTTAGGTTGAGGATTAGTCAATAACTTATATTACCGTATTATATCTTAATCCTTTGATCGGAGGTATGAGCATATGAAAGAAAAAGAGTTGATCCATCAGGTCATTACACTGCTGGATTATATGATGGATAATGGAGATAGCTTAAGTGATCGGGATTTTGAGGCGGTCATTACTTCGGTGTCCGATATTCTCAGAACCTCATTCGGTAATGAGGCTG
This sequence comes from Lachnospiraceae bacterium, assembly GCA_024684085.1. Classification (GTDB taxonomy): domain Bacteria; phylum Bacillota; class Clostridia; order Lachnospirales; family Lachnospiraceae; genus Colinaster. The sequence continues at coordinate 24,231 of JAIKXM010000045.1, read as the reverse complement.
GGGAAGATGATCTGCGCGCCATAGAAGATATGATAAAGAGCGGAGATATCAATGTCCTGCTTTTTTACAGGAGTGCAATGAAGATATTGGTAGGATATCTGACTTCGGGGACAGACGGAAGACAAGGGGTGGATAAGCAGTATGTTGAGAAGATGAGTTTCCTGATGGATCAGGTAAAGAGTGACAAAGAGCTTATCGATAAGCTTGAGACAAGATATGAGCATATTTATAATATCACCAGGATCTATAATAAGCGATACAGGGAGGAAACAACGCATTTTAAGGGAAAGGGCGTGATATACAGTGTCATCACCGGAGGGTATGATACCATAGCCGAACCTGAAGCGGATTGCGGTTTGGAGTATATTATGCTGACCGATAAGGCTCCCAAGGGTTATAGCGGAAAGTGGAAGATAAGGGTGGTCGACAATCCGAAAGGACTGTCTGCCGGCAGGCTCGCGAGGTATGTTAAGATGCATCCGTGGGAGTATCTTACGGATTATGACTGGTCGGTATATGTAGACGGGAAGCTGATGGTCATAGGCGATTTTCATGATTACATAAGCTATTTCGGAAGAAAGAGCGGGATGATATGCTTCCCGCATTATGATACCAATGATCTGGAAGAACAGGCGAAGGCGATAGCTATGTGTGGAAAGGCTGATATGCCGGTTCTTGAGGCGCAGATCGCTAAATACAGTAAAGACGGATATCAGGGCAAGGGTTATCTTGTGGAGACCGCCTGCCTTGTCAGGGATCATCATGATGAGAAACTGAGAAAAGTTATGGAAGACTGGTGGACGGAGCTTAATTCTTATGATCATAACAGAGATCAGATGAGCTTCGATTATGCCTGCTGGAAGAATGACTATGAATATGACATCTGCAATCATCTGATCTATAACAACCCGTGGTGCATTGGCGTTGCGATTCATTAGAGCGATCAATATATAAGTGAAAAGAGGGAATGAACATGGAATTAACAATGGATATCTTCAAACAGTTTGATAAGAAGTGGGCGCTTCTTACCGCAGGGACGGAGAATGATTTCAACACGATGACAATAAGCTGGGGCGGTCTGGGTACGATCTGGAATAAGCCTGTGGCTACAGTATACGTGAGAGGATCAAGGCTTACCCACGAATATATGGATAATAACGATTACTTTACCGTAAGCTTCTATCCTGAAGAGAATAAGAATGAACTTAAGGTTCTGGGCTCGGTTTCGGGAAGAGATATGGACAAGATGAACGCTTCAGGACTTACTCCTGTAAAAACAGCCGGCACTGTGACTTTTGAAGAAGCGGAAGTTACGCTCGTGTGCAGGAAGTTGTTCCGCCAGAGACTTCTCAAGGAGAATATGCCGTCAGATGTTGCCGATTCCATGTATGCCGATAATGATCTGCACGATATGTATATAGGCGAAGTTGTAGAGATACTTTAGTAAAAGGGATGCGATCAAAGGGTCGTGGTAATTGTTATGGAAAAAAACAGAGATTCTCTGCGGGCATGGCTGTGTGCAGGCCTGTTCGGAGTGTTATGCGGTTTATTCTCAATATTTGGATATCAGCTTGAGAACACTGACAGGATCGATCTTCGGGCCAGTTCGACATGGCTGGGGGTATTGATCGCTGCGCTGGCAGTGACGGTGATCACAAGATTACTGTACATCTTATATGAACATTTGACGTCGGAAGGCGGGATGCTGAATAAAAGTGACAATAGTGTCATATCCGTGCCACCTGCAGAAGAGAAGCGAAGGTTCTTCATATACTGGGGTATAATGGCCGTTATGGGACTTGTCGTACTTCTTGGTGTGTATCCCGGATTCTTCGTATATGATGCTTACGATGAACTGAATGAAGTGCTTACAAAGACTTTTTCCACGCATCATCCTTTGCTTCATGTACTGCTAATGGGTGAGACGATAGCCTTTCTTCATAATGTGATCGGATCATGGAATATCGCTATCTTTGTCTATCTGTTCATTCAGATGCTTATGATCACGGGGATATACGCTTATGTCATTCTCTTCCTTAACAGATATGGCATAGGAAGAAAGAAGAGTATCGCGGTGCTTATTTATTACGGCGCTTTTCCCGTCGTCGTTATGTACAGCATCTGCTCTTGCAAAGATGGACTGTTCTCGGCTTTTTTGCTGCTCCTAACCTGTATGCTTATTCGTCTGATCAGGGAGCCGGAGGTTTTCTTAAGCAGGAGACGAAATGTGGTCGCTTTTATCATCGTGGCTGTACTTGTGCCGATGTTCAGGCATAACGGGTTTTATGCATATTTAGTTGCGGTATTTTTTCTGCTGATATATTTCAGAAGATATCTTAAGTCGATACTGCCTCTTATGTTGACAGTGCCGTTGGCATTCTACCTGTTATTGTCGTCGCTTCTTGGCGCGATCTTCTGTGATGAGGTGACGCATCATCAGGAGATGCTGACTGTGCCTATAATGCAACTGGCGAGGGTGTATAACTATGAATCGGAGTCTCTATCCGAAGAGGAAAGAGAGATGATTGAGGCATATATTCCTGCTGAGAATCTGGCACATTATACTCCGAGGGTGTCGGATATGGTAAAAGTGGGATTTAATAATGAGCTGTATGAAGAGGATCCCGCCGGATTTATACGGATATGGCTTGCGCAGTTTAAGGAGCATCCGGCCACATACCTTAATGCCTGGCTTCTGACGTCCTACGGTTATGTGTATCCACCGGCGCTTATTAATGTATATAAGGGTAATTCGGTATTTACTATTACTTATGAAGAGAGTTCCTACTTCGGATATGAGACAGAACTTCCGGGAGAGAGGCACAGTCTGATCCCTGTGATAGACAGGTTCTACAGATATATCTCGATCGGCAGCTTCCATGATGATATGCCGGTTTTATATATGCCGTTCTCACCGGGATTCTTGGTATGGATATATCTGTTTGTTATGATATACAGATTGTATAAGAAGAGATTTGAGGGTATCTTGCCGTTTCTGCCCATGATACTCACTTTGCTTACTGTGATGTTAGGGCCTACTTATCTTGTGCGATATGTCCTCTATCTGTGGCTGTGTGCGCCGCTGCTTACTTCTCATCTGAATTGATGGATTATTCAGACTTATCAATAATATTAGTGATATCCTCGATCCCGATAACATATCCGTATACGCGACCGTAATGATTCTTCATACAGTCGAATAATAAACGGTAATGTTTGTCTTTGATACTGAAGGTCTTTTTAGAAAGGCTTTCATTCTGAGGATCATTGACGAACCTCATAAAAGGCTGTCTGAGATAGGTATTAAAGCGGGCTCCGTTGCCGGGGATCTTCTTATCGATCTCCCATTCGGTAAGCTCAGGGAAAAGCTCTGCTGCAAAAGAATTGGAATTCATGTAACAGAGTTTTTTGCTGAATATGATATATCCCGTAGAGTTCATTCTGCGTGACAGGAGTTCATTATTCTCACTGATCGAGTACCTGTGAAATCTGGTTATCGCAACTATGGCAACGAAGACGGCCAGAGTAAGGCAGATCGACATATAGTCAGTCTTGATATGAAGGAGACGTTCCCCTAGATAATAGACGACCGTGATAAGGTAGGTAAATATGAGGGAATCGACTATACGTGAACTAACCACATTTTTATGAGATCTTGCTATAAATGTAACGATTATACCGGCCATCATATACAGCAGAAGTGTAAGCAGGTATAAGGTGTGAACGGGACCGTAAGTCTTGGTAAGATATGCGTGTCCGTCAACAAAATGGATTTCCACGGTCTTATAGAACAGAGAGTTGTGGCCTGTACTGCATACACATCCGTAGATGAGTAACTGAAGGGTAAAAAGTGCGGTGGTGAGCAGAGGATGGATCTTGACCTTGCATAATTCGCCGATCGTAAGGAATAATAACAGCGGAACGAAGATACCGATAAGGTAGATGATCTTGTTGGCAAGAACTGCTTCCTCGAGTTTGGTGGAACAGTATAGTGCATAGTGTCCTCCGTTACCTATTGCTACCATTAAATTAAGAAGAACGGAATTAATACTGAATTTATTGCCGTTGCTTATAGTCCATAAAAGTATTGCGATTGATAAGATAAATGATATTAAAAAGATCATGTGTCAATCCTCCGATCTGTGATACGCGTTAAAGGGGCTCCGGATGTGACTTATAAGTCTGAAGCCAAAGCCGGATTATGCCGATAACAGGTATCATTATATCATAAAGTGGATGACTTAAGAAAACAGAAACGCTTCCGATAAAAAAGTTATTGAAAATAACGTTATAATTGTGATACAATTTTCTTCGGCTGGGAAAAGGCCCGTTAATGAAGGGTCGCAGGGGTTTAGGTTGAAAGGAGAATTAGTTATGATCAGTATTAGCGGAATTTTATTATCACTTGTTGTTGCAGCTATCGCAGGATGGATCACAGGTGTGATAATGAAGACAGGATTCGGTCTTTTATGGAGCATCGTCCTTGGTCTTATCGGTGGCGTTGTCGGTAACGCAGTTCTTGCTCTTATCGACTTACATGCAAATGGTATCATTGGCAATATCGTTGCCGCAGTTATCGGTGCATGCATAGTATTGGGAGTTGCCAAGCTTGCTAAAAAGTGATTTAAGCAGAGCGGGATCGTCCGGATCCTAATTAGCAATCAGAATGTTGAGGACATGATCATTCATTTGGTCATGTCCTTTTTAGGTTTGTGCGCTTGGCGGTGCACGTTTCTAACGGGTTAAAGTCCCGAATCCGCCCGGTAGTGGGAAGGATTGCGATAATCACCTGTAAGTGATAGAATTTGTATGAAATATGTGAGTGACCGCACTTTTGAATACAATATATTGTGTGGTCGCAGGGGAGAGTAAATGAGTCTAATTGAGATGATGATCGTATTATTGCTGTTTATTGTGGTAATAGGATTGTTGAATGAGAAAGTCTTTCATCTTCAGAGCGACATAGCTTTGCTGTTGTTGTCTTTGCTGGTGAGTATTGTGCTGGTGGTGATAAGGAGTCTTGGCATCTTTCCTGAAGTTGGTGAGTTTATCACAAAACTGGGAGATTTTGAGTTTGAAGAATACCTTATGGATTACGTCCTTTGCTTCATGCTCTTTGCCGGTTCCAGCAAGGTCAATATGGGTAAGTTCAAGACTAATATCAAAGCGATCAGCTTGCTGGCACTTCTTACTACCGTAGTGTCGTCTTTCATCTATGGCGGATTGTTCTATCTTGGTGGACAGCTTATAGGGCTGCCGATGGATATCTGGACATGCGTTATGCTCGGATGTATCGTATCGCCGACCGATCCGATCGCGGCAACCGGAATACTCAATAAGCTCGGATTGTCCAAGAACGTTACAAGTGTCATAGAGAGTGAATCCCTTTTTAATGACGGAACGGGCGTTGCGCTCTTTGTCTTTGTTAAGAGCATCGTATCAAGATCAGGAAGCAGTAATTTCCTTACGGTAATGGCTAAGGAAGTTCTTGGGGCCGTAGTCGTGGCCTTTGTTGTTTCATGGTGCTTCGGCAAGTGTATGGAGCTTACCAAGGATCCTGTGAGACAGATATTCATCAGTATCCTTGATGTGGCCTTAAGTTATGCGATCTGTGAGAGGTTTGGTTTCTCCGGAGTTATCGCGTCGGTTATCTGCGGAATGTATTTTGCTTCGGTTACCGACAGACTGAAGAATCAGCGTGCGGTATATGACAGAGCGGAATTATATAATGATTTCTGGGAAGTGCTTGATTATATCTTCAACGCCATCCTGTTCGTGATGATAGGATTGACGATAATAGATGCAAGGCTCTCGGGATATGCGATGTATCTGATACCGCTGGCAATAGCATCGGTCATAATCTCAAGATTTCTTGGGGTTATGCTGTCGGGCATTATTACCGGCAGAAAGAAGATCCCGAGCAGTTACAGTATGGGTGAGTTCGTTGTACTGATGACATGGAGCGCTCTTAAGGGCGGATTGTCGTTAGCACTTGCATTCAGTACCGCGGCTTTTCTGGATGATCAGGTATATCAGATAGTGGTTACCGTGACATATATAACCATTTTCTTCACTGTCGTTGTACAGGGGTTGAGCGTATCAAAGGGTTATATGATAATAGAGCGCCATAAGGCAAGAAGGATTAGGCGGGAAAGCCTTAAGAATATGGTTAGAAAATAAAGAAGGGGAGGCATACCGGTATAACGGTATGTAAGAGTAGAGATGAAGATAATAATAAGCGGTATGGGTCAGACGGGGGAAATGCTTGCGGATATTCTGGCCGGAAGCGGACATGATGTTGTCGTTATAGATAATGATCATCGAAAAATAGAGGAGATTACAAATAAGTACAGCGTCAGCGGTGTGTGCGGCAGCTGCATATCAAGACAGATATTACTGAAGGCCGGCGCGGATACTGCCGATGTGATAGTTGCCCTGACAGGAATAGATGAAGTCAATCTTATGGTATGTAAGCTGGCTGCCGCCCTTGGAACAAGATATCAGGCAGCAAGGATCAGTCAGCCTGAGATCAGTTCCGAAGAGAAGGAACTTGCCGGAGAGTTCTCGGTTGACTTCCTTATCAATCCCAAGATGCTGACCGCCGATATGATACTCAATCAGATAGGTCTGCCGGGTAAGGTTAAGGCAGATGCATTCTTCGATAATGAAGCATGCATGGTAAGAGTCAAGCTTGAAGACGGAATGTTGCCGCAGGATACCATAACACTTGCCGGTTTAAGGCAGTTCTTTGACTGCGATATGCTGGTGGGTACCGTTGTGCGTGAAGACAAGCTTTATGTGCCGAAGGGTGATTTTGAGATAAGAACAGGAGATGTCATCGGTATCATAGGTTCAAGGAATAACATCAATTCCATTCTTCAGGTGCTTGGATTCAAGGCGAATAAGGCCAATAATATATTCATAATAGGCGCCGGAGATATCGCTTATTATCTGACCGGTAAGCTTCTTGAAGAAGGCAAGAAGGTCACACTTCTTGACCGCGATATAGACATATGTGAAGAAGTCCTGCGGGCTTATCCTAAGGCGAGCGTGTGCCTTGCGAACGGTCTTAAGGAAGAAGATCTTGAGAAAGAGGGCATAGCCGATGCAGATGTATGTATCTCACTTACAGGAAGCGATGAGCACAATCTGGTAACCTCGCTTTTTGCATGGTCAAAAGGAATACCTTCGATCCTGACTAAGGTCGGAGCTGTGGAATATGAGAAGCTTCTTGATAAGGTAAGCATGGATGTGACGATCTCGCCGGCCAAAATAACAGCCGCAGCCATTATGGGATTTATCAGGAATATGGCCGTATTCAATGAGAAAGGCAATGATATCAGAAGCATTACTTTCCTGTCGGATGGAAAAGGAGAGGCAATCGAGTTCAATGTCTATGATAACAGTAAGTGCGTTGATCAAACGATAGCATCTCTCGGTAAGAAGATCAGGAAGGGTGTTCTGCTGGCTCTTATCATCAGGAACGGCGAATGTATCATTCCCACCGGCAAGACGGAGATCCTTGAGGGCGACAGGTTGGTCGTGATATCGGAGAAAAAGGATAATAAGCATCTTAATACAGTCGACGATATTTTTAAATAAATACAGATGGAAGATAAGATCAGTAGAAAGGAGAGGTTCCGGCGGGACTTATCGCACGGAATAATTGTAAAAAATGAGTAAGCTGCATGTTGAGACAATGGAAATAGAAGAATTCATGAGGGAATTGTCTTCGAAGGCACCTGTGCCGGGCGGTGGCGGCGTGGCCGGAGTAACAGGAGCGCTTGCTTCTTCTCTTGGATGTATGGTCATCAATCTGACATCGGGCAAGAAGAAGTTCGCCGAATATGAAGATGAATATGCCGAACTGTTGAAGAAGCTTACAGGTCTTACGGCAGACTTGCTGGCGGCAGCCGACAAAGATGCAGAAGTTTTCGAGCCATTGTCGGAAGCTTATGGTATGAAGGCCGATACCGAGGAAGAGAAGGCTCATAAGGAAGAGGTTATGGAGAAGGCTCTTACGGCGGCGGCGGAAGCGCCCATTGCTATGATGGAGCTCTTAAGAGATACGCTGGTTATACTGGACAGATTATCGGTCATCGGATCTAAACTTGTCTTAAGCGATGCCGGAGTTGGTGCGGCTCTTGCTTCCGCAGCGGCAAAATCTGCCATTTTAAATGTATTTATTAACACAAAAATGTTAAAAGACAGAAAATTGGCAGAAAATTATAACAAAAAGGCTTTAATTTTACTGAAAGAATGTGATAAAATTATGGAGAAGGCTTTTGGGACAGTGTGGGGCTATCTTAAGCCGGAAGAAATTGATTAAGCGAACTATTGTAAGATTATAACGGGATATAGCGCAATTATTCGCACAATTAACAAAATGTTAAAAAATACTGAGAATATTATTCATATTACAGTGCCACAATGAATAATACGGGAGGACGATTATATGTTTCTTAGTCAGTTGAGCTATCAGGAAAAAAGGATGTTCTTGAGCCTGAGTGTCCATGTTGCCATGTCAAACGGCAGGTTGTCATTCGAAGAGAAGAATCTTATCAACAGATATTGCAAAGAAAGCGATATGCAGGCAGTTGTCTTTTTGGAGGTTGAACCGATCGAGAAGGTTACTGAGTTTTTCTCAGATGCGGATGATAAGGTTAAGAGTATCGTAATTCTTGAGATGATGGGTCTGGTGTATGCGGATGCCGAGTTGGATTTTGAGAAGTACGATTTCATTAAGAAGTTTGCGGGGAAGATGGGAATGGACAAGGATCTCTTTGAAGTGATCGAGAGAGCTGTTGTGGAATATTACACCGCAAGTATGAATTTATCGAGAATTATAGAGTGATGGCTTAACAACTGAGTATATTTGATATAGACAACAGAGGGTATCTGCGATGCGGATACCCTCTGTTGTTTGTATGGCAACGAGCCCGGGCCCAATCGCAGAAGTGAAGATGAATGGATCGTGTGCTTCTGTAATGACCGATTTTGTGCTTTGCTCTCGATTAATTACGCTTCTTTATGTTATAATAAACAATTGATGTAGTCTGAGAGGGTATTTTGCATGTCAGAAGGCCTTATATTCGTAATGATGATCGGGCTATTGATATCTTAGATTAATATTGTAATGAATTGCAGATAGTTAATATTAACAGAAAACGGCAGGTTAGATTATGAGAGTTGGAATGGGATATGATGTTCACCGACTGGTGCCGGACAGGAAGCTTATCATAGGCGGTGTTGATATTCCGTATGAGATGGGACTTCTGGGACATTCCGATGCGGATGTTCTGCTGCATGCCATAAGTGATGCACTTTTGGGAGCGGCGGCGCTCGGTGATATCGGTAAGCATTTTCCGGATACGGATGAGAGGTATAAAGGCGCCGACAGTCTGAAACTGTTAGAGCATGTGGGTGAACTGTTAGAGGAAGAAGCTTATGTTATCGGCAATATAGATGCAACGATAATCGCACAGGCGCCAAAGATGAGACCTCACATAGATACAATGAGAGCTAACATCGCGGGAGCACTCGGACTTGATATATCACAGGTCAGTGTCAAGGCGACTACCGAGGAAGGTCTTGGATTCACCGGAGAGAAGCTGGGAATATCCGCGCAGGCCATAGCCTGTATATATTCCGTAAGAGAAGTGGCTCTCTCGGACATGACAACTGCGTCAGAACAGATGTCCGGATGCAGCGGTTGTAGCGGGTGTAAGATGCTACGCGATCAATGAAGATGATCCGTGATAAGTTGTTCCGCAGGAGTATCCCGGCGGATCACGGATCGGATGATACTTAGTGGCCGGATTTTTTTTGAAAAATACAGAAAAGGAGTTGTGGTGAGTATCTGTACGTTCATCACATAAGACAGTATATGAAGATATTTAATTCGTTAACCAAGAATGTTGAAGAATTTGTAACCAATGAACCGGGTAAGGTCAATATGTATACCTGTGGCCCGACCGTATATCATTATGCGCATATCGGTAATCTCAGAAGCTATATCATGGAAGATGTTCTTGAAAAAACATTACGCTACTCGGGTTATGACGTTAAGCGAGTGATGAATATTACCGATGTCGGACACTTATCAAGCGATGCCGATACTGGCGAAGATAAGATGATAAAGGGTGCCAAGCGTGAGCACAAGACGGTCATGGAGATCGCCAAATTCTATACCGATGCTTTTTTTGATGATTGTGCCAAACTGAATATCAAGGTCCCCGATGTTGTGGAACCTGCCACAAATTGTATAGATGAGTTCATCAATATGATAGGGACTCTTCTTGATAAGGGCTATGCTTATAAGGCCGGAGAGAATATCTATTTTGATACCTCCAAGCTTAAGTCATACTATGTGTTCGGTAATCAGTCTGAGGAAGAACTGATGGTGGGCGTCAGGGATGATGTATCCGAGGATACCAACAAGCGTAACCGTAATGACTTCGTATTATGGTTCACCAAGTCCAAGTTCGAGGATCAGGCTCTTAAGTGGGACAGCCCCTGGGGTGTCGGATATCCCGGATGGCATATTGAGTGTTCGTGCATCAGCATGAAGCATCTCGGTGAGTCAATGGATATTCATTGCGGCGGTATTGACAATATGTTCCCGCATCATACCAATGAGATAGCTCAGAGTGAAGCTTTTACGGGTCATAAATGGTGTAATTACTGGTTCCATGTTCATCACCTTGTGGAGCAGGGTGCTGATGGCAAGGCAGGCAAGATGAGTAAGTCTAAAGGAGAATTTCTTACGGTAAGCCTTCTTGAAGAGAAAGGTTATGATCCCATTGCTTACAGATTCTTCTGTCTTCAGAGTCATTATCGTAAGCCTCTGTTATTCTCATATGATGCTCTTGATCAGGCAGTCGGTACTTTCAGGAAGCTTAAGAACCGTATTGCTTCCATTGAGGCCGAAGGTGAGGTAAGAGACGAGGTTATTAAGGAATGGCATGATAAGTTCACAGAAAGTGTAGGTAATGATATCAATACTTCGATGGGTATAACTCTTGTATATGATGTACTAAAGAGTGATATTACGGGTAATGAGAAAAGAGCGGTAATTGAGGATTATGATAAAGTTCTGTCTCTGGATCTTTTGAAAGAAGAAAGCGCCGAGGCGGGAGCGGATGATGAACTTGTTGCTTATATCGAGGCTAAGATAGAGGAACGTAAAGAAGCTAAGAAGAACAAAGATTTTGCCAAGGCCGATGCGATCAGAGATGAGCTTGCGGCAAAGGGAATAACTATCAAAGATACAAGAGAAGGTGTCGTGTGGACAATTTAGATATGTTAGATCTGATCAAGGACAGGTTTGAACTTGAAGAGGTGGATATGCGCAGATATTCACCTCTTACACTTGCCTTTATCGGCGACTGTGTATTTGATCTCGTAATTAGAACGGTTGTTGTGGAGCGCGCCAATCAGGCTCCGCAGAAGCTGCATAAGAAGAAAAGTGATATCGTTAAGGCTCCGACTCAGGCCAGAATGGCTGAAGTGCTTGCGGATGAATTTAACGCGGAAGAGGAAGATCATTACAGAAGAGGACGTAATGCGAAGTCCTATACTTCTGCGAAGAATGCCAAGATCAATGATTATCGCAAGGCTACAGGGCTCGAAGCTGTGATGGGATATCTGTATATGACCGGACAGAATGACAGGATCGTTGACCTTATCAAAAAAGGCCTGGAAAAAATGGAGATTGAATTGTGAGTGATAAAACAACAGAAAAGGTAACAGAGAATCTGATAGAAGGGCGCAATCCCGTAATAGAGGCTTACAGAGCAGGTAAGGTCATAGATAAACTGTATATTCAGGATGGGTGTAATGACGGCCCTGTTATGACCGTTAAAAGGGAAGCCAAGAAACATGACACATATGTCAGATATGTAAGCAAGGAACAGCTTGACCGAATGTCTGCCACAGGTATGCATCAGGGCGTTATTGCTGTTACTGCCGCATATGAGTATAGCGAGATGGAGGATATATTCAGGCTCGCAGAGGAGAGGGGAGAAGCTCCCTTTGTATATATCCTTGATAATATAGTCGATCCGCATAACCTTGGTGCGATCATCAGAACCGCCAATCTTTCGGGCGCACACGGAGTGATAATCCCCAAGAACAGGGCTGTGGGGCTTACGGCAACCGTAGCGCGTACAAGTGCGGGTGCTCTTAACTTCACACCTGTTGTGAAGGTTACAAATATTGCCAAGACGATCGAAGAACTCAAGGACAGAGGAATGTGGTTCGTCTGCGGTGATATGGATGGAGAGGTCATGTATGATCTTAATCTGACTGGTCCCATAGGACTTGTGATAGGCAATGAGGGTGACGGGGTAAGCCGTCTTGTGAAAGAAAAGTGTGATTTTGTCGCTTCGATCCCAATGAAGGGCGATATTGACAGTCTGAATGCATCCGTTTCAGCAGGGATCCTCGGTTTTGAGATAGTAAGACAGAGAATGCAGAGTTCTAAGAGATGATGGAGGAATGGCCATGGAAGCCTGCGGATATGATCTGATATCTGATGAAGAACTGATAAGCAGATTGAGAGAAGGCAGTGAAGATATAGCCGAATATCTCTGTTCCAAGTATAAGTATCTTGTCAAAGCCAAGGCGGGAAGCATGTATATCCTGGGGGCTGAGAATGAAGATCTTATACAGGAAGGCATGATAGGTCTGTTCAAGGCGATCAGGGATTATGATCCCGACAGAGAGGCTTCTTTTCGGACGTTTGCCAATATATGCATCTCAAGGCAGATGTATAAGCTTGTAGAGGCATCGCAGACTCAGAAGTCCAAGCCCCTCAATGATTATATATCCATAAACGGTGATGATACCAAAGAAGGGGAAAACAGCGAGTTTCTGGATTCGCTTATGTCCGATACCGACAGCAATCCCGAGAATATCATCATTGACAGGGAGAATGTGTCCATACTTCGAGATAAGTTCGAGAAGATGTTAAGTCCTTTTGAAGTTCAGGTCTTCAGACTAAGGCTGACCGGTATGAACTATGCTGAGATCGCAGAGGTTCTTGGAAGAGATGCGAAGTCTACGGATAATGCCCTGAACAGGATCAAGACCAAGCTTAAGATGGGATGATAAGCGCATGGGTAAAAAGTAACCGATCGAACCGGAGCTTGTAATAATATCAGTCAGGGTACGGAAAGGCAGAGATAACGCCTCAGACTTGATAATTATGCCTGAGAATGGTATTCTATAAGTGTTGAAAATGCATCTTAAGAGTGTGTACGAAAGCCTTGCGGATGCAAATATAACGGAGAGACCGGATAAGCTGTTCCGACAAGAGGTAAGGGTTATGATGGTTAGAAAGGCAAGGGTAAGAGACGCAGCTTCCATAGTTGAGTTATTACCCGATAATGAGAAGATAAGTGTTGATGAGATGATCGGGATGATATGCGATACAGCTTCCAAGGTCTTTGTTGCTGTCGATTTTTCATCCAATATGATGGGCTGTTCACTCGGTGAAGATAAGATATTCATATCTGAGACGAGCAAGGAATTCGGTATTGAGGACAGTCTTAAGGGTCAGTACATGTAATAAGATTCAGTATAAAGGGATACCTGACGGTATCCCTTTTTTGAGAGGTGCAGGATATGATTCTGGCAATAGATGCGGGTAATACCAATATTGTTGTGGGATGCATAGATAATGAGAAGATATTCTTTGTTGAGAGGATAGCTACGGAGAATAATAAGACGGAGTTGCAGTATCTGATCGACTTCAAGACGATCCTGGAGATCCATTCGATACCTTTTTCGGAATTGGACGGAGCAATACTGTCATCGGTTGTACCGCATATCAATAACGTGATGATCAAGGCTGTTGAGAAGCTCCTGGGGATCACTCCCATAATAGTCGGACCCGGTGTTAAGACCGGACTTAATATATTCATGGATAATCCGGCTCAGGTCGGATCGGATCTTATTGTTAATGCGGTAGCGGGACTTAAGTATTACGGTGCACCTCTTGTTATCATAGATATGGGAACGGCGACTACGATATCCGTGCTCGATGAGAAAAAGAGCTATGTGGGAGGAGTTATCATTCCGGGTGTAATGGTATCCCTTAATGCGCTTGTGGAGAGAACGTCCCAGTTACCTGACATCGCTGTCACAGCTCCGCGTAAGGTGGTCGGCAAGAATACTATCGACAGCATGAAGAGCGGTATCGTATTCAGTCAGGCATCAGCTCTGGACGGTATGATCGACAGGATATGGGAAGAACTTGAATATAAGACGGCGGTAGTTGCTACAGGAGGCATGGCCGGAGCCGTAATACCGCATTGTCATCATGAGATAATACCGGATAATGAGCTGACACTTAAGGGATTATCGCTTTTGTATTACAAGAACAGGACTTAGGCAGGTTCTGTGCGCAAGAGAATTCTGCGTATATGAAATTGAGCAATGAAGGCTTTCGCAGACAGATAAAATATAGTACAATTAATTAGTTAAGCATTAGTGTACGAATATGAGAGGAGTTATTATGGCATTGAGTAAAAAGCCCACAACGGGCATGAAAGATATATTACCCCAGGAGATGAAGATAAGAGATTATGTCATCCGTGTCATCAAGGATACATATTCGGAATTTGGATTCACACCTATTGAGACCCCCTGTGTTGAGAATATTGACAATCTTAACTGTAAGGCCGGCGGTGAGAATGAGAAGCTTATCTTCAAGATACTTAAGAGGGGAGATAAGCTGAATATGGAGGCTGCCAAGGAAGAGAACGATCTTGTCGATAACGGTTTAAGATACGATCTTACTGTTCCGCTGGTAAGATTCTATTCCAACAATGCAGCTTCGCTTCCAAGTCCTTTTAAGGCACTTCAGATAGGACCGGTATGGAGGGCAGATCGTCCTCAGAGAGGACGTTATCGTCAGTTCTATCAGTGTGATATAGATATTCTGGGAGAGGCTACCAATCTTGCGGAGATCGAGCTTATCACAGCCACTACGACGACACTTGGAAGACTTGGTTTCGAGAACTTTGAGATAAGGATCAATGAGAGAAAGCTGCTTAAGGCCATGGCGCTTTTTGCAGGATTCCCGGAAGAGAGTCTGGATGAGGTATTTATCATACTTGATAAGATGGATAAGATCGGGCCAAACGGTGTTCGTGAGGATCTGATCGCTCACGGATTTGCCGAAGGCTCAGCCGATAAATATCTCGCTCTTTTTAAAGGAGTGGAAGAGAATAAGGAAAACGGCTTGCAGTATATTGCCGATGAGCTTGGAGATTATCTTGACAGTGAGGTTAAGGAATCTCTTTCGGAGATCATGTCGACTGTTGAGGCAACAAAGGCTGCCAAATTCGATATTGTCTTTGATCCCACTCTTGTAAGAGGAATGAGTTATTATACCGGAACAATATTCGAGATAGCTATCCCTGAATTTGGCGGTAGTTGCGGAGGCGGTGGCCGTTACGATCTTATGGTGGGCAAGTTCACGGGACAGGATACTCCGGCTTGCGGTTTCTCCATAGGATTCGAGAGGATAGTGCTTCTGCTGCTTGAGAACGGATTCGAGCTCCCGGATGAGAAGGAAAAGGTTGCTTTTCTTATAGAGAAGAATATGCCGACAGACAGAATGTGCACCATTATGCAGGAGGCGGCAGCATTACGCCTTGAGGGCAAGCAGGTTCTTGTAAGCCGAATGAATAAGAATAAGAAATTCCAGAAAGAACAGCTTGAGTCACAGGGCTATAAAGAGTTTAAGGATTTCTACAGAGATCCTCTGAAATAAAGGATCGGAATGATGCGTAAGAAGATTAAGATGAATTGCAAGGAATTTGCCGTAGCAATACCGAGATTCCTTGAAGATGAACTTCCGGACAGACAGATGCCGGGGTTTCTGGAACATTTTGAGACTTGCGATGAATGTAACGAAGAATTGCAGATCCAGTTCCTTGTTAAGGAAGGTATTGCAAGGCTTGAAGATGCCGCGGACTTCAATCTTAGCGGTGAACTGGCCGGGAAGGTAGAAGAGCATAAGAGAATGCTTAAGCGTAAGAGGATCGGCAATCTGATCATATACTGTATGGAAGGCATTGCCGTGATCGCGGTGATCTTCATACTTACTCTGGTGCTGGTTAATTTCTGAGCGGGCATATCGGGCATACAGATATCGGACTTCCGGATGTGGCCATAACCTTGCCCGGCGAAGCGGATTATGGATGTGATCCATCAGGTAGCCGAGCGGAGAAGGTTACGAGCGATCCGGGGAACACAGCGGGAGTGACTAATAATACGATAGACAGGTAGACAGGTGAGCAGACTTTTATTAATTGACGGACACAGTATAATAAACAGGGCATTCTACGGTATGCCGGAGATGACCAATGTGCACGGTGAACATACCAATGCCATATACGGTTTTCTTAATATCATGTTCAGATTCCTTGATGAGGAGAAGCCAGATCATATATGTGTGGCCTTTGATGTTAAGGCAAAGACTTTCAGGCATGAGATGTATGAGGCGTACAAAGGCACAAGAAAGCCGATGCCTGCCGAGCTTCATGAACAGGTTCCGATGCTCAAGGATCTGCTTCATGCCATGAATATCGTAACGGTAGAGCATCCGGGCTGGGAAGCGGATGATATTCTCGGATCTCTTGCCAGGAAGGCAGAGAAGGAAGGATTTGAGGTAAGTCTCGTGTCCGGAGACAGGGATCTTCTGCAGATAGCTACCGATAAGATCAAGATATGTATTCCTAAGACAAAAGGCGGTAAGACCGAGACAGTGACCTATTATGCGAGCGATGTGTTAAGCACTTACCAGCTTAAGCCTTCCGGCATAATCGATCTTAAGGCGCTTATGGGAGATTCATCCGACAATATCCCGGGAGTTCCCAAGGTCGGAGAAAAGACCGCGATAAGCCTTCTTGTAAGCTTCGGTGATCTGGACGGCGTGTACGAACACCTGGGAGAGATCACGAAGCCGGCACTCCACAGGAATCTCGAAGAGAATAAGGAACTTGCGTATCTAAGTAAGGAACTGGCCACTATTAAGACGGATTGTGACACAGGTGTCACAATGGACGATCTGCAGATAGGTGATTTCTTTAATGATGCTTCCAGGGAATTGTTCGTAAGGCATGGATTTAAGAGTCTTATGAAGTATTTTGACAGTAAGGAGTCTGTAGCAACAACTGTATCAAGGCGTAATATACATATCATACAGGATACTGATGAAGGCGATAATTGTTTTGCAAGACTGGAAGAAGCAGACAGGATCAGTATATACAGCAGGTTTGAGAAGGATGAACTGATCGGAATAGGTTTGTGCGACGGTAAGGATACATACGTGTTCTTATGCTTTATGATGATCACTGAACCTTATCTCTATGATAAGATATCAGGTCTGGTCTCAAGGGTAAGAACAGTTTATTTCGATATTAAGAAATGGATGTCTTATGTAGACAGTATAGATATCGACAGGGCAGATGATGTTCTGATCGGAGCTTATCTTAATAATCCGCTTAAGTCGGATTATGAGATAGAAGATGTGGCCAATGAATATCTCGATATGCCGTTATTGTCATCTGCAGATATATTCGGCAAGACACGTATGGCCGATTGTATCTTGGGAATGCAGGATAAGATCTCTGATTTTATTGGGATCAGGGCAGAGGTATTATGGGATGCCATGCCTCTTATATCCGGAAGAATAGCTGAATCCAAGATGGAAGGCATATACAGGGATATAGAGCTTCCGCTTTGCAGGGTTCTTCACAGCATGGAGAAGACCGGTATAAAGGCGGATCGCAATAAGCTCGAAGAGTACGGAAGAGATCTTAATATCAGGATCACGGAACTTGAGAAGGCCATATATGAACTGGCAGGTACAGAGTTCAATATACAGTCTCCCAAGCAGTTGGGCGAGATCTTGTTCGAGAAGCTGGGACTGACCGGAGGTAAGAAGACGAAGAGCGGTTATTCAACGGCCGCGGATGTTCTTGAGAAGCTGGCGCCGGATAATGAGATAGTTAAGGATATCCTCGAATACAGAGGATTAAGTAAGCTTAAGAGTACATATGCCGATGGACTGGCGGCATGTATCAGAGAAGACGGAAGGATACATACCACCTTCAATCAGACCGTTACGGCTACAGGACGTATCAGCTCAACTGAGCCGAACTTACAGAATATTCCCATTCGTACGGAACAGGGAAGACTGATCAGGAAGTGTTTCGTACCTAAGGACGGTTATGTTTTCCTGGATGCGGATTACTCACAGATAGAATTAAGACTTCTGGCGCATATGTCAGGAGATGAAGAACTGATCAAAGCCTATAAGTCTGAAGCGGATATACACAGACTTACGGCTTCCAGGGTGTTTGGGGTGTCGTTTGAGGAGGTTACCGCATCTCAGAGAAGAGATGCCAAGGCTGTTAACTTCGGCCTGGTGTACGGCATAAGTTCTTTCGGCTTATCTCAGGATCTCGGAATAAGCAGGAAAGAAGCCATGCAGTATATAGAGGATTATTTTAAGACTTATCCCGGTGTTAAGAGTTATCTTGATAACTGTGTCCGGCAGGCGGTCAAGGACGGATATGTCACTACCGAATATGGCAGGAGAAGACCGATACCTGAACTTAAGAACAGTAATTACATGGTACGCCAGTTTGGCGAGCGTGTCGCCATGAATTCTCCTTTGCAGGGAACTGCGGCGGATATCATGAAGATAGCTATGATCGATCTGTATAAGGAGATCAAAGAGTCCGGAATAGATGCGGATATTCTGATACAGGTGCACGATGAACTTCTGTTGGAAGTGGCTGTCGGTGACCTTGACAGAGCGAAAGAGATACTTGGCAGATGCATGGTCAACGCCGCCAGATTAAAGGTGGATCTGGAAGTTGACATTCATGACGGAAGCGACTGGTATGAGGTGAAGTAATATTATGGGTGAAAAAAGACAACTTGTATTTGGATTGGATATCGGAACCAGAAGTATAGTCGGAACCGTGGGATATAAGAGTGGCAAGAAGTTCGTGGTCATCGCTCAGTGCAATAAGGAACACGAGACGAGAGCCATGCTTGACGGTCAGATACATGATATCGGTCAGGTTGCGGCTACTATAAAGGAAGTTAAGGAGAGACTTGAGAAACAGATAGGTTCGAAGCTTAACAAGGCATGTATCGCTGCAGCCGGACGTGTGCTCAAGACGATGCAGACTCATTCCGAGGTTAAGTTCCAGGAAGACAGGATAATCCAGGAAGAGGATGTGTATGATCTTCATTCGATCGCTATCGAGGATGCATATAAGAAGTTCCTTGATGAGAATAATACGGATACAAGATTCTATTGTGTAGGAAGCAGTGTTGTTAAGTATTATCTGAATGATTTTCCGATGAACAGCCTGGTGGAACACAAGGCAATGACTATCGGTGTCGATATGATCGCGACCTTCCTTCCTGATGACGTTGTTAACGGTCTCTACAGAGCCGTTGAACTTGCGGGACTTGAAGTAAGTAATGTTACATTGGAGCCTATAGCTGCTATAAATCTTGCGATACCTGAGAGATTCAGACTTCTTAATATAGCTCTTGTCGATGTCGGAGCCGGAACTTCCGATATCTCCATCACCAAGGACGGTTCCATCATAGCATTCGGTATGATCCCGACAGCAGGCGACAGCCTTACGGAGAGCATAGCTCATCATTGCATGGTTGACTTCAATACGGCTGAAGAGATCAAGCGTAAGGGCGATACGGATGATGTGATCGAATATGAAGATATCATGGGACTTCCGATGACTATCACAAAGGAAGAATTGGCTGAGGCCGTTCATGATGATGTGGATAGGATGGCAACACTCGCAGCCGATAAGATAATGGAACTTAACGGTGGAAAAAGTGTGGGCGCTGTCTTTGTGGTAGGCGGCGGTGGTGTGATCCCCGGCTATACCAAAATGTTGGCAGAGAAGCTCTCGCTTCCCGAGAACAGAGTTGCGCTCAGGGGCAAAGAAGTTATGAACGATATCATCTTCGAGAATACCGACCTTGAGATCAATTCGCTGCTTGTAACGCCTATAGGTATTGCCTTAAGCTTCTACGAAGAGAGTAATAACTTTATATTCGTTAATTTCAACGGATCAAAGATAAAACTATATGATAACAGCAATCTGACTGTTATGGATGCGGCTATGCAGACAGATTTCCCCAGCAGCAGTCTCTTCCCTAAGAGCGGTAAGGAGCTTAACTTTACCGTTAACGGAACGATTAAGATGATAAGAGGAACAATGGGTGAACCTGCTGTCATTAAGGTTAATTCACAGCCTGCCAATCTTCATACCGCAGTTAAAGAGAATGATATAATAGAAGTGGTGGAGTCACAGCCGGGCGAACCTGCACATGCAACGATCGGTGACCTTGGCGAATATAAGGCTTTTATTAAGGTGAATGTCAACGGTATCAGTGTGGATCTGCCGAAGTTCGCTACGGTTAACGGCAAGATCCAGTCTGAGTATTACTCTATCAATGACGGTGATGTCATAGAGATACTTGATTATATGCTGGTCGATCAGATAGTAACTCTGATGGAGATAGATGTGGTTCCGGGAAGTGTTCCCATGGTCAATAATGAACCTGCCAAACCTGATACCAGGGTATATGAGAATTTCTCGGTTAGATGGGAATTACGCGATGACTCATATACGCGTATGCAGTATGACAATCTTTCTTCGGATGATGAAGACGGGGCAGGATCTGATGAGGACGGCGATCCTTATGAGAGCGGCGATTCTTATGCGAATGGGGATTCTTATGAAGAATTGTTCGGCGAGGATACGGCCGGAAACGGATCGGACGAGGCTGTCGATACTGATACAAGCGGTGAGAATGCCAATGCCTCTGATTTTTCACAGGAAGAGCAGAGTGATAAGGGTGAGGAGAAGAAGAGCTCTTCATCGGCTTCTCATGGCAGGAGACATTCGGCTTCACCCAGGAACAATCAGGTCGATTGTCATGTTGTAGTCAATGGCAAAGTAGTTACGCTGAGCGGTAAGTCATCGTATGTCTTCGTGGATGTGTTTGATTTTATAGATTTTGATCTTTCGCATCCTCAGGGAACGGTCATCACAACTTTGAACGGAAGACCTGCTCAGTATATGGAACCGCTTCAGGAAAATTCAGTTATAGAGGTATATTGGAAAAAATGATCATCTGTCCTATAGCGAGCGGAAGCAGCGGTAACTGCGTGTACGTGGGAACCGATTCAACACATATAATAATTGACACGGGTGTCAGTAAGAAGAGGATAGAAGAGGGACTGGATTATGTCGGCGTTAGTCCTGACAGTATAGATGCGGTTCTTATCACACATGAGCATTCGGATCATATATCGGGGCTCGGTGTCTTCGAGAGGAAATACCCCACGAGGGTATATGGCACGGATGCAACTCTTGATTATATTGAGAATTGCGGATATCTCGGTAAGATCGATACCGATGAGTTCTGTCCTGTAGATCCGGATGAGGTATTCATGATAGGTGATATCGAAGTGACCGTGATCAAGACATCTCATGATGCGGCATGCTCGGTTGCTTATATCCTTCGTAATGATGGCAAGAGCATTGCAGTCGCTACCGATCTCGGAACCTTTGACGATCATATCGTTGAGGCACTGAAAGGTATGGATGTCATGCTTCTGGAAGCCAACCATGATATCCGTATGCTGGAGACGGGACCTTATCCTTA
Source organism: Lachnospiraceae bacterium (assembly GCA_024684085.1). GTDB lineage: Bacteria > Bacillota > Clostridia > Lachnospirales > Lachnospiraceae > Colinaster. The sequence goes on along the minus strand of JAIKXM010000045.1, from coordinate 2,493 downwards.
TCAGTTGAAGCGTAGGATATTGTCGGATGCGGGACATCTGTCCAATGAGATGGCAGGGAAGCTTCTGTGTGAGGTGTTACATGACGGTCTCCGTACCATTATTCTCGGGCATCTGAGCAAAGAGAATAATTATCCGGCACTTGCCTATGAGGCGGTGAGGATGGAGATCGATATGGGTGACAATCCCTACAGTGCGGATGATTTTAACATGGTAGTGGCTAAGCCGGGCGAACCTACCGGAATATTCGAAGCCTGAAATATTAATAAAAAAATGGAGAAGATCATGAAAAAGACAATAATTACAGTAGTTGGAATGGATACAGTCGGTATCATAGCTAAGGTGTGTACTTATCTTGCCGATAACGGCATTAATATACTGGATATCTCACAGACCATCGTACAGGGATGGTTCAATATGATGATGATCACTGATATGTCCGGTGCAAATAAGGCTTTTGGCGATATCTCTGCCGAGCTTACGGCTCTTGGCGAGGAGATCGGCGTACAGATCAAGTGTCAGTCTGAGGATATTTTCAGCGCAATGCACAGAATATAAGGCGACGACAGATTACAGGCGATATACAGATATGTCTGTACGCAAGCAAAGCGAAAGGAATGGTTGAATAATGATCAATATATATGAAGTTGCAGAGACCAATAAGATGGTGGAGAAGGAGAATCTCGATGTCCGTACCATCACGCTTGGTATCAGCCTTTTGGACTGCATCGATTCTGATATTAAGGTACTGAATGATAAGATATACAATAAGATAACTTCTTATGCCAGGGATCTGGTAAAAGTAGGAGAGGATATCTCGACGGAATTCGGTATTCCCATTGTTAACAAGCGTATATCCGTAACTCCCATAGCACTTATCGGAGGTGCTGCCTGCAAGTCAACGGATGACTTTGTATCCATCGCGCTGACTCTGGATAAGGCGGCTAAGGCGGTCGGAGTTAATTTTATCGGAGGTTACAGCGCTCTTGTGGCTAAGGGTATGACACCGGCTGAGGAGATGCTGATAAGATCCATACCCGATGCGCTTGCATCAACTGACCGTATAATGAGTTCGGTCAATCTTGGTTCGACCAAGACCGGTATCAATATGGATGCCGTAAGGCTTATGGGGGATGTGATCAAGGAGACGGCGGAGAAGACTAAGGAAAAGGATTCTTTGGGATGTACCAAACTTGTGGTGCTCTGCAATGCTCCCGATGATAATCCGTTTATGGCAGGAGCTTTTCACGGTGTTACCGAGGCGGATGCCATCATCAATGTCGGTGTATCCGGTCCCGGTGTTGTAAAGTACGCGCTTGAGCAGGTCAGAGGAGAATCTTTTGAGGTTTTGTGCGAGACTATAAAAAAGACCGCTTTTAAGGTTACCAGAGTAGGTCAGATAGTGGCCAAGGAGGCGAGCAAGAGGCTTGGCATTCCTTTCGGTATAGTGGATCTTTCGCTTGCACCTACACCTGCAGTCGGTGACAGTGTTGCCGATATCTTATGTGAGATGGGACTTGAACATGCTGGAGCACCGGGAACAACAGCGGCTCTGGCGCTTCTCAACGATCAGGTTAAGAAGGGCGGAGTTATGGCTTCTTCTTATGTGGGAGGTCTCAGCGGTGCATTTATTCCCGTTTCAGAGGATCAGGGTATGATAGATGCCGTTAATGCCGGAGCACTTACAATCGAGAAGTTAGAGGCAATGACATGTGTATGTTCGGTCGGACTTGATATGATAGCGATCCCCGGAGATACGCCCAATACGACCATATCAGGGATCATTGCCGATGAACTTGCCATTGGAATGATCAATCAGAAGACTACGGCTGTAAGAGTTATTCCCGTTATCGGCAAAGGCGTCGGAGATAATGTCGAATTCGGTGGCTTGCTGGGACATGCGCCCATTATGCCCGTTAATGGATTTGACTGTTCTGATTTTGTCAACAGGGGAGGAAGGATACCCGCTCCCATACATTCATTCAAAAACTGATAAATAAAAAAGAATGCCGTTACGGTGAATATATTTCCTGTAGCGGACAGACACCTGTGAACAGTAACGGTGGATTGGCAAAAAAACGAAGAAGTATATGAATAGGTTTATTTGTGTGAGTCTGTTTTTGGCGTATGAAAAGACAGACTCATTTTTGTTGCAGCGAAGGGAGTGACGCAATATGGCACAGATCAATGTTTCAAATCTCACCTTTTGCTACGAGGGAAGCTTTGAAAATATATTTGAAGATGTATCTTTTAGCGTAGACACAGACTGGAAACTTGGGTTCATAGGAAGAAACGGGAAGGGAAAGACCACATTTTTAAATCTGCTGCTTGGAAAGTACGAGTATACCGGCAGTATTTCAGGGTCTGCGGTCTTTGACTATTTTCCGTACAAGACCTCGGAGAGCGATCTTTTACTTACGGCGGACGATCTTATGGGAAAATGGAAGGCAGGAGTTGAAAGCTGGAGGGTGATCTGCGAACTTGGTGAGCTGAAT
>JAIKXM010000044.1 GCA_024684085.1 Lachnospiraceae bacterium | reverse complement strand
TAAGGTAGATAGGGCCAAGGTGTAAGCACAGTAATGTGTTCAGCTGATGGTTACTAATAGGTCGAGGGCTTAACTAATAGCAGATAGGAATAAGAGGAAAGATAAGATATAGCTTCGGTATTCGATTTTTGAGGTATTAATCCTCGATAGCTCAGCGGTAGAGCATCCGGCTGTTAACCGGAGGGTCGTAGGTTCGAACCCTACTCGGGGAGCTAAAGTAATTCACTTGGCTCCATGGTCAAGCGGTTAAGACATCGCCCTTTCACGGCGGTAACACGGGTTCGATTCCCGTTGGAGTCATCCCGATGATAGAGACGCCGATGTGGCTCAATTGGCAGAGCAGCTGATTTGTAATCAGCAGGTTATCGGTTCGAGTCCGATCATCGGCTTATGTTTTTTTTAATGATCCCTTACCAAGGGTAACGGACCTGTAGCTCAGTTGGTTAGAGCAACCGGCTCATAACCGGTCGGTCCTGGGTTCGAGTCCCCGCAGGTCCATTAAAATAATATCTGGCCCAATGGCTCAGTTGGTTAGAGCGCCGCCCTGTCACGGCGGAGGTCACGAGTTCGAGTCTCGTTTGGGTCGTTTTTAATATGGGATCTTAGCTCAGCTGGGAGAGCATCTGCCTTACAAGCAGAGGGTCATAGGTTCGAGCCCTATAGGTCCCATTTTTATTTTTACAATTTATACTGTTAAGCCTCAGTGGCGGAATTGGCAGACGCACAGGACTTAAAATCCTGCGGTAGCGATACCGTACCGGTTCAAGTCCGGTCTGAGGCATTAATTAAGCTCGTAAATCCGATGGTTTACGGGCTTTTATTTTTTACCTGCAGGTATACAATCTGTATAAATGCAGGCTTTAAGAGTCTTGTGCCGGCTAGTATCAAATATATAACAATTTAAATTAACTGACATATTCTTTCATTGTCTATTAATAGCGATTTTGATATAATATTTTCAGAGGATAAATGGAATTGTACTTAGTACGGTAGCATGTGCTATAGAGGTGTGTGGTTATGGGTAGGATATATTTTGACCTTTGTGCCATAGTCATTCTTGCAACACTTTTTGTTGCCTTGATAGTGCGCAGACTTGTAAAAGGCAGATCCAATCAGCTTTTGCTCTTGCTTATTGCCTGTATATTGATAACGGGGATCATCGATGCCTGGGATGAGATGTTCGGTGTTTCCATCGTTGCTAATGAACGTAGTCTTATGATCAGATATGTATTGGACTATGTCTATTTTTTATTGCGCAATTTTACTGCTCCTTTATATATAATGTACATCTGTTCATTTATCGGAATATGGAATTCGATAAGGAATTGGACGAGATTGAGGATCCTGCTGGAATTCCCTTATACTATCGTTGTTTTCACACTGATATCCAATCTGTTCACTCATAAAGTCTTCTACATGGATGAGAACTTTATATATCATCGCGGCCAAATGATATATATCATATACGCTGTTGCTTTCTATTATATGATATTGGGAACGGTCATCTTCCTGAAATTCCGGCATCTTATATCGAGAAATGTGTTCTGGACCATGTTATGGTTCATGCCGGCCAACTATGTCGCTGTCATGATCGAGATGATCGACAGTTCCATGAGGATAGAGATCTTCGCTTCCGCCATCATGGTAATGGTTCTTACCATTGCCGTTCAGAAGCCTGAGGAGATGGTGGATTATTATTCCATGGCATTGGGATACAATGCTTTTATCAGTGAATTGAAAAAGTGCGAGAAATCACATTCACCATTTTCCCTTGTATACTTCAGATTCTCCAATCATAAGGGGATTCGAGACAGCATTGGTCTCATGGCATTTTCCGAATTGCTTAAGTCCATAACAGCCAAGATGACACAGATAGGCAGGGTTATCAACCTGCATCCCGAGATTTATTATCTTGATAACGGAACCTATGCTATCATGTGTTCACCACGTAAGTACGAAGTACTCCTTGATATGGGCAGGTTTATTATGTCTTATATGCAGGAACCCATGAAGGTACGCCAGATGGAGATAGCACTTGATACCAAAGCCTGTATTATCCATTTTCCTTACGATTATGATAATGTCGACTCGCTGGTATCTTTTGCATATAATTTTGATACCAAGATACCTGATCAGAGAAGAGTGATCGAGGTATCCAAGATATCGGAAAACCGTGATTTTAAGATCAAGAATGATATGGATCTTATCATCAGCCACGGTATCAGTAATCATTGTTTTAAGATGTATTATCAGCCCATCTATTCCATCAAGGAAGATAAGTTTGTATCGGCAGAAGCACTTATCAGATTCTTTGATGATACTTACGGCTTCATATCGCCGGGACTCTTTATTCCTGCCGCCGAAGAGAGCGGCGCCATTCATCAGATAGGTGATTTCGTACTTAATGATGTATGTCGTTTTATATCTGAGATAGATATGACCAATCTGGGACTGGAATATGTCGAGATCAATCTCTCTGTTGCCCAGTGTATCGAGACTAATCTTGCAGAGAAGGTATTGGATATCATGTCCACCTTCAATCTTGATCCCTCAAGGGTGAATCTTGAGATCACCGAGACGGGTGTTGATTATGATCCCGAGACTACTGACAGGAATATCAAGATCCTGCATGAGAAGGGCATCAGTTTTTCACTGGATGATTATGGAGTGGGCTACTCCAATATCAAGCGAGTTGTGACTCTTCCTCTGGAGATTGTCAAGCTGGATAAGAGCCTTGTCGATGAGATGGACAATCCGATTATGTGGAGTGTTATCACGAGTACGGTAAGACTGCTTAAGAAGATGAATAAGCATATACTTGTTGAAGGTATAGAGGATGAGAGAGCCTTTAACAAATTCAAGGATATCGGGTGTGATTATATTCAGGGTTATTATTTCTCCAAGCCTCTTGCGGAGAATGATTTTATCGAATTCATCGAGAGGGCTAATAAAGTTGCATCTGCGATTTAGTGTGGTGTTGATATGAACAGTATCTTGCATTTTGATATTGCTGCCGTGGTGATCCTTGTGTTCTTTCTGCTTTTGGGAAGAACCAGGGAAAGATTCGTAGGCAGGTCCAATAAAATATTGTATGTATTGACGATACTCTTATTCTTGTCGACAGTCTTCGATCTGACTTCGGGATATTTCGAGAACAGTCATACTATTTCGCCGAAGATCATACAGCTGACATATGTTCTCAATTCGCTGTTTTTCATACCGCATAATATGATCCTGCCTACGCTGGTATTGTATATGTATTCATCGACCGACGTGTGGCATCTCTTCAAGACAAAGAAGATATTGAAGTATACATGGGTGGCAGGATGTGTCATACCTGTACTCATTCTGATAGGTAACGGATGGCTGATCAATGTATTCTGGCAGTCGGGGAATAATACATATAACAGAGGACCCGGAGTAACCGTATTTTATGTGCTTGCGGGGCTGTATCTTCTGTGGCTGGGTGGATTTGCGATCAGGTACAGGAAGATCATCAGGCCGGATAAGGTAATAGTATTATCATTCTCCTTAGCAGTTACCATAATTGGTGTGATCATACAAGCCATGAATCCCAAGCATCTCGTAGAGATGTTTGCCACTACCATAGGGCTGCTGTTTTTCATGATCGTAGCAAGACGTGAAGACAGTATGCTGGATTCGGTGAGCGGAGCCTATAAGCGCATAAGCGCCATTGAGCACTTCAGCAGGAATTTTGAGACTAAGAAGCCGGTTGTGCTTACCTTTATCAAGATCGTTAATCATGCCAATATCCGTCTGTATCTCGGACAGGAGAGCTATAGTGCCTTCTTAAGGCAGTTCACCGATATGTTAAGAGGTAAGGCCTCAGCATCTGATTATAAGGCTGATATCTTCTATATGGACGGAGGACTGTTCGCGTTTGTCTCAGAAGATATGAATTCGGTCAGAGCCGGAGATGTGGCCCGTTCCGTTAAGGCTGTTCTTGCGAATCCTCTTATAGTCAGTGATCTTGAGGTAAGACCCGATGTATGCATGTGTATAGTAAAATGTCCTGAAGAGATAGGCGATTTCTCAACGCTGTATACGTTGTCGTCGACTTTCTCACAGACTATGCCTAACAGTCGTGATGTAGCCTTTTATGCGGATTATATGAACGATAATCAGTTCATGATCAAGAATGAGCTGGATACCATCATTAAGAGGGGGATAGAGAACAGAAGCTTCGAGATGCATTATCAGCCGATATATTCCATTGCCAAGGACAGGTTCATCAGTGCAGAAGCTCTTTTAAGACTTAAGGATGAGAAGTATGGATATATCCCACCGGCTCTTTTTATTCCATTTGCGGAGATGAATGGGGCCATACATGAGATCGGTGATTTTGTTATAGAAGCAGTGGCAAGGTTTATATCCATGGCGGATATGGATATGCTGGGACTTGATTATGTCGAGATTAATCTGTCTGCGGCTCAGTGTATTGAAGTTGACCTTGCAGATAAGATAATTACGTTAATGGAAGATTACGGTGTCGGATCGGATCAGATATGCTTCGAGATAACTGAGACTATAGCAGATCTCAATCCCGAGATAGTTGACAGGAATGTCACCAAGCTCCATGATTATGGAATAAGGTTCGCTCTTGATGACTATGGTACCGGTTATTCCAATATCAAGAGAGTGACATCACTTCCGATCGATCAGGTCAAGTTGGATAAAAGTTTTGTGGATGAGATCAATGTGCCCCATATGTGGGACGTTATAAGTGATACAGTAGAGATGTTGAAACGGATCGGTAAAGAAGTGCTGGTGGAAGGCGTAGAGACACTTGAAGTCGCCGAACGTTTTAAAAATATGGAATGTAATCTGTTCCAGGGATGTGAGCTGATACAGGGATTCTATTATTGTAAACCCCTGCCGGAAGAAGAATTTAAGATGTTCCTGACTTCACATCGCACGAAATAAAGGGATATGTGAGGATATAGAAGAGCCAATGAAAGGTTCAAGGTTATTAAGTACAGTAATAGTTATCATGGCGGCATTGCTGATGGAAGGGTGTCACCTGCATCAATGGGAAGAGGCAACCTGTGCGGCTCCCGCGACCTGTAAGATATGTGGTGCGACCAAGGGTGAACCCTTAGAGCATCAGTGGGAAGAACCGACGTGTACGGAGCCTTATGTATGCAGTGTATGCGGAGCCAGAGAAGGAGAGCCGTTGGGACATAACTGGACAGAGGCGACCTGCCTCTATCCTGCGACCTGCGCTATCTGCGGTGAGACTACGGGAGAGACTGCACCGCATGTATGGATAGCAGCCAACTGTATTCAGCCGAGGCATTGTGCGGTATGCGGTCTGAGTGAGGGCAGTACCCTTCCACACGACTGGGTAGACGCAGGCTATAACAATCCAAGGACATGCAGTGTATGCGGTCTGACCGAGGGCAAAGCCCTTACGCCATATTATCTGAGGAATGATTTCAGATTCGGCCTTTCGACAGACGCAGATGCTGATTATACAACGATAACAGGCTACGATACTTCCAAGGCCACCGGTAAGGTGCGCATTAAGGAATACAGAACCTTCAATTCGGATACGGGTTATGAGTATAAGGAAGGATATGAGTGGCGAGAGGTCACCGTTGAGTTCAGTATGGACAGACCCTGCCGTGTTATGTGGGGTTATACCGATTCTTTTATCGGTCTTGATGAATATGCAAGAACGGATTATATTACATATGAAGACGGATCTCGTGAGAAAATAGCGGCGATTGAGTCATTTAAGTCCGATACCATGACTGCTGCAGGAAGCGATCAGTCATCATCAACAGGTGATGTTTCATCTTCCGGAGACAGTTCTTCGTCCGGATCGGACAGTTCTTCATCGGATTCTTCAAGCGCTGCGACAACACCTACACCGACACCCGAGCCGACTTCAGTTCCGACACCGACATCGGCATCGGAGCCGGGTAAGTATCTGCTTACCGCCAAGCAGGCCGTTCGAGTGCCGGTTGACTATGAAGGACTTGTCTTCTACGTATGTAATGCGGATTATGAGATTGATCATACTCCGGATGATACATTTAATTTCTTTAAAATGGATTAGATTGGAACCGAAGTAAATGTTATTTCCCAGTGAAGTGTTTATATGGGTATTCCTGCCCTTAATGCTTATATTATATTATTGCATCCCGAAGAGATTCGGCTATATCCGTAATTCGGTTCTCCTGATCGGAAGCCTTGCCTTTTATGCATGGGGAGAACCCGTATGTGTGGTACTTATGATCATTGTCATACTTATCGATTATCTGTCGGGTATGGCAATATCTTTTTTCAATAATAGTAAGAATAGGATTGCCGGGAAATGGGGAGCTGTGGGTATATTGACCGTTACAGTCATAAGCAATCTCGGAATCCTTGGCTATTACAAATACAGTAATTTCACTATTTTACAATTGAACAGATTCTTAGGGCTTAATATGACCGTACCCGGAGTCATATTACCTATAGGTATATCATTCTTTACATTCCAGGGATTGTCTTATGTATTCGATGTGTATCGGGGTTCGGCGGTAGTTCAGAAGAATCCTGCCTACGTAGCCCTTTATATATCATTCTTTCCACAGCTTATTGCGGGACCTATCGTAAGATATACTTCGATAGCCGATCAGATATATAACAGGCGTGAGGATATGCAGACCTTCTCACGAGGCGTGGTACGATTCAGCAGGGGACTTATCAAGAAAGTCATTATTGCCAATAATATGGCTGTTATCGCGGATGCTTCTTACGGAATGTTTGTTGACGGAGTATATGCCGGCGGAACAGTGATGGCGTGGCTTGGAACGATCGCATATTCATTGCAGATATTCTATGATTTTTCGGGCTATTCGGATATGGCTATAGGATTGGGCGCAATGTTTGGGTTCGATTTTCCGGAGAATTTCAATTATCCGTATATCGCAGACAGCATAACGGACTTCTGGAGGAGATGGCATATATCGCTTTCCTCATGGTTCCGTGATTATGTATATATTCCCATGGGTGGAAGCCGTGTGGGGCAGGTTCGTCTATTATTTAATCTGTTCGTGGTATGGATGCTTACAGGAATCTGGCACGGAGCCAATTGGACGTTTATTGCCTGGGGACTGATGTATTTCATTTTACTTGCAGTAGAGAAGCTTACAGCTCCTATCCGCGGGAGAAAGCCTGATACCCGATTGAGGGCTGTATTCAGACATATATATACCTTATTCTTCGTTAATCTGGCATGGGTCATATTCAGATCAGATAATCTCGGTATGGCCAAGGCCATGATAAAAGGAATGATGGGACTTGGAAGCGGAGGCTTCTACAGAAACATGACAGGAGCTTATATTATCCAGTGGGCTCCGTTCCTTATCCTTGGAATAGCAGGAGCGATGCCTGTTATTCCTGCATTGCAGAAGAGATATGCTGACAGTAGGATCTGGAATACAGTAAGCGGTATTCTTGTGGTTGCAGGTGTTATCGTGTCGATGACTTATATAGTCAATAATGCCTACAGTCCTTTTATTTACTTCAATTTCTAATTTTTTTCAGTTTTTTGGAATGTGCAGGTGAAGTTCATGAGTGAAAAGAGAAATATGTTGATCACAATAGCATTTCTTATTATTCTGGCAGCAGTACCTGTAAGTATTATGCTTAGCCGACTTGTATCACCGTCTGTCGAGGCAACGGATGGTGAGGGAAATGCTATGTCGGGAGAAGAGTCTGTTACCTATTCGGATCGGATGAACGGGATAGTCGCAGAGCATGTCAATGAATTTACGAACAGTAATCCATATAAGGAACAGATGATAAGTGCCAATACCATCTTAAGCAAGTATGCTTCGGGAGGGCATTATGTAAGTTCTCCGCAGGTCTTATTAGGTAAGGATGGCTGGCTTTTCTATAAGACTGATAAGGACGGTCAGCCTGTTGAAGATTATATGGGAACTCATTATCTGAGTAATGAGGAGCTTGAGGCGGCTGTTGATAATATTAGCAAGGCAAAAGAGGTTGTTGAGGCCTCGGGCAGGCGTTTCTATGTGATGACTATTCCTAATAAAGAAGAAGTGTATAAGGCTTATCTTCCGGATACTGTAGAGAAGCTCTCTGAATACAGCAGTCTGGATAAGTTCAGCAATTATATTGAAGAGAATTGTGATGTCGCATATATTGACACCGGTGATATACTGAATGAGTATAAGGATAGTCATCAGTTATATTATAAGACCGACACGCATTGGAACAGAGCAGGGGCTTTTGTGGCTCTTCAGGAGTTCTTCAGGATCAGTTACGGCGATTACGAGACTGTCAATCAGGTCAATTTTACAATAGACGGTGAAAAAGAAGGGGATCTTGCGGTTGTTTCGGGACTTGCAGATGAGTATAAGGATGCAGAGTTTGTGCTCGATGAGACTTCCATAGATCAGTCTCTCCATAGGGATGAGATAGTGTTCATAGTGGGTGATTCCTTCGGTGAGATATTGAAGCCTGTGGCGGATGCTTATTACTGGCAGGCTCATTGGATCAGAACCGAGAACTTTTCGATGGAATTGCTGGATGAGTATAATGCGGATGTTGTGATCTGGGAATCGGTTGAGCGATATCTGAACAAATATGCGGAATATGATATTACCGCAAAATGATGCGATATCAGTATGAGGAATAAATATATAGTTATGAGTATGTTGAGTAATATCAATGAGGAAAGAATTGAGAATAAGGATGGGATGAGCGGCTGTCCGATGGTTGTGCTTAAGGGAAGGTTGTGTGTAAAGCAGTTTATACTCTTAAGTGTGATGATATTGACATTTGTCTTTATGTTGCCTTCGAGAACTTTTGCCTATGAAGACATGAGCGGTAAAGTGGTGGTAAGTAACGCCGGCGAGCTTAATGTCAGAGGCGGTGCAGGAACCGATCATGAGATCCTTGGTAAGGCTAAAAGCGGAGAGAGCTATGATGTTATCGGTAAAGAGAATGACTGGTATGCGATAGATTATAACGGTCAGACAGGTTATGTATCGTCCAAATATGTAGAATTTGAAGAAGCAGAGGAGAGTGTCGGCACTGAGAACACTGAGCCCGATGAAGAAGAAACCGAAGATGAGACAGGAACCTTTGGCGGTATGTCTAAGGCTCTGATCGTTGCGGTTGTTGCCATTCCTGTTATACTGCTGTTGGCAGTCTTCACTTTTATGAGTATCCGTAAGATGGATCTTGAAGATGATTATGATGAAGATGAAGACGACGATGAAGATGACGAGTACGACGAAGATGAAGAGTACGATGAGGATGACGAGTACGACGAGGATGATGAGTGCGAGGAAGACGAAGAGTACGATGAAGATGACGAGTACGACGAGGATGATGAGTACGACGAAGATGACGAGTACGACGAAGATGATGAGTCTGATGAAGAAGAGGAGTATGACGAAGCTCATAAAGGCAGAGGCGGAGCTAATGACAGAAGGCAGACATATGATAAGGAGGGCGATTATATAGAGCCTTATACTTCGGACAGTTATGCCGATGCCTACAGCAACGCTTACAGGCTTGATATAGATCCCAAGTTCTTCGAAGATGATTCCGGGGATAGTGCAGCACCACAACCGGATAGGGATGCCAAGCTGGAAGAGGCTATGCGCAAGGTCGAAGAGTTACAGAAAGAGATCGAGCGTATTAAGAATGAGTAGAATACAGGTGATAAAAAAGTGCAGAAACCGGAGATGATAAATCTTCGCTGACTGCACTTTTTATGATACATAAATGCCTTTGAAAAAAATATTAAAAAAATGCAAAAAAACTCTTTTCAAAATAAAAAAATCTGATATAATAGGTAAAGTGAGTGCACGGGGTGTGGCTCAGTTTGGTTAGAGCGCCGTCTTAGGGAGGCGGAGGTCGCAAGTTCGAATCTTGTCACTCCGATATAGAGCTGTAGGTTTTTCCTACAGCTTTTTCAATACGAGGAAATTGCTTCCTGTCATGCAATACAAAGAACACCCATAGGTTTTGAACCTTCGAGGGTGTTCTCTTTTTTTAATCCGTAGATTTGGTGTTTTGATCATTTATTTGACTTACACGTACAGCCGTTATTCCTACATGAATTGTAATATCTAACGTTAGGAGAATACTGACCGAGTATGTCAGCTCTCAGAGCATCATTAGGAATACTTATAATTCTTATTTAGTTCTCGCCTTTGCTGATAGAGAAGCCTTTCTGACGAAGACATTCTTCAACTTCATGAGCACAGTCTGCGTGGAATACCATAATAGGCATGCAGGTGATACGGTTGAATGAGAGATACAGATAGTCAACATTGATATTGCTGTATTCAAGTGCTTCCAAAAGCTTATTCAGATTACCGACTTCATCTGTAACTTCAACTCCGATAACATCCGTCATCTTGCAGATATAACCTGCCGCTGTAAGAGCTTCTATCGTAAGCTCCGGATTGGATACGATCATACGTATTATTCCGTACTCAGCACTGTCATTAGTAACAGAACCTAAGATATTGATGTTCTTCTCTGCGAGGATCTCCGTGATCTTGCGCATCTTACCTTTATTATTCTCCGTGTAAATAGATACCTGTTTTAACATCTCAAAAATTCCTCCATAAATATATACATCTTTATCATTCTATCACAAAAGTCTGTTTTTGAACCATAGTATATTTAGCACATTGAATAGAGCCGGTATTTTTTTAGAGTATGCGAGTGGATTCGGATAAATATGACCGATATCAATTGCATCCTTTTTCATGTCATATGGCGTGTCTGATTCATATGTTACTGTACACACACGTGTTTTGGTAAATAGCTACAGGAAATATATTCACTATAAACGCCTATGTGGGCGTCGGCACTTAGCGAGGCAAAGCCGAGCTTAGTGTCCGCTACGCTCACATCGGAGCGAGAGCGCCGTTTCGGTGAATATATTTCCTGTAGCGGAC
>JAIKXM010000010.1 GCA_024684085.1 Lachnospiraceae bacterium | reverse complement strand
TATTTCATATTCCTGCGCAACTACCGTTTTCTTTACTACAGTCCATCCTTCGAAGATTCCATCAAGATATGTCATGATCTGATCCGATTTTAGCCCAATAGTTTTTTGCTGAAGATATCTTTATGCCCTTCGAGAATATCCGCCAATATTTGATTTACTTCTCCAAATTGAGATTTTTTCATGGCATCATCTGACTCCATAATTGTGTTATCTCTTCAAATATAAATTATAATCATATTCATCGCCTTGATATTCTTCATGCTTTCTTAACAGAAATTCATTGAATCCCAAGGCTTGATACATATGAATTGCTCTAAAATTATCATCCTCAACTCCAACCGTAAATTCAGTGTAACCGGCTTCTTTTAGTACGGCCAGAACATTTTTTAATAGATATGTTCCGTACCCTTTATTCTGAAAAGGTTCAGAGACTCTAAATGCAAACAAATATGCCCGTCTGCCTCGTACAGCAAAGTTCTCATCTATGCTTTCATACATTACACGAAGCTCAGCTACTAAAATCTCCTTATAATACAAAACAAAAATATCAATTACCTCTTTTTGTATATCACGCGTACATTCGGATATCATTTGCTCAACATCGTTATACTCAAATAGCTTTGTCAGAGCATATAGATTATGCACTGACATTTTTTCTATCATTAAATCATTTTTCATTTTATGGATATTGTCCACTTATCTCCCTCCACCAAATACTGAAATTCATTAAGGCCCGGGTCGTTGAACACTTTCAAAAGATCGTCCAGGTCATCGACAGTTTCTATTCTCGAAAGGTTGCTGTATTCTACCCATTCCATTTCGCCCTCATCAGATGAAACGACCTGACCGCTGAAACTTTCGGTTTTGAACAAAAGAACAATGTACCTTCCATCCTCAATTGGGAACTGCTTGATTCCCACAAGACGTGGTTTTAGAATATCCAGACCGGTTTCTTCTTTCATTTCCCTTATGACTGCATCTACAAAAGATTCTCCGGGTTCCACATGTCCACCGGGGAGCGTGTAACCCTGCCAATCTTTCTTTACGCGGTTTTGTAACAAGATCCTGTTGCCATCCTGAATGAGACATAGGACCGTCAATTCGACGTTTTCTGTTCTACGCATTTCTCGACACCTAAGATTCTTCCATTACTATTTTCATTATTATCGCCAGATTTTCAGAAACATTGCGTGTTCCATCGAGCTGGATCACTTCACAGTCTGTTTTACCAATGCTTCTTAAAACCTTTTCATCAGTAAGCCCTGCAATCAGTTCCCGAAAGAATTTTTGTTGCTCGTACATGTCCCCGCCTTCAGTAACTCTGCCGCCCCAGCGTTTTTCTTCGCGCTCCTTCACACGTCGTACTCTTTCTTCTGTTTCTGTCCTCAGCCAGAAAACATGCTTGATCGTGGATAGGATCTCTGCATTCCAATTAATGGTAACACCGGTCATAACATACCGGGGGTGTGCCAATACTTCTTTTGCTATGGCTTCTTCGACCTCTTCCTTGGTTCTGGACACGGAATAGGGCATGTCACCAAGGTAAGAGCAATTCACTCCGTATCCACCATCGAGAGCAGCTTTTCTTGATTCACGCTGTTCCGGAAAATAGTAGTCCTCAACGTCTATTTCATATAAATTTAGCGCCTTCGCCAGTGCATGCCCAAGTGTAGACTTTCCACTTCCGTTCAAGCCGACGATAGCTATTCCTTCTCGCATATGATCATTCCTTCTTTTCGATAGTCTGTATTTATTCATCCAACATTAGTTTTCCGGCTTTTGCTTTCTTTTTCAGCCGCTCCATCTGTTCCTTTTCAATCTGCTGAATGCTTTTTTCCGGTTCTTGCCTGTATGTCTGTATTGCAAAATACGTCTGCCATAAGGCAATCACTTCCTTTCGAGGATCACCGTTTTGAACAATAAGGTAGCAGGCATATCTGGAGAGTTCATAATCTTTTTTCGGTTTGGAAGTTGCGCCTGCTTCTACGATTTTCCTGACCCCAGGAAAATCGTCAGAAACACTGTGTCCACTGTTTTCGCAGGCAATCATTGCCCGTGAAATAGTCTTCTGAAAATTCTCCCATTTGACATAGTCTAATACCAAAGCAAGTTCTCTGGCGCTCCAGTATTCACTGCCATCATCGCGAATATGTTTGGTATCTTCAAATCTTTTGTATTCTTTTCCTTTTTTAAGAGACGGCATATTCTTGTCCACCTTTCAGAACTGATGTTCGAAATTATTCTATCATACTTTTTTGATTATTGCACCAGAAAATTTATTTATGAGCTATCGGTACAAAGATATATAGATATAATGGGCCCGAAAATGGGACTTGAATTTTAAAAAATTCCAAAAATCCAATAAGAAAGGAGATTCTGGCGCCACCCCCCCTATGAGGGAACCCATTAGAGAACCCCAAGAATTATTTCAAAGATTACTTAAAACAACAAACCGTAATTGAACAAAATCGCTGCGCGATGGCCTGCCTAGGCTGTGTGCAGTGATTTTGTTCAACCCCACTTTATATATGTAAATCTATTCTTGTCCAACCGAGAGATTACAGCTTCTCGCAGAAGGATTATGTAAACAATGTAAGGGCGATTCTAGATTCTATGGATGGGGAAAACCCTGTGGAAACACAGGGGTCTACGCTTCGCTCCGGTCGGTCCCAAGCGGACCGAAGTGGAACGGAGACCCGACGAGGCAGTTCGTGCGGAAGATGGATTGCGGTCGTCCGGTGGACGACCCTCGCGCAGCGAGGAGCAACGACCGAGCCGGCAGGCGAGATTGAACCGCTTGCAAAGCAAGCTGTGTGTAAGTTCCCTTCCGCATTAAAAAAGGACATCCGATTGGATGTCCTTTTTTAATGCGGAAGATGGGACTTGAACCCACACGGTATTGCTACCACAGGCACCTGAAGCCTGCGCGTCTGCCATTCCACCACTTCCGCGATATATGTAGAACTGCTATCAACCAGTCCTGCTCTCTTCAGAAGAATCGCTTTCCCGACTGCCTCTTCAGAATAAAAAAAGCAGTCAACAAATGCGGAAGAAGGGACTTGAACCCTCACTCGCTTCGCGAACATGATCCTTAGTCATGCCTGTCTGCCAATTCCAGCACTTCCGCAAAACATTTCTTATGACTGCAAGAAGTATAATACCACGATAACCCCTGTCCGTCAATAAGTATTTTAAAATTTTTTAAAAGAATTTTTTGTTTTGTTAGTCAAAAACAAAAATTCCTGTTTTCCTTGATATTCAGGGCCCATTACCTATTGATAATGAGCCCTTTATATCATTAATGGAGATAATTGATCAAATTATTTAATCGCCTTATCATAGTGCATCACTTAATGCATATTACATAACGCCTTATCATAACGCATCACTTTGTTACATTATACAGCGCCTTACAATCACGCTATTTGATCATCTTGTTCCAGAGGTTCATCAGCCTTGCTCTGAAGCCGACACCTGTCTCAATGTCCTTAGGCACTATCTTAAAGTTCACTGTCTTATAACCGCCATATTCATTAACACCCTTAATGATCACCGAAGCTGTGCCCTTATTGACATTCTTCTTGTAACTTCCGGCCACGATCTCATAATCACTCGCGCCAAGGGTCTTCACTGACTTACCGTCCTTAACAGTAATAGACACAACATCTTCCTTACTTATAGTAACTGCACTTCCCGTATAGACCTTATCCTGCACCTTGACAGTAGCCTTGGCTATATCCTTCGGTGCCTCGATCAGCTTATAATATCCAACAGCCTTACCTGTGTAATTACCCTTACCGCTTACTTCCACTTTAAAAATTGTGGCGTCTCCGAATCTGTTTACATCGAGATTATCCTTAGTCAGCGCGTTCCAACTATTACCATTATCATATGATATCTCATACGAGCATACCTTGTCATAGTCAGTGCCGGCAGTAAGTGAAGAGCCGTCTTTTTTGTCAATAACGGCAGGTTTTGCCATGTAAGCACTTAAGGCCGTTGATTTCTTATTAACTACATCCTTGACTACTACCGTGGCAGCATCACTTATATCGGCCTCACCTACCACGAAAGACTTCTTAACGCTTCCGGTAAAGTTGCCCATACCTGTAATGGTCACATAAGCCTCTCCGACAGCCTTATTCCTGCTGTATGCAAGCTTATAATCAACATTCTCTGTAAGCTTCTCAGTCTCAAACATGACAGTCACTTCTGCCTTGGAACCACTCTTACACATCTCGCACTCTTCACTCACTTCAATCGTAATATCATCAGCAGCGAGCGAGTGAGCCCTGACGTTATAATTCTTAACTACAGTTCCGGTATATCCTCCCATACCCGTCAGTCTGAGGGTTGCCTTCCCCCTGTTGACATTATTGGTGAATTTTACAGCTGTATAGTCTACGCCTTCCGTGAGCACCTCTCCCTTGGAGTTAGTCACTTCATAATCGATTTCCTGAGCCTGACCGTTATATTCGGGTTCATCACCTGTCAGCCTCACATTTTTAGCCTTTAGAGCCTCTCCAAGGATCTTAAAGGTAAGGACCTTACATCCGGTGAAGCCCACACTGCCTGAATTGCCATCGCCGGCAAGTCCCGAGATCACAAGCGTAGCCGTACCTACCTGCTCATTATTATAATACTTCAATTCATAATCGCTGCCCTCTTCGAGCACGCTGCCCTTATACATAAGTGTCAATTCCTGCACATAAGATTCAGAAAGACCATCATATTTTATATTTTTCATACCACTGACACTTGCCTTGCTTATCTCAACGACGGTATTGCCATGGACTACAGCCTTACCATCATATAAATGGAATCCAAGATCAAGTGTTCCTGTATAATTACCACAGCCTTTAAGACGGACTGTATAATCTCCTACCATCTTATAGCTTGCAGCGCTTTCCTCTGTTTCGGTATCTATCACATAATCTTTTTTCATTGTGAGTTTCTTACCGTTAAGAGTAACTACAGGCTTAACCGCTATCGAAGAACCGGTTGCCTTCTTATAGATATCAGTTACAACAGCATCCTCTATATCCAACGGCAGAATATTGAAACTGATACTCTTCTGTCCCTTATAATTGCCGCAGCCCCTTACAATGATAACACCTGTACCCGCATTGGTATTATTCTTGTATGAAAGCTTATAATCCTTATTGGGTATAAGCTTCTCACCTGTATTGATGTCTCTTATGACTACCAAAGGTGTGATCTTCTTACCTGTATATTCGCAATCCGGCACATTCTCAATATACCAGCCCTTGCTGTCAACTCCTGCTGTTACCGCAGGTGTCGTTCCGGGTGTTACTCCTGCCGTTACCGCAGGTGTTGTACCGGGTGTTACTCCTGCTGTTACCGCAGGCGTTGTACCGGGTGTTACTCCTGCCGTTACCGCGGGTGTTGTTCCGGGTGTTACTCCCGATGTTACCCCGGGCGTTGTACCGGGTGTTACTCCTGCCGTTACCGCAGGTGTTGTTCCGGGTGTCACTCCCGATGTTACCCCGGGCGTTGTACCAGGTGTTACTCCTGCCGTTACCGTAGGCGAAGGTTCAAGTTCCACGGCGTGTCCGAGGTACCATTCAGTTGGATCATCATTATTGGTCAGCGTATATGCAAAATATGTTCCCTCATCCATCGGAATATCATAAGTCTTATTGCCGATAGGATATCCGGGAACAAGTGCAAGAGATTCTCCTCTGCGTCCTGCAGCGACCAATGCATTCTTACTGATAACCGCCTGCTTCATAGCATCATATGAGCCGGTCATACAATACAACATTCCCGATACACCGTTTTTAGCGGTGAATGTTGTCTTATTTGTACTCTTTGTGTAGACATAATTATAATGACTGACTTCAACATCTCCTGCTGCAGGTGTTGTTCCGGGTGTTACTCCTGATGTTACCGCAGGTGTTGTTCCCGGTGTTACCCCTGTCGTTACCGCGGGTGTCGTTCCCGGTGTTACCCCGGATGTTACCGAGGGTGTCGTTCCCGGTGTTACTCCTGCTGTTACCGCAGGTGTTGTTCCCGGTGTTACCCCTGTCGTTACTGCGGGTGTCGTTCCCGGTGTTACTCCTGATGTTACTGCGGGCGATGTACCGGGTGTTACTCCGGGTGTTACTCCTGATGTTACCGAGGGTGTTGTCCCCGGTGTTACCTCTGTTCCATCGGGCTTAAATATACGTACATAATCTACGAGCATCTCAGTTCTAAGTAATGAAGGATCGGGTCTTCTTAACGAATCAAACCTTCCACCCATGGCAAGGTTCATAATCACATAGAAGTCCGCATCGAAAGGTGCAGTCGTAGAACCCGGTGCGGCCTGTGAATACCATGCATCCTTAGGGATATACAAATAGAATTTTCCGTCCACATAGAACTTGAAGTTATCCTCTTCCCATACACACGAATATACATGATATCCGTCATCTATTGTCTTACCATCCTTAAAGATATACTTATCTCCAGCATTCTTATTACCGGGCCATGCACCTCCGAAATGAATGGTACTCCATGTTCTGTCAGGTTCTCTTCCTCTTGCTTCCATTACATCGATCTCACCGGAAGATGCCCATCCGCCATAAGTATCAGAGTTCGGAAGCATCCAAAGAGCAGGCCATATTCCTGTTCCTGATGGGAGCTTTGCTCTGAAGTCGATTCGGCCATAAGTGAAGCTCATCTTATCCTTGGATGTTATCTTACCTGATGAATACTCAGCAGTTACGGTAACACCATCCAAAGCAGTGAAATCTTTCGATTCCTTCTCTGCCACAAGATGAAGCTTGCCATCGCCAACGAATATATTATCTTCACTCTCGGTATAATACTCAAGCTCTTCATTACCCCAACCGAAAGTTGTATGATCATGTTCATCTATAAAATATCCCGGATTATAATTCCACTTGGACATGTCCAGTGAATTACCGTTGAACTCATCACCGTTAAAATAATTCCATCCTTCGGGTTCAACGATCGCAGTTCCGTCATTATCGACTACAATGTCATCCATTACTATAGAAGTAGGTCTGGGTGCACTGGGATTGCCGTGGATCGTGTATTCTATATAATTATCACCGACATCTCCGCCCTCCTGACCGTCAAGAGGATAATAGATCCTTATCTGTATATCTTCGGTTACAGGTCGTAACCAAATACCATATACATAATCGTTAAAATATCCCCACTGATTATTAGCGGAATACTCAACATATCCGTTCCCTTGATAATACCACTTAGAATCTACTGGATCTGTAAAATCAACCCAACTATCATTCCATCTCTCGTATATCTTGATCACAAAATTGCCAAGTTCCCTATGGGTAGGCAGATTATCTGTTCCTGTACCGCCTATATAAGGGAATACTATACCGCAAGCCCCATCAGTATCCGCATTGATCACAGTCGAACCATTTGCATAAATATGATAATCTTCTCTTAGTATTTCAGAATATGTGATCGTATATACAAGATTAACACTTTCATTATTCTTAAGACATAACTTAACATTGGTAGAACCTTTCTCAGATACAGTAAACCAATACCCATACCCATTAATGTCCAAGCCAAAATTAACATCATATATCCAACCACTCTCTGCATTGTTATCAATATTAACATATGCCGAATCATCTTCATTTACACCTTTGACATACACTACAAGATCATCAGGCCCTGTTGTATATGAACCGCCCGGCCAATATGCAGTAGGAAAAAGCAAAAATCCAGTTCCATCTCTACTTGCATCTTTCACCAGACTTCCAGCCACTGCCAAAGAAGTAATATCATTTGCCGCAACATTATTAAACATCAAATTAAAATCAAGAGTTACATCAGGATGACTCTTTGATCTGAAACGCAAATGAGTAGTCTGATTACAAACGAACCAGTAACCTTCAGCACCGCTGTCATGCCATACTCCAAAAGTACTGTCCCAATTGAAGTAGGTCTCTCTTCCATCGTCAATATTGACCCATTCTTCATCCATTAACACCAATAATTCAAGATCTGATACAACTTCTTCCCAAGTGTTCTGACCATTATTGAACCTCGGCATTCTGAAACCGAAGCTGGCACTGCCCATTCCGCTGGCTGAGAAATCGGGTCCCTCATCGTAGGCCATAGACACGATCTCAACACCTGCCGCATTAACACGGCTTACTGCGACATCAGCCGGAACAATGCCGGTTAGCACAAGCACTAAAGCCATCATAATGCATAGAATGCTTCTTTTTAATTCTCTCCTTAACATAAAAACCCTCCGCCTATTATAGAAATCAATTCATTTCGATTGATATTCTATCAACAAATGCGAAGGGTAAACCATTACCTCTTTTTTATTATGGTATGTTTTTTTTATTATACATACTCATTCAGAATCAATTCATACAGCCGGCTCATAAGCCTGTTCATACACGTTCATACAGAGCATTAAGGTCATCAGCCTTGGCAACAATATAAGTAGCCCCCGTTTCCCTTAGCTCTTCTTCCGTTCCGAATCCATATAACACACCGACACTGTCGATTCCGGCATCGACCGCGCCCTTTATATCGAATCTTGTATCTCCTATCATCACACATTCTTCTTTCTTGAGATCACATGCTCTGACAGCCTTCTCAATAAGTACGCATTTATCCGATGACGGATCGTCCATATCCGGTCCTGTCTGATAATGGAGATACTGTGACAGATCAAGCCTGTCCATTATCTTGGTCGCGAACTCATGAGGCTTGGAAGTCACCAGTATTACCTTACAGCCGGCAGCGGAAGCATCTCTCATGAACTCCGCTATCCCATCGTATAAGGTAACATCATACATCTTATTATCCTCATACATGGAACGATACAACTCGATCGCCTTATTTGCCGTTTCCTCATCAAGACCCATTGTACGTGTGAATGAATCATGCAGTGAAGGGCCTATGAACTTACGCAAGGTCTCATACGGCGTATCCTTTATCCCCAGCTTTTCCAATGCATATACAACACAACTGATGACCGCATCACCAGAATCGGTTATCGTACCATCCAGATCTATCAGAAGATTCTTATACTTCTTCATTTTTACTTTCCTCCCTGTCATATATATTCAAGCCTTCAGCTGACCAAACCGCTTCTCTTGAACCTTTTCAAAATAACTTTAAAAACCCCCAAAAAGCTTTATTGATCACCTATCATATCCGTCCGTTACTTCTACCCCATAACTCTCAGTCCCTTAGGATAATGATTCTTGACCACTCCTCCGGTCGCCTTGCCCCATCCGAGACTGCAGCCTTCTATCGTACACAAAACCCAGCCGGTGACATCACTGTCACAGCCTATCGTCTCTCCCTTAAGATAATTGTCGGCATCAGCCCCTCTCCCTTTATCTCTAAGTTCGATGCAGCTTCCGACCTCATCCGGATGAAGCGCCATAGCCAGCGAATGTGACGGTTCAAACCTGTTCTTCTTAACCGTACCAAGCCACAATCCGTTTCTTAATATCCTTATCCGATCTGTTCTCACCTCGCCGAAAGTCATCAGATACAGATTGTCACCCTTAAGTTCCATTCTTCCGTTAAGGCTGACAGTCATACTCTTCTTCTCGAACTCCCTGTACGCTTTTATCGCATCTTCAGTCAGATTATCAACACGTGCGCCCTTCTTCCTGCCCTTCTTACAATCTTCTCCCGCAACCGCTTCGCCTTCCTCAAATCTTGCAAAAATGCGGTCACTGCCTTTGCACATAACCGCAGCGAAATGACCCTCTCCTGCGAGCAAATGGGGCCAGAGTCTGTATGTATCCCTTACCTCATCCCTGTTGTCACACCATTCGGGGCGACCGTCCGTAGGAAATCCATAAGTATTAACGTCACTGCCGGATACAGGGACAAGCTCTTTTTCAATAAGACTGTATTCCGGGTGCCTGTCAAGGAAATCGCATATAGCGCCCTCATCTTCTTCCACGGCGAAGGTGCAGGTAGAATAGATCAGCCTGCCACCGTTCTTAAGCATCAGATTGGCTGATTCAAGGATATCCCTGCTTCGCTTAGCACACATGGCCACATTCTCTTTGGACCATTCGGTACGGGCTATCTCATCTCTTCTGAACATTCCCTCACCTGAACAAGGCGAATCTACGACTATAACATCGAAAAAACCGGGAAGTGCTAAAGCCAGTTCTGCTGGCGATGCACAGGATACTATGGCATTGGCGATACCCATTCTCTCAACATTGCGCGACAGGATCTCGGCGCGCTGAGGCACGATCTCATTGGCCCATATCAGTCCTTCTCCCTTAAGAGCACCTGCAAGATGCGAAGTCTTACCGCCGGGTGCCGCGCACAGATCCAACACCTTCATCCCCGGCTTGACATTGGCAAGCTCTCCCACTACCATTGCGCTCGGTTCCTGTATGTAATATGCTCCTGCCTGATGAAGCGGATCCAGTCCCGGTCTGAATTCTTCATCATAATAGAATCCCGTCCGACACCATGGTACAGGCTTAAGATCGAATCTCTCTGTAAGGATATTACGCAGATCCTCTTCTTTCACCGGATCACCTCCGAGCTTAAGAGGATTCAATCTGAGACCTTTATATGCATTTCTCTCATAAGCAGCCAGAAATGAATCATATTCTTCTCCAAGAAGTCTGCTCATTCTCTCTTTGAACTTAACAGGAATATCCATGATTACCCCTCAAAAAAACCTCATCCACCCGGATGAGGCTTTTTAAACTAATCTTATATGTAACGGGGCTCATATATAACCCCTGCTGTGTGACTTTTGATCGATACCGCCTGTCAGCATCTGATCTTCAGTCATTCATCATACTATACTGTTTAATATACTTCCGGCCGAATAAGAATCGGTATAATTGCCGGAACTTGTATAATTACTTGCATTCTTAGCGGCTGACTCTGCACTGATACCTATAAGAGATGCCTTGGATGATACCGAATATGCAACCGACTGATTGCCGTTAAACAGCTTCTTGATATCATCTGTCGAAGCCTTATTGTAAGTATCTTCGTTGATCTTCAGCGACTTATCGTCTTCAATTGTAATACCAATGTCCTTAAGCTTCGTGGCACTGATACCCACAAGATTGGTAAGGCTCTCGGTCTCTCTTGATATCGTAGCATTGTCAGACTTAAGCCCCTTATTAACAAAGGTATTATATGCCTTAACAAAATCCTTGACCGCAGAATCTATAGCTGTCCTGTCGGGTTCATTCTTAACGACGCTGTTGCCGGCCTCATCGGTCACAGTCTTACTCTTATTATTAAACAGAGAATCTGTACCCTTGCTTATAAGCTTATCGGCAACCTTGGTAAGATCTTTGGCACTCTCCGCAACTCCGGTATAAGCTGACACCTTATCCTTGGAAGAATCGAGTCCCTTACTCTTGGATGCAGAAGTCTTATTGGCGGAAGAACTCTTCTGTGTACCTTCAGCCTCGGCATAATAGGCCTTCAGAAGCTTCCCGTATGAACCGTTCTTAATGCTCGCATAATCGGCGAGATTAAGGCTTCCGGAACCACCCAGAACACTGCTTGTGAGTCCTGCCATACCTGTCGAATTATCTACACTGCCTGGCAGACTTCCAAATAAAGCACTGTAATCCGTCTTGGATTGTATATTGATACTCATAGGCCAACCTCCTTGTATAACAGACCGGATCGGGGTTTGTAACCCTTAGCGATCCGTCTTCAGACAACGATCACTTTCTTCACACATATCCGCAAAAATCATCCTTGATTCATACCATATAGTTATCTTTATATTACTAAATATCGGCATTTTTTTCAATAAGGTTAACGTTATTTCGGCTATCACTTACCGTTATCGGCTCTTATCTCTTCTGCGAGCACATTACCGAATGTGACAAAGAGCTCCTTGATATCACTTTTTGTCTCCTTATCAAAGTCCATAATGGATCTTATCAGATTAGGAATGCTCTTATTCCAGTTGTCAACAAATTCCGTAAGCGTAGTCTCTTTTGTTGCATCAGCCAGCTTCTCGACCGTGCCGACGAAGGACTTCTGCTGTTCTTCACTCAATCCCAGGATCCATTTATTAAAGGAATCATTGATCGTACGATGCTTCTCCCTCTTTCCCGGGAGTATGGAGAAAGACTTATCCTCCAATACCCATGTAAAAGGATTATGCTGAAGCATCCCGCCCACAGACGAGCTCTTAACGACCGTATACTCTTCCTGATTCTCCAATAGCATTCCGATGACCGAAGACTGAGGCATATATTTGACAACTCTGTTCCTGATCTCATAATAGCCATCCTGATCGATTATCTCAGGTCTGAATCCCGGTCCGTCAAAGTTATATATGATCTCAACCCTGTCCTGAATATCCTTATCTGCCATCATTGCGGAAAAAACAGCGATATTACCGCCTTTGGAATGCCCAGACATCATGAACGTTCCATCGATCCACTGTGCAACATGCTTAAGATACAGAAGCCCAAGTCTCTGCCCTACAAAAGGAGTGGAGAACGCCATATTAAAGTCTTCCACCCAGCCTATGATGCTCTCATCTGTTCCTCTGAAGAGGATGACCGGACTTGCGCCTTCCGGAAAGACCGTAAACGCACAGAACTGAGTCTCACGTTCCTCATCCATCATCTCCCAGATGTAGTTCAGCCCCATATTCGCGAACCTCTTACCGGCCAGCATCAGATCCCACATCTTACGATTGTCATCCACATGTCTTTTATCCATAAAGATAACATCGCGATCGACCACCTCATTAAGTTCGGTTAGCGTTATATTGGCAGCTTCAGCCTTTAGATACGGAACATAGCCCTCTAACTTCATATACGTGAACTGCGCCAGTATCAGCGCATCCACTTCGTTAAAGGGCATCTCACTAAAGCTTATATTATTATAGTCATTCAGATAATCATCAATATGTCTCATTTAACAGCAATGCCTTACTTAAGGCCGGCGACACCATGATCGGAATTATCCGCAGGTAACATCCAGAAGCAATTATCCTCTTCAATAGTCTCCTGACCTTCGCCGGCGACCATCACAGGCCTCTTACCCATGGAATTCTCTTTCTCGCTGATATACAAGAAGGTTCCCTTATCACAGGTTCCGTACCAGTCTATAGATACACTCCCATTATATAACATTTGAAGATACATATCACCATTATAGTAACCGTTTTTGAATTCTCCGATCGCATTCTGAATAACATATTCCTGCTCTATGGAACTCTTATCGGAATAGATGATATTCTCCTGCCCCCGGCCGTTCGGATAATCTCCCGCCCAACTACCGTTATACATATGCGATTCAACGCCCCTGACACCTCCTACGATGCCGTCGTTATTCGGAAAGATCCTGAGCCACATTCCATCGCCATCTCTTTTTCCTTTATCCCAACTGCCGAAATAATAGGTATTGTTGGCATATACAGCAAGGCCTCTTCCCTCGGGTCTTCCGTCACGACCCGTATCCCCGTAATAATAGAAATCATCGGTTCCTGCCAGAGCATCGGTTATAACTCTGAACCTCTCAAGGCGGATTATCTCATTGACCGCATCCAGACTGTAACTGTCCCAATAAGAATACAGTTCGGGCAGCTGATAATCATCACCCTTATATTCAAGCATTTGTCCGGCAACATACTTATCGGGCAATTCTCCGATTTCCTCTACCCGCTCAGGCTTAATCTGCCCGGACAGATCGTATTCCGTAACTTCCTGATCAGGTGCATTCTCTTCATCCATAGAGTCGACAATATCCGGTTCTTCAGTGAGCATATAAGACTGATCATTGTCTGTATATGAGCCACCGCCACGTGAATACACATATCTGTCCTTATATAAGCATATAGCCATGATCGTAAGGCATATGAGCATAACGGAGCCAAGAATAGTTTCAAGCTTAAAGATCTGATCCCTATGCTCGTCGATATACTTCTTGTCCATACCCCCGGTCATCATCGCCTTAAGAATATTTAACATCTCTTTAATTTTTACTTTTAACTTTTCCATCACAGTTTTGTCTTCCTTCTGAAAATGTCCTTTCCCACCTTATATGTCTCAACATGATCCGGCTTCAACAAAGGCAAAAAGGTCCTTACATATCTTACTGTCACTGATTATAACCAAATATCCCCAATATGTAATTAACAAATACAAGGTATTTCTCTTAAGATTTTATTAAGCTGTGTCAAAACATCTTACCGGAATGACTACATCTTGAGGGCTTAGAGATTCAAAGCAAAGCTCATCTCGAAAGAGAAGCCGTAAGCAATTCATGATATTCATATTGTTTCACCATAAAATAAAAGGAAGCCTATCGAATAAGCTTCCTTCTAACCTCTCGTATGTGCCTTAGCATATACCTCTCTAAGGTGATTATGATTGATATTGGCATATATCTGTGTGGTCGCGATATCTGAATGTCCCAACATCTCCTGAACACTCTTAAGATCCGCACCATTCTCGACCAGATGTGCCGCAAAAGAATGTCTGAGTGTATGAGGCGTTATATCCATATCGATCCCGGCCTTTTTGGTATAATACTTGATCAGCTTCCAGAATCCCTGTCTGCTCATCTCTATACCCGAACAGTTCACGAAGAGATAATCACATGACTTATCGGCCACCATCACTTCACGGCTCTCATTAAGATAAACCATCAGAGCATTCTTGGCCTTCTGCCCGAAAGGTATCATCCTCTCCTTGTGAGCATCCCTGCATAAAAGATAACAAGCCTGGAGATTGACATCAGCGAGCTTGAGCGAGATCAGTTCACTGACTCTTATACCCGTTGCATAGAGCAATTCTAACATTGCCTTGTCTCTCTTTTCCTTTGGGCTGTCACCTGAAGGCTGTTCCAAGAGACTGTTAACCTGTTTAAGCGTAAGAATCTCGGGTGCTTTCTTCTCAATCTTGGGAGCCCTGAGTCCTATGGATATATCTTCATCCACAAGATTCTCACTGTACATGAAATGGTACCATGCCTTTGCCGAAGCAATACACCTTGAAATGGTGGCGGGCTTAAAATTCTCTTCAGTCATATACTTGACATAATTCTGAAGATCTTCAAAAGTAACATCCCTTACATCAGTCTTCCCCGATGCGGTCATATAAGCGTCTAATTTCTTAAGATCTCTCTTATATGACATCGCCGTATTTTCCGATGTCTTCTTAACATTATGTAAATAAGAAATGAATAAATCGATTTCTTTCTGCATCAAAAAAATGTCCCCTATACTCGCTTTACATAAGCGTCGATAAACTAAATTATAACCATATTAGTCAATAAAATCAATGCCATAATTTGCCCAAAAACGCCGAAAAATCAAGGTTTTCGGGCAATTCCACAAGATATGCCCCACCCTCTTGTTATGTTTACAATATGTTGTAAATTATTTTTTTATTTTTTATTCTTTTCTTGTGACCACCTTGGTCAATGGGTTAACATAACACTAATGTCATATTCTTATGACAACTTCTCACCATATCCGGTCAGGCAAATCCATTCTATACGCTATCTTAATGAGTATAAAAATAATCATCTCACCTATACAGAAATAAGCCGAAGATTCTCTCTCCGGCTTATTCTTGATATTACAAAAGATTTTTGGTGCGGGAAAGCCCACGGTTTCAACCGTGGGATGAAAGCACCCATGGTTGACTACAGAACACTTGTTTGGTATAATATACCTGAGGTGATAATCATGCAGCTTTCAGAAACAATCAAACTATCTCCAACACGGGAACAGAGATCCCTTGTCAATGCGACTATGAGCGAGTACATCCGTACCGTAAATAGTTTGGTTTCGATTGCTGTAAACGGCACTTCCATCGCCTCTTATACCACTTCCAACGTAGAAGCCGATCTGCCTTCCGCACTGATCAACCAGTGTATCCGTGATGCAAGATCCATCGTGAAAAAACACTACAAATACTGTCATAAAGCCGTTCTGAAAAACAGAAGCCTTGCAAAACGCGGTTCGGCTATTCGGACGAAAGCGCCCAGCCTGCCGATACTGAAGAAGCCCTGCTGTTATGTCAATAACCAGAATTACCGGATCAGGGACAACCGTATCGAATTTCCGGTCATGGTGGGTGGCAGGTCAAAGCGTATTTCTGTGCCAATCAGGCTCACAGACCGCCAGAAAGCACTGTTCTCTGATGCGAAATTCGGAACCATGCGTATCGTAACGAAGAGCCATTCCCTTGTAGCCCAGATCGTATACGAAGCGGCTGAACCCATTCTGAAATCAGAAGGCAACGTCATGGGAATCGACCTTGGCATTAAATGTCCTGCTGTATCCTACTGTTCTGATGGCAACGTGAAATTTTACGGTAATGGCCGTAAAAACAAATATATGCGCAGGCACTATGCATATCTGCGAAAAAAGCTGCAGTCTGCTAAAAAGATCAAAGCTGTTCGGCGGATCAATGACAAGGAACAGCGTATCATGCACGACATTGACCATAAGCTGAGCCATGATATTGTTCAGACCGCAGTGGCACACGACATTAAGGTGATCAAGTTAGAGCAGTTGGCAAACATACGCTCTGCGACAAGACAAAGTCGTAAAAACAACCACAGCCTGCACACCTGGTCATTCTACAGGCTTGCACAGCTCATAGAATACAAGGCAAAACTGGCAGGCATAACCGTTGAGTATGTAAATCCGGCATATACAAGCCAGACATGTCCTGTCTGTGGCAGAATACACCATGCCAATGATAGGCTCTATACATGTAAGTGTGGTTTCCGCACCCATAGGGATTTGTTGGGCGCTTGGAATATATGCAACTCAACTGAGTATGTTGGTAACAGACATACTGCCTGATCTGCTATATGCACTGGATCAGGACGGGTGATGGCACACCCGCA
Organism: Lachnospiraceae bacterium; assembly: GCA_024684085.1. Taxonomy (GTDB): domain Bacteria; phylum Bacillota; class Clostridia; order Lachnospirales; family Lachnospiraceae; genus Colinaster. Next base: position 26,185 of record JAIKXM010000010.1, on the reverse strand, counting down.
CCTTGCACTGCGACCTACCGGAAACGGACTGGTCAGCCGGTATCCCCGGCAGGTAGCAAGAATTCCACAACTTCAGTCGTGTGGAGTGTCAAGAATGTACTCGCTGTATGCAAGAATGGCTCCCACTGTCTTGGAATCCATTATCTTACCCTCGAATATCATCTTAACAAGCTCATCCGGCTCCAATAATACGATGTCCACGTATTCATCTTCATCAGGCTCGGCCTCGCCCTTCTTAAGCTCGGTTGCAAGATAGATATCTATCTTCTCGTTACAGAAAGCCACTGTTGTATATATCGATATCAGAGGCTCTATCTTCCCTGCGATATATCCCGTCTCCTCATGAAGCTCACGCGCCGCCGCCTCTATCGTCGGCTCCCCGGGATTAAGTCCTCCTGCAGGGATCTCAATAGTCTCTCTGTCAAGGGCATTACGATACTGCCTTACCATTATCAGTCTGCCGTCGTCAAGAACAGCCACACAGGCAGCCGCACCCTTATGATTGATAAAGTCCCACTTATCATGGTGTCCGTTCGGGATCAGCACTTCATCCTGATAATAATCTATGATCGCCCCTTTTTTTACGAGTTCTCTGTTAAGTCTTGTTATCTTTTCAGCCATGACTACGCTTCCAATAATTTCTCAACCGTTACCAATTTAACGCAGAGTGCGAACACTTCTGCCGCCTGCTTCATCTCCTCTGCTGTGGGAAAAGAAGGGGCGATTCGGATATTGCTGTCCTGAGGGTCTTTGCCGTAAGGGTACGTAGCACCTGCTCCGGTCAGAACAACACCTGCCTCCTTACACTTGGCAACTATCTCTCTGGCACAGCCTTCCATTGCAAAGAAGCTGATGAAATATCCACCGTTAGGTCTTGTCCAGTGTGCGATATCAAGGCCTTCGAGTTCACGGTCGAAGCACTCGAGAACTGCCTCGAACTTAGGTCTGAGAATTGCGGCATGTTTTTTCATATGCTCTTTGATACCATTGATATCCTTGAAGAATCTTACATGTCTTAACTGATTGACCTTATCGTAACCGATCGTCTGAATGGTCATTGACTTCTTAACCCACTGAATGTTGGCGGGTGAAGCAGCCATTGCAGCGATACCTGCACCTGCAAATGATATCTTGGATGTTGAGCAGAACTCGAATACCATATCGGGCTTGCCTGCCTTCTCGCACTCACTGATGATGTCGAGAAGCTCATCCTTCTTATCTTCATAGAGGTCATGTATTATATATGCATTATCCCAGTAAATACGGAAATCTTCTGCTGCGGGATTAAGTGCGGCGAAAGCTCTTACAGTATCATCGGAATATGATATACCCATAGGATTGGTGTACTTGGGAACACACCAGATACCCTTAACCGAAGCATCATTCTCAACATACTCCTTAACCATGTCCATATCAGGACCGTCCTCTCCCATAGGAACAGTGATCATCTCTATTCCAAAGAGCTCGGTTATGGCGAAGTGTCTGTCATAACCGGGTGCAGGACATAAGAACTTAACCTTATCAAGCTTGCACCATGGTGTTGAACCGCATACTCCAAAAGACATCGATCTGGAAACTGTATCATACATGATCGGCAATGAAGCGTTACCGAACACTATAGTATTATCAACAGAAGTTCCCATCATATCAGCCATAAGCTTCTTTGCCTCAGGGATACCGGTCAGTTCACCGTAATTGCGTGTATCGATTCCCGATTCAGTGATAAGTGAACTCTTTCCATCCAAGCAGTCAAGCATTCCCATTGTCAACTCAAGCTGTTCCTTAGACGGCTTGCCTCTTGCCATGTTAAGAGATAATCCCTTACCTTTGGCATCCACATATGCTGCCTGCAATTCCTCGTGCAGAGCCACAAGCTCTTCTCTCGTCAATGACTTATATGATCTCATAAAGCCTCCTGTTTTTGTATAATTGTATACAATCTAACCTGTCAAACCTTTACTATTTTATCTTATACTTCTCTTCTTTGCAAGTACCAATCTCAATAAAGAATGTCGCTTGCGACATTCTCGCGCCGAGCGCGGATACTTTAATCATATACCTTTCGCGCGAGTGCGCATCCTTAGCGGAGCGTTTTTTGCGTAATGGGAAGCAATTTCCTATTACTAAAAAAGGCATACTCATTACGAATATGCCTTTAATCGATCTAAATCAACATTTTTTAATATCCAGCAGAGTACTCTGGTAATCCCTCGATATCTCCATATTGGATTCAAGGAATCTCTTCGCATACGGTACCAAAACCGGATCTTTGATATAAGAAGCGTTCTGAGTGATGATCTCCTTCTCTCTTCCGGGATCAAAGATCTCAACATGATTATCTCTCTTATATTCGGCAACCTGTTTAACGGCCTCCATACGCTCTTCGAACAATCTGATCAATTCACGATCGATCTGATTGATCCTGGCTCTGCTGTCCTTGAGCCTGTCATCCATATATCTCTCCGCTTATCTTACAATAAGATCTACTTGGTGTTCTTCTCCACGTTCTGCTTCATCATAGCTCTAACCTTCATTGAAAGGCCAAAGAGATTGATGAATCCGGATGCATCCTTATGATCATAAAGGTCACCTGTTGTGAAAGAAGCAAGACTCTCAGAATATAATGAGTAAGGAGAAGTTGTACCCTGCTTAATGATGTTACCCTTGTAGAGCTTCATCTTAACTGTACCGGTAACGGTCTCCTGTGTCTTATCAACAAATGCTGACAGACTCTCTCTAAGAGTAGTGAACCACTTTCCTTCATATACAAGATCAGCGAATCTTGTTGCTACCAGCTTCTTGTAAGCCAGAGTCTCTCTGTCAAGACAGATCTCCTCAAGCTGTGTATGAGCCTCCATAAGGATAGTACCGCCGGGAGTCTCGTATACACCACGGCTCTTCATACCTACAACACGGTTCTCAACGATATCAATGATACCTATACCATGCTTTCCTCCAAGTCTGTTAAGCTCTCTGATGATATCGGAAGTCTTCATACGCTTTCCGTTAAGAGCTACAGGGATACCTGCTTCGAACTCAAGCTCAACATCCTCTGCTTCATCGGGAGCGTTCTGAGGTGATACGCTAAGTACCAGAAGATCATCATAATTGGGAGCAAGTGCAGGATTTTCAAGTTCAAGTCCCTCATGGGAAATATGCCAGATATTCCTGTCACGGCTGTATGAATGACTTGCATCAAAAGGAAGATCGATACCATGAGCCTTACAGAACTCAATCTCGTCTTCTCTTGACTGCATTGTCCACTCAGGCTGTCTCCATGTTGCTATAACCTTGATGTCGGGAGCAAGCGCCTTGATAGACAGCTCGAATCTCAACTGATCATTACCCTTACCTGTAGCACCGTGGCAGATAGCAACTGCGCCTTCCTTCCTTGCGATCTCTACAAGCTTCTTAGCTATAAGAGGTCTTGCGAATGATGTACCCAGAAGATATTTATTCTCGTATACTGCATTAGCCTTAACAGTAGGCATTATATACTCATCACATAATTCATCAACAACATCTTCTATATATAACTTCTCAGCTCCTGAATAACGTGCTCTCTCATCCAGACCTTCAAGCTCACTTTCCTGTCCGACATCCACACAGCAGCAGATAACGTCATAATTATATGTTTCCTTAAGCCAGGGAATGATAGCTGTTGTATCAAGTCCGCCTGAATATGCGAGAACTACTTTTTCCTTTGCCATTTTTAGATTCCTCCTATTATTAGTCTTTTTCTCATCCTTGCTATAGTTTAACATCTGAAAATATTTTTTCAAGCTGTTTTATGCATCAATTTTTGTATAAAATACATTAATTGACCACATATTCACAGGTTTATGTTAAGATGTAAATGCATATTTGCATATGTTCAATAACCTGCCGACCGGTTCATTCAATGATACGGCGATGGCGGTCAATAATGATACGAAGGAGACATCCATGCCTGTATTTGATTTTAAAGACAAACCCGATCCCAATAACGAAGCGGTCTGTACTTATACCACTTATGATTCAAGTGAGAACATCCCGGATGCCGATCATCCGCTTATGATAATCGACAAAACGAACGTCACTCTTAAGCATCATTCCAACGGAATGTTCATTAATCCTATAAAAAGAACAGCGTTTGAGTTCCATTCGGAAGACAGCAAGATAAGCTGTGATATTCTTAAGATCGACTCACGATTCACAAGTCTGTACAAATGGCTTGGTGAGAATCATATCAAAGTCAAGCTGTCCGTTATCGATACTCCCGAAGGATATGCGGTATATAAGATCCGTGAACAGTCATTCGGTGACAACACCAAGCTCTCATCTGAAGACGGCTTCCTTCAATATATGATAGAACGACTTCTCAACAGTGATCCGCCATCAGCTGAAGAACCGGACGAGGATTCAGATCCCGACGGCGATGATCTTAAGCTTACGAGCATACAGACCATTACTGACTTCATCTCCTGCGCCGGAAGAACTCTTCCCGAGAATATCCGTATCTGGGCAAGGCGTAACCTTACAGTTGCCAAGTCCAATGAAGTATCCCCCGAAGAGAGACGACATGCCCAGCGTGCCTTATCCCTTATGATGGGTATTAATTGGAAAAATAATTACTTTGAGGCCATTGACCCGATAGAAGCCAAACGTATATTGGACGAAGAATTATATGGTATGGAGAAAGTTAAGCAGAGGATAATCGAGACTATCATCCAGATTAACCGTACTCATACGCTTCCCGCATACGGACTCTTGATAGTAGGACCTGCCGGTACAGGTAAATCGCAGGTTGCTTATGCGGTTGCAAGGATACTTAAACTCCCCTGGACAACTCTTGATATGAGTTCGATCAACGATCCCGAACAGTTAACCGGAAGCTCTCGTGTATATGCCAACGCAAAACCGGGTATCATAATGGAAGCCTTTGCCCATGCAGGTGAATCCAAGCTTGTCTTCATCATCAATGAGCTGGATAAAGCCAATGAAGGTAAGGGAAACGGCAATCCTGCCGATGTACTGCTGACTCTCCTTGATAATCTCGGCTTCACTGACAACTACATGGAATGTATGATACCGACGGACGGAGTCTATCCCATTGCCACGGCCAATGATAAGTCCAAGATATCCGCTCCCATAATGTCGCGTTTCGCAGTGATCGAGATTCCCGATTATACAATGGATGAGAAGAAGATAATCTTCTCCCGTTTCAGTCTTCCCAAGATCCTAAAACGAATGAGCATGAATGAAGATGAAATAGAGATCACGGATGACGGTCTTACCAGGATCGCCGAACTCTGCTCTTCATCTTCAGGTATCCGTGATGTGGAGCAGGTTGCCGAGCACATTGCTGCCAATGCCCTCTATCGTATTGAGGTTGAGCACGTAAACAAGGTTACATATAACGCTGAGGATATAATTAAGCTCATAGAATAAGTATTCTAATGCTCAGGTTATTTTTAATACCGTCAAAGCTTTAATCATCAGTAAAAGCCGGACTTCTGCACACTACAGGAGTCCGGCTTTATTAATTGTTAGCATTAAAATATCAAAAGACTTATTCTTAAAGTAAGCAAGTCATTTTACCCATATTCATTACCGCAAGCGTTTTCAACTTAGGCTTCACACTTCTTCTCGCGTTTAATTAATGACAATAATTTGAATAGTATCACAAGCAGTGCAACACCGATCACAGCTGACAGAATATAGGCTGCAACATCTCCCATTCCGCCAAGAGTGTAATCCGGCATTATCGGTTCAAGCGCCCATCCGGTAGCCAGTTTCTCCGGTGTATAACCCAAGGCCTGTCCGTTCTCGACCACTTCTGCGATCTCATCGGCTCCCCACTCACCCCATGCAGTTCCTTCTGCAAGAAGTCCTAACGGTGTAGCAACGATAAGTAATGATATCAGTATATATACAGGAAAGATCTTCTTTGTTGCTCTGCCTTCATTATTACTATCAGTCTCAACGACGAATCCCGGCGAAGTCTTAACTACGAAAGTATAGATCGCTACAGTAAATATCACTTCCACGATTCCCGCAACAACAAGATGCGGTATCATCATGGCCGGAATAGAAACGGACAGATCATACGGACAATAAAGTGCCTGTCCGGCTGCGTCCTTGAAGATCAGAGGCTGAATACCGAATTCCACAGCTGCACAGAGAGCCGCAAGATTCAGTCCAAGATATGAACCGACGGCTGCTGAGACAGTAGAAAAACTCTGTCCCGAACTTTCTGTCTTATCTTTTCTGATAACCTTCTCGATCATTTTCGCAATATAAAAACCCGCAAAAGGCAGAACAAATGCCATATTGAAGCAGTTCGCCCCAAAGGCAAGAACGCCTCCGTCTCCGAATATCACTGCTTGCAGAAGTAACGCTATGGATACCGCAAGGCACGCGGCCTCAGGTCCGAACAGCAATGCGATCAATGTACCGCCAACAGCATGTCCGGTCGTTCCTCCGACTAACGGGATATTGAACATCATCCCCAGGAATGAAAAGGCTGCACCGACACCGATCATCGGTATCTTCTCCTTCGGTATCTCATTCTTAACCTTCCTGATCGAATGTGCCCATACCGGCACCATGGCTGTCGCCATTACGGCACAAGTCGCCGGCGATAAATAATTCTCCGGAATATGCATTTTTAACCTCCTCTTTTACACTTAATTTCAAAGCTATTCCCTTAGATTACGGCTCCGTTCCCAATGATCAAAGCCCCTATTATGTTATATCATAAAATGTAAAACAGGACTACTCCTCGGAATAATATCATCAATTTGACATTACTCCAAGGAATAGTCCTGTACCTTTAGTAAATCACTTACCTTCAATGCTTATTCAGCATCGTCAGTTACAATATCCTTAACTTCTTCAACTGCTGTATCAACTGCATCGCTTACAGCTGTTGCAATATTCTGAACTGTATCATCTATGGTATTCTCAGTCTTAACTTCGCTGTAAGAAGCGCTCTCCTGTGCAGGAGCCTTAGCTACATTGGAAGCTTCAACCTTCTCTGTCTTGGTCTCTTTGATCTTAAGCTCAAGTTCAGACTTCTTAACCTCAGCATCTCTGATAAGAGTCATAACCTCAGAATAGGTATACTCTTCATCATTCTTATGCTCCTCGTAATACTTACGTCCAAGATCCTTATAACCCTTATTGATGGTGCTCTCGCAGCTTACGATCTGTGCCTTAAGGCTCGCGATATCAGAGAGTTCCTTAGCCTTCTCAGCAACTGCCTTGCTACCAACTCCAACCTTGTCCTTCACATCATTCCAAAATGACATTTTCATTCCCTCCATTTCCCATTTAAAAAATAGTAAGATCTGTCACACAGTCATATCCATCTCACTCTCACACTCTCACGAACTGTAATCCATGAAGAATGAGATTAAGATCACCACAAGTCATTCCTGTGTGATAATTTATTGACATTATACAATACAATCATCCAAAAATCATTAACTTTACAAAGTTTTAATAAAATGCAAAGTCATAACGACATAATATCTGTATATTTCCCCTTAATGTAAAGTCGACTTTACAATCCGTACAGATTCTTGTTGTCAACAACCTCTAAGAACATCTCTTCATCAACTGCCTTGGAATAATAATATCCCTGAAGGAAATCACATTGAAGATTCCAGAGCAGATCAACCTGCTCCTCATCTTCCACGCCTTCAACAAGAACCTTACGATTCATTCCCTTAAGCGCATCTATCACCTTGACAAGTACCAGTTCCGCCTCATCACTGTCAGATGCCAGAAGTAGCATTGAACGATCGATCTTAATGATCTCAACCGGCAGCGACAAAAGTTCCGGAAGGTTGGAATAGTCAGCACCGTAATCATCAAGAGCTATCCTTACTCCATAATCACTGAGTGCCTTGATATTCCTTGTAAGGTTACAATTATTACCTATAAATGAACGCTCACTTATATCTATAACGATCGCAGACGGATCCACATTATAACTCTGAATTATTGAAATGATCCTTTCTGCCATACCAGCCTGAAGACATTCAACAGGTGATACATTGATCGCGATGGAATCAATACCCTTTTTCTTGTATGTACCAAGCGATAACAGACGACATACTCTGTTTACCACATAATCCGTGATCTGCAAGATAGAACCGTTACTCTCAGCGATAGGTATGAACTCAGAAGGAGCTATCTCGCCACATACATCGTCCTTAAGTCTTATAAGAGCTTCTGCTGCAGAAAAAGTACCGTTCTCAATACTAATGATAGGCTGAAGATACAACTCGAAACTACCGCTTCTGACAGCCTTCTCGATCGCGCTCTCAACTGCCAGCCTTCTGGTATGAGCCTTAATGTCCTCTTCTTTTACGGTAACGAACTTCTCTGAATCACTGATCTTGGGATCAGGAAGCATAATATTCAGAAGACTCAGAGCCACTACCGAATTATTAGCCATCTCCGGCACTTTGATCATTGCCATCTTATACGGAATATTGATCGCGCTGATCACATTCCTGACATACATATTGTCCGACAGCTTATCCATTATCTTACCGGCATAACTGTTGGCAGTATTCTCATCCATCTCAAGATACATTGCGAAATTCGTACCGGTAACGTGATATACCTGATGTCCCGGAATAACCCTGACAAGATAATCAGACACCTGCCTTAAGATCTCGTTGGTCACATCAAATCCATGCACAAGGTTGATCTCTTCAAGTCCGCCAAGTCTCACCATCAGAATATAGAAATCCTTCTTCTGCTCGATGGCCATATTGATCTTCTTACACAGAGCTTCACCGCTGAATGTATTCAGCATGCGATCCACATCGACATAATTACCCTGCATGGCAATATACAGCATCAGGAGTCCCAATGCAAAAATGAAGGCATTCAGAAGATACTCCGGCCAGAGCATCTGAACGATCGTACCGACCAAACCTGCCAATGTATAGAAGCATACCGCCATCCTCTGAAGACGTGTGAGCATCCTCTTCTTGGTAAAACCAAGATATGCTATAACGCTTCCGTAGCAGGCACATACTATGAATATCTGAGTCATACCGCTTCCTCTGATATAAGCGCCGTTCTCATCAATATAGAACATTACGTGATTGAACGGTGCCGAGAATATTAGAAGAAACTCCAGTAGGATCGGAATACTTAAAAATGAAACATATGCATGACTGTAATAATAATCACTTCTGGTCAGGAGTATTACATACAAAACATATACCCAGATCACGGATACTATGGAACTTAAGTACACCATATTGACGAAATAACTGACACAAATAGGTACCAGTTCATGATAATAATTACAGAAGACAGTGGCCTCATCAAAAACAGCCATTGCTATAGACAGCACAAGAAGCCAAAGAAACATTCTGGATTCTTTGGTCTTAATGCGATTACCTGTGAAAAACAGAAACGTCAGGGCAATCAATATTATGATGGCAGCTATCTCATAATGAATTATCCAGCCTAACATTGCTTACCTCTTTATATGATAAATACCGTTCAACTCTTATTTAGAAATATCCCCTTCTACCTCATCGAAAAGATACATTTACTATACTTTTTACTATATTATAGGGAAAAGACCATTCACGGGGGACGTAAATGGTCATGTAAAAGGGGAAGTATATAATTTATCATCTAGCGATGACGAATTATACAAAAAGTAAGTTACCAGCAATTAAAAGTGTCTACTTGTTTCTGTATGGGTATACTATATCATACAAAGTGTAAGAGAACTGTAACACAAATCCAACTAATCTGCATTTTTTTACACTTTTTATATAATTATATACTTTTTTGTGCTCCGCGAATAACATGACGAAGCAAAACTGATGTGGTTACGCTTCCAACTCCACCCGGAACAGGAGTGACTGCCTCCACAATATCCTTAACTCCATCATAATCAACATCACCGCAGAGAGCTCCGTCCACCACATTGATGCCGACATCCATGATCACCTGTCCTTCGCGCACGAATGAGGCATCTACCATCTTAGGGCTTCCGGCAGCGGCACAGATAATGTCCGCTTTTTGACAGATCCCTTTTAGATCTTTTGTCCTGGTATGACACAAGGTAACAGTTGCATTCTTCTTAAGCAGCATCATGGCAAGAGGCTTACCGACTACCATACTTCTTCCTATAACAACCACATTTTTACCCGTAAGATCGATATCATTGGCGCTTAACATCTCCATTACGGCTGAAGGTGTGCAAGGCTCGAACCCTTCATTATCCTGTGCAAAAGTGTGGGCGATATTCTCAAGGCACATGCAGTCTACATCCTTAGCCGGACTGACGCATTCGATCACTTTCTTCTCATCGATCGTCTTGGGAAGAGGTCTGAACAGGAGTATGCCATGTATATCCTTATCTTCATTACACTCATTAATAGTCTCAATAAGCTTCTCTTCACTTACATCAAGATCAAGAACTATGGATCTTACCTTTGCGCCAACGGAATCAAATCTCTTCATCAGGCCTCGCTCATAAGATAGATCGTCTTCCCGTTCGCCGACTCTTATTACGGCAAGCGTTGGGATCACACCCTTAGCTGTAAGCTCCTCTACTGCCACCCTGTCAATTTCGGCCATTTTTTTAACAACAGGCATTCCTCTTAGTTCCATCTTTTTCTCCCGATCCGCCCTGTGCTTATTGGCGGATCTCATCCTTTCGTCTATTTTTCTTTCGCCTTTTTCCTTCATCGCTCTTATTTCAGATCGATCATTCAATCTGATCCGACGACCGGCGCAGATCCTCCGGAATGATACATTCCTTCAAAACCCTTATGAACTCATAAAATCGAATATACTGAGCTGGTTGGTCTCGGGAAGATTGTCCAGTATTCCCAATCGAACAAGCGCATCCGTAATGGTGGCCGAAGCCTTGGTTCTGTTCCTGAAGTCTTCCTTAGACAGGAAATCTTCTCCCTTACAACCGTCAACTATCGCCTCGGCAGCATTCTCACCCAATCCGCTTATGCTGGTCAGAGAAGCCATGATCTTACCGTTCACTATCTGGAAATGCTTGGCTTTTACGACTCTAAGATCGATAGGTTCGAATTCGTACCCTCTTGCATACATCTCCAGTACGATATGCATATCTCTTATGGTATCATCATCCTTAGCTGTAGTCTTCTCTTTATTCTCCTTCTTGATCCTGATCTCTTCCTGAAGATTCTTGAGATTGGTAAGAAGAGCTTCATGTCCCAGGCACATCAGCTCATAATCAAAAGCAGTCGCTCTTATAGTGAAGAACGCTGTATAGAACTCGAGCGGATAATATATCTTACAGTAAGCCACACGCCATGCCATCATGACATAAGCCGCAGCATGAGCCTTAGGGAACATATACTCTATACGCTCACATGACCAGATATACCAATCCGGCACATCATGAGCCATCATCTCTTCCTTCCACTCCGGCCACTGCTTACACTTACCCTTGGCCACCTTACCCTTACGGACATTCTCCATTATATTGAAGGCATTACTGCTATCCACGCCCATATGGATCAGATATACCATGATATCATCTCGCGTACAAATGGCAGTTGAAATTGTCGCCTTACCCTCTGCTACCAGAACCTCGGCATTATTCTGCCATACATTGGTTCCGTGTGCCAATCCCGCAATTCTTACAAGATCGGAGAAATATCTTGGCTTGGTCGCTATAAGCATGTTCATGGCGAACATGGTACCAAATTCGGGTATACCAAGACATCCCAATGGCACATTGTCAATATCTTCCGGCTTGATCTTAAGAGCTTCCGTACTTGCAAAAAGGCTCATTACCCCCTTATCGTCCAGAGGAATTGTCGTAGGATCAACACCTGTCAGATCCTGTAACATCTTGATCATGGTCGGATCGTCGTGTCCGAGTATATCAAGTTTCAAAAGGTTATGATCTATGGAATGATAATCAAAGTGAGTGGTTATCGTATCCGTAGTCATATCATTAGCCGGTCTCTGAATGGGAGTAAATGAACATATATCCTCTCCCACCGGAAGAACTACGATTCCTCCGGGATGCTGTCCGGTACTTCGTCTTACGCCAACGCAACCTTCCGACAGCCTCTGTTTCTCGCTGAATCTTTTATAGATATTTCTTTCTTCAAAATATTTAGACACATACTGTAAGGCAGTCTTATCGGCAACCGATGCGATCGTACCTGCTCTGAAGGTCTGCCCCGCACCGAAGATAACCTCCGTATACTTATGCGCCTTACTCTGATATTCGCCGGAGAAATTAAGATCTATATCCGGCTCCTTATCTCCCTTGAATCCGAGGAAAGTCTCAAAAGGAATATCAAAACCGTCTTTGACCATCTTCGTTCCGCATTCGGGACAATCCTTATCCGGCATATCCACTCCGGCCATTCCCGAAAAAGCCTTAACCTCCTCGGAATCGAAGTCCGAATAATGACACTTCGGACAATAATAATGCGGACTTAATGGATTAACCTCCGTGATACCCGACATAGTAGCCACAAAGGATGAACCTACCGATCCTCTGGAACCTACAAGATAACCGTCCTCAACTGATTTCCATACGAGTTTCTGAGCGATTATGTACATAACCGCGAATCCGTTGGAAATAATTGAATTAAGCTCACGCTTAAGTCTCTCCTCAACTATAGTAGGAAGGGTATCACCATACATCTCATGTGCACGATTATAGCAGATTTCCGTTAGCGTCTTATCACTGTCTTCGATAACAGGAGGACACTTATCCGGTCTTACAGGCTTGATCGAATCGATCATATCCGCGATCTTAACGGTATTGTCGATCACCACTTCATTGGCTTTATCCACTCCGAGATACATAAATTCCTGCAACATCTCTTCAGTTGTACGCAGGAAAAGAGGTGCCTGATTATCAGCATCCTTAAATCCCTTGGAAGCCATTATTATCCTTCGGTATACCTCATCCTCCGGATCCAGAAAATGCACATCGCAGGTAGCGACTACAGGCTTCATGAACTTCTCACCGAGTTCAACTATCTTACGATTGATCTCCTGAATATCCTCCACTGAATTGATATCGGGATACTTCTCCGATCCAACCATAAACATATTATTGCCCACAGGCTGGATCTCAAGATAATCATAATAATTCACAAGGGAAGCGATCTCTTCATCGCCTCTCTCCTCTATTATAGCCCTGTACAGCTCACCCGCTTCACAGGCACTTCCTAAGAGTATACCTTCTCTGTATTTGTTAAAAAGTGACTTGGGTATACACGGGTGAAGCCTGCTTCGGTTGAAATAATTAATATGCGATTCCGACACGAGATGATAGAGATTAACCCGTCCGGTATTATTCTTGGCCAGCATGATGGCATGATGACTCTTAAGCTTCCTTACCTTCTCTGCCCTGTCACCCTCCATCTCGTTGAGATCTTCAAGTGTCGTGATCCCTTTCACCGCCACCATTTCCATAAGCTTAATGAATATCCATGCCGTACATTCGGCATCATCCACTGCCCTGTGATGATGTTCAAGAGATACTTTGAGATCCTTGGCGACCGTATGAAGCTTGTAATTCGCCAAATGCGGCAGAAATACTCTTGCAAGCTCTACCGTATCTATGTGTATAAAGTCATATTGAAGTCCCAGTCGCATGCTTTTTTCACGGATGAACGAAGTATCAAAACCGGCATTATGCGCCACCAGGACCGAATCCTTGCAAAAATCAAGGAACCTCACAAGTACAGTCTCTATACTCTCCGCCTCAGCCACCATCTGATCTGTTATACTGGTAAGCTCTGTTATCCTATAGGGAATAGGCTCACCGGGATTGACGAATTCCGAGAAACGGTCCAGGACTTCTCCATTCCTTACCTTCACGGCTCCGATTTCAATGATATTATTCTTAACGGCCGAGAAACCTGTAGTCTCAAGATCGAATACGACATAAGTATTATCAAGACTTCTCTTTGGCAGAACTGCGCCTTCCGCCATCTCTGCCTTACGCTTATCCGCGCTCGGACCATGCTCCTCAACGATCACGCTCAAGTCATCCACAAGATATGCTTCCAGCCCATATATAACCTTGAAGTTAGGATCCTTGATATCATCACTCACTGTGTGATTGGCCTCAGTGAATCCCTGCACAACTCCGTGATCGGTAATGGCAATGGCGGGATGCCCCCACTTATAGGCTCTCATTATAAGATCCTTAACATCAGAGACGCCATCCATATCACTCATCTTGCTGTGACAATGAAGCTCAACTCTTTTTCTGACACTAATGTCAGATCTTATCTCCCTGAAATCTTTGATCTCCATGATGCCCTGAATACGGTCAATAACGATCTCATGCTCTTTGGAATAACTGTCCGTTACAGCTTGTCCCTTAAGCTTAATGAAGGTTCCCTTCTTAAGTCTTCCGGCAAGCTCGCCTTCCTGTTCCTTATGTGCGAATACCTTCAGACGCATTGTATCTGTAAAATCGGTAACATCAAAGAAATAGATTATCCTGTCACCTCTGATCTCGCGCACTTCCGTTCCCAGAACCTTACCGCGGATCACAACCTCGCCTATCTCTCCGATTATCTCAACGATAGGCATGGCTTCCCCATCGAACTCTCTGCCGTAGATAACATCAGGGTTATCGGACTGCTTAAGTGCCCTTCTGTTAGCCTGCTGACGATCGGAAATCCTGTTGCCGGCTTTTTTGCGATTGAAACTTCCTGCTGATGAAGAAGAATCTGCCGGTGTTGCCAGTGCTGCCGATGAATCACCCCCTGCAACTGCAGCCACAGAATCTGTAACCGATCCGGCATTCGAAGCCGATTCAGCTGTTGAGATCACGCCGGCACCCGTATCAGTATTAACATCGCTGTTACCCGTATCGCTCATAGACGAATCCGTACTTATGTCGGCATTAATATATGCCGAATCGATCCCCGCTCTCGCAGCTATCTCCGCGATCCTTCTCTTAAGCGCCGCATCGTCTGCGTTCTTATATTCATACTCGCGTTCTTCATATGCCACATTGATAATGGCATCAACGCCGCAACGATCGGTAAATATCCTCTCGAGATATCCGATAAGCCTCGACTCGTTACTTCTGTTCGTCCTTGTATCCGGCACCGTAATGAGCATCGATCTGTCATCCTCAAAAGAGACCTCAGCCTGACGCATCATAACCGCCAGCATATGGTCATACTCCTTCATCTCCTCGATGACACTCTTGCCGTATACATCCATAAGCACACGCAGATTATAGGTATCTGAGAGCGAATACTTCTGCAATATTCTGACACTGCTGTCAGTTTCTCTGAAGCACTGCTGCTCTATGATTGTCTGCATCTTATGAATATGTCTGTATTCAATTATATGATTGGAAAAAATGCATACCTTAACAAACCGCTTATCCGGAGTTGTCATTATCTTCCTGACTTCAACACCGGAAAAAGCATCCTGAAGATCCTTGTTAAGCTTAAGTGATGCAAATACTTCCGAGAATGATCTATATTCCACTGTTCCAATTATCCAGTTCTTCTCTCAGACACTCAAGTAACTGAGTCTCCGGTATTTTTCTAATGATCTGACCCTTTTTGATCAGAAGGCCTTCACCGTCTCCGCCGGCAATACCTATATCTGCTTCCTTAGCCTCGCCGGGGCCGTTAACCGCACAGCCCATAACCGCAACCTTAATATCAAGAGGATATTGCGCCGCCAGAGTCTCAACCCTGTTGGCCAGATCTATCAGATCGATCCTGGTTCTTCCACACGTCGGACAGCTCACCACTTCGATACCGCCCTTCCTAAGACCAAGAGTACGAAGTATCAGCTTGGCGGATTTGATCTCTTCAACCGGATCCCCCGTAAGCGAGACTCTTATTGTATCACCTATTCCCTGATTAAGAATGATGCCAAGGCCTATTGAAGACTTGATATTACCGCTAAGGAGCGTTCCGGCTTCCGTGATACCCACATGAAGCGGATAGACAGTCTTGCCGGCAAGAAGCTCATGAGCCTTAACGCACATCATTACATCGGACGACTTAATGGATATGACCATGTTGTCATATCCGCAATCCTCTATCATGCGCACTTTCATAAGCGCACTCTCAACGATCCCTTCAGCAGTGACTCCACTGTATCTCTCTACCAATTCCTTCTCAAGAGAGCCGCTGTTAACGCCAACCCTTATCGGTATATTACGTTCCTTGGCCGCATCAACTACAGCTCTGACCTTATCCTCCCCACCGATATTGCCGGGATTGATCCTGATCTTGTCAGCTCCGTTCTCTATGGCAGCGATAGCCATCTTATAGTCAAAATGAATATCTGCCACTAACGGTATACTGATATTCTTCCTGATCTCTTTGATCGATTCCGCAGCCTTGATAGTAGGGACTGTACATCTGATGATCTCACATCCCGCCTTCTCCAATCTGTGGATCTGTTCTATACACGCCTCTGTATCTTCTGTCGGCACATTGGTCATCGATTGGATGAGTATGGGATTACCTCCTCCGATAACTCTGTCACCGATATGTATCACTTTCGTCTCATCTCTGTACATATTCATCTCTCCGTTATTCTATAGATTAATAAGGAGTAACCTTTCGATTACTCCATATCTGTAAATACGACTCGCTGTTAATACATTATGATCATCAAGTTCCCCATTCACAGTCACTCCATCAACATGATCAAGGAGCATACGCAAGATAACATTTTCATCTGCACTATAATAATATCACTAACTCCATTCATTGTGTAAATAAAATGATCGCCTTTACATCTTCCGAAAGAATTACTGTTCACACCCATTTTTTGTGAATGGCTACAGGAAATATACCTGTGAACAGTAACCCGAAAGAAACCGTGAGTTTCAAAATTCTTTATGATTGTTTATATTTATTTAATTGTTTTTTTCAACGAGATGATTATAATTCTAAATACACATAAAGCCATAAAGCTTTCTTCATGTGGATCTCTGTAGCTTTTTTACAATTATATAAAGACTGATCATCATTCACTGTAACTTATCGATATGACTATAATATCTTTATAACAAATCTATGCAGACTGACAATGTCTTCGGAGCCGATCTATGGAATACAGTATTTCTTATATCTGGGATAAGGGTTCTCGCCCGGTCAACCAGGATTCTCTACATTATATACATATGTCCGTTTCAGGCCATTCATTCATAATGGCTGTAGTCGCAGACGGAATAGGCAGCTTCACGTACAGTGAAGAGGCTTCCGGCTACCTTGTAAGAGAACTTGCCCGGACATTCCGAATTATGCTAAGGCGACATCCCGATTCCGGGATGAATTACTACATGCGCGGCCTAAAGCGCTGCCTATACAGAACACACCGCACTTTGAGTGAATACGGAAGGTACAATAACACCCCCATAGCCACCACCTGCTCTCTTGTATTCATCAAAGACCGCAAGGCCTTCCTTCTTCATCTTGGTGATGGACGCATACTGTATAACAACCGCCTTCTGACACCTTCACATTGTGACAGGCACGGGCACCTAACGGCGGCCATAGGGATCGCCGAATATCAACGCGCCTACATCCGTCGTCTTCGCTTCAGGCGCAATTCTCATATTCTTCTATGTACCGACGGTTATTACAAACACGGTTCTAAAGATAACAAATCTTCTATACTGATCACGGTTTCAATATAACAGATCATATATACCGATCACGGTTTCAATATAACAGATCATATATACCGATCACGGTTTCAGATAACCGGCCGTCTATACTTATCAGAATTTCAAGATAAACACAGGCCAAGAAAAGATATCGACCAACCGTATATCAGTTCATGGCTAATAATCTACGGATAACATATTCATTTTTTTCTTAATGATATTCATACTATCAGTGATCAACGAGGTGATTTTTTGCAAGAGTTTGAAAAAAAGATCAATAATTTCATATACCGTTCGCATATAATGCCGAACAATAATCCTCTTACACATCATAGAGTATCGTATAACAGATCAGATTCAGTGACACATACGTCATCAGATATTCAACCTGATCCCGCATCAGATCTCGCCGCAGGCTTAGTGATCGATGGACGATACCTGCTGGAAAGTGAGATCAAGACCTCAGGTAACGGAAGCATATATCTTGCTCGGGATCTTAAGCTTGACAAAATATGGCTTATCAAGAGTGTTCGGGAACTGTATCAGAATGAGTGGGAGGTATTCAAGAAACTGAGTTGCCCGTTTTTTCCGAGGATAACGGATATAATCACCTATGGTGGGCACACTCTGTTCGTGATGGATTATATTGAGGGCGAGACGCTAACGCAATATCTGAAGAACGGGAGTCGCAGTATGGATGAACTCAAGACCATCTTCATTCAGATTGCGGAGGGGCTAAAAGCGCTTCATAACATGACTCCGGCCATCCTTTATCTGGACTGCAAGCCTGATAATATCATTATTACGCCCGAGGGAAAAGCTGTGATAATTGATTTTGGAAGCACGTATTTCTGTGATGAAGACGGCCAGCGTATCAGCGGTACTCCCGCATTCGCCGCTCCCGAGCAGAAAACAGCCTCGACTGTGGATGTGAGAAGCGATATATATGCCCTCGGTATGACGATGTATTATGCCGTTACAGGGACTACCGTCGAATATCGTGACAGGACAGGACACCTGCGACCGGAATCCGTAGTACATAATGCCAACCGATGGATATGCCGGCTGATCTCAAGGTGCTGTGAACCCGATCCTAACATGCGTTATCAAAGGATGGATGAGATAATAGAGGATCTGCGTAGAGTCAGGAATACTCATTGGGCTTACCATCGAAAAGAATTGTTATATCATCTTAAGCTGGTATTCGAATCTCTGATCGCGATCATTGCTGTTCAGGGTTATATAAGCTACGGAGATACAGATGATATCCGCTATGTACTGCTCTCAAGCGCGCTCGTGCTGATACTGTTACTGCTCAGTCGTGAAGACAAGCCGCAGAAGATAATCTGTGTCAAAGATGTGACCAAGACAATGGGACGGATGGTCTTCGTCCTTCTGATCCCATTGATCGGATATAGTCTGTTTCAATCAGGCAATATCAATGCGAACAAGTCTGTGATTGAGCAAACCATTACTTGTATGAATTACCGCTCGACAAACATCCATACCGATAATGCATTCCGTATGCCCTTCGATCCATGCTCAACACAGTATTTACATCTTCATACGGTCGACCTCAGAGAGGATATAACCTCAAATGAACAATACACTGTTTGTAATGAGCGTGGTGAATGCATGCTATACAGGGGGCAGAATATAATAAAGGACGGAAAAGATTATATCCTCTCCGTCCCTAAGACATCTCTGACAGAAGGCAACGAGCCTTCATATATCGTGATCACAGACTGATCACTTTTCCTAAGGATCCACCGGGAAGTTCGCTCCGGCGGACACACCGGAAGTACGGCTTAAGCCGATAGCTTTTTCTTAGAGAATACTCCGAGCAGCGCAAAACCCACTGCCAAAAATACCAGGCCGATTATCGCGAACAATGCATATGTACCGCCTGTGGCATCATCCGAGAACATAGGCATTATCTTAAGCATTGTATCCGGATAGAAACTCACACATACACTTATGGCATTACATGCAAAGTGCATAAGCATTGTACAGAATATACTTCCCGTAAGATAAATGACTATTCCAAGTATACAGCCCAGAACAAAGGCATATATGCCCTGTACAATATTCATATGGTAAGCGCCGAATATGACTGCTGTAATAAGTATAACCCAGACCGGCTTGATCTTATTCTTCAGAGAGCCAAGCAGATATCCTCTGAATAATAATTCTTCACCGATGGCAGGAGAAACTGCGATCACAAGCAGACATACCAGGAAGCTCTGATCACTCATTATGTTGGTAACAGAATTACCATACTTGAAAGCACTTTCCGAGAAGATCATCTGAGCAGGTATCAACAGGAGATTACCTATTATATAAGCTCCCATTCCGGTCATAAGACTACCGATCAATCTCGGGATACTTACCTTACGCAATGATAATGTATGTACATGATCCACCTTACCATACCAGACAGCAAATATCACAACAGCTACGAATATAAGCTGAATAGCTCCGAGTCCCATAATGGGCATCTTGAGCTGGAGCAAAGTACCGACATACACATACAACACAAGTGATATCAACAATACCAGTATTCCGTCTCCATATGAAGGAGTGCTGTTCTTCTCTCTCTTGGAATTGCGCTCAAGCAGGGAACCACCGGACTCACCGAAGAGTACCCTCTCACTGGTATACATCTTTCCAAGGATCATGATAGCCACAACTGCATATAAGGCATTGGATAATAATACAAGTACTATCGAAGCGACATCATACTCAAAGGTCATGACACTCTTGATCAATAATACAATATTAAGTACCGGTACGATCGACAGCTTGAGGTTCAGCCCTATATCAAGATATCCCGCATAAGACACGAGCATTGTGACCGTCATGATAGGCGATAAATAACTGCTCGCTTCCTTGTTGCTCTTAGCGAAACTGCACACGCACATAAGTACAGCACTTAAAAAGAGTGAATAGATCATTACGGTAATAACCGTGACGATTATAGACGGCAGGAAGCTGGAGATGCTGACAGATGCGTTACCGGCCTGCTCAAGCACCACATACATGAATCCGCCCAGGATACCGACAGATATCAGGTACAACAGAGCCGAGACAATACCGCAGGTAGCCACAGCCAGGAACTTACCGAATAACAGCTCGCGCCCGGACAAAGGGAAGGTCATAAGAGTCTCCTGAGTGCCTCGCTCTTTTTCACCGGTAGTGACATCTGCAGCAGCATTCATTGTACCCAACATAACTCCCATCATGAGGAGCAAAGGAACGATCATTCCAAGGATATTACCCACGGACTCTTCACCCGAAGCAAGGTCCACCATCCTGTAAGTTATAGGATTATTATAAGCATCGTAATCGATCCCTGCCGCATCAAATCTCTCATGGATAAGTGTAGTCTTATAACCATTCAGCCTCTCACTGATATAATCTGCCGCATGATCGGAATCAGAATCAGAATCATTGTAATAAACAGAATATTCGTCATTCATCTCATCATAAGAGATATAGACGTTGATCTTAGAATCAGCTATGGCAGTCTCATAATCCGAACTGATATTAACTCTTGTAAAAAAATATGATCCTGCATCACTCTCAGCATCGGCATCTGCGCCTGCCTCGTCCGATCCGTTGCGGACAAGTGCGTTCTCTGATAAAACAACAGTTTCATCATCAGGACCTGCTTCCGCTGCATCTGCGAATATGGCTTCGATCATCCGCTCATCCGTGATATTGTCAGACAATGCCACCCGGTATTCCTTGCTCTCGAAGCTTGTCATAAAAGATATTACTATCGAAGCTACCAATATGATCAATAACGGATATATCAGTAACGGCAGCGCGAACATCATGAACATCATCTTCTTATCACGAATAAGCTCGCGTATCTCTTTTTTATATATGATCTTAATCTTATCGAAATTCATCTTTTTCCCCTTATTCCCTGTCTTTCATTTCATCGTCTTCTATACACTTAAGAAAAGCAGTCCTAAGCGTATCTCTACCGGTTGCAGCGCAGAGCCCTGCCGGTGAATCCTCGGCAATGACCCTTCCCCTGTTGATAAGAACAACCTTATCACACAGTCTCTCAGCCTCTTCAAGGTAATGGGTTGAATAAATAATAGTCTTACCGGCAGCCTTCTCCTCTTCCATAAAATCGACTATCGCGGCAGCAGACATGATATCCAATCCCAGAGTAGGCTCATCAAGAATATAGAGACCGGGATCTGCGAACAGACATCTTGCAATAGATACCCTCTGAGTCTGTCCGGTGGACAATGACTTGATCCTGTTATCAATGAATTCACTAAGATTCAACCTTTTTACGATTACATCTATCCTCTCCTGTGTATAATCATCAGTAAACCCATATATCTCACCCATAAGAGTAAGCATTTCTCTGACGGTAAACTTCTCATACAATTTGGTATTATTGGACATATATCCCATATTGCTCTTTATCTTGACGATATCATCTATGGGCTGTCCGTTCTCATCCGTATGTATGACACGTCCCTCCGTGGGCTCCATCATTGTAGCGATCATCCTGAGCAAAGTTGTCTTTCCGGCACCGTTAGGTCCAAGTATACCGATCGTCTTCCCCTCAAGGGCTGTCAGCGATATACCATTGACCGCTCTGAACTTGGTCTTAACAGTCTTCCTGCCTTCTTTTTCGGTTTTGATGAATTCCTTAACAAGGTTTTCAGCTATTACCATAAACTCCTCCTTTTTCCCTTTGAAAATCTGTTACCATTTCCAATTACATAAAAAAAGGATAGCATCATCACTATCCTCAAGCTGATAACGGGAATCGGACCCGTGACCTCCGCACTACCAATGCGACGCTCTACCGACTGAGCTATATCAGCAATCACCGAAAATTATCTTATCATGTACCCTCATTTATGTCAAATGGTTTATTTATTTGCGAAGGCCTCCCTGACAGCGGACTTATAATTAGGTTCATTTGTCGCCTTTGATATCTCCTTCTGTATCTTCCTCGCAACTTCCTTGTCATCCATGGACGCAGTAACATATCCCCAGATCTCTTTCATCTTAAACAGTGCATTATCAATACTGTATTCCGCCTTATATGTCTCATACAGATCATCAAGGAAGCTCTTATACTCCCCGGCGCTCATCTTCTTACCTGTTCGTATCTCTCTAAAAATACCCGGCTCGCAGATCGCTCCCCGCCCTATCATCACACCGGCCACTTCACGAACACCGGGATTGCTACTATCATCTACACAACTATTGATACTGCTATTTCCTAATGATATACAACGCCTATAATCTTCAATAGTCCTTATATCACCATTATATATGACTCTGCACTTACTTACCTTAAGCGCATATTCGAACATATCAAGTCTTAACACCCCGGTATAGTAATCCTCTCTTATCCTCGGATGTACTATCAACTCGCTTATCGGATAAGCATTGATAATATCCATAAACTCATAGAAATCGTCTGTATCATCGAATCCGACTCTTGTCTTGATCGAATATCTGAAATCAGGATGTCTTATAAATATGTTATTATCTCCGTTGAATATCCCATCCATGAAAGTCCTGAGTATATCAGGAGCTTTGAATATACCGCTGCCTTTGCACTTGCTTACAACGGTAGAAGACGGACAGCCAAAATTGATATTGACCTCATCATAGCCATATTCTGCTATCCTATTCACCAAACGATTAAAATCTTCGTAATTATTGGAAAGCACCTGAGGGATCACCCGGATACCTTCATTATTCTCGGGAAGGAGCTCCCTGAGTGCCCTTGTTTTTAACTTAATGTTCTGACTTGTAGCTATGAAAGGCGTATAGTACTTGTCCACATGTCCGAAATGTCTGTCTAACACCCGCCTAAACACATAGCCTGTTATCTCCTCCATAGGAGCGAGAGACAGTTCGCCCTTTCGCAAGTTGTCATTACTCATTATGCTTCACCCATATCTTCACGCATTGCCACAACAGCATATAGATCGCATGCAACAGAATCGATACTGCAAATACACATCCAAGGTATGCTATAGACACGATCTTCCAATCATATCCTTCCATCAGTCGATACTTATCGAAAACAAATGCAACTAAATAATGATAGAGATATATGCTGTACGAAAGCGATGATATCCTGAATATGAGCGCCTTAAGCCTCTTCCCGGGGATGATATCTCCGGCATATTCCATTAGGATCAAAAGTATTGTCGCCAATATCACAACCGCATAATCAAACCTCGAGAACCCGTTGTACCAGAACAGACAATAGGAAGTAACAATAATAAGGGCAAATACAGCGACGATTACTGCATTTTTCTGATATCTGTCGACGCGACTGATACTGCCGTTATCAGACTTCTCACCGTTGCTTTCCGAAGAGCAATTAATGACATCAGTGTCATACTGCTTAAGGCCAAGCAACTCATATATCCCTACTCCGAGACTTAATCCCGCTAAAGACCGGATCAAAGTAGCTATATCCAGAATCGTCTGCTCATTGGGAAATATACATAGATGACCACATGAGAACCAAAGTAGCGTCAAACATGTGAAAGCCAGAGCAATATAAGCAAAAGGCTGATACTGTGACTTAATTGCGGTCAGTTTACCAAACAGCAATACAATAAGAGATGCAAGAATAAGGTAGCCCACATACCATCCCGGTGGATTGACCTTAAGCGTTGATGCATTCTGAAAGAACGGTATCGCCAGTGCCTCAGTTATATAGCCTGTAATATTCCCTTCAAATCTATTGTTTAATACTGTCACATAAAGACAAAAAGCTGATAAAAATGCGAAGGTATATTCCGGGATCAGTCTTCCCAATCGCTTCTTCATATATGCCACTACAGTATCCCAGCTAAGAGGCCTGTTTCTGACCAACCACTTCCCCATGAAGAATCCGCTTAATATGAAGAAATAATCAACTGCCAGATATCCTCCGCCGTATGGAAGTGCCTCCGAATATCTGCGGAAATGATGAAGGCAGATGGCCACTGTTAGGATGATCCTTAACAATTCAATATTAACTTTGGCATTGTTCGCGCCTATGTTATTTCTTATGCCTCTTCTCATAATTCTCTCTGATACATGCGCAACCGACAACTATAGCCTCATCCGATAGTATCCTTCAAACCGGATATCAAGTTCAATCATATCATAGATCTCATTCTCAATAAATGTCATTTTCTAAGTAGTAAAAAATCTCCATTAAGTCCCCCACAATGCACCATGCACCGGATCATCAGAACTTAACAACTTCCGGTGCCTTGGCAAATGAACTGAATGTAGCTGTAGCATCTTTGAAATAAAAGACTTCGGTATTCCCGTCATCAGCCGAGTACATACCCTGAAGTGACGGATAAGCATCGAGCATTGACTGCTTTGCCTCCAGTCTGTCATCCTCAACAAGCTCTCCGGCCACCCTAAGCCACTCTCCATTTTTGAATGCACATACCTCTACATTCGGATTGGCATGAATCTGCTTAGACACATCCTTAACTTTACCTGTCTGGATATACAACTTCCCCTCGAAGATATGCGCCGTCCCGAACGGTCTGACTCTCGGGCGATCCCCATCAACAGTAGCCAGATAATACACCTCTGCATCTTTCAAAAACTTCTCTACTCTTTCCATACGTAACCTCCTTAATATTATCTTTTCAAGTGTGTCTTTTAGGATTTCTTTGCGCAATTCTGTCAGCCACTCTTAAAACTCCACTGTGTTAAACGCATATCTCCCGTATTAATCGCCATTTTTTAAGTCTTCTGATTTATTTACGATATTTGTTCTGATATCCCCTTTTCTACTATCTATAAATTTCATCATTTCATCTGTGCAAAGTTCAGGAACAAATGAAAACTTCTCTGCACCATCTATATACGCATAAACTATGAGAAATATCTGATTCGCAAATAATTCATCTAGGACACTTCTTACTGACACATCAAAATAATTTGCAATTAGTATTTCTAAATCCGACACATATAATGTCTTCAAAATAAAGCCTCCATTCTCTAATTACATTTTAAAACTCTGCGTGCGCACAAGCATACTATTCCCGCACATGTCTTAGGTGCTTCAATTCCCCCCTCTTGAAATTCTAGGTTCTATAGTTATTGTTTTTGATTTGCAACTGTTCTATACTTCTGTACCCCAATGCCTTCCGGACATCCTTAGCTAACAAGAGTACCTTGTCTTCAATAATAATTCTGATTTTAAACAAATCAATATTCTTCATAAATTATCATCACCCATTTGAATACTGTTATCTTTTTTATCACCAAGGTCACAATCTGTTTACTTGAAGACTTAAATAGTATAATCCGCACCTAAAAGCAATTTATCTATCACCGGATGTATAACAACTGTGTCCAAAATGCTGTTAATAGCGCACAACTTATTGCTAACTTGAAATTGTAAATTCCAGTGAAATAGTTAATTCCACAGGTCCTTTAAAAATTCGTATTTTTACACATTTGTGAGCGTCATTTTTGCTGTACAGTGGTATAATACGGCTAACTTCTCATGAAATATCCAAAAAG
>JAIKXM010000006.1 GCA_024684085.1 Lachnospiraceae bacterium | reverse complement strand
AATACGGATTTTCTTCTCCGGAGGTTGCTCCGAGAGTAATCTTTCCTTAAGCGCATTAAGAACTTCCTGCCGTTTTTTATACGCCTTAGGTTCTTCACTCTCTTCCCATATCTTAAGATTGGTTCCTTCTTCCAAGCAGGCAATCGCTTTATTTTTAACACTATCTTCCAGTCGCCCGAACTTCCATTGAGTATCAGCCAGAGCAAACCAAAAAACAGAAGCCTCTTCTGCGTCATCCAAGATATACTCATTTTCTTCTATCAATATTTTAGTTATCTCAGTCCCTGACAAGCCTTTCCTCAGATTCTCTTCATATCGCACTTTCACATCTTCTGCTATATCATCTTGATATAAACCCGGCCCCCATGCTCCCATACATTATTACCATCCTTCAATACAGTATCTACATTTTAGCGATAACACATAATGCACTTTAATTTTTTTCATAGCTTTCTCGTTGATAACTGTTGCCTTAGTTCAATTCTTCAAGCGGATACTCTTTTTCTATATCTTCATATCCGCTAAGTCCTTTTGTTAACTGATTAAATGCAAACAACAAAGATATCCTCCGGTTCAAATTTAGAAACATGTCAAAATGAACGCTTCAGGCGCTTCAGTTCTATCACAAGAAAGACTCCGTTTAAGATAAAGGCTCCGACCCATGCAGCCGTCTCTGAAAGTGCAATGGCCTTAAACCCAAGAGACTCGGAGAACAGGAATACGACCACAACTCTTGCGATCAGTTCAAGGATACCGGATAACATGGGAACAAAGGTCTTACCCATTCCCTGAAGTGTATCTCTCACAAGAAACAGGAAACTTATTGCCCACATCATAGAACCGCAGATCTTAAGGTAGGGAACGGCCAAAGCTATTATCTCTTTATCCGTGAGCATACGTGATACTATCTGCTCCGGGAAAAAGAAGAGCAAGATACCGGATATGACAGCCAGTGCACTTGCCAGAATTACTCCGTCTCCAAGACCTCGCATAATTCGGTCTATTTTCTTAGCACCGAGGTTCTGACCTGCGAAAGTGCTTAAGGACATTCCGGCCGCAGCGCAGGGCTGCATGGCAAATTCTACTATCCTTCCTCCGGCAGAATAAGCTGCCGTATACTGAACACCGAAAGCATTAACGAAGAACTGCAATACAAGAACTCCGATAGCTGTAATGGAGTTCATGAAAGCTATCGGAACACCGATGCTGAACATCTGCTTAATGACACCTGTGTCAATTATCCAATCCTCACGACTGATGCCTGCGACCTCGATCGACTTAACCTTGATATAACAAAAGACACCCGCACATATCTGAGCAAGAAGAGTACCGATGGCAGCGCCTTCGACTCCCATTCCGACAACGATTACCAGAACTATATCCAGAACGATATTAACTCCTGATGACAGAAGCACTGCCATTAAGGGAGTTCTGCTGTCTCCGAGCGAGGAAAGTATGGCCGCATAGCAATTATAGAATAATGATATTGGCGTACCACACAGAATGATGATGATATACAACATTGCATCATGCATCAGAAGCTCGGAAGTATTAAGCGCCTCCAAAATGGACCTCATGAATATCATGCCCAGTAACGCAATAGTGATACCGGTTATACCGTTAGTGAGGATACCCATGGTAATGGACTTTCTTAATCCGTTATAATCACCGGCTCCGAACCTCTGGGACATCAATACACCCATTCCGCTTCCGAGACCGAAGATGAATCCGTACATGAAAAAAGTTATGGCGCCGGTTGCACCGACTGCGGCGAGCGCCATGTCACCCACACCCTTGCCCACAACAATAGTGTCAACAATATTGTATAACTGCTGACAAAGTGTGGAACCGAGCACAGGTATAAAAAAAGCAAAAATAATGGGAAACGTCCTTCCCTCCGTCATATCCCTTGTTGATGCCATTTTTTACCTCTTTATACTCTTCACTTTCCTGTGAAGGCTGCGGACAGTCCTTGGCATTATGGCAAGAACCGCCAGATATGCTTTATTCTTGGGTGTCAGATATCTGTTGAGGATCATCCTTCCGAAATTCTTCCTCAGATATCTCTTAACCCCGTTATAGAATACATTATCCTTATTCATTGCGGATATGGGTATATGAAGCATATAATCCAATCTCTGGATCAGGGCGAACCTCTTCGCCGTTTCCGTAAGGAACGGATATCTGACCGATACCAGTTCTTCCACATGATCCGCATTAACGACAATATCCGTGAACACCCTGCTGAAGTCTTCGGGGTCTTCTCTTCGGGAATTACTTCCCATTCTATAGAACACATGATAAGCCTGCTTCGGCAGTATCACATACTTATCTATGACTCCCAGCATCTCCACAAGAAGATAAAAGTCTTCGTTGAGACGGTCTTCGGGAAATCTCATATCATCAAACAGTTCCCGCTTCGTGATCCTCGTACAGAAACTACAATCTCCTCTGTGCATCAAAAGCTCTCTGAGCTGCTCCTCGGATGTGATCAGCGATTCCTCCGAAGGCGGGATGCATACATCCGGACGTCTCTCACCTTGTTCGTCGATCTCATCCCTCGATATCTGTGCCATCTGGACATCATACCGCTCTATGGCATCCATCATAAGACTGACAAAATCTTCGTCAATATAGTCATCACTGTCCACAAAGCCTATATAATCTCCGTGAGCATTATCTATACCGGTATTCCTCGCACGCGAAGAACCGCCGTTAACCTGATGGATAACTCTTATCCTTCCATCCTCCACGGCAAGTTCATCGGCCATCTTGCCGGATGAATCCGTCGATCCGTCATCCACCAGTATGATCTCAAGATCCTTATAAGTCTGCGCCATTACAGATCTGACACATCTCTCGAGATATTTCTCCGTATTATAGACGGGTACGATTATTGTAACCATTATCCTTCTCCGACTGTTATTAAGTAACCGACTGCCAATCGATCAGGCTTCTGACATCGGTCCCGACGCTGGAATATCTATCCTGCCGTTCGTATGGCCTTCATAAAAAGCAATGACTCTGTCTGCCGCCGTCTCGGCATTCCATTCCGTCACAATAGTCTTATAGGCAGCCTTACCCAACCTGAACATATACTCCGGGTCCTCCATAAGACTGATAACTCTGTCCCTCATATCCTCATAGCGGTCTTTCCTGTATATCAGACCGTTAACTCCGTCTTCTATAAGATAATCAGCGCAACCTGCCTCACCGCTTACTACCTCGGCCAGTCCGGCATTCATGCCCTCATTGACCACAGCTCCCCAGCCCTCAAGCCGGTTACTGGTGAATACATGGATATGGCAGTTCTCCATTATATCCCTTACTTCCTCAGGCGACTTGTAACCGTACATTGTAATATATTCCGCCACAAGCTCCGCCTCGGCATATTCTTCCATACGGCTCTTTAACTCACCGTCACCGATCATATGTATATGGAACCTGAATCCTGCTCTTACAAGATCCGCTGCGAGCTTTATCATATATTCCGGATGCTTAAGTTCCATGAACCTTCCTGCCCAGACTATCTCAAACGGTCTGTCATAGAGTATGGGAGGCGTAAGCGGCAGCTCCTCCGGATGCTCTATCTTAACTCTGTTGAATATTCCCTTCTTCTCCCACAGTTCGGACTCGTCTTCGAAGACTCTGGTCTCGGGAAAATACCCAAAGCGGTATTTTTTGCCGGGGTATGCACCTATAAGGTTAAAATCCCCCGCAACATAAGAACCGTTGCACAACAGATATGCAGGGGAATTGCGGAATCGGGTATGATCCATATATTTGCGTATAAGACCCCTGGGTGAGATGAACTTCCATCTGCCCTCACGGTATATCCTCTCACTCACCCTGAGAGTCAGCCTGCCGGCCTTAAGGCGCGGTCTGAACATCTGCTCCGCTTCAGTCCAGCCTGCCAGGAGAAGGTCACAGTCCATTATAAGCCTCATTGCCTCTTCCCTGTCGGAATAGGACAGGCGAAGGTAGGGCACATCTTCCTCTCTGATCTGCCATCCCATCCTGACCCTTTCCTCTTCCATAGGCTCAGTCTGGATAAATATAAAATTGTCACCGAGTCTTCCGTACATGGCATTACAGAAGGGAAGCTGATGGTGGTTGATATAATTACTCACCATTACTATTCTTGGCAGCATCTATAACCTCTCTGTATATCTCTATCAATCTGTTAAAATTCTTCTCTCTGTTATGAGTATCCGCAGCTCTCTGCATCTCGCAGGCGGACATTTCACTCGCAAGGCCGTCGTCCTTCCATATAGCCTTGATATTCTCGGCAAGCTCATGACTGTTGCCTACCGGGAAAAGACGACCTTCCTCAGGTGAATCTATCATCGAAGGTATACCGCCCGTATCGGAAGCAACAACGGGAACACCCATGAGCATGGCCTCCGCTACGGAATTGGGTGAATTCTCAAGAGCAGATGGACAAACATAAGTATGACACCTCAGATACTGGAGCTTCATCTCTTCCGCATTCATCATGCCGAGGAAAGAGACCTTCTCAGTAAGCTGATATGTCTGCATAAGTGCTCTTAAGTATCTTCCGTAACCACCCAGCCTGATCTTCTGCCTGAGTGTCTCAAAACCTGTTATATCATTACCCGCTACCTTGATGGTGGCATCGGGATATTCCTCCAATATCTCCGGCATAGCCTCAAGAAGATAATGGAAGCCCTTCAGCGGATAGTCGGCCTGGCTCACGAATATGACATGCTTATCACAATTATTCACATCCCAGGTTCCGTCATAGAAGGTATCCCTCATGGTCTCATTAAGCCTGTGATACTTAATATCAGGATTAAGGGAAAGCGCCGCTTCCCTGTCAAAATCCGTTCTTCCCATTACATGGCGGCAATTCCTGATGGCCTGCTTCTCATATTCACCGCGCTCAAGGAACTTGGCCTGCTGTTCCGCAATACTGTCTCTCCGGACTATATCCCGGAAGGTCCTTCCGTTCGCTATGACCTCAGGCAGAGAAGCAAGATACTCTTCTCCGCATCTGCTTATGATGCCCTGAAGACCTATAAGCAGTCTGTCGGATCCTATAAGCTCCAATGACATGGCGAAGGTATGAGGATATTCCGTACCGAAGGCATGCACCAGATCAGGCTGATAATCTTCTATGATCTCTTCGAACCTGCCTGTCATGGATTCACAATAATCCTGAGGCTTAGAGGTATCTTCATAAAAAGAATAACAGGTTACGGGATACTGCTTCCTTCCCAGTACCGTTACACCGACTTCGAACTTAAAGACCTGCTTCTCGGAAGGCACGGGAAAACATATACCTATCTCCAGCTCCAGTCCGCCGTCCTCTTCATAATCTTCGACTATCTTCTGAAGTGTCCCCGTGATCCAGCCTTCTTTAACACTGACCGGAAGATTCAGTTTCTCCGCTATCATTGGCGGAACAAGATTACATAGCCATAAAACTCTCATTTTCTACCCATCCCATAAATAGCCGACTTGATCTTATTGTATACACCTGCGAAAACCGGACTCTCCGACAGATATGTCCTTATCCTCGCTCCGCTGAGTATCATTATCCACCTGTATATGTCCGCTTTAACGCCCATATACCTCCGGGTTATCTCTCTGTGCTGCTGCTCACTCTTTTTCCTGTTCTCGGGGGTCTCGGAATAACCTCCTCCCTCATATCTGCATATCACGATATCCATATGACGGGTCCCTGCCCCTCTCTCATAGACACAGTTCAGAAAGTGCTCATAATCCCCTCGCACATTGTACTTCTGATAATAACAGGTATAAGACTCTCCACCTCTGTCAGCCATCAGCCTGTAGTCATAGAAGCACACCTGATGACAGGGCACGTTCCGATACAGCGCAAGATCATTGATCTTGGGACTCGACGTCACCACGGATCCCTGTAATACATTAAACCTGTCACCGTAACAGATCAATAACTCATCATCACTGACACGCGTATCACTTTTTATCTTTTCCGCCATATCCTCAAGAACAGTCTTATTATAAAAAACATCCCCGCAATTAAGGAACTGGCAGTACACCCTCTCGCCCTCATCCACCGAACTGTTCAGGCCATACCATATCTCTACCGCCTGATTCATGGCATCGTAGATACCTTTATCAGACTTAGCGGTAAAGACCGTCTTCTTACCCTCGTATACGGTAGCGAAGCTATCACCCTCCGTATTAAATAAAGCCTTAAGTTCTTTAGCAGACATATCTGTTGAGAAGCTGTCGCCTTCAGCATTACGTAATGTCTTAAGCTCCTTAACAGACGTATCTGTAGCGAAGCTGTCACCATCTACATTAAGTAACGTCTTAAGTTCCTTAACAGACGTATCTGTTGACAGGCCGTCTTTGATCACTATCTCCACATTGTCGTAAGTCTGCTCATATATACTCTTAAGAGTACTCATAAGCTTATCTCCTGAATTGAGACATACGACAAAGATCACAAATCTTATCTTCATAATCATCGCTCCAGAGGTGTCAGTACACCCCAGTCAAATATATCCGTCTGGTCGAGCCAGTCGGCCGTATCAAAGAGCCAGCTTCTGTATGGCAGGACTCTCGTTCCCACTTCGTAAGCTCCTCTTAGGAAATACACATAATATATCAAAGCAAATACCGCTACAGCTATCATGACGATCTTCTTCTTCCTGCCCGTCAGGGAACTGATGATATTGGGGACGAAGATCAGATGTGAAGTCATCAGATAATAACCTATCCTCGATATCAGAGGAAGTCTGTAGCAACTGCAATACAGCGCGATTCCCAGAATGTTCATATTCATATACAGCTTGTTATCGGCCCTATCGCTTACAGCCTCTCTGTAGCAGATGATCGATAAGATCAGAACAAGGATACCCCTGCCGACTGCCGGCAGATAGTCACTTATCGACACCTGTCGGGTGATATATTCCGTACCGATGTAAGACGGATAGAACTTAAGCCCCAGTTCCATGATAGGCTCATACAGGAAGAATCCCGCGGCCGCCAGAACACCTATCAATAACAGCATCCACTTGCGCAGAGGCAGTCTGCAAAAGAGATACAGAGGAATGATGACCAGCACACTTTTATGGAAGGTAGCTGACACAAGTGTCAGAATTATGAAAAATATAAGTCTCTGATAACTGATATGCCTGCTGCCGTCCTTCGGATCCTGCACGACCACATCGGACACAAGTCGCAGCAACAAAAGAGTTATCGCAAGAACGAAATAATATCTTACCGTATTGAATGACCTGAAATATACACCCAAAGTCATAAAAAGAAAAACAGACCAGAGGAAGCTGTCACTCATCGTGATAAAGGCATATAAGAACAGGAAGACTATCGCAGCACCGAAAAATGCGAACATCAGAATGTAGTCTTCTTTGCCCGAAATGGTATAGAGAATACGAACCACAAGATTGAAGCCGGGCTCTGTCACCACATAACCCTTGTTGAATATCTCATGGCAGGTCGTTACATAATTACCGTAGTCATTACCCACTTCAAGCCTGAATGCCGCAAGCAGAGTAAGTATTGTGAAAATGGCAGCGAAGCTTACCATGTTCATTACCCGCTGCCTGCTGTTCCTGTATGAAGTTGGTCTGACCAAAGCTGCCAGTAATACTGTCAGCAAAGTGATTCCCGTATACAACAACATGTTATTTACCGTCTATTACATCCCTGCTCCGTGATCTATGCCTTCGGAAAGCAACGAATACGCCTTCCCGGGAGTTATTTCCTTACACATCTCACCTTTATTCTTAAAGATGAATCTGAGTCCCCAGACTCTTGCCATCCTGCCGTAGAGGAAGTGATAGAGCACACCTCTGTCAAAGAAGAACTTCTCATTATATCCCTTGAACCAGGTACTTGGACGTACCTCTTCCCTGCCTATCGTTATGGGGAGAGCCACCACCTTAAGCCCCTTTTTCAGACATTCGCTTATGAAGAGACTGTCCTCACCGTTACAGTACGGTGTACCGCCGCCAAAGTTAAGATTGAAGGTTATATTATGGCTTATCAGCCTTTCTCTTCTGCACGCAAAACTGTAGGTCGGATACCTTCCGCAGTTATACCAGTGCACCTTATGCTCGGAAGTATTGAAGTAGGTTCTTCTGCTCTCATCAACTTCGAGATTGAAGATGAGTATATCGGCTTCCGTTCTCTCTTCGAATGCCTTAAGGATAGTCTCCGTATATCCCTTCTCATAGATGATATCCTCATCGGAAAAGAGGACTATATCCGCGTCTGCTCTCATCAGAGCCGTATTACGACTTAAACCGACACCTCTGTCATTGCAGTTGAAGACTTTTATCTTCCTTCCATCCGCATCAGTCTCGGAATAAGAATACTCATCGCACTGATTGATGATGATGGCATCTGCCTCAAGACCCATCTTATCCGGAAGCGCTTCCGTATTCTGTTGTAGAGCTGACACAAGTGTCTGTATGGTCATTTTTACTCCTTCATACACTAAGGTACGATCAAACCGCGAAGCCTCACACGACTAAAGTCACAAGTGTGCGCCGCTTTAGAAAACTAAAGTTTCCATCAATTCATCGTAAAGCATGATGCAACTATATCTACATTCTGCTTCTCAAGAGCATATATCATCTCATCGATATCCCTGCCCTTGTCGCGCCCCTTAGTAAACTCTAAGATAACGCCTCCGGCGTTCCTTAATGGATCATAATCCAGATCCTCAGGCCTAATATCCGATACATTAACAAAAGGATAATCCTTGTCTTCGCCAAGTATAAAGTCCTTATTCTTCTTATACATCTCGCTGCCTTTCGCACCAAGAAAGACTATATCCTTATAACGGTTACGCCAGTCGCGTTCCGAATATATTCCGTCGTCGGCAAGATACATTATCAGAAGCGCGAAGAAGCTTATCACAAATCCAAGTATCGCTCCCAGGATCGCCGCATTTCCGCCACGTGTATTCTCGTTATATTCTACTACATCGCCGTCACTCCACAGTTCAATCACTGTGATCATATCTATCTGCTCACCAAACGCAAACATGGCCTTATTGTATGCCGTGGCTATCCTGTCTGTCAGTTCGGGATCTTTTGCGGTAATGTAGACGGTAAGGATCCTATAGTCGCTTAGCATCTCGCTCGTAACCGAAGCGAGCACTTCTTCTCTGTCAGTACCCTCGGGAAGCTCCGCCATCACGCGATCGACGATCGGATCGTCATGGAGGATCTCATTCCATGTATAGGCATTATAATAATCCGTCGCATGGATGAACTTATCAAAATCAAAGGTTATGTAATAGTCATCGGTTATCCTGTACTTGGGCTCACCGTTCGTGATGCCGGTATAGGCCTTGTAGAGGCATAAGCCTATGAGCGCACCGACTGCAACCGATAAGAGGACTATAAACGCTCTTCTGATAAGGAAGGACATAAGTCGTTTGAGATCTACCGGCTCGTCCATATATTGCTTCTTCATCATCAATCTCCATTAGTCATTGTGGTCGACGACAGCACTGTCATCTGATCTTCGCACTCAGCCTGCTGCCGTAGTCTTGTCTTCATCCACGCCCTCTGTAGCATCGGGGGTGAAGAGTATCTTAAGTGTCAACAGCATGAGCTTAAGATCCAGCCATACACTGTAATTCTCTATGTATGAGAGGTCGAGCTTGAGCTTGTCATAAGGTGTGGTATTATACTTGCCATACACCTGCGCATATCCGGCAAGTCCCGCCTTCACCTTCATTCTGAAAGCGAACTCCGGAATCTCCTCGATATACTGCTCGATTATCTCAGGTCTCTCGGGACGGGGTCCAATGAAAGACATATCTCCTTTTAAAATATTGAACAACTGGGGAAGTTCGTCTATCCTCACCGCACGAATAAATCGTCCGATAGGCGTTATCCTCGAATCGTTCTTGGTGGCAAGTCTTGCAACTCCGTCCTTCTCGGCATCCACGCGCATGGATCTGAACTTCATTATCTTGAACTGCCTGCCGTTGATGGTACATCTGACCTGCTTGTAGAGCACGGGGCCCCTGTCGTAGCAGAAGATCACGATCGCCGTTATCAGCATTATGGGTGAGGTAAGTACTGCGAGTAAAAGAGCACAGACTATGTCTATACACCTCTTTGCGAATCTCTGCTCCACCTTCAGCGAATACTCCCTTGTAAGATAGATGGGTGTGTCGAACAGATGAAGGGGATCGCTTCCCTTTATGATAACATCCGAGATCTTGGGCATCATATATACTCTTATGTTATGGGCATACATGTACTTAAGCATCTTATTGCGAACGGTGGCCGGTACATCCCAGAGCACGACTCCGTCATATTCGGAACTTATCATATCGTCGTATATACCCTCTTCGGACATATACTTAAGTGCGACTATATCATACTTATCCTTACGGCTTGCGAACTTACTCCTGATCGAACCGGTGTCATGATCGCCGTATATGAGCAGCAGCTTCCTCGGCGGGAAGAATACCCTGTAGAGCATATTGCCTGCCAGACACCAGCATAGCGAGAATATGAGCTGTGCAAAAAGAAGGAGCCACATCGGATAGGCCTTAACAAGTCTTACCTCCATAAGCGAGATCTGTCCGTAGCTTATGGCATCTACTATCGCTATACCGAATAGCTGTGAGAAGAAGACATCCATCGGCTTAAGATATCCTATCTTCATACCTCCGAATGTACTTACGAAGAAAAACAACAATACCAGATAGATGATACCCATAAGGATATGACCCTTAAGGTAGAGCTTAACGTGCCATACCAGCTTATGATCGACATTATTGTAGACAAAATACCAGGTATAAATATACATGCCTGTCATGATCAGCACTCCCAGGAGGCTCCATAACAGGATCACGGTTCTTTTTACAGTCTCAGCAGGTTTCATAATAATCTCCGAGTTATTTATCAAAAAGAATGACTCTAATCTATAATCTTCTAAATGTCGCTCTTACCGCCCAACCGCAGAAGTAATACGCGCTCTCGATCACGCCAAGGCCTTCCGCCTTGCGATACAGATTCCATATCCTTACAACCGCCTTCGCCTTATTGGAAGACAAAGAGTTCGCAGGTCTTCTGTATATCACGAGGGCTTTGCCCAGTCCGTAACCCGTGATCCCGCTCTTAAGTATCTTCCACCATGTTGCGGTATCTTCACTTGCTATATCCGGCATAAAGATCAGTTCTTTATCCATCCGCTCAGTATCAAACATCGTTGTTGATGTAAAAATTACCGTCCTTGACAGAGCTTCCCTGTAAGTGATCTTATCCGGCACATTAACTATCTTACCTGTTCCTCTTGCCTCCTCATCACCAAATTCATATGCGGTGAATGAAAAAGCAGCACCTTTCTCCTCCATGAAAGCAAGCTGTGTCTCAAGCTTATCCTCAAGCCACACATCATCGGCATCAAGAAAGGCAATATATCTTCCTGTCGCAAGCTCAAGTCCTCTATTCCTCGCACCTGCGGCACGCGCCTTATTGCCATCGAGGTATTCGACCCTGATCCTGCCATCAAGGGCATTCTCTTCCTCTAATCTCTTCAGAAGCTCCCTTGTGCCGTCATTCGAATCATCATCCACAAGGATCATCTCCCAATCGGTGAAGGTCTGCTTCAACACCATCTCAATGGTAGTCTCTATGTAGTTGACCGCATTATAGACAGGAACTATTATACTGATCACTATTTAATCTATCTCTTCCTTCTTCAGATATATAGGTCTCTTCTTAACCTCAAGATAAGTCTTGGCAAGATACTGGCCGAGAATACCAAGACAGAGCAGCTGCACACCGCTTACAAGCGATATTATACATACAAGCGACGGCCAGCCGCCAACCGGATCGGTCCAGAATATTGATCTTATCAGTATGAACACGATCAGAGCCACAGCCAGCAGGCAGAAGACAATACCCATAAAAGAAGCCAGTGCCAAAGGCGCGGTACTGAAGGCCACGATACCCTCAAGCGAATAGAGTACCAGTCCCCAGAAGCTCCACTTGGTCTCGCCCTTGATCCTCTCGACATTCTCGAACTCAACCCACTTGGTCCTGAATCCAACCCAGCCGTAGATTCCCTTGCTGAACCTGTTATACTCGCCAAGCGCCAGAATCGAGTCTACCACCTGTCTGGTCATCAGCCTGTAATCTCTTGCGCCGTCCACTATATCCGTACGGCTGATCTTATTCATTATCTTATAGAACTGCCTTGCGAAGAAGCTCCTGATCGGGGGTTCGCCCTTTCTGGTCACCCTCCTCGTGGCAACGGAATCATATCCCTCTTCCACGTATCCGAACAGTTCCGGCAGAAGTGACGGGGGATCTTGAAGATCTGCGTCCATCATGACAACATAGTCGCCGGATGATTTTTCAAAACCCGCATATATTGCAGCTTCCTTACCAAAATTACGCGAAAAAGAGACCAGCTTAACTCTCTCGTCCCGCTCATGCAGTTTCTTCACTTCCTCCACCGTAGAGTCGGAAGAACCGTCATCAATATATATTACCTCAACGTCGAGAGCCTTCTCTTCGAAAAAACCGCTGTTCTTCATTAATTCCTCGTAAAACAGCGGGACATTCTCTTCTTCGTTGTAGCAGGGTACTATAACACTCAGTAGCATCTTCTCACCTCTTCATGTAGACAAGGAAGTGGTCTGTCTCAAGGCCAAGGGTATACTCACCTTCGGCAGCCTTATGTCCTTCAAAATTATCGACTATTATTATATCACAACCGTATAGATTGCCCAAATCAGCTATCTGTGGCATATATACGACAGGATTCTGCATCAGATCGAAGATCCTGTAGATCTCCTCATCATACTCGTCCATATAACCCAGATCCAGATCCTGCTTCCACAGGTCTGCTCCGTACAGCAGGGGTACATTATCGCCGAAACTTACGATAAAAGGAAGTATCGTCGTATCACCCAGCAAAAGCTTCGGATCTTTCTCATCCACGAAACGGACTATCTCCTTCTTCTCACTGTCATAGTAATTCTCTGCCGTGACCGTATTACCGCCAAAAGTGCCGAAGAGATTACCGCAGAGCGAAACATAGATGAACAGGACCGCCGTCAGGATATATCTCTCCTTCGAAGTCTTTAAAGTGAACAGAAGCTCCGTTGCCGTATATGGAATAAAGATCAGTATCGGAAGAACCGGTATAACGAAGCTGTATCCCGCAACCGCCGGAAATACAAGACTCAAAAGCCATATCGTCAACGGATTACCCACTACCAGAAGAACCAGAGCCACTACGTACAGGATGTACCAGCGGTTCTTAGTCTTATCCATTTTGTAAAGAGCGAATATACTTATCGCCAGCAACAGGAAATAGCTTCCTTCCTGTTTGCTTCCCGCGAAGAAGTTGCTCATTGTATTGATTATCTGCAGCATATCTACAACTCCTCCTTACCAAAGCGAAGAGTACAGGCTACGCTGCCCACACCTATTACTATGATTATCAGCAAGACTCCCGATGCCACTCGCGTCATGGTAAGCGAAGCAAGTGTACACAGTAATATCCGCAAAAGATTAAGGAATCTGTTGTACCAGCCTGCCTTACCAATCGATGTCACCTGCTCCTCATCGGGCTTGGTCAGAAGATCGTCGCCCCTCTCCTGCCTGTACCAGCGTGTCAACACGAAGAGTATGTAGGTTAACATAACAGATGCCACTATCGTATCACCGGCATATCCGTTCCATAAGATCTTCTTACATATCGCTCCACTGAAATAGTCACCGCTCAGAATAACGCATCCAACAAACAGGATATAAGTCAGAAGCTTCTTACGAGACTTAAGTATCGGTCTTGCAAGGATAACCGACACGAAGAATATGCAGGCAACAGTCTGCATCGTAAGAAGTATATAAAGAAAATCCACCGGAGCAAACCCGTATATCCTGATAAGACATGTGTAATATATCGGAAGCGTGATGATCTTCTTGGAACCTATGACACCCATGTCAGATATCTGCGAAGTAATGGGATTGTATTTGAACAGAGTATCCGTATTCAGGATAGTCTTGATCATTCCGAGGTATTCATCATCCCTAACATATGAAGCAAGAAGTACTATCCTCAATGCTATGATACCTGCCAGCAGACAGACAATTAAGAGCATTATCTTCTCTTCATTCTTCCACTCGGGTTCGAGAGTATACTTGTAGGGCTTACCTCTTCCCATCATCCGCCCCATAACGAATACAACTACAGATGCGACAGCGATTATGATCTCAATAGCTTTGATCATAAAAGTCATATCCCCTATCGTAGCATTCTGCCTGATCGCTATGGCAAGAGATGTTCCGTTAAGAAAAAACAGAAAAAAGAAACCAATCAGATATGTCTCAATCTGACTAGTCTCTTTGCTATTAAATATAAATCTCAAAATATATCCGGCCATATACGGCAAGACCAGGATAGCTGTTATTCCTAAAATATTCATAGGCAAATTCTATCACAAACGCTCATTTAAGTCCATTTAGCAGATTACGCTGTCTTAAGCTTACCAACGTCCATTTAACGCATCACTATACCGTATTCTTAAGAAGATCACTTTGATCAGAATACATTTATAGTTAACGGACTTTTACGGATCTTATCCTCTATCGCTTATATGAACTTCTCATTATCTGTTCCTTTAAGGAGCTCCGGGAATCTCCTAATCTCCTGAACTCTTCTCTTGTCACATACCATTACCGCACCGTCTTCGGTTGTGACTACCACAATATTCTCAACGCCCATTGCTGCTATAAGCTTGTCCTTAGGGCCACAGAAAACATTGTCATGAGAATCTACTATTAAGGAATTGGCCATATTGACATTGCCGTTCTCATCGGTTCCGTATACTTCTTCAAGCGCATCAAAGCTTCCCACATCATTCCAGCCGAAGTCACCCTCAAGCATAAGAACGTTATCTGCTCTCTCCATTATGCCATAATCGATGGATATCTTAGGGATAGACGGATAGATCTCCTCTATTATCTCCTTCTCTTTGGGCGTTCCCATAGCATCACCGATCTTCTTAAGATGATCATATATATCGGGAAGAAGTTTCTCAAAATATCCCAGGATAACCGATGCCTTCCATACGAACATCCCGCTGTTCCATGCGTAATATCCGCTATCCACATAACTCTCGGCAGTCTCCAGATCAGGCTTCTCCACAAATTCATCAACTTTGCGATATACATCCGAATCCGTCTCGGAATTCCTTATATAACCATATCCCGTACAAGGAAAGGTTGGCTTGATACCAACAGTCACAAGCGCGGAAGTCTCTTCTGCAGTCTTAACAGCTTCCTTCATGACTCTGACGAATTCTTCTTCGTCCTTGATAAAATGATCCGAAGGGGCGATCACCATGATACCGTCTTCGTATTTCTTAATGATCTCCATTGCGGCATATCCGATGCAGGCAGCAGTATTACGGGCAGCAGGCTCGCCTAATATATGGGAAGGATCGACCACACCTTCTGTATACCCTATCGACATATCTCTGTGAGCGGCGCTGGTAACAATGAACAGATTCTCCTCTCCTGTTATCTTACCCAACCTTACAGCAGTCTCTCTTACCATGGTATCCTCACCTGAGAGATTGAGGAACTGCTTGGGTTTGTCAGCTCTTGATAAGGGCCAGAAACGTGTTCCGCCACCGCCGGCCATAATGATTCCGTAAGTATTCATTGGTAACCCTCCAACTGACACATGTGTCAGTTATAACTTTCTCCCGATCACGGGTAATATCTATAATCTCGCTGTCTCTACATTCTCTCTGAACCAGTCATAAGCAAGCTTAACGCCCTCTTCCAGTTCGATCTTATGTGTCCAGCCTAATTCATGGAGTTTGGTAACATCCGTAAGCTTCCTTGGTGTTCCGTCAGGCATATCGGTGTTCCATACGATCTCGCCCTCATATCCTACGGTTGTGCGGACAAGTTCAGCAAGCTGTTTGATCGTAACTTCCTTACCTGTACCGATATTAACATGCTGAAGACCGTCATAATGCTCAAGCAGATATACACAGGCATCAGCCATATCATCCGAATACAAAAACTCTCGTAACGGCGAACCTGTTCCCCACAGTTCAACCGAAGGTGAATTGTTGATCTTAGCTTCGTGGAACTTACGAATAAGTGCGGGCATTACATGACTTCCGCTCAGATCATAATTGTCATAAGGTCCGTACAGATTGGTAGGCATACAGCTTATAAAGTCATCACCGTACTGCATCTTGAAGAACTTACACATCTCAAGACCCGATATCTTGGCAATGGCATACGCCTCATTGGTAGTCTCAAGGGGACCTGTTAACAGTGCATCTTCGGGGATGGGCTGAGGTGCCATCTTGGGATATATACAGGTACTTCCAAGGAAAAGAAGCTTCTTAACCTTATAGTCATGACAGCACTTGATAACATTACACTGTATCTGCATATTCTCGTATGCGAACTCAGCGGGAGCTGTCTGATTGGCATTGATACCACCGACCTTAGCCGCTGCAAGTACCACCACTTCAGGTCTCTCAGCTTCGAAGAATTCTCTTACAGCCGCCTGATCGATAAGATCAAGCTCTGAATGTGTTCTTCCGACGATGTTGGTATAGCCGGCTCTGTTAAGGGCTCTTACTATCGCACTTCCTACAAGGCCTCTGTGACCTGCAACGTAAATCTTATCATTTTTCTCCAAATTAGCCATTTCTCAAAAGTCCTTAGAGGACCCTCCTTCCTGAATCTTATTCCTTAATCCTGAATCTTACCGACCGGTCTAAAGTCTTATCACTCAATCCCGAATCTTATTGCGGGTGAATCCATCCTCGAGGCTGTCTCCCCGCAGATGAAGATCATCTCTTATAAGCGAAGTTGCGGGGAACTTATAATAACCGATCTGGCCTCTGTCAACGGCAATATATATATTCTGACCGTCCACATCATAACATTCCGCAGCTCCGTTCGGGTAATCCATCTGTGTCAACAGTGTTCCGTTATCCACTTCAGATCCCACAAGTACTATTATATCATATGCCTTGGATAACAGAAACAGCATAACCACTGCCGCTGCAAGCAGGCCTGTTATCTTCTTTAACCGCTCACTGTATTCCGCGATCAGCTCCCTTATCAGGATGAATACGTATCCGAATACAAGTATCGGAAGTATGATAAGGTACGCATATCCGTATCTTACAAGAGGCGCCGACCTGAACCAGAATATCACGCAGGATGCTATGGTAACGAATACCACCGAGTATTCCGGTAAGATCATCAGCGACGGAAGATCGCGCTCTCCATCCTTCTTAAGCCTGATGGCATTGATCAGTAACACTACAAGCAGGATAAGGCCTGCCACCACGGCAACCGCAGAACCGATGACCCAGACCTTCTCAAGCATCTTAAGAGCACCGAACCAGTTACCGAACCACTGAGTGATGGGGTCGTACATATGAGACATATCGGTGATGCCCCTGCCATAGAGACCTATCTCAACAGCGTCGAACTGCGCATCGCCCTTGGGAACCTTCCAGTCCACACTGAATATATCCGGAAAAACAGCGGGATACAGCATCCATCCCGATATTATCACGTTTCGAATGAGGTGAGGTATCAACACTATGAGCCCCGAACCCACTCCCATGAGTATTCCCTTCACCTTCTTGTGACGGATCAGCATTAATGCCGGTTCTACAGCCAGTATAACAAGTAATCCCGCGCTAAGCTTAATGGTAATAGTATACAGTATCAGTACCGACAGGAAGGTGTACATCGCCATCAGTTCAGCTTCCGATATGACAAGCTCGTCATGAAGATAAGTGGCATCAAGCCACAATATGACTATATCGAAGACAAGCAGAAGCGCATAATAGTCGGAAGCCGGAGAGACGATCTCTCCGAGTATGGTACATATATAGAATATCAGTCCTATCCTTACAAGATCACTTAATCTGATATCGATCTTCTTATCTTTGGCACCAAACGCGATACGCTTGAAGGCATTGCCGACACCCATCGCGATCATGCATGACACCATCAGAAGATAACCGCCCGTCGTATGAAGGGATCTTCCCAGAAGCCACTTGAAGCCAAACAGAGCATTAAGAGCAAATTCCGAACTGTTATAACCGAATCTTAATTCAAGATTGGCAAGTCCCGGAACAACACCGTATTCCTCTATCCATCTGATAGCCTGAGCATGATACAAGCCTGTATCAAAATGCATATATCCTGTTGAACTGCAGAAGCTGATAAGCAGGATAAGTATGATCCTCAGTATCACGGAAACAGGATGCGCCTCAGAAAAAGCTGTCGACAGATCTTCCTTTATTCTCCTTCGATTGATAAAGAGGAGTATGATGGCTATGGTTGACATAATAACAAAAGCCAGCATTCCGACCCCGTCAAAAAGGCTGTAGACCTC
Organism: Lachnospiraceae bacterium; assembly: GCA_024684085.1. Lineage (GTDB taxonomy): Bacteria > Bacillota > Clostridia > Lachnospirales > Lachnospiraceae > Colinaster. The sequence continues at coordinate 72,717 of JAIKXM010000006.1, read as the reverse complement.
CGCATAGACGTTACATACCATCATTCCCGCAAGCATCGAAGGTAAAAAGAAGCGCTCCAACCTTACCCGGCGGTTGATAACCGCCGGAAGTCGAAGCACGCTATATCCAATACTATATGTAATTATCGTAATAACGAACCAACTTACAATAATCTCTAACATTATTTTCTCTGCGAAGCAATATACTCGCTACAACTCATTCCCGTGATCGCCTTCATGTCGGCATCGATCATCATATCTACAAGACCTTCGAAATCAATATCTCTCTTCCATCCAAGGATCTTCTCTGCTTTGGTAGGATCTCCCCACAGGAACTCAACCTCAGCCGGCCTGTAGAACTCAGGATTAACATCCACAAGCAGACGGCCTGTAGCTGCATCATAACCCTTCTCATCCAAGCCCTCACCTTCCCAACGGATAGTGATACCACAGTCTGCAAAAGCTCTCTCGGCAAACTGTCTTACGGTATGTGTCTCATTGGTAGCAAGAACATAATCATCAGGCTTACCCTGCTGGAGCATCATCCACATACCCTTAACATAATCTCCTGCAAAACCCCAGTCTCTCTTGGAATTCATATTACCGAGAGAAATCTTCTCCTGCTTACCGGCGAGGATATTGGCTATGGCAAGAGTGATCTTACGGGTTACAAACAGCTCTCCTCTTCTGGGAGATTCATGATTGAAGAGGATACCGTTACAAGCGAACATATTATATGATTCCCTGTAATTAACAGTTATCCAATACGAATAGAGCTTGGCTACGCCATATGGACTCTTTGGATAAAGAGGTGTCTTCTCACTCTGAGGCGCTGTCTCGGGAATGCCACCGAAGAGCTCAGATGTGGAAGCCTGATAATACTTGCAGGGACCTCCGTATAATCTAATAGCCTCAAGAATCTTAAGCGTAGATACACCCGTAGCTTCTGCCGTATATTCGGGAACATCAAAAGATACACCTACGTGCGACTGCGCAGCCAGGTTATATACCTCAGTCGGCTTCACTTCCGCCACTATCCTTATAAGAGAACTTGAATCCGTTGTATCCGAATAATGAAGGAAAAACCTGCCTTCATATTCTTTATTACGAATAATATGATCTATCCTTCCTGTACCGGATATACTGAGTCTCCTTATAAGTCCGTGTACTTCATATCCCTTTTCCAACAGGAACTCTGCCAGGTAAGATCCGTCCTGACCCGTGATTCCTGTGATCAATGCAACATCTGCCATCTTAAGTTTTTCTCCTTATCTATACAGTTCTTTAAAACAACTATATTATATCATATCATCACTTCAGTCATTTTTCATCAAAAACCGTACATTAAATATGGGCAACAACATGAGCGCAGCTGTATATTCTTTCTTGATCACGCCTGATCCTTAACTTCATATTACAGAAACAACGGTCTGATAACAGAGATGATCACTTCATATTGATCCTTGATCTCTTCTCCTCCTCGGGATCCGGCTCGGGAAGTCCCTTAAGCTCACGGAAGATATCCATAAATTCCTTACCTGTAATGGTCTCTTTCTCTATCAGGAATTCCGCTATCTTGTCCATAACATCCCTGTTCTCGGATAACATTCTCTTGGCCTCTTCATAGCTGTCAGCCAAGAGCTTCATAACCTCATCATCGATCTGAGCGGCAGTAGAATCAGCACAATCAAGAGTCGCTGTACCTAAAAGATACTTACTCTCTACCGTAGCAAGTGCCATAAGTCCGAATCTCTTACTCATACCGTACTGGGTGATCATTGACCTTGCTATATCCGTAGCTCTCTCTATATCATTGGAAGCACCTGTGGTAACAGTATCAAAGACAAGTTCCTCAGCAGCACGACCGCCAAGAAGACTGACTAACATATCCCTTAACTCCGCCTCGGTATTAAGGAACTTCTCCTCTTCGGGCATATGCATTACATATCCCAAAGCTCCCATTGTCCTTGGTACTATAGTGATCTTCTGAACCGGCTCTGAGTTCTTCTGAAGTGCCGAGATAAGAGCATGTCCGACTTCATGATAAGATACGATCTTTCGCTCTTCTTTGGACATGATCCTGTCCTTCTTCTCTTTACCCATAAGAACCTGTTCAACCGCGATCAAAAGATCCTTCTGAGATACAAGTTCCCTGCCTTCCTTAACAGCGTTGATAGCTGCTTCGTTGATCATATTGGCAAGATCCGAACCAACTGCACCGCTTGTAGCAAGAGCAATCTCATCGAAGTCAACCGTCTCATCCATCTTAACATCCTTGGCATGTACCTTAAGGATATTGACACGACCCTTAAGGTCAGGTCTCTCTACAACAATCCTTCTGTCAAAACGTCCCGGACGAAGTAATGCCTTATCGAGTATCTCAGGTCTGTTGGTAGCACCGAGTACAAGGATACCCTTAGTGGTATCAAAACCATCCATCTCTGACAGAAGCTGGTTAAGAGTCTGTTCACGCTCTTCATTACCACCGCCGTACTTGCTGTCACGGCTTCTTCCTATGGCATCTATTTCATCTATGAATATAATACAGGGTGCATTCTTATTGGCTTCATTAAACAGATCTCTTACTCTGGAAGCACCGACACCTACATATAACTCAATAAAGTCAGAACCCGTAAGCGAGAAGAATGGTACATGAGCTTCTCCGGCAACAGCCTTGGCAAGAAGAGTCTTACCTGTTCCGGGAGGGCCTACCAAAAGGGCTCCCTTAGGAAGCTTGGCACCTATCTTGATATACTTCGCAGGATCATGAAGGAAGTCCACAACCTCAACAAGAGATTCCTTAGCCTCATCCTCTCCTGCCACATCCGCAAAAGTAACTCCTGTCTCCTTCTGTACATATACCTTCGCATTGGACTTGCCGACATTCATTATGCCACCGCCACCGGAGAACATCTTCTTGTACAACATGTTCAACAATGCCCACAGAAGGATGATCGGAAGGATATACATCAGGAAGATCGATAAGAGCCAGCTGGAATTGTTGGGTATCTCATTCTTGATCTCAACACCTGCCTCCAGCAGTCGTGCGGTAAGCGCATCACCGCTCTCACTTATACCCGTATAATATGTGATCCCGGAATCCATCAGACTCCTCATATAATTATTGGCGGTGTTCTCACTCTTCTCCGTCTTGGGAATGATCTCGATCTTATCCGAGCCGATATAGACGCTCTTTACCTTGTCTTCGCTAAGCATCTGAACAAATTCGTCATAAGTTATCTCTTTTGTTGCGGAACCACTTACGGACTTCATGAAATAACTCATGAATATAAGTGTCACCAGAACTGCGATCAAAAGGAATAAAAAGCTCTGCTTGTGGGGCTGTAGATTAGGATTGCCCTGCCCATTACCGCCATTTCCCTGACCGCCGGGACCACGCATGTCTCCACCGTGGTTATTGCCATCGTAATTATTAATGTTATTGTTCATTCTCTACCTCTGTCATGATCGGGTGTTATCCCATTACCACCCGAGATCCCTGCATATCCGAACGGATCTGTTCTATCAAACCATTTAAAAAACTGCCGGTGCTACTGCACTGACAGTTTTGATTATAGAGTATTCGATCTTACAAAATCAATTAAAAAAGTATGAAATTTCCGTGTTCAAAAGACTTTTTCACGTCTGATCCGAATGGTGGCTAACGGTTAATCACAATTCCCCATCACAGCCTCAACGCTTATGATACTTCTTATTATTCTCTTCGTACTTAGGCTCGCAGGTTAAGTGAATGCCCAGTTTTTTGAACATATCTTCATCAACTCTTGAGAGCATTACTGAAGAATGAGCCTCGCATCCCTTGAGACGACCTATCTGCTTAAGTGCCTTCTCAGCCTCCTTATTGGTAGCTGCCGAAATCGAAAGTGCCACCAGAATCTCATCCGTATGAAGTCTGGGATTCCGGCTTCCGAGATAATCTGTCTTAAGAGTCTGAATAGGACTTATAGCTTCGGGGGATACCAGGTGAAGTTCATGATCGATACCGCCGAGAGCCTTAAGCGCATTCATAATGGCTGCTGCCGAAGCACCCAGAAGATCCGATGTCTTACCTGTTATGATACTTCCGTCAGGAAGTTCTATTGCCATTGCGGGATGTCCGGTAACCTGCTCTCTCTCAAGTGCTGCGGTTGTTACCGCTCTGTCTTCGGTAGTGAGAGTTGCCTGCTTCATGATAAGCTCAAGCTTGTAAAGAGCAGACTTACAATCCTCGCCCCTCTTAAGATCGCACTGGCACTGATAATACCTTCTGATTATCTCCTGCTCAGATGCCTCTCTACAGACATCATCATCTATGATACAGTTGCCCGCCATATTGACACCCATGTCAGTCGGGCTCTTATAAGGGCTTTCACCCAGAATCTGTTCGAACATGGCATTCAACACGGGGAAGATCTCAACATCTCTGTTGTAATTAACCGTTGTCTCGCCGTATGCTTCCAGATGGAAGGGATCGATCATATTGATGTCATTAAGATCAGCCGTTGCTGCCTCGTATGCCATATTTACCTGATGCTTAAGAGGCAGATTCCATATAGGGAAAGTCTCGAACTTGGCATATCCGGCCTTGATGCCTCTCTTATGCTCATGGTAAAGCTGTGAAAGACAGGTTGCCATCTTACCCGAACCCGGTCCGGGAGCTGTGATCACGACAAGAGGTCTCTCTGTCTCAATATACTCATTTTTGCCATAACCTTCTTCGGATACGATACGCTTAATATCCGAAGGATAGCCGGGAATCTTATAATGCTTATATGATCTGATACCCAGAGAAGAAAGCTTCTCAATAAACTGATCCGCTCCGGCCTGACTGTTGTACTTGGTGATACATACACTTCCGACATACAGACCGATCTCCGTAAAGGCATCGATAAGTCTCAATACATCAAGATCATAAGTGATGCCGTAATCGCCTCTGATCTTATTATTCTCTATATCTTCTGCGCTTATTACCACTACGATCTCTGCCTGATCTTTCAGTTGCAGAAGCATCTTAAGCTTACTGTCCGGCTGGAAACCGGGCAATACACGGGAAGCATGAAAATCATCAAAGAGCTTACCTCCGAACTCAAGATACAGCTTATTGTCAAACTTGTGTATCCTCTCTCTGATGTGCTCAGACTGCATCTTAAGATATTTGTCGTTGTCAAATCCTATCTTCATAACTTCTCTCCAACTCTGTAATCCTTAGGCACAGGGTATTGATCTACCGTCTAATGCCGTATATATATGAATTTTTTCATAAAAACACAGTGTCAATTGTACATTTTTAGATTTTTATAGTCAAGATGATTTGCCCAAAATCAAGGGCATTTAATCTTCGTCCGAACGGCGAAAAAATAAGCTCTGTAGCATTAGTAATCTTCCTCATCTTCCACAACCGGAAGTGAGAAGATGAACTCGGTTCCGACGCCCTCGGTCGAGATGACATTAATGTGTTCGTTATGGGCATTGATGATCTCTTTGGTGATAGACAGACCGAGTCCCGTTCCTTTTTTATCCTTGCCTCGTGAAAGATCGGTCTTATAGAATCTGTCCCATATCAGCTTAATGCTGTCCTTCGGGATTCCGATACCGCTGTCTTTGACGGAGACAAAGACCTTCTGATGCTTGACCGTAGTCTCGATCTTGATCGAAGAATCGTTATGTGAGAACTTAATGGCATTATCCAAAAGGTTGTACAGTACCTGCTGTATCTTACCCATATCGGCTTCGACCATAAGACTCTCATCCGTGAGCACCAGTTCCAGTTCGATTTTCTTGGCACGAAGCTGAACTTCCGCAGATTCGGCTGTACTACGGATTATCTCATTGATATCAAATTCCGTCTTCTCGAGTATCACACCTTTTACATTAAGGTTATTAAGAGTAAGAAGGGAGTTGGTAAGCTTAGTCAGGCGCTCTGTCTCGTTAAGCACGATACCAAGGTACTTCTCATGCATCTCATCCGGAATGGTTCCGTCAAGCATCGCCTCGAGATAGCCCTTAATGGATGTCAACGGCGACCTGAAATCATGAGAGACATTGGCCACGAACTTCTTCTGATTGTCCTCGGCCTTGGAGATCTCACTCGCCATGAACTGAAGGGCAGCGGCCAGATAACCTATCTCATCATCACTATCGACGGAAAATTCATAATTCATATTACCGGCGGCATACTGCTCGGTCGCATCCGTGATCTTGCGAAGCGGTATATATACGAACTCCGTGAAGAATATCAGGATTATCATTGAGAGAAGCAATATCAGTATCAGCAGAATATACGAGATACTGAGTATACTCTCTTTTGACTGTCTGAGATCCGACATCGGATAATGGATCACTACGTAGCCCTTGACCTTATAATCGGATGTTATGGGCGCGAAGACAGACAGCATCTCATCATCAAAGCTGTCGAAAAAATTGCCGGTTGTGTAATACGAACCGGCCATTATGGTGGAATCAAAATGATCGACCACAACTTCCTTCTCAACATCCAGCTTCCTGGATGAATCCAGAACCATTCGTCCCGAAGGATTGATGATCCAGATCCTCGAATCAAGATATACCGCCAGAGCGTCGAGCTGATTCTTAACCGCATCCAGAGATATCGCGTTACTGTAGAGATCTCTGGCATAATGATTGGCTATGATCGTGGCCTCTTCATAGAGATTATCCGCTTTTTCTCTTTTCAGTCTCTCAAGAGTCATGCTTGATGCAAAAGTGGCCACCATTATGAATGCGAAGATGCCAAACAATGCATACGCCAGCATGAACTTCAGATAAAGAGTTTTTCTCATATACTTATGCTCTCACTTCGAATTTGTAGCCGATACCCCAGATGGTAGCTATCCTCCATGACTCATGATCCTTGATCTTCTCACGCAGTCTCTTGATATGAACATCAACCGTTCTTGTGTCACCGATATACTCGTAGCCCCAGATCTGATCCAGTAACTGCTCTCTTGTAAATACATGATTAGGCGAAGATGCGAGGAAATAGAGAAGCTCCAGTTCCTTGGGCGGCATATCCACATTGCGTCCGTGATAGACGACCGAATAGTTGGTCTGATTGACCGAAAGATCGGGATATTCCACAAGCTTAATCTGCTCTGCCATCTCAGTATCGGGAGAAGGTTTGAACCTTCGCAGAACAGCCTTAACCCGGGCTACGAGCTCCTTGCTGTCAAAGGGCTTCTCCATATAATCATCAGCCCCGAGCTCAAGTCCCAGTACCTTGTCAAAGACCTCACCCTTTGCAGACAGCATTATGATGGGCACATTGCTTTTCATCCTTATCTCTCTGCACACCTGATATCCGTCCATGCCGGGAAGCATCAGATCCAGTAATATAAGATTGGGAGCGAAGCTCTCGAAACTGCTGATGGCCGACTCGCCGTCATTCACTATCAGAGTCTCAAAACACTCCTTCACAAGATAGAGACTGATAAGCTCAGCTATATTATTGTCATCATCGACTATCATTATCTTTTGTTTTGTTGCCATTTTACCTCTCCGTTTTACATCCGCCACGACAGATCACTTAAACTCCGCGATGGTAACTCCCGCATCGCCTTCGCCGTACTCGCCCTGTCTGTAACTCTTGATATATTTGTTGTGCTTAAGATGCGCCATTACTGCCTGCCTTAAGGCTCCTGTTCCCTTGCCGTGTACGATACGGACACTTGGAAGATGTGCCAGATAAGCATCATCAAGATATTTGTCCAGTTCGTATATCGCCTCATCCACGGTCTTGCCCAGAAGATTGATCTCCGCCCTTACGGAGTAAGATTTACTCATCTTGATCTGACCCACTCCTGAACGTTCTTTCTTCTTAGGCCCTGTCTCGATCGGCTCATCCAGCAGAACGATGTCATTGATATTAGTCTTGGTACGCATGATGCCACACATGACAAACATGTCACCTTTTGCGTCGGGAAGGGAATTGACACTTCCCTTAAGACCCATCGATCTTATCATTACCTCACTGCCGAGCTTGATCTCGGCAACCTTGACCTTCTTGACAGGCTTCGAATCAGCCTTAATACTTAAGCCCTCGTTATTCTTGTTGGCCTTATCTCTTACCTTCGTCCTCGCCTGTTCAAGTTCCTTAATGGTCACGTCGGGGCCAAGTTTATTGAAGGTTCTGATCGTCTCGTCCGCCACATCCTTGGCTTCTCTTAATATATCTCTTGCCTGTTCTCTGGCTTCTCTTATGATCTTATCTCGAGCATCGTCGATCTTCTCCTGTTTACGCTCAAGCGCCTGTTCAAGCGATCTGATCTTCTGCTTATACTGAACTATCTCCTCCCGCTCTTTCTCAACTTCCCTGCGCGTATTCTCAAGATCGGTTATAACATCCTCGAAGCTCTCCTTCTCATCGGAGATCTGCTCCTTGGCAGCTTCGATGATATCATTGCGAAGCCCCAGCCTTCTGGATATCGCGAAAGCATTACTCTTACCCGGAATACCGATAAGCAGTCTGTACGTCGGCGACAGTGTCTCAACATCAAATTCACAGCTTGCGTTCTCAACGCCGCCCTTAGACAAAGCGTAGAGCTTAAGCTCGCTGTAATGAGTGGTCGCCATCGCCCTGATACCTCTAACATGAAGATGATCGAGAATGGCAATCGCAAGCGCGGCTCCCTCTGTTGGATCCGTACCGGCTCCCAGCTCGTCAAAGAGGCACAGAGAGTCAGCATCGGCATGTTTTAAGATAGTGACTATGTTCTTCATATGGGAAGAGAACGTTGACAGGCTCTGCTCGATACTCTGCTCGTCGCCTATATCCGCATATACCTTGGTAAAAACAGCCAGCTCTGAGCGGTCGAGCGCCGGAATGTGCAGACCCGCCTGTCCCATCAACGTAAGCAGACCTACCGTCTTAAGGCTCACGGTCTTACCTCCGGTATTGGGACCTGTCACAACCAAAAGATCAAATTCATCTCCCAGTCTTATATCTATGGGAACCACTTTACCGGGATCCAGAAGCGGATGCCTTCCCTTACGTATATTGATCTTATGCGAAGTATTGAAGATAGGCCTTGAGGCCTTCATATCAAGAGCGAGACGTCCCTTGGCGAAGATAAAGTCAAGCTCGGTCATGATCTTCTGATCCAGCTTAATGTCATCTGCGACTGTTGCAACCAAACGGCTTAAGTCAGCGAGGATCTTCTCTATCTCTCGCTTCTCCTCAAGTTCGAGTTCTCTGATGCGGTTATTAAGATCGACCACCGCCTGCGGCTCTATGAAAAGAGTTGAGCCTGTGGATGACTGATCGTGTATCATACCGCGCACCTGACTCTTATATTCGGCCTTGACCGGTATACAGTATCTGCCGTCCCTCTGAGTGATCACCGCATCCTGAAGATAGGTACGAAGTGAACCGTTGACCATTGAATTAAGTGTAGAGTGGATCTTATCTCCGGTTATGCCTATCTGCCTGCGTATATCCTTAAGAGCAGGGGAAGCATCCGAAGCTATCTCATCCTCAGAGATGATACATCTGAAGATCTCTTCTGCCACCTGTGTATGAGGCTTAAGCGCATCGAACTTCTCTGTCAGGGAATCGGGACTCTCATCATCCCTCTCCCTGCGGCCGTAATCAGCCACACGCTTCACATTATTAAGCAGTTCCGCCAGTGTCAGCAGTTCCGTGATAGAAAGAGTAGCCTCTATCTCAAGTGATCGAAGGCTCCTGAGTACCGACTTATTGGAACCGAAGTTTATTCCGTCTTTCTTAAGTAAACGTTGCAGGGCATCTGCCGTATTGTCCTGCTCCCTGTTGATGATGTTGATATCGCTAAAGGGCTTAAGCTCTGAAGCCATCTCACGCCCAAGCGGGGAAGAGGCTCTGTCAACCAACATCTGCGATATTCTGTTATATTCCAAAACTGATAAAACTTTTTGATTCATATATATATACTTTCACTGATCTTTCTGTAGTGTCAGACGCAGGTCTGCACCCTGTCATGATCGCCTGATACGTTCACACATATCGGTCTTATTATACAACAATTGCGGGCTGTTTTGTGGTATATTAGACGCATGGATACTAAAAAATACGAATTATACAAAGAAAAGAATTTCCCCGAGAGATTCTTCGGACACTTAAAGACAATAATGACGCATAAGCATTATGTGAGAGTCGCCTGTTTCAAAATGGGGCTGTATTATCAGGGGATAATGCATGATATGAGCAAGTTCTCTCCCACGGAATTTATCCCAAGCGTTAAGTACTATTGCGGTACTTTCTCACCCAATGCGACAGCGAGAGTTCTGACAGGAGTGTCAACAAGCTGGCTTCATCACAAGGGGCGCAACAAGCATCACTTCGAATACTGGACAGATTACACTCCCCGCAATGCTCCTTATATCGTAGGATGTCGTATGCCTATGAAATACGTTGCCGAAATGATCGCTGACAGATATGCCGCCTGCATGGCTTACAACAGTAAGGAATATAATTCAGGCGCACCCTGGAATTATTACGAACCTTCAAGAGAACATCTGGTAATAGATGAGGACACAAGGGCGGTTCTCGAAAAAGCACTCATCATCATGAGAGATGAAGGTGAAGACGCCGCCTTTGCCTTTATGAAGAAACTGCTTAAAAAGACCCGCGGACGTGATTACAGCGCCGCGGATATATAAGTCATATCTTACTGATCCTTCCAGGCCAGTCTGTGCAAGCTTCCGGTGCGGGCCATGTCGGCGAAGTTATTCTGCCTTAAGGCCTCATAGAGCACGATCGCCACAGAGTTGGACAGATTAAGAGATCTTATCTCATCTAACATCGGTATCCTGATACAGTACTCTTCGTTATCCACGAGTATCTCCTCAGGTATACCGGCACTTTCCTTACCGAACATTATATAATCGTCGGGTCCGAAAGTGACATCAGTATAACACTTATGCGCCTTGGTAGTTGCCATCCACAACCTGGGCGCATTTTTATCATTCTTATCACCCTTCAGATTAGCTTCACAGAAGTCACTGTAATTAACATATCTGTGAACATCAAGCTTATCCCAGTAATCCATACCCGCACGCTTAAGAGACTTCTCATCTATATGGAATCCCAAAGGCTCGATAAGGTGAAGCGAAGTTCCCGTAGCAACGCAGGTACGTCCTATATTGCCCGTATTAGCCGGAATCTCCGGCTGATGGAGTACTATATTCATAACACAAGTCCGGTCGCAGGATCTATGCCCATTGAGATGTTAAGGCATTCAACTGCGGCACCCGAAGCTCCCTTTCCAAGATTATCGAACATTGCGGATACTACTATCCTGTCATCATTACCTGTTACGAATATCTGAGCACTGTCGAGACCTGCCATCTCGTTGGCATTGAAATAACCGTTATATTCTTCTTCCGCTCCGTAATTGGCCACACGGATGAACCTCTGACCCTTATAATAATCGGCAAGTCTGTCCCTTAATTCCTCGGGAGTGAGTCTGATCTTCATAAGACTCTTATGCAGAGGAAGGTTAACGATCATTCCGCAATAATAGTCATCCACGATAGGAATGAATATGGGTTCTGTAGCAAGTCCGGGTATAGCCTTCATCTCCTTCAGATGCTTATGCTGCTGCTTAAGCGCATACTGTCTCGGAGCCCACAACTCATTACTCTTATCCTCGGCTTCATATAAAGCGATAGCTTTCTTACCTGCTCCGCTGTATCCTGAAAGAGCCGAGATCGTCATCGGATAATCATTACCTATGATACCCATCTTAACCAAAGGATAAGCCATCATTATAAAACCTGATGCATAACAGCCGGGAACGGCGATCCTCTTGGATGTCGCTATCCTCTCACGGAACTCCTCAGACAATTCGGGAAGTCCGTATGCCCAGTCGGGATTGGTCCTGTGTGCCGTGGAAGCATCAATTATGACAGTAGTGTCATTATCCACAAGTGCTACTGCCTCAATAGCTGCCGCATCGGGAAGGCAGAGGAAGGTATAATCCGATTCATTGATAAGTCTCTTTCTCTCTGCGGGATCCTTACGAAGTTCCGGATCGATATGGAGGATCTCTATATCTTCCCTGTTCTTAAAACGCTCATTGATCCTGAGTCCCGTTGTTCCTTCGCTTCCGTCTATAAATACCTTATATTTCTTCATTCCTCTACCTGCTTTCATATACTACTGAATTAGCGATCTTATCAGCCACAGCCTGACCGCTTAACCTGGATATTATCATAAGTGCGAACTCTATCGCTGTACCGAGTCCTCTCGAAGTGATGATATTGCCGTCGGCACATACCTTGTCGAAGCTTACTTCCGCACCTGTCAGCTGATCGTGCATACCGGGATAACAGCATGCCTTCTTGCCCTTAAGCAATCCCTTATGACCGAATACCGTGGGAGCCGCACATATGGCTGCGATATATTTTCCGGCATTATTAAATTCCTCAACCTTGCTCATGAGTAGTTCATTAGCTTCAAGATTAAGTGTACCGGGCATTCCGCCGGGAAGGACCAGCATATCCGCACTGTCGAAGTCCGCTTCCGCAAGGGTTATATCCGCATTTATTCTTATGTTATGTGAACCGGTGACATTCCTGTCGGGATTCATCGATACCATTGTGATATCGATACCTGCTCTTCTTAAGAGATCCACTACGGTAAGAGCCTCTATCTCTTCATGACCGTCTGCCAAAAAAATCAATACTTTGCTCATCCTTCAATTCTCCTTATGCTCACTTCACCGTTTGATAACTTCTCTTCACTTCCGTCATCGTATCTTACTACCAGCCTGCATTCTTCATCGACATCGAGTACATACGCCTCTCTTTCGCTGTCAGGCATTATCACATTGACTCTCTCTCCGATCACCATCGAGCCTGCACGGTACTCATCAATATACGAAGATCTGCTTCCGCTCCTGTAATATTCCATAAATTCATTCAGGAAAAAAGCAGCCAGTTTATTCCTTGAATCAGCCCTGCTGTATTTTAAGATCGATCCCGCCTTATTCTCTATATCTTCCGGAAATCCTCCGCTCGGGGGATAGAGATTGAATCCTATGCCCAGAACCGCATAGTCTATGCAGCCGTTCTCCATATTGACGCTTGCTTCGGTAAGTATACCGCAGACCTTCCTGTTATCCATATACAGGTCATTGACCCATTTGATAGAGGGTCTGCATCCTGTCAGTTCTTCCACGGCTTTCATCGCCGCTACCGCCGCCATCGTCGTATACATGGTGGCTTCGGCAACCGTTGTATTGACGGGTCTTAGGAGTATCGACATATATAATCCCGTACCGGATGGCGAGAAGAAACTTCTGCCGAATCTTCCTCGTCCCTCCGTCTGTTTAACGGCTATCATAACAAGATCCGCCTTCTCGCCGTTATCTCCCCTCTTCTTAAGAAGAGCATTGGTGGAAGTCACTTCTTCGCGTATATCAAAGTCCAAGCCCTTATTTTTGCCATTAAGGAATTTGCGTATCCCGTATTCACTTAAGATATCCGCATTGGCATCAAGACTGTAGCCCTTATTGTGAAGAGACCTGATATCATACCCGTCTTTCTTAAGGCTGTTGACCGCCTTCCACACAGATGTCCTCGATATATTAAGCTTCTCGGCTATCTCTTCACCGGACAGATATTCACCCGACGAAGACTCAAGCAATTCAAGTAATTTGTCTCTGGTACTCACTCTTTTGCTCCCGTAAGTCCGAAATAAGACCTGCCCTCTTCTATATCCCGACCTATCCTTAACTTAAGCTCATCTATGGAAGAGAACTTACACTCGGGGCGATTGTAATGATATAAGTCTATTCTCACTTCCCTGTCATACAGGTCGCCCTCATAATCATATATAAATGTCTCGGCACCAAGTCCGTTAACACCTTCTATTGTGGGCTTCACACCGATATTGGTAATGGCATAATGCACCTCACCGTCAAAGGTAACCTCAGAGAAATACACTCCGGAATGCAGGAACTCAGGCTTATCTTTCATGGGTACATTGATCGTGGGGAAGCCCCAGGTATGCCCCATCTGTCTTCCCTTTATAACAGTACCCTCTATGGAAAAAATAGGTGTCTTATCGCACATTCCGTGAAGTCTTCCTCTCTGCGCTTTAATTCATACAGGCATTACTCAAAGAGCGCCTCGAACTCTTCTCTGCCGATCCTCTCCTTCTCAAGGAGGAGGGTTGCACTCTTCTCAAGTACATCCTTATGATCAAGGATTATCTTCTTGGCATCAGCATAACACTTATCGATGATAAGCTTAACTTCCTTATCGATCTCGCCGGTTATGTATTCACTGTGATTACGTGGATGGGCAAGATCTCTACCGATGAAGACTTCCTCTTCATTGTCATCATAATTGATCACACCGAGATTCTCGGACATACCGTAACGTGTGACCATCTTCCTTGCGATATTGGTTGCTCTCTTGATATCATTGGAAGCTCCCGTTGTAATATCGTCAAAGATAAGCTCCTCGGCGATCCTTCCTCCGAGTAATACCATTATATCCTGTATCATTCCGCCCTTGGTCAAGAACATCTCATCCTTCTCGGGAAGAGGCATTGTATATCCGGCAGCTCCCTGTCCTGTAGGGATGATGGATACGGTATATACAGGTCCCACATCGGGAAGCACATGGAAGAGAATAGCATGTCCCGATTCATGATAAGCGGTTATCTTCTTCTCCTTATCGGATACTATCCTGCTCTTCTTCTCGGCTCCGATGCCTACCTTGATGAACGACATCTTGATATCTTCCATTGAGATAAATGCACGGTTATTCTTGGCTGCAAGTATCGCAGACTCATTAAGAAGATTCTCCAGATCCGCTCCGGTGAATCCCGCTGAAGTCTGAGCTATCTGCTTGAAGTCAACATCATCACCGATCGGCTTATTACGCGCATGTACCTTAAGGATCTCTTCTCTGCCTCTGACATCGGGAGCTTCGACTGTTATCTTACGATCGAATCTTCCGGGTCTTAAGATAGCGGGATCAAGGATATCCACACGGTTAGTGGCAGCCATTACAATGATCCCTTCATTGATAGCGAAACCGTCCATCTCAACGAGCATCTGGTTAAGAGTCTGCTCACGTTCATCATGACCGCCGCCCATACCGGTTCCACGCCTTCTTGCTACGGCATCTATCTCATCAATGAACACTATACAGGGTGCATTCTTCTTGGCCTCCGCAAAGAGATCTCTTACTCTGGAAGCACCTACACCTACGAACATCTCTACGAAATCAGAACCGGAGATGCTGAAGAAGGGTACATTGGCCTCACCCGCAACAGCCTTGGCCAAAAGGGTCTTACCTGTACCGGGTGCACCTTCCAGAAGAACACCCTTGGGTATCCTTGCTCCGACCCTGGTATATTTGGAAGGATCCCTAAGGAAATCTATGATCTCCTCCAAATCCTCTTTCTCCTCATGAAGTCCGGCAACATCTCCAAGCTTGGTCTTAACATCTGTTGACATCTTCGCACGGCTCTTACCGAAATTCATCATCCCGTTACTGCCGCCGCCTCCGCTCGCGCCCATAAAACCCGACATCAGTATAACGAGGATGAACAGTATCACAATGACACCCATAGGTACAAGAATCGTTACCAGCCAGCTGTCCTTGGGAACCGCTCCGACAAGGGGATCGATACCCGCCTCAATAAGCTCATCCCTTACCTCATCGACATTAAGTGCGTTCATGGTCTGAACACTTCCGTCGGCATATGTCAGGTATACAACACCCGTAGGCACTTCCTTGTTGGGATGGATCTCGGCTTCCACTATCTTACCTGCTGCCAGATCCTTACTGAACTCGCCCGGAGTCAGCCTTGACAATGTCTGCGTCCTGTTGAATATCATGAATCCCAACAGACACAACGCGATCATTAAAAAAAACAGTATATTAAATCTTTTATTATTATTCACTTTCAGATCTCTTTTCTTATATTTCTTTCATTAGTCGAACTTAACAACGCCTATGTACGGCAGATTCCTGTATTTCTGGTCATAGTCAAGACCGTAACCCACCACAAATTCATCCGGAATGACGAATCCGGTATAATCCACGGGTACTTCCACAACTCTCCTGTCCGGTTTATCAAGAAGAGTGGACAGACTAATGCTGGCGGGCTTTCTCTTCTCTAAGAGCTCCATGAGATGACTCAGGGTTCTGCCCGAATCAATGATATCTTCCACTATCAGAACATCCTTGCCCTCAATGCTGTCATCAAGATCCTTGACTATCTTGACTATTCCGCTGCTCACCGTTTTACTTCCGTAACTTGACACACTCATAAAATCCAAAGTTACCGGTACGGTTATCCTCTTGGCAAGTTCACAGGTGAAAAAAGTACCGCCCTTAAGAATACTGATAAGGTGCAGTTGTTTGCCCTCGTAATCACGACTTATCTGTTCACCCAGTTCCCTTATCCTCTTGTTCACCTCTTCTTCGGTGAACATTATCTCAACTCGTTCACTCATAATATCTCCATTCCGCTACGACTCTTTGATGGCTATCTCAAGAACTCTTTTCGTATCTTCACTTATCTTATACGCTTCACTTATCCTTGCGCCGATGACCCACATTATATGACTTCCGTCCGCAATAAGCAATCTCGAATCTCTCTGGAACTTCGGGATCTTCTCATTGATCATATAATCCTTAAGAGACTTGGTCTGCATCCTGTCATTGATAACAAGATAGTCCTTCTCTCTTCGGCATCTGCACATTATCTGTCCGTTGACCTTATCCATGTCGAACCACTTGACCGATTCACTTGCAGGATAAGCTCTGCCATCTATAGGCCTGTATCTGGCCTCCAACACCCTTCCGTCTTCCAGTTCCACTCTGCATTCGGTACTGCCTTCCGGAAAGCTGATAACATATTCCCGATGTTCGCTCTCCTGTCTGTCACAATCGAATATCAGCGTATCATAACTCTTGATGACCGTAATATTATACGGAAGACTGATCCTCTTCTCACCCGAAGAATTGATGACCGACATAACTGCCTCTATATGAGCGGCCGTTATATCCTTACGACCCTTATGAAGCTCATCCACTGCCATTAACAGCATCTCTCCGAGGATGTATTCGTCCTCATTCCTAAGGGAATCAAGATTAAGTATGAGGCACCTCTCATCCCTTAAACGGATGGCCTTTAAGAACCTCTCATGCACAACGCCCGACAGATATCTGTCCATTGATGACAGTCTCGATGCAGCCGAAGCTATATGAGCCGATGCATTGTCATTGATCTTATCATTAAGATAAGGGATCACCTCAAGGCGCAGACGGTTACGATAATAATCAGTCTTAAGATTGGTGGAATCCGTTCTGTAAGACTGACCGAGACGTAACAGTTCTTCCTCTATCTCTGCTCTTGTAAGATCGATCAACGGTCTTATCACCTTACCGTTACGCGGAGCTATACCCTTAAGACCGTGTATTCCTGTTCCACGACACAGGTTAAGCAGAAATGTCTCAACGCAGTCATCCCTATGATGCCCGGTTGCGATCTTATCCGGATCAAGACTGTTAAAAGCTTCGTATCTCACCATACGTCCGGCTTCTTCGACCGACATATGCCGACGGACACTCTCTGCGGTAACATCGACTTCCTTAAGATGAAAAGGAACATCCAGGCGTTCACAGAGCTCTCTTACGAAATCGGCATCCATGGACGCATCTTCCCTTATAAGGTGATTGATGTGAACCACGGATAGTCTGAAAGGCACGACCTTACGATATTCTGCCAGCTGTATCAGCAACAGTACCGAATCAGCGCCGCCCGAGATACCTGCCACCACATGATCGCCCTGCTCTATCATCTTATAGCGCCGCATGGTATTAATTACAGAATCTATCATTCTTCGCTCTCATTCTTGAATACTATCTCGTCTTCATTAACAAGTCCAAGCTTCTCTTTGGCAGTCTCTTCCGCGAACTTCTTGGTCTTGGTGTACTTCTCATACTCGGCGATCTCAGTAGATCTCTCTTCTTCTTCCGAGATCTGCTGTTCCAGCTGAGCCTTTCGCTTATCGTATTCAGCCTTCTTCTGACGGAGATTATACTTGCCGACAGAGACGACCACTGTAAGCAACACCAGAACGATGGTAACAAGTATCATGCTTATTCTATTATGCCTTTTACGGGCGCTTCTTAATATATATTTGTTCTTCATATATATCTGTACATATCTCCCGCTTCATCTTTCCTGACGGTCTCCGACACATCAAGGATCTCCACATTAACCTCTTTATTACCGAAGCTGATAGACAACCGGTCACCCGGCTTCACATTGGTCGAAGCCTTGGCTACGTTTCCGTTGATCATAACCCTTCCTGCATCGCAGGCTTCATTGGCTACAGTCCTTCTCTTTATCAGCCTTGATACCTTCAGATACTTATCCAGTCTCATGCTATTTCTGCCTCTTTATAACGAATATTGGTGCCCTTATATAAAAATGACAGGGCTCGACACCCTGTCATTATGTAAACTTATATGGTAATCTTATCTATTATGCGTTAACCATATCCTTAAGAGCCTTACCAGCCTTAAACTTAGGTGCCTTAGAAGCAGCGATCTTCATTGACTTACCTGTCTGAGGATTTCTACCCTCTCTTGCTGCTCTCTCAGATACTTCGAATGTACCAAAGCCTACTAACTGAACCTTGCCACCCTTCTTAAGCTCATCTGCTACTACATCAGTAAAAGCCTTAAGAGCTGCCTCTGCCTTATTCTTCTCTAAGCCGCTCTTCTCAGCCATTGCTGCTACTAATTCTGTCTTGTTCATTGAGTTCTCCTCCATACATAATTCCAAATTTTGTAGCGCGTTCATTCGCACATATACTATATATAGCCTTTTTTCACTCTTTTGTCAACAGAAAGAGCCATTTTTTATTGATTTTACGGACTTTTCGTTACTGTTCACACCCGTGTTTTTGTAAATAGCTACAGGAAATATATTCTATCGAGTAGGGGCTTACCTCCCCTACTCGATGACAACGCTGTTGTCCACCTCAAAGCTTTCGCTTTTCGGTGTCCTACAGTCGCCAAATATGCAACATTCCGTGCAAGCACGATGTTGCATACTTGGCTCGTAATCTAACCAAGAAACGCCTAGTCAAGCGTCGGTACTTAGCGAGGCAAGGCCGAGCTTAGTATCCGTTACGCTTACATCGGAGCGAGAGCGCCGTTTCGGTGAATATATTTCCTGTAGCGGACAGATACCTGTGAACAGTAACTTGTCGACCGTTTATTCATCGAACAATGGAGTCGAGAAATACCTCTCCGCTGTGTCGGGAAGGATAGTCACCACTGTTTTTCCGGGGCCAAGTTCCTTAGCAAGCTTCAATGCTGCGAATACATTGGTACCACTTGAGATACCACACATAAGACCTTCCTTGGAAGCAAGATCCTTAGCCGTCTGAATAGCCTCTTCATCGCTCACGATACATATATCGGAATAGATGCTCTGATTAAGATTATCGGGAACGATACCGTCGCCAATGCCCATCTGAAGGTGTGTACCGATATTGCCTCCCGCAAGGATAGCGGCATCTTCGGGTTCCACTGCCCATATCGTGATATCGGGATTCTGAGCCTTAAGAGTCTCCCCGATACCGGAAATAGTTCCACCGGTTCCCACGCCGCTACAGAAGCCATCTATCGGGCCTCCGACCTGTTCAAGTATCTCAAGAGCGGTATGATGCTTATGAGCCTTATTATTGGCCGGGTTGGTGAACTGCTGTGGCACGAAGACATTAGGATCTTTCTCCTGCATCTTGAGAGCAGTCTGAAGACACTCATCGATACATTTACCGATATCACCATCATCATGTATCAGGATAACTCCGGCTCCATAGTGTCTGACAAGTTTTCTTCTCTCCTCACTGACGGAATCCGGCATAACTATGATAGTCTTATATCCTCTTACCGCACCGACAAGCGCAAGGCCGATACCCTGATTGCCGCTGGTAGGTTCCACTATAATGGAATCCTTGTTGATCAGGCCCTTCTTCTCAGCATCCAATATCATATTATAGGCCGTTCTGGTCTTAACGGAACCACCCACATTAAGTCCCTCATATTTTACAAGTACTTCTGCACTGTCCTCGCCTACCATCTTATTCAGTCTGATCATAGGGGTATGCCCCATTGCTTCAAGTACATTATCGTATACCATGATTACCTCACATCTAGATATAAAACGCTTCCTTAAAGAGCCTGTCAATAAGGAAGCGCCATATAGTTCACTCAGTTCAAAACTGCCGGAAGGATCAAGCCTTCTCAAGTGCAAGTGTTCTTGTTGTAAGATCACATACCTCTGCAGGTCCGAAGTACTGGATTGCACCGGGATATGTGTAAGCTGTCTCAACAGCCCATGCATCTCTGTGAGCCTCAAAGAACTTGAAGGGCTTACCGTCAAGCTCTACAAGAGCCTTTCTGATAACGGGCTTATCTTCACCGTTTCTTCTCTCCATGTTCATCATCTTGGTGATAGGCATACCACCTGCAACCCACTCATCAGCAGTCTTAGAGAGGTTAGAAACCTTTGAAAGATATCCTGTATAACCATACTGGATAAGCATGAATGCATTGTATCCTAATGAGTAGCAGTAATCTGCATCGAAGTTAGAAGGGAAAGCACATCTTCCTTCATAACCGAAGAAGTGATGAAGTGCATTGAACTTACCATTGTAAGTACCTGCTGCCTTTCTCTCTGCAAGCTTATCCTTAACAAGAGCTGAGAATAACTTCTCTGACTCGATAAGAGATACCTGTACATTACCGTGAGGATCTCTCTCTAAGAAGAGCTGCTGCTGAACGAACTCAGGAAGGATAGCAAATACAGCCATTGACTCAGCTGTAAGACCATTCTTGATGAAGTCATACTTAGCTGCCCAATCAGGAAGTGCATTGAACTCTTCTGTCTTCTTACCTGCAAGGAGCTCATTGATCTCCTTGATAAGTGTTGAAAACTCAGGAACGAACTCTACGATACCTTCGGGAATGATAGCTACACCGAAGTTATCACCATTAGCTGCTCTCTTAGCTACTGAATCAGCGATGTAATCTGCGATGCTTGAAAGTGACATCTTCTTAGCTGCAACTTCCTCACCGATAAGGCAGATGTTAGGCTGTGTCTCAAGAGCACACTCAAGTGCTACGTGAGAAGCAGAACGTCCCATAACCTTAACGAAATGCCAATACTTCTTAGCTGAATTAGCATCTCTTTCAATATTACCGATAACCTCGGAATATGTCTTTGTTGCTGTATCGAAACCGAAAGAAGCCTCGATATCCTCGTTCTTAAGGTCACCGTCAATTGTCTTGGGACAACCGATAACCTGAACGCCTGTATTGTTAGCTGCCATATACTCAGCAAGTACTGCTGCATTAGTATTGGAATCATCACCACCGATGATAACGATAGCTGTAAGACCATGCTTCTTGGCAACTTCTGTTACGATCTTGAACTGCTCTTCAGTCTCAAGCTTGGTACGACCTGAACCGATGATATCAAAACCACCTGTATTACGGAACAGATTGATATACTCATCGTCGAACTCTATGTAATCATCTTCGATAAGACCGCTCGGGCCGCCCTTGAATCCAAGGAGCACATTGTTCTTATCTGTTGCCTTAACAGCATCATAAAGACCACATACAACGTTATGTCCGCCGGGTGCCTGACCACCTGAGAGGATAACACCTACAACCTGCTTCTTGGGAGTTGAAGTGTTGGAACCCTTAACGAAAGTGATCTCCTCCTTACCATAAGTATTAGGGAAGAGAGCCTTGATCTTATCCTGATCTGCTACTGAACTTGTTGCCTCACCTACTTTTACACAGATATCTGAGATACCGTTTCTGAGCATCCCCGGAAGCTTGGGTGAATACTCATATCTTGCCTTCTGAAGTGCTGAAAGATCCATAGTTAAACTCCTTTATTAGTAATTGTTTATAACACATCGTTTTTATGCTAAATCATTTTACTTAAAAAGTAAATAGCCGTTTACACGGTATTTCAACTTTTTATACAGTCCCCGTTACTGTTTACACCCGTGTTTTTGTTAATGGCTACAGAAAATATATTCACAAGAAATGCCTATGTGAGCGTCGGTACTTAGCGAGGCAAAGCCGAGCTTAGTATCCGCTACGCTTACATCGGAGCGAGAGTGCCGTTTCGGTGAATATATTTTCTGCAGCGAACAGACACCTGTGAACAGTAGCTAGTCCTCGGTAACGCCTCTTACACCCTGAGTGAATTATTGCCGGTCTCGTGCTCCATTCTCCATGCGATACATCTTCTGAGATAGTGCTCGTAATCCGGATTCTTGCACATGCCCTTACCCTGAATGTCGGACATTTTAGCAACATCCATACCGTTGCAGGCCGTTGTCTTCATTACTATATTAAGTGCCTCAACATCGGTATCATTGGCAATATAAGTTCCGATACCGAAAGCAACCTTTGCCTTGCCCTTGAAGTGCTTCATGATAGCGGTCGCTCTCTCGAAGTCCAGACTGTCGCTGAACAGAAGTGTCTTGGTGTGAGGATCGATGCCAAGTCCGTTATAATGCTCTATCATCTTCTCGCCCCATGCGATCGGATCACCCGAATCATGTCTTACACCACTGAAAAGAGTCGCATATGTCAGCTGGAAATCCTCCAGGAAACAATCCGTAGTGATTGTATCCGTAAGAGCTGTTCCGTTGAGCACTCCATATTCCTTAACCCATGCATCAAGCGCATACCAGTTAGAATATGCAGGATTATGCTTGTGATTGCCCTGACCGACGCACATGATCCACTCATGTGCCATTGTTCCTACAGGTGTGATATCGAACTTCTTAGCGAGATACACGTTGGATGTTCCGACAAATGTAGATGTTGGATACTTGTTAGCCGCAAGCGTTTTTACGGCAAGCTCCTGTGCCTCTGCAGAGAGACGTCTTCTCATACCGAACTCACTGAATGGTCCGAGTTCATATGTACCGTCCACAAGACGACTGACCTTATCATCCAGCCTCTTCTTAAAGCTCTCCATGAGAACATCATAATCGTAAGCCATTCTGAAGTATACTTCATTGACGATCGCCAGCGTCGGGATCTCATACATTGAAGTATTGAGCCATGTTCCCTTAGTCTCGATCGTAAGTCCGCAGGGAGCATCCGTTCCGAAATAGAAGTCTTCATAGCGGGGCTTCCAGAGTCTTAAGAAATCACAGTAAGAACCCTTGATCCACTTGATGCCGTGAAGATATTCCAGCTCGTCCTCATTGAATCTGAGATCGCAGTACAGCTTGATCTGTCTCTTTATCTCTTCCACCATTTCCTCGGTGAAGAAGACATCCTCATTCCTGCACTTGAACGACCATGTCGTCTTGTAATCGCTGAACTGATGGTAGATCGTCTGTCCCATCGAGAACTTATACGCATCTGTTTCCAATAAACTTGTAATAATTCGGTCCATTTTGTCACCTTTCACATTTATGTTCATTCTTTATTAACATACTCTTATCTACTCTACGGTAGCCCTGTACTTGATCCTGTATACGCGTGCGAGCGAATCATTGATCCTCTGCTCACTTATGACACCTTCGTCAACTGCCTTAAGGACTCCCTCATATGCAAGCACGAAATCTTCGGGCATAAGTATCATATCCGCTCCGGCCTTCAAAGCTTTGATAGCTGCTTCATCCGCACTGTAATAATCGGAAACGGCAGCCATATTAAGAGCATCCGTTATCACAACACCTTCATATTGATACTTCTCACGAAGAAGATCCGTGATTATCTCCTTTGAAAGAGAAGCCGGCAATACATTATCCTGTGTGATCTGAGGAACAGTCATATGTCCCACCATTATCATATCCGCTCCGGCCTCGATCCCCGCAAGGAAAGGCTTCAGCTCAACCGAATCTATCTCAGCTTCACTTCTGTCCAGAAGCGCTACACCCTCGTGGGTATCCGAATTAACCGCACCCTGTCCGGGGAAATGCTTAAGACAGGCAGTTACCCCCGCATCCTTAAGTCCGCGTACCGACGAATCTACCATTGAAGATACGATGGCTTCATCACTTCCGAATGACCTGTTGCCGATCGCTTTGTTATCGGCGTTCAGGAGCACATCCGAAACCGGTGCAAAGTCCAGATTAAAACCATACTTGATCATATATTTACCGATCGAATTATATGCTTCATACGCCTTGGACGCGTCATTGGCAGCACCTATATCAGCCGCCGACTGGATCGGATCAAGATTAAGTCCCTTCCTTAATCTCGCAACATCACCCAACTCCTCATCAACAGCGATGAACAGAGGATACTTGCTGAAAGCCTTTGTATTGGTGATCATCTCCGTCAGCTGTTCTTCCGACTTGATATTCTTATCGAAGTAGATCAGACCGCCGATATGATACTTATCCAAGGCTTCCTTTGTGCCGTCTCCCGCCTGAAGCACGGTATCCACTCCCGTAAGCTGTTCGGGTGTTATTATAAAAAGGCCTGCTACTTTGTCTTCTATAGGCATATCATCAATGCAGTCGCGTACGACCTCTTCGAGCAGATCCACTGTTGTCTCTTCTTCAGTCTCCGTCTCAGTCTCCGTCTCCGCCTCCGAAGTCTCTTCTTCATTGATATATAATACATACTCATCCGATGATGATTCCTGCGAGGATGTCTCAGTCTCCACCTGCGCAGCGGGCGAGGGAGCCGAATTGCCTGCGTTTTTGAAATATTTGATCAACAGAGTAACGCCCAGACCGATCAGCAACAATACGACAGCCACAGCGCCGTATGCGACCAGCTGGGTGATCATTCTTCTTCTTCTTCTCTGTTCACGTCTGCTTGAATGTTCACTCATAACCGATTCCTTCTTAACGTCTTATCTACAGTCGCTTTGATATCTCAAATGCGTTAATGCTAACTTTCATTCAATTTATAATGTTATATCATTTTATAGGCTTTCGCAATACCCGACACAGAATCTGACGCACATCTGCGCACAACAAAACGGGCATCGACTACAATCTAATAATCAATGCCCGTTCTACGACGATAAATCCAATGGACTAATACCTCTCTTTCAAAAATTTGTCTCCGTATTCAATTGTGATGACGTCTTCTCCGGCATTTCCATCTACTGTACACACGTACCGCACTTCTTAATTAAGCGCTCATCCTTATGCCCCATCTCACGTCGCTTTGAAAGTTAGATAACTACTCTGGTGGACCGTCCTCCTAATCTTAATATTTTGCCTACACCTTCATCTATAGACACCTACATGAGTAAGTAGGATTTCTTTCTCTCTTCTCTGTTGTTGATACTAATATACTATGTGTGTGATAATTTGTCAAGACAATTTTATAAAAATAACAATATTTTTTTACAGTTTATTGTTGTATTTGATGTTTGCGTAATATTAACTGTATATAATTCATATATATAACAAATTGTATAAACAATTTAAAAATTGCACGCAACTCAGCGCTACGAAAAAGAATGTTGCTTGCGACATTCTCGCGCCGAGCGCGGAGCTTTTTTGTGTAATAACTATTACACAAAAAAGCTTCCGGATCGCTCCGGAAGCCGTGCAAATACAATATCAATAATACAACATCTGTAACAGCCCTGACAGATACGTCTACCCGCCCATCTTCTCCTAAGACTTCAAAGACGCTCCGCAGGAAGTCTGATACGACTAAATCCTTGTCGTTACGAAGATATCATAGATTGCCTTGATCGCTGTCTCAAAATCATTGTTGGCAACACCGATGATGATATTAAGCTCGGATGAGCCCTGATCGATCATCTTAACATTGACCTCAGCGTGAGCAAGTGCCGAGAATATCCTTCCGGCAGTACCTCTGGTGGACTTCATTCCGCGTCCAACAACTGCGATAAGCGCAAGGTCTGCTTCTATATCTATGCTGTCAGGTCTTCCGAGACGATGAATGCCTGAGACCACCTGCTGCTCCTTGTCCATGAACTCATCCTGATGAACAAAGATCGTCATTGTATCGATTCCCGAAGGCATATGCTCGAAAGATATTCCGTTATCCTCAAATACCTGGAGAACCTTACGGCCGAAACCTATCTCAGAATTCATCTTGGCCTTTTCAATATTGACTGAGCAGAATCCCTTCTTACCTGCGATACCTGTTATGGTATACTTAGACTTCTGGCATGTGCTCTCAACGATCCATGTACCGGGATCTTCAGGTGCATTGGTATTGCGGATATTGATGGGGATGCCTTCCATTCTTACAGGGAAGATAGCATCTTCATGCAGAACCGATGCTCCCATGTATGAAAGCTCGCGAAGTTCCTTATATGTAATAGTCTCGATTCCCGCAGGCTTATCGATGATCCTCGGATCAGCTACAAGGAAACCTGATACATCTGTCCAGTTCTCATATACGTCAACTCTTGCTGCTCTTGCAACGATCGAACCTGTTATATCCGAACCGCCTCTTGAGAAAGTTTTAACCTTTCCGTCAGGAAGGCTTCCGTAGAATCCGGGAACGACAGCATTGTCAGTTTTGCCAAGTCTCTCGCCCAGAACTTCATTGGTCTTCTCGGCATCAAATGATCCGTCTGCCTTGAAGAAGATAACCTCGGCCGCATCAACAAACTCAAAACCAAGATATTTTGCCATGATCTTACCATTAAGGAACTCGCCACGACTTGCGGCATAATCAGATCCTGCCTTAGCCGCAAAATCCTTATCGATCACCTTGAATTCCTCGTCCAGAGTCATATCAAGATTAAGACCCTTTATGATCTCGTTATATCTCTCCTTGATCGCCTTAAGCTCCTTGGCATAATTCTTGTCAGCCTCGGCAAGAGCATAACAACCATAGAGCATATCCGTAACCTTGGTATCCTTCTTGTCACGCTTACCCGGCGCACTGGGAACCACGTACTTACGTGCCGAATCACTCTTAATGATCTCTCCGACCTTCATGAACTGCTTGGCACTTGCAAGTGAACTTCCGCCAAACTTTACAACCTTTTTCATAACATCCTCCACTCAGCTGCATCCGCAGCGTATATATTCAATCCATTAAGCAAGTCTGATGGATTTGATCACACCATTAACTGATTCAAGCTTAAGCTTAAAGTCCGCCTCTGACATCTCGCCGGTAACGAACGCGAACTCGCCGTCCTTAACCCTGATCTTCTCTGCATCTTTAAAAACATCGGCAACTGAGTTCTCACCCTCAGCCTTAACTCTTACGAAGAACTTTCTTACGGACGCTGAAGGATCCGCAAGCTCGAGCTTCTCCTCAGACCATACGCAGGGAAGTGTACGTCCGACATTGCGGGCACACTCGCACACATCCGATACTACGGCACTTGCGGTCGCAAGCTTACCTGCTCCCTGTCCGTAGAACATTACATCCCCCAGCATATTGCCGGTTACATATACGGCATTGAACACTCCGTTAACTCCGTTAAGAGGATGATCCGCACCGATCATAAAAGGTGCTACCATCGCTACATAACCTGCATCTGTCTGCTCTGATGTAGCCAGGAGCTTGATAGACTTGCCACATGCATGAGCATATTCAAAATCAACTGTATCTATACCTGTGATTCCTTCTGTATGTACGTCTGCAAACTTCACAGTCTTACCTGTCATAAGTGACGAAAGTATCGCTATTTTTCTACCGGCATCATGTCCTTCGACATCAGCCTCGGGATTACGCTCGGCATATCCGAGATCCTGTGCCTCCTTGAGAACATCGGCATAATCAGCACCTTCCTTAGCCATCTTGGTAAGGATGTAATTGGTAGTTCCGTTAAGGATACCCATGATCCTCTGGATATTCTCAGGTACAAGCGATGTATTCATGGGACGAATGATGGGAATACCGCCGCCAACGCTTGCCTCAAAGAGATAATTACAGTTATTGGCACGTGCTGTCTTAATAAGCTCCGGTCCGTAATTCTCAACAAGTTCCTTATTGGAAGTACATACACTCTTGCCCGCCTCGAGAGCATCCTTGGAGAACTGATATGCAGGCTTAACCCCGCCCATGGTCTCACATACGATGCTGATCTCAGGATCGTTAAGAATGATATTGTAGTCATGCACAACTTTTGCCTCATTCTTATCACCCGGGAAATCCCTCAGATCGAGAATGTATTTAACTTCAATGTCATCTCCTATCCTCTCTTTGATAAGAGCATTATTGTCATCAATGATCTGTACAACACCGCTTCCTACAGTGCCGTATCCCAAAACCGCAACTTTTACCATATGTTCCTCCTTTGCTCCGATCAGGATCTTCTATCGAAGCTTTTATTATTATATATAATTCGTACGTTCGTTATTAATGAGAAATGATCGATACCGCCTTACCGGAATGATCGATCCTGCCTTATCAGTCAGTCTCGATAAACAGGTAAGTATCCGATTACCAAATGATCATTCTTTAGCGGAGATCCTTACGTGGTGAACGCCCTTCTGCTTCTCCATCCGGTCTATCATCTCAGAGACATCACCCGTAGTCTCAAGCACCTGAATACTGATCGTGAGTCCTGCCACGCCGTTAATGGGAATACTCTGATGGATCGTCAGGATATTACCGCCAAAATCGGCAATTATCTTCAGCACATCCGAGAGAAGCCCCGGTTCGTCATCCATATCGAAGGTAAGCGTTATCGTAGTACCCCTCGTATTGTCATGAAATCTGAAGATGTCATCTTTATATTTGTAAAAAGAGCTTCGACTGATACCTACTCTGTCCACGGCATCGCCCACACTCAGAGCCTTCTCCGTATCCAGCAGTCGCTTGGCTTCAACCACCTTAAGCAACACCTCCGGCACAGCCCGTTCCTTCAATACATAATATTCCTGCGTATCTTTATTCATCCGATTCCCCACCGGCTAAAAGCCGAATACCATGCAAGTCTGACACGGTAAAATGTTTGTCATGTGCGAACAAATCACACTATTGTCCGTGCATGGCGTACATTTGTGTGTCAATAATGGATATATTAGCATAATATACAAAACAGGTCAAGCCTTTTTAGTGATTTCGATTAAGCCAACCGTTTTATTGATCTCGGTAAAACCGGCCTTTTTTAGTAATTTCTAAATAGACCGGCCTTTTTAGTGATTCCGGTCAAACCAATTGACACCTTAAAAAAGATTGTATATATTTACATATGAAAAAAATAAAAGCTAGGGGAGCAATTGCTGAGATTGGAACTTAAGTTTCTGACCCTCATAACTTGAACCGGTTAAGACCGGCGTAAGGAAGCTAAAAAAAGAAATCCGTTTATAGCGGATGCCTTTCGGCTGCAATCTCCCTCCTTGCTTAAAAAAAGGAGGATTTTTTATGCAAAACACAAAGACAAGAAAGATCGTAGAAGGTGCGGTAATGGTAGCACTTGCCACAGTACTCAGTTTCATCAGGGTATTCAAGCTGCCCTGGGGCGGATCGGTCACAGCCCTTTCAATGCTGCCCATCATCGTATATTCGATCAGATGGGGCATCAAAGACGGATTCATCACAGCGTTTGCTTTCTCACTGATCCAGTTCGGACAGGGGATCACGGATGGTCTGTTCGGCTGGGGACTCACTCCGGTCATGTTGATCGCCTGCATATTCATCGATTACATCGGAGCATTTACGATACTCGGAATAGCAGGATTTCTGCGTGAGAAGAAAGCAGGCGGAATAATCATCGGAACCATTGTTGCCATCACACTCAGATTTCTCTTCCACTTTGCAAGCGGCGTAATCATCTGGCACAGCTTCGGAGAATTATGGGAGGGCTTCAGTACCGACAGCACGATCCTGTACAGCCTGTTGTACAACGGTTCTTACATGCTCCCCGAATTGATCTTCACCACCATCGGCGCGATGCTGCTCTTAGTTGTAACACCTGCCAGGAAGGTTCTCTTAGACACCGGAAGAACATATTAAAAAACACGCGGGCCATTGATGATCATAAATAGAATGTCGCTTGCGACATTCCTGCGCCGAGCGCGGATGCTTTGCATCTACCTTTTACAAAAAACCCTGCAAGTCTGATATGCACCCGGATCACCGGACACATTTCATACTTGCAGGGTTTAAATTTACCATGAATCTTCTATTAGATAAGAGGATACTTGTCTGTAAGGCTCTTAACGATAGCTCTTGCCTCTTCTACACCGTCAGCACCCTTGAATACGATAAGTGAGATCGCCTCAGCGATTCTGTCCATATCTTCTGTATTCATTCCACGGCTTGTAACAGCAGGTGTACCGAGACGGATACCGCTTGTAACAAACGCCTTCTGAGGATCATTGGGAACAGTGTTCTTGTTGGCTGTGATATGAGCCTCATCAAGTAACTTCTCGATCTCCTTACCTGTAAGTCCCTGAGGTCTTAAGTCAAGAAGCATAAGATGATTGTCTGTTCCGCCTGATACGATGCTTAATCCCCGCTTAATCAGACCGTTGGCAAGTGCCTGTGCATTGTCGATGATATTCTTAGCATATTCCTTGAACTCAGGACTAAGAGCTTCCTTGAAGCATACTGCCTTACCTGCGATAACGTGCATAAGAGGGCCACCCTGAATACCGGGGAAAATAGCCTTGTTGAAGTTGTACTTATCAGCAACTTCCTGGTTGCACATGATCATACCGCCACGAGGTCCGCGAAGTGTCTTATGAGTTGTTGTTGTAACAACATCAGCATAAGGAATGGGGCTCTCATGGTAACCTGTAGCAACAAGTCCTGCAATGTGAGCGATATCTACCATAAGTACTGCACCGACTTCATCACAGATCTCTCTGAACTTCTTGAAATCGATCTTTCTTGCATATGCGCTTGCGCCGGCAACGATCATCTTGGGCTTGCACTCAAGAGCGATACGTCTTACTTCATCATAATCGATGAAACCGTCATCATTAACGCCGTAAGGTACACAGTTAAAATACTTACCTGACATATTAACCGGTGAACCGTGTGACAGATGTCCGCCGTGATCAAGATTCATTCCCATGAAAGTATCGCCGGGCTCCATAATCGCAAAGAACACTGCCATGTTAGCCTGAGCGCCTGAATGAGGCTGTACGTTAACATAGTCACAGTGGAAGAGCTCCTTAGCTCTCTCTCTTGCAAGATTCTCAACTACGTCTACGCATTCACAACCGCCGTAATATCTCTTGCCCGGATAACCTTCCGCATATTTGTTGGTAAGAGGGCTTCCCATTGCTGCCATAACAGCCTTGCTAACCCAGTTCTCTGAAGCGATAAGCTCGATATGACTGTTCTGTCTCTCCTGCTCAGCGACGATCGCATCAGCTATCTCAGCATCAACAGCCCTGATTTCATCTAAAGAATACATAATTCTCCGCCTTTCTTTAACATATAATCTCAATTGTCATTATAATGATCAGTTCATCCGTGAAAGCGATTCCCTTCACGTTCATATCTAACCACACCGCAAAGATTATATCATGAATCCCTATTATCTGTATAGAAAAAAATACTGCTATTTACAATCAGGAAGGCCCAAGATCAATCCGCCCATATCGAAAGTTCATCCGCGATTTTTTCATAGAGTTTCAGCTTCCTGTATTCGGCGAAATTGAAAGTTCTCACATCCATGTGATTGATGCTGTATCCGTGTTTTACCCTGTATTCAACTCTTAAGTCATCTTCCGATTCATTTGTCCAAAAATAGTCGGCGAAGCGCCCGGTGAACTCCGGATCATCTTCTCTCTCAATGGCTCTTGCGATCGCAGGAGCGGCATCGGCAGACAGATGATTGCTAATATAATAAAAATCAACATTCGAATAATACTTGTCTCCGCATTCATTTCTGCAATTATCCGCAGAGAGATTCCATGCGGCGACCATTCCGGAAGGGTTGGCATATATATACAGAATATAAGCTATAGTCACAAATGCGATCCTGTACTTAAGGAGCGAGAAGGAACTGTCGAAGATATATCTCACAAGTCCGCACATCTCTAGCGTAATGAGCAGTAACATGAACAGAGCCGACAGACGGTCATAACTTAACTTATAAGCACTCACATACATATACAGCCTGAACACGCTCGACGCTATCATTATATATGTGCAGGCACATATCACAAGAAGACTTATGCGTACACCAGTTGTCACCTCGAACATAGATACAAAAGCGTAGACAAGCAGTACATTGATAATGCTTACGAACAGTAACTGGAAGAAGCCTTCTCTCGCATATTCCGCGTAATTAAAATCAGCCGAATCCACGAATTTCCCGAGAAACAGATAATAGATCTGGAATCCGGAGAACAGCAGATATACGAATCCTATTATGGCATTAACTGTTACAACTATGACAGTGTTGTCATTTTTGGCTTTTTCGGTAACAGGCTTAACCACACGAGCACACAGACTTCTGACGATACCATAAGAGAACAATGTAAAGAAGATAACATAGAACGCGAAATCAATGTGTTTAAGCCCGAATAACTTATCAAATAACTTACCCAATCCCTCGAACATGTCACCTACCGCACTCAGAACATTATCCAAAAGACCGCTGAACTTAGAATCCGCAGAACCCAGTAACGGAAGGATGATCGTGAGACAGGCACAGGCAATTCCGATGCCGATCAGTACATCCCGGTATTTTTTATCAATATGAAATTTCTTCCTCTCGCCTTTCTTCTCTCTGAGCTTCCTGACAGTCTCTGCGACAGGCTGGAGTATCAGAGAATTGCCTAACGCCTCCGCGAAAGTGGAGAGTGCTTCAGATATATAGTGTGAAAAACGCCATCCCGTATCATCAAGGAAGATGTGCAGGAGGCCGAAGATCAGGATCAGCACTATTCCGAAGCAGTCGCACACAGTGAGCAGGGGGTCAACCGTCATGGTCAGATGCACGCCCAGCAGAAGGGCGACCACCGCATTGAAGATCACGTCTTTTTCCATCTTAAGCTCAAGCTTTTTGATCACAAATCCGTAGTAGAGGATGGCTGCCGCAACATTAAGCGGCGCCGTTATTCCGTTGAAATTCTTATAGATGCAGAAGACTTTGAAGAAGCTGTATATCAGGCTTGCCAGCGCAATTGGGAGGACATTCTCCTTGATCTTGATCTCATTCTCGGTAAGCTTCTTAACGAAGGGAACCTTCCGGGGCGTTGGGATAGGTGTTTCAGGTATATGCGCTTCAGTCATATGCGCTTCGGGCATAGGTATTTCAGGCATAGGTGCTTCAGTCATATGCGCTTCGGGCATAGGTGTTTCAGGCATAGGTGCTTCTGATACAGGCTCTTCAGACATATGCGCTTCTGATATAGGTGTTTCTGATATAGGCGTTTCTGATATAAGTGTTTCAGGTATATTATCATTCATGATTCATTTCCTCCGAATCGGGGATATATTCTATGATATCCCCGGGTTGGCAATTCAAAGCCTTACAGATCTCATTAAGGGTCGACAGCCTGATCGCCTTTGCTTTGTTATTCTTAAGGATCGATAGATTGGCCATGGTAATGTCCACGCTCTTGGACAACTCAGTCAGTCCTATTTTCCGTTTGGCCATCATAACATCCAGATTAATATTTATCGCCATATTTATGTCCTCACAATCTCATCGTCTAACCGCATCTGCGGATGTCCGCGCAACACGTACATCGCTCCTAACAGCTTCGCTATATTGTCATGTCGTTCTCTTCCTTGTATTCGACCGCCTTAGCGAATACGCTTGCAAGTACTTCCGAGAACATTCCAGCTATCGCAAAAACGATGAGTATTATGACTACTGCCGGGGTCCAATGTGTGATGATCCTCACGATCGTTACTAAGGCGATCGCAAACGCATATATGGCCATGCGCTTCAGGCTGACTACATTGCCCCAAATGAAGCAATCATCCAGCTCAACCGATCTGATCATCTTGCGCAGTTCATAGACTATAAGGCAGGCGAACAGACCGCTGATCATATACAGGACGGACTCCCGAACGTAATTTGTCTCGAAAAAACTATCGATAGCTCCGTACCACTTGAAAACCCACGGAATGCTGATAGTCATCGGAACACCACACCAAAACATTACATTTACCATACATTTGGTGATCAGCAAGACCTTATCACCAATACTGTTACTTGCACTATCTCTCATAAATACCTCCGAAGAACTTGATAACAATGATGGTATCACTGTGCCTAACGAATGTCAATATATTTTTATCGTTTTACAATAAATTGTTATTGATCCTCGGGATGCCGGATCTCGGCTAGGTAAATAGCAAGCCGAGAGTCCCAGTCCCTAGTAGACCTACTCAAAAAGGCGTAGCCGAAGCTACGCCCTAATCCTTATTTATTACAACTATTGATTTTAGGAATGCCCTACTGCCAATAGTAACGGCTCCGTTAATTACTTTCACCGTCACCCAGCGCATCATCCTCTTCCCAAATTTGCTCGCCAGTTCCTGCTGTGACATATCCGGAAAGGTCTTCTGCATCTACAGCCTCTGCAGATTCTTCGGTGTCCTCAGATTCAACGATTACGGCAGGTGCCGGCTTAGACGAGATCAGACCTTTGCGAACGCCGATAACAACTGCAACAGCTCCAAATATCAGAACAATCCCCACTCCTCCTATAACAGGATCAAGATTCTCCGGTATAAACACTCCAATACTATTATTGATAATGTGACAAATAATAGCGGGAATCACCGACCTGTATCGGAAACTGACATATCCCCAGAACAGGCCCATTGGCAAAACATACAACCCCTGTATTATATTCATATGCAAAACTCCAAAAAGGATCGCGCTGATGATCATACATCCAAATACACCAAAGACGCGTTCACTTTTACGAAGAACAATTCCACGAATTGCAATCTCCTCATAAATAGGAGCCAAAATCATAAGGCTAACGACCACAATTATCGTCGGTCCGTTCAAGAGACTCTGAAGAGTATCGCCCCATACCGAAGCTGCATCCGGAAATACCATTGAAACCACTTCTTCTAACAATACCGCTAATCCATAAGTGCCGATCGCACCGAAGATAATAAAAAGATAATCAAAAGGACCGCTTACTTTCTTATTAAACGGCTTATAGATACCCTTCTTCTTGTCAGGCTTAACAAAGCCCAAATAATACCAAAGCCCCACTACAATAAAGCAGACAACCTGTGCCGCAAGCTGCAAGTATATCAGCCCGCCTGAGTTATTAATAAAATCCTCATAGAGCTCCATATACAGACTCATGTCTCCGCCTGATTCTACAGCCATACTTACAGCAATTGGAATCATTGCCATGAATGAAACAATTGCCTGCACAATAATAACTGCCAAAGTAACCCCGATTCCAAATATTATTGTATCGAACTTCCCCGGTTTCTTAGATGATACTTGTCTTTGATTAGTCATACTCCCTCCTCATATCGCATTTACGATCAGTGATCAGTACTCTCTTTCGGCCAACTGTTAACCGATCAGTACTAAACCTGTCTCGAACACTTTATCATGCACGCAACACAATGACAAGTATATTTGACATGTGAAATTTCACCAAAAGGGAAAAAACAGCTGAGCACTACTAAAAAATGCATCCTATGGCATGTTGATATGTACCTATTTCACCGGAATCCCCAAGCATCACAGGATAATAAAAAGCCCCTGCCGGAAGACTATCAATCTTCCCGCAGAGGCTTTATTCATATTATTCCCTTATTAAGCTTTGAAAAAACTAATGACTGACTTAAGTCTGCCCGCAAGTGCGCTGATCTCGTTCATGGATCTTGATACATCACTTACATCGGATGAGACTACATTGGAAGAAGCCGTAACCTCTTCATTGGTAGCGGATGTTTCCTCAGATACAGCTGACAGATCGGAGATCGCACCAACAATAGTATCTTTGATATTGCCGAGCTGATTCGCAATGGAACCTACTGTATCGATATTCTGAACGGATGATTGAATCTCCCCGCTCAGGGTGTTGAACTGACCCTTTGTCTGAGACAAAAGTTCCTGCTCTTTTTCAATATACTGCTTAACTGTAGCGGCCTGCTCCACACATTCGTTGGAGAGCTTAACGATGTCGGAGACGATAACGTGGATCTCGTTGGCCGACTCAGATGACTGAGTTGCAAGATCTTTGATATTGTCGGCAACAACTGCGAAGCCCTTGCCGCTCTCGCCCGCTCTTGCAGCCTCGATCGAAGCGTTGAGTGCAAGCAGATTGGTCTGACCGGCAATGGAAGTGATCATGTTGACCATGTTAGTGATCTTATTAACGGCTTCGTTGGTTGAATTGATCATATCGGCGATTCCGCCAACGGCTTCAGCTGAATTATCGGAAGACTCTGCAATGCTCTCTATGCAGGCAAGGGCATCGGTATTAGCTGTCTCCATCTTCCCGGCTGATTCGGTAAGAGTAAGTATGGTATCCTGAGCATTCTCAACGATATTACCCATCTCAATAATATTGGTATTGATATCCTGAACCGATGTAGACATCAACTCAGTAGATTTGGCAAGCTGGTTCATTGCCTCCGATATCTGAGACGAAGATTCGGATGACTCTTCAGAAAGAGTTGTCGTTGTTCCGACGATCGAATAAAGCGAATCCATTGCATCCTGAATATCCGTAACGATCCCCGACAGGGTCTCGGACAGCTTATTGGTCGAACCGATAAGATTGGTAATCTCTTTAATGCCCGACTTTGCTTCAACTCTAACACTTATATTGCCGGTGGAGAGCTCATCAATACCGGACACAGCTTTTCTGAAAGGTGTAAGAATGACTTTATTAGCGAATATCAATGCGAGCACAGCAAATAACAGTCCGCATATAGTTGTGATGGCTAATACCATAAGTATGCTACGTGTCTTGGCATCCTGAACCGTCGATGCAAGTATTCCTGAGAAAGCCATTCCGTAGATCGTAGTTCCATCGGTGAGCGGCATATAATATACGTAATAATCTTTACCGCCTATAACAACATCGTCGGAATAGAAATCCTTGCCCTGTGACACAGCTGCCCAAACAACATCGGAAGCAGTCGTTCCCTCGTTTCTGGAACCGTCTTCATTACGGAGAGATGTCATGAAACGCACGTTATCTTTAAAGATCGTAAGCTCTAAGCCTGTATCTTCATGTATCTTATCTATGTATTCTTCCGGTGCATATTCCAAAAAGCCATCTTCAAGAGCATTGTCATTGATCAGATCATATTCATAGTATGCCCGCAAACCAAGTGTCGCGACTCTCAACTGCTCCTTGGTATTCTCCTCAAGATTAGAGATCGTAAGATGTACAGTCAGAATCTCAAGAATAAGTGCCAGAATGGCCATCGGCACCATTACAAACAATAATAGCGTCACTCGCATGGATAATTTTGCTTTCATACTATCCCTCCTCGTATCACCCCGAATCGACGATTCGTTTAGTCATATAAATAGTATAATAATTATTATACTTTAAGACAATAATATTTTCAGACAAAACATATCATTTTTTATAAATTGTGACTATTAATTGGAAATATAACTTATATTTCAGATTCCCGTTCCGAAGAACTTCCACAGCTCAAAAATTGACAAACAGCATATAAACCTGCATCATTTGATGCTTCAAAGCTCATATCCGATGTTTTCATATATAGTACATAATCGGCATAGTCTGTTAGCCAAGAGATCATCCCTGTTCTATTATCAATTAACGCAATATAACTTAGACAGCGTATACTTCCCTTGTCTGTATACTTTGCCTTCCTTACTACATAAGAGAATTTCTTGACCGCCTGTTCATATTCTTTGTTGTAATCACTCATTAGTTAAAGCACCCTGCCTTAATAATTCTATAGATGGCTTTGTTGTAAAACTATCGCTTTCAAGTCTTAACACTTTTTCATATACATATGTTGCAGCGACACTTTTAGGCAATTCACTGGGCCAATAATAACGAGATACCGTCCAGTTTTCTTTCGTTGCTCTTTCACAATGACGTCTTATAGATGAAATAACAGAATTTGCTGCACGCTTTTTTGTGCATGTACCATCAACATACATAGTCGATCCATTACTAACAGCTCTCCACACAATACTTAAGCACTCTGAAACAGAAAAATAT
Source organism: Lachnospiraceae bacterium (assembly GCA_024684085.1). Taxonomy (GTDB): domain Bacteria; phylum Bacillota; class Clostridia; order Lachnospirales; family Lachnospiraceae; genus Colinaster. The sequence continues at coordinate 34,642 of JAIKXM010000006.1, read as the reverse complement.
TTTGCTAAAGAAACGATCGTATTCATCGTTTCTTGACCAGGGTTAAAATCACCAAAACCCACGCGCTTCATTCGATACATAAAGTATTGCATTACCTCCTGTGCTGCCATATGAACCCATATCTTATATTAAAAATAATATTTTAAAATATGCTATATTAGATATAAATGGATTGGACTAAGAGGTATTGTATATGGGCAGAAAAATTAATAAAGTTGCTTACAAGGTAAACAAGGCTAATGCAGGCGGCCATTGCGAATTATGTCAAAAGGAAGCTCCTTTTTTTAATAAAAACGGACGACCTTACCTTGAAATACATAGAATTAGTTCAAGTTATGTCGGTAACGAACCTGAAAAAAACCTAATAGCACTTTGCCCCAACTGTAATGCAAGAATCGCTATTAATCCTTCCGAAGCCGATTTAAATAAAATGAGAAAGATTGCCAGTGAGCATACGATATAAGGGAAGAAACAAATGTCAAACGATGGCATGCCAATCGCCGTTGTTGATTCAATAGTAAAATGATGAACAGTACAGGTAATAGATAAAGTCCCTTTTCGGAATTGTGGGTTTGTTAATAATCGAGTCCGCTTTTTGAAATAATTATATATGGGTAGAGGATGATGTACGAATATAGAGAAGTAAAATGCCCCTGGTGCGGTCATATATTTATGTGGAATAAGGATGGCGATGAAGGACCTATTGTTTATATGTATAGATTAAAAGAGACCAAAGAATATGTTGGAGATGTGAAGTGTCCTAAATGTGAGAAAAAGATGCTGGTTTTACCCCATGTTTTTGAAGGTATTGATGTAAATGATGAAAGGATAGAGACGATAGGCGTTAGAGGTATATAAAATGCATTAAGGACACTTTTCCGAAAAGGGAGTTATGTTTAAGAGTTGTTTTAGCATCGCTTATTATTTTCGGCATCCATCTTATTGATTTTTGCCTTATATATTTCGTTATACACCTCCGATTCTTCATGCTCATTATATCCATAGTAGTCGTAGTGAGTAGGAACGCCTATTGAAAGGTCGTCAGATGTGAGGATATTCAACTTATTAATATCAATATCCCTTTCCCCGTAGGGGGTGACAGCTTTTGAAAATATTTTTATGAACTCCGAACTATCACCTTTATCAAAACTTAGGCGGCTTGCTTCAAGCATTTCTTTATGTGTAGCACAGGATAAATCAAAATCGTAGCCACAATCAAGACAAATTAAGCGAGCAAACTCACGTTGAACTCGACCATTGCCTTCTCGAAACGGGTGCAAAGCGTTGAGATCCCCGTAGTTGTTGGCAAGTGTTCGCACAAAGTCTTCATAATTATCTTTATTCGCATTACATTGAGAGTAATACTTACCAAAAACAGACTGGGCATAATCGGGAATGCATCGTACAGTACAGAACAAGTTTCCTTTACCAATATCAACAGTCCGTTCTTTACCGGCCCAATCATAGATGTCTTGGAAAATGTACTTGTGTATCTTTTTAAGATGATTAAAGTCGAACTTCCCTTTAATAGGATTGTTTTGAAGTTCACTTAGACGTATTAATGTAAGTTCTTTCTCTGCCTCGAACAGTTCCCCATGATCTTTTATATTTAACTTATTCTTAAGTACATCCGAATTAGGATAACAGTATTTATCATCTTGCATACTTTTTTAATACCTCTTGTCGAAGTTGTTCAGATGTTTTCTCTCCTTTAGATACTTGGAGCATCTTCTCAAGAAAGTCTTTATCAAAATACATATCCTCAATAGACATAGTTGCAACCACTTGCTGTAATGCACGGTTTTCTTTTGTATTTTCTACAACTAACATAACGACCTCCTATGCAAAGTTTATAAAGCAACTTAGTTATTTTATTTTCAAAGCTTGTTCGATTGTTTCGGTATCATAACCCTGCTTCAGTAATTCTTCTTTTGTTGTGCCACTTCTTAGGGCTAATACAATGTCTACGATGGAATTACATCCGTTGATGAAACCTTCAGCAAGACCAATTTCACGGCCTTCAGCAAACTTTTCTGCGTATTTCATATATAAAGATATATATTCCATCCTCCATTCTTCATTAATCTTGGCCTTCTCGACTTCTTTTTCGATTTCTTTAGAAAGTGGTGTATTACCTTTTCCCGTAAGTATTAGATTGAAAAAATCTAACAGGTTGTTTGAAACATCATCTGCAAACGTTAACTTTTCGTATTCTTTACTCATTTTTTTACTCCTTTATTATAGCATATTTTTTGAGAGAGATATTCCTATGTCTCTCTGTTTTTTTTTGAAGTCGAGAGGCTTTAACGTTTTTAAAATTGCTCATTCAACTTTCCTTTTTTATTTTTCTTATAAAAATAATATAAAGGCGCAAGAAGAGAATAATTATTTATATCTAAGATTTTTGAAGTCAATTGGAAAACTAAATTTACTTTTGCCAACTGGAACCTCGGATTCCATTTCAGCCTTACAAACTTGCACTCGGATTTCAATTCAGCTCACTTCAATGACTTTACCCCGATATTATGTTATACTTTTCTACGGACTATCATCAGGATCCGGCGGAACATGCCGGCATAGATTTAAGAAACAGGTATAGATATGGCTAATGAACTTCTGACAGTTAAGAATGAGATAAGTAAAGTACTGAGAGGCAAGGACGACGTTATTGAGATGGTACTGTGTACCGTTCTTGCGGGCGGACATATACTACTTGAAGATATCCCGGGTGTCGGCAAGACAACTCTCGCGGTAGCCCTTTCGAGATCTCTGGGAATCGCTTACAAGCGTATGCAGTTCACCCCCGATGTCCTTCCAAGCGACATCGTAGGCTTCTCAATGTATGATCGTGAGACCAACGGCTTCACCTTCCGTCCGGGAGCAGTATTCACCAATCTCTTCCTCGCAGACGAGATCAACCGTACATCTCCCAAGACTCAGGCCGCACTCCTCGAAGTTATGGAAGAGCGACGCGTTACCGTGGAATCTACCACTTACGCCCTGCGCCCTCCTTTTTTCGTAATAGCCACACAGAACCCCGTCGGGGCTTCAGGCACTCAGAAACTGCCGGATTCTCAGCTTGACCGATTCTTTGTAAGGCTGACTCTCGGTTATCCGGGCCATTTCGAGGCAACCGAGATCCTCAAGGGACACTCTTTTGAATCAATAGATTCAGTCTATCAGGTCATCACCGGTGAAAAACTTATCGCCCTTCAGGAACAGGCTTCCAAAGTCTACGCCTCAGATCAGATATGCGACTACATCGTATCATTAGGAGAAGCAACTCGTAATACAGACATGTTCATTCAGGGTGTATCTCCCAGAGGAACTATCGCCATCCTTAAGATGGCTAAGGCCTATGCCTGCCTCAATGACAGAGACTATGTCATTCCGAGGGATGTACATATGGTATTCTATCCCGTATGTAATCATCGTATCGTTCTCTCGACCAAGGCTAAGGCTGTCAACAAGAGTGTCAGAGAGCTCCTCTTCGAAACACTGGAATCCGTTCCCGTTCCGATGTAGAGCTTCATTGAACTTAGCGATCAGCATATTAACTGATAAACAGTTATTATGCCCTATCTAATCCTTGGAGGCTCAATTTGGCTGATAATAACCTGACTAATAATAAGAATACCGATTCACGACGCAAGTGGCTGGGGAAGATCATGAATTACAGTAACTCCCTGACCGCTTCGTGGCTTTCCTATGGATTTCTGTTCATGGCATCAATTCTGATCTCTGCTTTCTATCTGCAGAGCTTTTTTTACCTTGTGACGATCCTGCTCATCTGCCTGCCCATCTTCTCATATAATCTGACGAAGCACGCCTTCGCAAGGCTCGAGCCTGATATCGCATATATCACAAGGATGGATTCTACCACGGCTCTGTCGATCAGCATCAACAATCCTTCCCGCCTTCCGATATCCGCCGCAGAGTTCTCACTTCATACCGAATCGACCCTCTATGGCAACCGTGAAGATATAATACACGCCCTTTCGTTAGGCGTTGGAAACGGCAGCCGGCTCATCCTTCCGCTCACCATTAACAAATACGGAATATATACGGCATCGATATATGAACTAAAGGTATACGATTATCTGCATCTCTTCTCTTTTACCAAAGAAGTATCAGCAGAGACCTCATACACCCGCTTTCCGGACACCGATCCCAAGGAAGAAGTCACTGATATGATCAGTCAGGAAGGCTTCGACGAATATTCGGACACGATAAGACGCGGTAATACCACCGGCAATGTAACAGACATCCGTGAGTATCAGCCCGGTGACCGTCTCTCCCGCATCCACTGGAAGCTTACGGAGAAGCTCGACAAACTCATCGTCAAGGAGAGCGAAGCGACATCCTCCAACGAATTTACGGTTCTCCTCGAACTCTATCAACCTTCCAAAGAAGAATGCGACAGGTTGTATATAAACAGCGACGGACAGAACACTGAAGCCTACAACCTGTTGGATGACAATATCCGCGAGGCCTATGCAGTATCACTTGCATTCATCAATGCAGGCCAGCCTTTTATCTTCATGTACTACAACTCAAAAGAAGGCGACTTCGTCAGTCTAAGAGTCACTTCCAGAGATGACCTTGTCGATATAATGACGCAGGCCTTCTATTCCGGGAGCTATAGTACCAAGGACCTCGCACTTGATATATATGAACGAGCCGGCCTTAACAAAGGGACTCTGGTTCATATAGCATGATATACACACACAAGGATCTAACGCGACATTATAAAGGAACAATACCATGTTGGATGACACCTTATATTACGGATTTCATATAGGCGACAATACGGCGCACGCACCACACAACGATCTGCTTCACTGTGTGGTAGTGGGTCTTCTTATGTTTGCCGCTTCCGCAGGCGCCGTCCTCGGTTTTCTGTCAGAGTTCGAACTCAGCGCCAATTATCCGTTGATCTTAATCTCAATATTGGTGGCATCAATGTTCCTGTCGCTCATCCATATGACGAAGGCCCTGTATAACTTCGGCTATATCATCTTCTTTGTCATCTTTATCTTCGCACTGACGAACATGACTGCCGAGGCCAACTCCGGATTTCAGGCTATCCTTAACGTTGTCAACGAAGCCTATGCCGAGCACTACGGCCTTTCGGTAATGCGTCAGTACACCGAACTCATAACCGACAGATACACTACCATCACCACAGTATGCATCTTCCTCGGCATCTTCCTCATACTTCCGCTCAACGTCGATGTCTTCAACAACATGATGTTCTTCGCGGTTTTCTTCGTTACCTTTTGGCCGCTCCAGATCGGGACCTTCATCGGCAAATACCCTTCATATATATCACTCGTGCTCATATTCTTCTCATATTTCGGGGTATTTCTGCTGAGATCTTCGGGGCATTACCGATTCGTCGCGCCCGCCAAAGCCAATAAGAAGCGCGAGTATGCCCTCGATTACGATGATAAAAAAGGCCGACATGTGATCTTCCACAAGTCCAATGCTTTGTCCATGCTCGCACTTACAAGTGTAGCGCTTGTCACTGCGATAGTGCTGTCTGTTTTTTCAGCATCAAGCATCATGATCTCGGAGCGAGAGGCAGTAACGAATAAGAGTACTCCGAAAGAGACTCTCGACGAATATGTTAAGATCCTGACGCAGACAGGTATCCTCGGATTGTTCAACCGCTACGAGGCCAAGGGCGGTATCAACGGCGGTAAGCTCGGAGGTATCAGAAGCGTGTCTCCCGATTATGAAACGGATCTTGAGGTTACTTTTGTTCCGTACTCATTCGAGACCATCTACCTTAAGGGATATACAAGTCAGTTCTACACCCAACACAGCTGGGATGCGCCTGCGTATTCGACGCACTACGAGTCATACCAGCCACCCCTTGAGGCAGGTTATATGCCCACGGAAGTATCGAAACTTAGAGCACTGCATGAAGCAAATACTCTTGGCAAATTAATGGATTCGGGTGTGACCGATCGTCACGAAGCACGAATGACTGTTAAGAATGTCGATGCCAGCTCGGAATATGTCTATGTGCCGTACTTTACTTCATCGCTTCCGAACAAAGCTTTGCTTGACGGCTTTGCGATCATCAGGGGCGCATCGCCTCGCGATCAGGAAGCTACATATGAATATATGCCTTACACAAGCTCCATGATGCCCATGCTGTATGATAACGCCGACAACCTCGATTGGGTCAAGACCACGCAGGATCTCGATATTATGGACACTTATGAGCAGGAAGTCTATGCCAATTATCTGCAGATCCCTGCGGAAATTGAAGATGTCCTTACGTCTTACCACAGGGTCATCGGCGAGTCCGACAATCCGTACAAGCAGATCGAGCTCATATACCAATACTTCCTTGACAACTACACCTACGACATGGCACCGGGCGCCACTCCCGAAGACGAAGACTTTGTAACTTATTTCCTTAACGAGCAAAAAAGAGGCTACTGCGCGCATTTCGCCTCCGCAGGTGCTCTCCTCCTTCGTTCGTACGGCATTCCTGCAAGATATTGCGAGGGCTACGTGATCACAACAAGCGGTATCTCGACAAATGCCGTGACTAATGACACTATTGACAGTTCTTACTATTATACAGGCGAGAACCCTCTCGGAAGATCGACGGTCGTTACTACCGAAGTAACGGATGCGGATGCCCACGCATGGGTCGAAGTATATATCCATGACTTCGGTTGGTTCCCTGTTGAGTTCACGGTTCCCGATTATGGCGGCGAAGACAATTCCTACAGTGATTTCATGAACTCACTCACAAGACTTTTCCGTCCAATGGATATAGGTGAAAGTGATGCCGGTACTGATTCGGGACTCAACGCACCGTCTTTCAACCCGAAGAGTTTCCTTAATCTCAAGAACACACCTGCTTTTACAGTCTTTGTATGGATACTCATAGTGTTATTGCTGATACCGATCGTTAAGCGTTCCGTTAAGTTATATTCAGAGAGCAGAGCCCGTGCACGTGCAAGAGCCCGGGGTGATCATCTGCCCACTCTGATATATGCCTACCGTAAGGCCTCAGACAGATTAAGGAAGATGTATCATGTACATGAGCCCGACCGCATCGAACGTACTTACGAACTGATGCAGAATGTATTGATCGGACATTATCCCGTAATGCCCACAAATATGACACCTGTGTCAGTTATCAGACGCAGTATCGTCAGGTTCAGAGTACGCAGAATGGACAAGCGGATGTCTTCTTACCTTAATAAGAAAAACATAGCTCTCAATGAGCTTAAGTGTCTTACCCAGCTCTATATCTACAGCACACAGAAGCCCTCAAAAAAAGAAGCAGATGCTCTGATCCGCTTCTATAGGAGTATTTGTTCGCACGTCATATCATGACAGAGCATCTCACTAAGTATTAATGGTAGCAACAAATTCGGAATCGATGAACTGTGTGATCAGTTCCTCGACGCGCTTGCGGGTCTCGTCGGCGCCGGTGCCATACTCAAGCATGGGCTGCATTGTACCACCGCCATTCTCTTCTCCAGCTGCCTTCATCTTAGCTTCCTTATCACGTATCCAGTTCTTCTGCTCTGTACGAAGAGCCTCCATCTCACTTTCTTCAAGAGTTCCTCCAAGATAAGACCAGATCCTGTTAAGGAGTGTATCCCACATCTCGTATTCATCAGATGCAAGATTATTGAGAGTCGGCTGAGACATAAATGAGTCTGACTGGAGCTTAGACTCAATGTCCTGCTGTTTTTGAAGAGTGATCTTGTAATTCTCAAGGATGGATTCCTTGTCAGGCACAGTCTCCTTCACGGAAGAATTGAGCATATCACTGAAGCCGGCGTGATTATTGTCGGAAGTGCAATCCTCCATAGTGACTTCGTAATTAGAGAAGGCGTTGAACCTGTTGTTGACAAACGAACACTTCTTGAAGGTTGCGCTGTCATACTCACCAAGTTGGACGAAATACACTCCGTCAAAAGCATCGGATACATTGTTCCTGAACTCACAATTCTCGAAGTTTATATTGTACACGCTCTCCAGCATGATCATTGACAGATCCTTGCTGTCTCGCAGGATACAATTCTCGAAGAGAGTATCTCCTGAACCTATAAGCGAGACAAGACCGTAAGTACATTCGTAGATATCGGTATTTGTGACATTAATGTCATAACAGTAAGAAGCTTCAAGTCCGTAAGTACCGCATCCGTAAAGATTGCAGGAATCGATATCGATGCCGGATACATTATCAAATCTTAGTACGCTTCCGCTGCAATACCCGGGCTCTACTTTATGGCCGGCGGTTATACCGCTAAGCTTAATATTTCTTCCGCATTCGAAAGAAACAACGGGCATATAAGGATCTTCAACACAGAACTGCACATCAGCCCCATCTTCAGCCTCGAGGCAAAGGTTATACGCATCCTGAACTTCATAAGCGCCGTATTCCGATCTAAGCATCGAATTAGTGACATCCTTGTCAGAAACAGTGGAGAAGTTATACTCGCCTGCCTTCAGAATAATACGGCGATTATTCCTGATACTGTTAAGCAGCTCCGTTGCGTTGGATACAGTCACAGTGTCAAGATAGCAGATGTTCTCCGGATCATCGAACTGCGGAGATCCTTTACGAAGATAGATATCCATATATGTATAATGGTAATGATACTCATCCTCGGGATCGTTATAATAATCCTTGAAGACCACAAGCCTGTCTTCATCAGTTATAAAAAATCGATAATACTCATTGCCGGGTATTTTTTCCGCAAAAGGATCAGTTGCTTCCATACACCAGGCGGCATCCTTCATTCCTTCATATTCGGGATTCTGCCTGTACTGAAGCTCAGCCCCGTAGATCATGGTGTTGGCCTCAAAAAAGGCGAACTTATAATCGGCAAGGAACTTCTCATCTTCCTTACGTATATGGATCTCGGAATCGGGGGCATCTGTATCCCTGCAACTATATACCGACTCATACTGCATATCATCACTGTCCGTGCGGATGATCCTGCACAGGAACGCCCAATCACCCGTCATGGCATCGGGTGTACCCTTAACCGATTCATCGACTACGGGATTCTCCGCGGTCTGATCAGTGTTCTGCTCTGTACCTGTCTCCGATGACTGCTGTGTTGCATCACCGGCTCCCCCTTTGTCTCCGCAAGCTGCAAGCAGTCCCATCATTAAAATCGCCATTAAGATCAGAGCGACCGTTTTAGCAGGTCTCATACTGCGCTGAGACACTGCTGTTTCATTAGTTGATACGTATGACATCTTTACTACCTCTTTACTATTTATTATGCGCCGGACTAACCGACGGCTCCCTCACCATACTCTTCTTTTTCGCGCATATTGTAGCCTATATCTTCATCTATCATATCCAGCATGATCTCTGCGATCTTGGGATCGAACTGCGTTCCGATACCCTTCTTGATCTCATTGCGAACAACTTCCTGCTCCAGTGCCTTACGATACGAGCGATTGGAAGTCATGGCATCATAACAATCCGCAACGCAGATTATCCTCGCATTCTCGGGTATATCTTCCCCTGACAGACCATTGGGATAACCCTTGCCGTCATAACGCTCATGATGCCAGTGCGCACCTATGGACAGCTCCGGTAATTCTGATATCTCGTCGAGTATCCCCGACCCGATCACCGTATGCTGCTTGATGATATCATATTCTTCTTCAGTGAGCTTCCCGGGCTTATTGATGATCTCATCCGAGATACCTATCTTACCTACATCGTGCAAAAGTGCGGCGCAATAGATCGCCTCCAGCTCCTCATCGGACTTACCCAGCCTGTCTGCGATCTCGGTGGCATATTCCGCCACTCGCATGGCATGACCGTTGGTATAAGTATCCTTGGCATCGACAGCACTTGAGAGGGCTAACATCACCTGATCCGACAACTTCTTAATCTTCTCATTTTTATCAGAAAGCTCTCTCTGAGACATATCCAGCTTATGCAGTATCCTGTGGGACATCTGCGCCACATAATAACAGATTCCCGTCATTGCGACCGCTTCTATGAAGAATCCCACGCTTCGTGATATCCACCAGATCCTGTTGGTCTCGAACTCCACCTGCTCCATCCCGAGCGACCTGAAATAAAGCGATATCACGATCACGATGTAACTGATGATCGAGATCTGCAAGGTGAAATATCTGTCAAAAAAGATCAGACTCGTGATCATCGCAAGCGCGTAGGTCATGTATATTCCTATATTATAATTGGTGGCGAGCATTCCGATCACAAGATCGAGCCCGAGCACGCATATGTAACGCCGCACCCGCATAGGGAGATTAAGCTTCTCCGCAAGCGTAGGTGTCCATAGGATCGCTGTCGAGACAATGCTGTAGATCGTCAGCTCTTTATACGGTATCTGAAAAAGCCCGACAAAATTCCCAAGGAAAACGAGCACAAAAATACACGCAACGCGACGCATGTATCTCGCGGTAACCTCCAATACCCGTCGCTCGTTACGCTCCATTATCTCGCTCATATTCGACTTGAATCTATCATTACTAAGCTTTATCATATGAACTCTGCACCCTTTTAAAACAACACGCAACTGTATTTATTCTAAAATATTATACCATTATGAATACCGCCTAGTCATTATCAAAATCGCAAGATGTACTGTCGCGGAGCGCCGGTTTTCATGCAATCTGAAAAGCGGACAGCGGAAGAATCCCACCCTGAGTTTTATTTCGGGGTGGGATCTTATCATAAACAAATATAGTTATCGTAGAATATTGATTCTATTGATACATTAGTCTATTAGCATATTAGTCTATTTCCCTATTAGCCTATTGGTCTATTAGCCTATTGGTCTATTAGCCTATTGGTCTATTAGTCTATTAGTCTGTTAGTCTAATAGCCTATTTCTCTATTTCTCTATTATTCTACAACATCTTCTTCAGCTCATCATATACGAACTGAACCTTCGGACCTACTACGACCTGAACCGTTGTCTTGGAAGGTCTGATAACTCCGGCAACACCTGCCTTCTTGATCGCCTTCTCATCGACAAGAGTATAATCTGCGATCTCAGCGCGAACTCTTGTTGCGCAGTAATCAACTTCCTTGATATTCTCGCTTCCGCCGAGTCCTTCGAGCACCTTAGCTGCAATTGACGTGAAGTCATTATCGGCAAGCTCAATTCTGCCTTCTGCTTCCTCATCGTCATCCTCACGACCGGGTGTCTTCAGATTGAACTTGGTGATCACAAAGCGGAATACAGCATAATACACACCGCCGTATACGATTCCGATCGGTATCATCAAAAGCGGATTAACCGCCATGGGAGCCTTGAAGCTAAGAATATAATCCACAAGACCGGCACTGAAGTTGAAGCCGAGACGTACAGGAAGCAGTGCACAGATCGTTGCAGAGATACCTGTAAGAACGGCATGTACCAGATAGAGTCCGGGAGCTAAGAACATGAACGCGAACTCAAGGGGCTCAGTGATTCCTGTGAAGAAGGAGGCAAGAGCGCCTGCCATAAGCAAAGAGGCAACTGTTTTTTTCTTCTTATCCTTTGCAGTATGGTACATGGCAAGCGCACCTGCCGGGAGGCCGAACATCATTACGGGGAAAAATCCCGTCATATACTGACCTGTAACTCCCTTGACAGCGCCTTCCGCGCCCGACCAAAAGAGACCAAGATCATTGATATTGGCTGTATCGAACCAGAATACAGCGTTAAGTGCATGATGAAGTCCCAGAGGGATCAATGCACGGTTAAGCATAGCATAGATACCTGCGCCTACTGCGCCGAAGCCGATTATAGCCTCACCAAAGGCTACAAGAGCGCCATATACAAGAGGCCATACGAAGAACAGCACAACTGATGCAAGAATTGACATACCTGCCGTTACTATCGCAACGCACCGCTTTCCGCTGAAAAATGCGAGCCAATCGGGAAGCTTGGTATCTTTGAACCTATTATAACAACCGCTTCCGATTATACCGGCAAGAATACCGATAAACGCATTGTGGATCTTACCGAAAGCAGCCGGAACTTCTTCAACGCCGACGCCTTTGTACATTGCCACTGCTCCACTTGCCAACAATGTCGTGATCATTAAGTAAGAAACAAGACCTGACAATGCACTCGTTCCGTCGTGATCTTTAGCCATTCCGACAGATACACCTATAGCGAACAGCCATGGAATATTGTCGATGATCGCTGAACCTGCCTTGATCAGGAAGGCGGCGATAATATTATTCGCGCCCCAACCTGTGGGATCGATCCAATAACCGATACCCATCAGGATACCTGCAGCCGGAAGACATGCAACCGGAAGCATCATGGATTTACCAATTTTCTGAAGATACTTCATCATTATAATCTCTCCTCCTCAAACCAAAATATAATTTTTCTCAATCCGTCGGATGTCCGTTTTTGTAATGCCGCGCAAAGGACGCGCGACAACAAAAAAGGCTCCTCTTCAAACCAAAATATAATTTTTCTCAATCCGTCGGATGTCCGTTTTTGTAATGCCGCGCAAAGGACGCGCGACAACAAAAAAGGCTCCTCTAAACAACCCAAAATCTACAAATTCTCCTGCATAAATGCCTTTAGTGCTTCTGCGGCAGCTTCTTCATCTTCCCCTTCGATGGCAAACGCTGCCGTCTGCCCCTTCCCGGCACCCAATTTCATAATCGAGAGCAGGCGCTTGGCATCTACCGTATTACCGTTTACGGTTAATGTGACACTACTGTCATATGCTGAAGCCGTCTTGACCAGCATCCCCGCCGGTCTGGCATGAATACCTACTTCATCTGTGATCACATATGTAAATTCGACCATCGTCATCTCCTCCTTTCTCATTTTTTATATAGCAATATATCGCTGTTTTATGGTCGATCCCCTAAAAACAGGATCAACTCATATAGTTCCCTCGTTGATCGCTCAGGCCTTGGTCAGTATCAGTGCGGGGTCGCCGGCCTCCACAGAGCCTGATTTTTTGCTAAAGTCAGAGTAGGCATCGGAATTGAGGATGATCATGGGGGTCGTCACATCATAACCTGCCGCCTTGAGAGCCTCAAGATCCACCTCAACTATAAGATCGCCCTTGAGGACATCCTGTCCCTGCGTAGCGTGCAGGGTAAAGTGCTCACCGTTAAGCTTCACCGTGTCGAAGCCGATATGCACCAGAATCTCGGTTCCGTCCTTTGTCACAACGGAGAAGGCGTGGCCGGTGGGGAAGAGCGACTCAAGAATACCGTCTGCCGGCGCATAGAACCTGCCGTCATCGGGGATCAGAGCCACTCCACGACCAAGCATCTCCTCCGCGAAAGTAGGATCGGACACCTCTTCAATGGGGATAAGCTCACCGCTTGCAGGTGATCCGATCTCGATCTTATTATTATCTCCGAATAGATTACGTAATAGTCCCATTATGTTTTTCCTTTGCTGTTTATTTGACGCTGTTTATTTGGCGCTGTTTATTTGACGCTGTTTATTTGACGCTGTTTATTTGATCAATTTGCGAAGCAGGATGATGATGTAACTCTTCTCGTCCATGCGCACGGGCTCGCCGAACTGCTCCTCAAGATAGCCGGCTATGCGCTCACATATCTTCGTTTCCTGCCTGCAATTGCCGGTGGCAAATTCATACAATCCTACATCGTCGCCGTCGTACTGCTCATGAAGGATTATTCGATACACCAGATGTTTGAAAATGGGGATCATATCATCGATCCGCGTGGCATTGCCGGGGATCTCTCTGTCCACTTCCTCATTCAGGATCTCAAGAATATTCTTAACGGAACGGGTCACCGTGAATGCCATACTGGTCTTCTCATTCAGCTCGGCGCTGACAATATGAAGTGCGATGGACGCCGCCTCATCCTGACCGAGATAATGGCCGGTGGTATTCTGTATCAGGTCAACCGCTTTCTCACCTATCCTGAACTCATCGGGATAGAATGCCTTCACTTCAAAAAGAATGGCATTCTCGAACATCATCCCTTTTTCGAAACGCTCCAGCGCGAAATTGATATGGTCAGTCAGTGTAAGATAGATATTCTCATTAAGCTCCGTCTTCAACTCACGCTTGGCAAGCGCGATCACTTCATTGGCGATCTGAAGATTCTGCAGCGGCAGTTTTGCCAGCAGATCCTTGAACCTTCTGAGGCTGTCTTCATTCTCAATGCGATAGATCTTCTCGATCTTCGCGTCGTCGATCTTATCGCCCTCGCGATGCCCGAAGCCCAGTCCTCTTCCGCTTACTACGACCTCGACGCCGTTATCCAACGACGTCACTATGTTATTGTTAATGACTTTCTTAATTACCATGTGTGCCTTAACTATTTCCTAAATTACATTAAAAAAAACCAGATTTTACGTACATAAAGTAAAAACCTGGTTTTGCCTGCCTAACAGTAACAATCCTTCGCTCGCTCAGAACTGTATTCAAATAATCCACCCAACAAGATAGAATGCCGCTTGCGACATTCCCGCGCCGAGCGCGGATGCTCTGGCATCATTTGCCTTTTGCGCGAGTGCGCATCCTTAGCGGAGCGCTTTTTGTGTAACAGGAAGCAATTTCCTAATACACAAAATAAACCGAAACTTACTGTTTAGTCAATGCCGGTTAAATAATTTCCACAATTTTTCCAAACTTTTATACGCACTTTTGTGCAAAACGACATGCACTTAGTGCTGTGGAACAGTCTAATTTTGTATCATTTATATATATTTTTGCATCATTTCATCTCTTAGTTATTGAATTTTCACACTTTTCTTATTATAATCATAATAAAATTACATGTGTAATGCCTATCCAATAACCAACAAGAGGATTTAGTAAATATGACTTTCGAAATAATGAAACCGGACGAAATAGACGCGTGCACTGAGATCGCCGCAAAGGCCTTCCTGGATTATGACTTTTTCTCACTTTATGTTCCTACACCCGAGAAGCAGTTACCGCACCTCCGCAATATGTTCTCGGTTGAATATAGAGTTAATCAGGGACTGTACGACTGCCTTGTGACCAAAAAAGACGGCGTGATCGTTGCCGTCGCCATCGTGCGCGCTCCCGATTACAAGATGCCTTCCGACCTGAAATATATCAAAGCCGGAATCTGGAAAAATGCCAAGATCAGCGGTCTTAAGAATGTAGCTGCATGGTATATGATGGATGTAAAGGCTGAAAGGTCCTGTCACGAGTACGCTCCCGATTCATGGTATCTTCACCTGCTGGCTGTAGATCCCGCTTATCAGGGCAAAGGCATCGGTAGCAGTATGATCCGGGAATACATCCTTCCGTTTGTACGAGAGCACGGTGGTAAGTCGCTCACACTCTTCACCAATTCCGATAAGAACTGTCATTTTTATCAGAAGAACGGATTCGAGATGTTCGATACCAAGTTCTTCTCTTATAAGGGTAAGACTTTCGGCAACTGGAGTTTCATTCAGAAAATAGAGCTATAGACTGATCTGCCGGATCACTGAATATCCGTCACTGATACTATTCGTGATAAAAAAGAACTTCGGGGCTATGATCGATCACATGATCAGCGGATTATTCGATCCATCCGCATGATCACTGTGATCCATCACACTCTCCTCCATGGGGGTATCCCGTGAGCTGTATTATTTTACAACAACTGCGAACTCAATGATCTCGCTGTTGGAATATGCATCATACATGCTGTTCAAGGCAGAATCATCGCTAACCTGTCCATTATCATCAGCGCCAACATCTCTGAGATCGGAACTGTGATAATATGTAGCCTGACCTTCGGAATCAAAGGTCTCCCATGCCTCTTCATCGATCACGAGTCCTCCGGCAGCAATAGTATATCCGGTAATAAAATGATTGCCTCCCACATAGAGTATCCCGTCTTTTACACCGAGCGGATAAGCCGTTCCTCCGCACTGAACATATCCAAGATATTCCGGCACACCGTCAGTATACTTATAGATATCAGCGTCGATCGCTTCAGCCTTGCCGTCTTCATCAAAGGTTCCCGATGCCACAAGAAGCACATCCTCATTTCCGATAGTGACATTGGCATATCCCATTCCGTCATCCAGTTTATCTACAATCTGTGTAAATGTATCACAGCCTGTAATATCAACAGACTGATGCTCATCTTCGGGAAGTGGTGCATAGTATCCGAATGCCTTTGTCTCGTCATACATCTGCTCGGCAACAGCCTGAATATCAAAACCGTCAAGGTCCTCAGCCTGAGTCGAGAGTGAATATGAGATACCCACCTCGATATCGTACCATGTTATCACATCGACAGTCTCATCCTCGCCAATATACCGGTATGTATTGCCCTTCATGTTACCATCGCCCCAACCGGCAAGTATACACTCATCAGTCGCTGTCCATTCATAATTCATCCCGGATATATCATCATAAGAATCTCCGGTTATCTGAGCTCTCGCCGTGTAGTTAAGCCCATCAAGATCAAAGGTTACCTGTACAAGATCTCCCGGAAGCGAATCTTCACCGTCAGAAGCATCACATTTACTCCAGCCTGCATTTGTTGCCCCCTCAGGAAGCTTGAACAGCTTGGGGACTATGGTATTAGCTGTCTCTTCTGTTATATCACTCCATGGATTGGCAATACCTGCCGTCTGTTGTTCCTCTGTCTGAGCCTGCTGCCCATCTTCATGTACCGATTCCTGCTGTACAGTTTCTTCCTCAACCGTTACATCCTCTTTCCGTCCACATGCTGCCATGGATACAGCCATGACACCTGCCATTGCAAAAACTAATAATCTCTTCATAATACACCTCTCTGATGGAGTGGATCTTCTGATCCTCTCCTGTTATCTAAAAATATTTTTTAGGGAACGCGAGCGATCATACGTCACCAATGACCTCTTCACCGGAGTGAACGTATCTAAGCCTGTCGCCCATGATTCCCTTCATGATCTCATATATTAACAGTTCCCGGATTCCGTATCACAATGCATAATCAAGGCAGCTTCTTAACTTGGTATATGGCCTTACCTTTGAATCTGCCACCGCAACATGCCCGGGATGAACAGCATATGCCTTAAGAGCTGCCTCATCCTCGAATGTCGAATCAAGCATCAGGTCTGCATTGGATGAATCCAATCCTTTGATGTTGACCTTGATCTCCACGATCCCCGGAACTTTGCCTTTTAATCCCTCAAGGCCTTCCTTGATCCCCTGCTTAACAGTCTCTTTCTCTTCTGCCGAAAGCTCGTCTTTCAGTGTCCACAAAATCACATGCTTAACCATTTTTGTTCCTTTTATCCTTTCCGTTAATTCTTTATTCCTGTCAAGTATATCATGAATACCATCCTCAGATAATACTCCTCGCTTTAGTACTTTGGGAAGCATTCCGTCTTCATCGAGGGCCAGATCATCTTTCCAGTCCTGTCCTGTATAATACTCTTCCAGTTGTCTTATCTCAGACCTGTACTCCTGCAAAAGATGAGGATTGAGTTCTGCTTCATCCATTCTTCTGCGAGCCTCATCCAGTACAGACTCCATCTCTTTGATACGCTTAACTGCCTTTTCAACTCTATCTATTATACTTCACCACCCGGTTCAAATCTATTGGAGGCATGAGAATATATCAACTCTCATGCCTCTGTCTATATCTCTATTTCTTTTACTTATATTGTTTAGCGAACTGAACAGCATCCGCAATATCTCTATCGTCAGGTCTGCCCTTATGTATCCCCTTGAATTCACCTCTGCAGTGGAATTCCCTATCATCCATGGGGATACCTGCCTTATCAGCTTCTGCCTTCACCTTCTTATATGTTGAATTCAACATTGCGGCAGAACCAAAATTAACGATCTTACCTACCTTCTCTTTATCCAGGGAAGCAACAAATGCCTTAACTTCAGGATCGATATTAAAGGCATAGTATGAATTGCCCAAAAACAGATAGTCCACTTTTTCATTAACCGGTTCACTGATATTCAGTGCTTCAACACCAAGTTCCCAGGCAATTGCTTCGGCAAGTCTCTTAGTATTGCCGGTTTTAGTATAATATCTTACCGCATAAGTCATGTCAATATCTCCTACATCAACGCCTTAACGCACTCTTCTACCTTACTCATATCGGCAGTGGGCTCAAAACGTGCTACAACATTACCTTCACGATCTACTACGAATTTGGTAAAGTTCCACTTGATATCGGGATTATTCTTATAATCCTTGTCGATCTTAGACATCATAACAGACATTGCCATAGCCTTGGGTCCTTTTCCAAAGCCCTCGAAGCCCTTCTGTTCCTTGAGATAGGTAAACAGCGGAAGTGCATTCTCACCGTTAACATCCGACTTCTTCATCTGAGGGAACTTCGTATTGTAATGGAGTGTACAGAATTCATGGATTTCATCATCTGTTCCGGGAGTCTGGCCCGCAAACTGATTGCAGGGAACATCCACTACCTCAAAGCCCTGATCATGATACTTCTCATACATTTCTTCTATATCTTTGTAATGGGGTGTGAATCCACAGCCGGTTGCTGTGTTAACTACAAGGATCACCTTACCCTTATACTCTGCGAGACTCAGTTTCTCTCCTGTACCGGTAGTAACTTCATAATCATAGATCATCTCTTATTCCTCCTTCTTCTCTCTTTGATTAACTTTGTTCAACTTTGTTACGATCTTTACCCGTTCCTATTCACCATCCAGAAACAAATAAAGCAGTCTGTACAATTCCTTAGCTTCGCTTTCACTGAGGGGCGAACTCTTTGATGCCAGCTTGAAAGGTATATCCTTGCATTTTTCCTTAAGAGCCTCTCCTTCCTTAGTCACAGAGATCACAGTGATCCTCTCATCTTCCTTGGACCTCTCTCTTGTGACCAGGTTAGCTTTCTCAAGTCTCTTAAGCAAGGGCGTCAGGGTTCCCGCATCAAGCCTTAGGATCTCCCCCAGCTGTCCGACATTCACTGTCTCCTGTTCCCACAGGACCATCATGACAACATACTGAGTATATGTCAGCCCCAGGGGCTTCAGATACGGTGTATAACTGCCGACGATCTTCCTGCTGCACGCATACATGGGAAAGCATAATTGATTTTTCAATAAGAGTTGTTCATATTCCTGTCCCATAAGCCACCTCACAATGTATCTATCTCTTATCTTGTGTCCAATTATATTGCACGCAATATAAAATGTCAATAATAAATTCGTAAAAATTTAAGCTAATATTCTTCTTTTTTAGCATTTAATTATTTAACAGGCGGGGGACTTTCCCCGCCTGCTTATGATATTACCCACGTTCAATATCCTCATCTTCATCCACTCAGATATATCTCAACTGTATCGAATGCCTCACGCGTATCAAGCTGTTTTGAAATACTGGCTTCCGACTTGATCTCACTGCCATCATCGACTATATATATACAGAGTCGTATCTTACCACTTTGCCTTCAGAATCCGGGAATAATGCCTATCGGCATATATCAATTAACCGCAGGAAGCTTCTCGAACAATTCCCTCACGGCATACCACCCTGGTTCATCCTTGGGATTGGTCGCATATAGATCTTTTACCTGATTGATCCCATGTGCCTTCAACCCATTCAATGCATAATTCGACAAATGATAGTCCTCTATGCTTGAGTTCCAGATAGACTCCGCATTATACATTGACTTTCTTTTTACGATCGGCAATTCACCTTCCGCTACAATCTCTACCGTCTTGTATTCTTCCTTAAAGCTTCTAATCCGCTCAAGGATCTCAGTCTCACTGCGACTACCGAGGTTACGGATCTTCTTCAGCCCGTTCTCATCGCTCTCTATGATCCTGATCACATCTTCTACCGTATTACATCCGGCCCTTTTCAGGCAATTATATGAGCGTACCGACAGATTCAATTCGGAAATATCACTTTTCAGATATTCCTTGCTCTGTCTGACTTTGGTCTCCTTCTTCCAAATGTTCAAATTCTTTATATCGTACATATTCGACGCCTCCATCAATATCCATCAATGATCCTGTTATCAATCTCATCAATTCCTTCAATCCTCATGAGAACCTCCTATACTTATGGCGTCGACTCCATATCTAAATTATAAATGAGGTATTATTATACGACAATAGCTCCTTTTTCGTTTTGAAAACAAAAAATTACGATATGAAACGCATCAGCAGGTAATGTTTCATATCGTAATCATGTAATTTCTGCCTTTTTACTCTTTAACAAATACAATTATCGATCAGTTCATCTACTTCGATATTTCTGACCATGATATGTCCATGATCAAACCGAATAGTATCCGAACTATATATCCTGCCTATACACACGACTCTGCCATCCGTAGATGCTCGGCATGGTCTTCCAGTAAGAGAACCCGTACTTCTCATAGAGGCCCACCTCTTCGGTAGAGACATACAGTATCTTATGACCGTCACCTCTTGCCAGTTCGCATACGCGCTCAACAAGATTACCGAACATCCTCTTTCCCCTGTACTCCGGAAATGTATAGACGAATCCCATCCATGGCGTAATCTCCGGATCATCGATCTCATCCTGAAATACATACGTACAGTAAGATACCAGTTTATCGCCATCCGTCAGTAACAGGATCCTTGCATTCTCACCGCAGAGCTTCTTGAAGCCATCTTCACTTATGAGCTTATGGAGCAGTTGTCCCGCAGGCCAGTCACTACGCCCGATCTCAGCAAGCCAATGCTCTTTGTCTGCACTTTCATAGTATTCAATAATCTTAAGATCCATTCTCTCTTCTCCTCCAATACGGTTTCCGTCCCATTCCGGTGCAAAGATCAAAGGAAGTCTCGCCGTCTATTCCTCGTTTCTTCACCATATGATGCCAAACAAAATGCTTGATAAATGTAAAGTATTTACAATGATATGTTATCATTACATCCATCAAGCATTCAAGTTCATCACTATAGAGTTGATCCGTTAACCTACAAGGCTCCAGGGTCCCCATGCGCCCTGCTGTTCGGGATTAGTACCCTGTGTCCACCAGTTAGCCTTATATACCTTGCCATTATAGCTGACCTTTTCACCTCCGTAATATACCTTTGAAGGATCCCATGCCGGAACTCCCACAACAGGAGATGTCTGCTGTCCGTTATCATTATCAACCACAGCATTGCCTACAAGCTTCCAAGGTCCCCACACACCCTGCTGTTCGGGGTTGGTACCCTGTGTCCACCATGAAGCCTCATATACCTTACCGTTATATGATACCCTGCTTCCCTTTGTATAGACTGCATTGGCATTCCACTTATCCACGCCTGCAACCTCGTCGCCACCGTGCACATCAGTATCAGGTGTTTCTGTAGAAGGCTCATCTGTATGAGGCACTTCTGTATCAGGCTTATCCGTATCAGGCACTTCTGTCGCCGGCTCGTCTGTGTGAGGTGTTCCCGTTCCTTGATCATCCGGATCCGGTATTTCTGTTTCGGGAGATTCTGTCTCAGGCGCATCTGTTTTGCCGGTAAAGAAATATACATTCTTCACTTCGAGTCTAAGACCTGAGCCTGCACTGTTATACTCGCCGTCAAAGCCTCCGCCAAAAGCGTAGAACAGCGATACGGCACCGTTATATCCTGAAGGGATCGTTACGCTTCTCTCATATGCATATGGCTGATTCGCCTTGAGATTAAGGGTATCTACGGCTATTTCAGCATGATCGTCGCCCTCGATTTTTACAAATACCTTTTTATCAACACTGGATGTCAGAGTCGAGCGGAATGTATAGGTCTGCCCCGGTGTATAGTTGAGATTGACAAGCGAAGCCTGAGCACCCCACATATCGTTACCGATCGCAGTAAGGTCTGCAACGAATCCGGCCGTTGCGGGATTCTTAGCAGATATTGTTCCGGCTGAGCCTGCCCACGAGCCTACCGCCCCGGAGAATGTTGACGCAGATTCAGCCACGAGATCCTTATACCCTACATTAGAAGGTATATCAGAGCCCGGAGTGGATCCTGTATCGATGCGCTTATAGTAACGCACATAATCAACTTCCATCGTCGCAGGAATGGCGCTGTCATCAATATTGAATCCGGGCCAGTTACCGCCTATCGCGAGATTGAGAAGAATATACTGATCGATGGTCAAGGGTGCCTTGTTAGCGTTGTCTGTAAGACTTACCGTCGAATACTTATAGTCATCGATATACCACACGATCTTATCGGCATCTCTCTCGATTCCGTAAGTATGCCACTGTGTAATGTCAATATAGCGTCCGTATGTTCCGCCGGATGCACTGTCATTAGCCTTACCGGGTGTAGACGAAGGCCAATGAGCCGAACCATAGACAATGTTCTCATTATTGATCGTCTCGAGGATATCGATCTCGCCACAGTTGGGCCACTGCTGTCCGTTGGAACCCATCAGCCAAAAAGCAGGCCAGGCGCCCATAAAACTGGGCAGTTTCATTCTTGCTTCGATCTTACCGAGACCGAGAGACACCTTATTCTGCGAATTTAATCTTGCCGATGTGTAATCCTTATCCTGATATCTTTCTTTGCGAGCGATGATCTTCAACGTTCCGTTATTAACCACAATGTTGTTGGGACTGTCCAGATAGTACTGAAGCTCATTATTCCAGCCTCCGTATCCGTTCACTTCCACATTCCAGTTGTTACGATTCAAGGTATTACCGTCAAATTCATCACTCCATACCAGCTCGTACTGTTCCGCTGCTTCTGCTTTCATTGGTTCTCCTCCGGCAAAGACCGTGCCGAAAACCATAGCAAGGGTAGATATTGCAGCCAATACCCTCATTGCCACTTTGTTTCTCATAGTTATATAACCCCCAAACTATAGTGTGCGAACAGGTAGAAACATGCCCCATTCGCCTGTGCTAAACCTCGGCTGTTCGGAATCATCCCAAGCGCACCCCTATTGCTCTTAAGAATATCCAAAAGCCCGTTACCCAATTCAAAATTTTAGCATTAAAAACGTTTTAATTCAACCGGATAAAGAAGATTCGGAACATACGCGCCATACCAAAAACAGGGATCCTATTTTGCTGTCAGTGCCATTCTTTTCTATTAACTAAAAAGGACATCCTGTAACAGAATGTCCTAATTAATCGAACCGTATCTTATTAATACGCAGCCTAAATATCACTTATTAATTCGTTCGATAAGACAGGTCTGTTCCTTAGTCTTATCAAACTCAGTCCTGACTTCCTCATTGGGAATCCTAGCCAATCCTGCCATTATACAGTCTTCATTGTCATAAGAATCTGACACTTCCTCATAGGTAAGATACCCGAGATGAATAAGCAATGTCAGGATATCATCCTTACATGTAAATGTCTCTACATCATTCCTAAATGAATCTGTGTCCACCTCTACAGCTTCACCGGCAATCAATCTCGCTACCGTGTCCTGAAGTCCTTCCTGATCCATATCAATATAAGTCATAAGAGTCTCGGCAGCAGATGTCTTCTTCCAATATGATGTGAATACACCTGTTTCAATAGCCTGGATAACAGAATATGGATTATAGATAGAATGCTTCCCACCCATGGAGTAGCCATCATACCAACTCTTCATATTCTCAAAATTCGCATTGCCGGCGTTGCAGAGAGCTCGTACATTCTCTTCAGTAAAACCTATATATTCGGCAAAATCACCCGGATTGAGCACTGAATACTCCCTAAAATCTGATATGGCAGATTGCGAACCATCTTTTTTTATAGGCAATATTCCTGTCATATAAGCAGCAGCCACTGCCTCCGGAGTAAAATTATTATTCTTGAACCAGCCTCTCAAAAGATTAAGATAACTCACCTGAGCATCCTCATCATCTACGGCTTCTCTTATCATCGAATCCCATTCATCGATAACAAACACTATCTTGGTTCCGGTATTCCTGACAAGTTCGAGAAGACATTCATTCAGATCATCTATCTCATTTAGATCAGGATACAACTTATGTGTTTCTTTCAATATCGTGTCATCAATAAGAGCCGGGATATCTCTTAATGAGGTATTCTTTTTCCTTGCTGCTGATATGAAACCTGTCACATCAATGCTTATCACATTATATTTGTTGATATGCTCTTCATATGATGCATCTCCGGATATCTCATATCCGCCGAACAACTCATGTGAGTCACAAGTCCTGTCATAATAGGCGCATAACATCTGCGCGGCATAAGACTTACCAAAGCGACGAGGTCTGCTTATACATGTAAGCTTCTTCTTGGTACTTATTGTATCGTTGATCAATCCGATAAGCCCTGTCTTATCAACATAATTGGATCTCTGCATTTCTGCAAATCCGCTGTTTCCGGGATTCAAATATGTTCCCACTTACGCAACCTCCTCTCTTAGATCTTATCAGCCAAATAATCGTTTATACTCTCATTAAACGATCCATATTATTATATCACATATCTGATCACTCAGATCATCAGCTAAGGCAGACAGAATCTACCTCTGCCGCAACAGACAATCTTAGTAAACTGTCTTATCTTCTTTATCCGCAAACAGATTGAAGCACTCAATGGTATATTCTCTATCCATAGGCTCTAAATCCAGCACCTGAGCCTGAGTTTCATTGGAAGCCAGCTTCTCAAGATAACGATAGATGAAGTCATCCCGAAAACCGATAGCTTCTGCATCTTCCTTGGTATTGCCAAAGTAGACCTGCCTGATATTGGCCCATATGATCGCAGACAAACACATTGGACAAGGATAGCAGCTTGTATAAAGCTCGCAGCCGGTAAGATCGTAAGTAGCAAGATTCTTGCAGGCATCGCGTATAGCCATGACCTCTGCATGAGCCGTGGGATCATTATTCTCAAGAACATGGTTAGAGCCACGTCCGACAATCTCCCCATCTTTTACAACTACCGCACCAAAAGGGCCTCCGACATTAGTCTTCAGGTTATCTCGCGCAAGGGCATCCGCCACTTCCATATATTTATTCATAGGCTCTTCCTCCTCTACAAACTAATGCTTATGTCTTATCTGATGTTGTCCGATATCCGCTTGTAATGAAACACAAAGAACGCACGACAACCAAAACCTCTTATACAACAATTATACCGTATCTCGCCCTTTTATCCTACCGCTTCCGGTAATAATCTTGTACTCCTTTTCTGTATTCTGTTTATCAAGAATCACTTTACATATCCGGGATAATATATACATATTCCACTACCTACAAGACTCTGCAATGTTCTAAGAATACCATGTCTTTTCCTATCTTGAATTAATTGTCCGTACATTGAAAAAAGTGGAGAAAATCCAAAGATTCTCTCCACCGCTGTTAATGCGTACTCTTATTATAGCCGAACCATTACTTAACCAGCTTCGCGAACTCCAGTGCCTTGCCAACATCCCCGACCTCTTCGCCGGAATGAACATACTTAAGCTTATCGCCCATGATATGCTTCATAATATCATATGCAGGCTCTCCGGTGCAATGACAGGTAAAAAAGCTCGTAGGATATTGCTTAAGTATATTCGCGATCTCTTCTATCTCCGTGATCTCTTCATCCCTGTACGGTCTTTTCTTCATTAGATGAAAACCGCTGATGACCACATCGGGAGCTGTTCCGTACTTCTCTTCAAAGGCATCCAGAATACTGAGCATACCGTTGTGCGCGCACCCCGACATCAGGATCTTCTTCCCACCATTGTTGATCACAAGATACTGCTCGTGATCGAAATCATCTCTTATAAGCTCATCGCCTGATTTTTTTAAGAGGCGGCGATTGGCAGACGGGAGCGGATGTGTACGACCGGCTATCGTGAACAGCTCAAGCTCGTCATCTATCCGATGATCACCCTGAAGCTTCACGACTTCAGGCAAGCCCGCGATCGCCTTATCGATCCCGATATATCTGTAACGGTCGCTGCCGGCCGACTCACCGTCGTCAGCATAATAGTCATCTACCGCAGTCTTCTGCATATATATCCGAGCCTTGGGATTGAGATTGACAAAGGGCATGATGCCGCCCGAATGATCATAATGCCCGTGGCTTAGAATCACGATATCCACACCTGCAAGATCAATCCCCAGCTTCTCGGCATTATACAGGGTATCCGCAGAAGGTCCCAGATCCAGCAGAAGCTTATGTCCCTCAGTCTCAACATAAAAGGACAATCCATGCGCGCAGACGCACGCCTCGTGCCCTTCGGTATTCTCGATCAAATTAATAATCCTCATTAACTTCACCTTTTCTCATTCACATTCATTCAGAGCAGTCAGCCCCGGAGCCAAACAGCTTCGCCCCATATCAAACTTCATAATCAAGACAGCTTCTGATCTTGGTATACGGTCTCACCTTCGAATCCGATCATCTATATCAGTGTAGCTTTGCGCGAAATATATTATTTCTTATAAACAGCAACTGCCAGCTTGATTTGCATCAAATATATTATCCCATCTTATAAGCATCAACCGCCAGCTTGATACATCCCATAATTCCCTGATCATCATTAAGACTTGCAGGGACTATGTAAGAATCGAGATCCGCGAGGAGCGGTGTCTTCAGGTAGCCGTTTAACTGAGTCTCCACTTCTTTGCGAACAAGGGGGAAGAGTTGCTCCTGATGCATAACTCCGCCGCCTAAGATGATCTTCTTAGGCGAGAGCGTCAGGATCAGATTCACGATCGCCTGCCCGATGTAATACGCCTCAAGTTCCCAGACCTCATCCCGATCGGCAAGTGCAGTACCCTTAGCGCCCCAGCGATCCTCGATCGCAGGACCTGCTGCCATGCCTTCAAGACAGTTCTTGTGAAAAGGACATCTGCCGGCGTATGTGTCCGAATGATGCGGCCGCATGAGCATATGCCCGAGTTCCGGATGAAGCATCCCATGAAGAAGCCGGCCATTGGTCATCACTCCGCCACCGACTCCCGTTCCAATCGTGATGTACACCGCATCGCTGATGCCTTTCGAGTCCCCGTAGGTCACTTCGCCAAGAAGCGAACCGTTCACATCAGTATCAAAACCGATCGGAACATTCAACTCGGACTTAAGCGTTCCTACAAGATCATAATCCGCCCAGCCCGGCTTCGGCGTTGTCGTTATATAGCCGAATGTCGGCGATGCAGGATCAGGATCTACAGGTCCAAAGCTTGCAACTCCGAGTGCCGCAATATTCTTATCTTTGAAAAAATCCAGTATTTTCGGTATCGTCTCATCCGGGGTAAGTGTAGGTATCGACACCTGCTCATATATCTTCCCGTCTTCACTGCCTACCGCGCACACCATCTTGGTACCACCCGCCTCCAAAGCTCCGTACATCATATACTCTCCTCTATCTATTATTTTTACAGATATCCCCTTTAAGTCTTAGCACCGATCCGATCAGCAGAATAACAACTTTCATCACCACTCAAGGATATCTTCACGCGCTATAATAAACAATTATACCATCTGTATCATCAATTTGCATAAATTTTCTAAGTATTGTCTCAATTACCTTGAAAATTCTTTACGTGACAGATAACTAATGTTATATTAATGTTGTATAATTTATTCATTTTTTACAGGGAAGGTTGGTGTTATGTAGCATAGTTTTACACAAAAAGGAGGGCGTCATATGGACTATCGAAAATCTGCAGAAGAAGTTCTGAAGTATATCGGTGGAAGCAGCAACATTGTATCGGCAGCGCATTGTGCGACACGTCTGCGTCTGGTTATTGCAGACAACGCAAAGTGCAGCAAAGAGAACCTTGAACAGGTCGACGGTGTAAAAGGTGTATTCGAAGCAGCCGGACAGTTGCAGATCATCTTCGGCACGGGAATCGTCAATAAGGTGTTTGAAGAATTTATCTCACTTGCAGGTATCACAGGCGGCAGCAAGGAAGATGTCAAACAAGCCGCGGCTGCCAAACAGCCTCTTCCCAAGCGTATGATCAAGACGCTTGGTGATATCTTTGTTCCTATCATCCCCGCTATCGTTGCCTCAGGCCTCTTAATGGGACTCTTAGAAGGCCTCAGTAACGCGATCCCGGGATTATCTGACTCAGCAGCATATACAATCTTCCATCTTTTTTCCAATGCTGCATTTGTATTCTTACCTATACTGATCGCCATCAGCGCAGCCAAGACTTTCGGCGGTAATATGTTCCTTGGCGCGGTTGTCGGTATGATCATGATCCACCCTGACCTTATGAACGCCTGGAGTGTTGCCGGTGCGGAGAGCGTACCGACGGCTCCCGTGTGGTTCGGTTTGTACGATATCAACTTGGTCGGCTATCAGGGACATGTTATCCCCGTCGTCATAGCCGTCTGGTTCATGTCATTTATTGAGAAAAAGCTCCACAAAATAGTACCCGAGATAATCGACCTCTTCGTCACTCCGCTTGTGTCAGTGGCTGTAACAGGTTATCTTACTCTCACGATCATCGGTCCCGTATTCTCAACTCTTGAGAACTGGGTTCTCAGCGGTGCCAAAGCACTCATCGCCGTTCCTCTCGGTATAGGCGGAATGCTCATCGGTGCTGTATACGCACCCACGGTAGTTGCCGGTGTACATCATATGTATAATGCCTTAGAAGCCGGTCTTTTATCAGAAAGCGGTGTCAACACATGGATGCCCATTGCAACGGCAGCCAATGTAGCTCAGGGTGCAGCCTGTCTCGCAGTTGCTTTCAAGACCAAGAATAAGAAGACCAAGTCAGTCTCTCTTCCTGCAGCGCTTTCTGCATACCTTGGCATCACCGAGCCTGCGATCTTCGGTGTTAACGTCAGATACGGCAGACCTTTCATAGCAGGATGTATCGGTGGTGCAGCCGGAGGTCTTGTGGCAGGACTCTTCCAGATCGGCGCTTCCGCTTATGGTATCACCGGACTGTTCGGTTTCCTGATCACGACCGATTTCGCAATACAGTACGCCCTTGTTATGATCACGGCCACGGTTGTTGCTTTCGCTATCACGATGGCCATATTCAAAGACCCCGAGGCAGTTGCAGTTAAGTCTGATGTTCCCGATACTTCTGAAAAAAATGAGGCGACTGAGTCTGCATCAGCTTCAGAGATGATAATAACAAGTCCACTGAACGGTACAGCCATTCCCCTTACTGAGGTTCCCGACGAGACCTTCGCCGGAGAGATCCTTGGAAAAGGAATCGCGATCGAGCCTTCAGAGGGCACAGTCTACGCACCTTGCGATGCTGACGTTACAACCCTCTTCCCGACCAATCATGCGATCGGTCTTACAACGGAAGACGGAGTTGAACTCCTTATTCATATAGGAATCGATACCGTTCAGCTCGACGGCAAGGGTTACAAAGCATTCGTAGCAGAAGGCGAGCATGTAAGTAAAGGACAACGTCTTATCGATTTCGATACAAGAGTGATCGAAGAAGCAGGCTACAAGACAGTGACTCCTATCATCGTTACCAATACCGATGACTATGCAGATATTGAAGCACTTGCATCAGGCGATACCGGAGCACTCGATAATATACTCAGAGTAATCAGGTAATGCCTATGGCGGATGAAAATATGAATACGAAGAAAGATCCGTATCGCCTTAAGTTCCATCTTATGCCCCCGACAGGTTGGATGAACGATCCCAACGGACTCTGCGAGTTCAAAGGCAAGTTCCATGTTTTTTTCCAATATTCACCGGATAACCCAAGAGGAGGAGCAAAATACTGGGGACATTACATGGGTGAGGATCTGATGCACCTGCACTTCGCAGGCTCTCCGCTTGCGCCGGATGAGGCATTTGATAAAAATGGTGTGTATTCGGGTTCGGCGCTTACGGACGGCGATAAGATGTTGCTGTATTATACGGGCAACGTTAAACAGGCGGGTGAGCATGATTACACCTATTCAGGCAGGGAAGCCAATACGATCCTTGTGAGCAGTGACGACGGCGAGAACTTCTCGCCGAAGTTGAAGCTCATGGGGAATGAGGATTACCCGAAGGAGTATACCTGTCATGTAAGAGACCCAAAGGTCTGGAAGCAAAACGGCAGGTACTATATGGTGCAGGGCGGAAGGCTGAATGGAAGCGGCAGTCATGTAGTACAGAAGCCAGAGGCCTACAACGGTGACAAGGGTGCTGTGATCATAATGGCGGGGGATACGCCTGACACATGGAGGGTCATCGGAAATATCTCGACTAAAGAGCCATTCGGTTATATGTGGGAATGTCCGGATTATTTCGAAGTGAGCGGAACCGGGATATTCTCCTGCTCACCGCAGGGACTAACCGACGAAGAATACAGATGGCAGAATATCTATCAGTCGGGATACTTCATAATGCCGGACGATTACGACATAACGGATGAAACTGCGGGATATCGTTATATCGATGATCCTGCGGACAACTTCAGAGAATGGGATATGGGCTTTGACTTCTATGCCCCGCAGACCTTTGAAGACAGTAAGGGCAGACGCCTCCTTATAGGCTGGGCCGGAATGCCGGATGCGGACTATGGGAATGAGCACACGATCGCTCACCTTTGGCAGCATGCACTTACAGTTCCGAGAGAGATCAATGTAAATGACGGAGTTGTCACCCAATGGCCTGTTTCCGAACTGGAAACCCTCAGGGGGCAAAAATACGAGACTCAGGAAGATAAAGAAGTCGTAGAATTAGCATCACGAAGCGCAGATGTGATCATGGAAGATATAACAGCATCCGGTGATATTCTTTCGTTAAGTGACACATCGGGCAAGCTGTTCGATATCCGTCTCGACAGATACGAGGATCATCAGATACTTCGGCTTATACTGTCAGAGTCTGCGGGTGAGGGACGAATCGAGCGCCGTATCAAACTCAGGTCACTTAACTCTTTAAGGCTTCTGCTTGACACCTCACTCCTTGAACTCTATATCAACGAAGGAGAAGAAGTCATGACCTCCCGCTTCTATGCCGGGGAAGAAAATGCATGGGAGCCGTATAGGCTGACTGTCGCACACAAAGGAACTATAGTCTACGAAATGAACGAAATGAATCAGTAAAATACACCGCCGGAAAGCGGCAGAAAGAGGTAAATTATGAAATCTTTTAATTATGTTATAACCGATGAAGTTGGCATACACGCAAGACCCGCAGGACAGCTTGTTCAGGCAGTTAAAGCTCTTACCTCCAAGGTAACGATCGAAGCTAACGGCAAGTCTGCCGAAGCAACCAAGCTGATGATGGTCATGGCACTCGGAGCCAAGAAAGGAACCGAAGTGACTGTAAAAGTTGAAGGCGCGGATGAAGATGCCGATGTTGTTAAAGTCGAGGAATTTTTCAAGGCGAACTTTTAATTACGGGAGGTGCTTATGCTACAGGTAAAAGGGAAAGGGATCGGCAAGGGCGTAGCTATCGGTCGCATCTTTTTCTACGACAAAGGCGATCAGCAGGTAAATCGCACATCCATCAGCGATACGGCAGCCGAGCTTGCACGCTTTGAAGAAGCAAAAGCCAAGGCTCAGGAACAGTTGGGACGACTCTACGAGAAAGCACTGGAAGATGTCGGAGAGGAAAACGCCGCTATTTTTGAAGTACATCAGATGATGCTGGATGATGATGATTACCTCGACTCGATCAAGGATATCATCAACAATGAGAAATTATGCGCCGAATATGCCGTTGCTACCACAGGAGAGAATTTTGCGGAGATGTTCGCCAATATGGAGGACGATTACTTCAAGGCGCGTTCCGCTGACGTTAAAGACATCTCGGAGAGGGTCGTAAGGATCTTAAGCGGGGCTTCGGAGATATCAGATCTTACCGAACCTGTGATCCTGGTTGCCGAGGATCTGGCTCCGTCGGAAACAGTGCAGTTCGACAAATCGAAGCTGCTGGCATTTGTGACTCATCTCGGTTCGGCCAATTCGCATACGGCGATTCTTGCCCGCATGATGAATCTGCCCGCTGTCATCGGGATTGATATCGATCCCGCATGGAACGGTAAACAGGCTATCGTGGACGGCTACACAGGTACAGTTACGATCGAACCTGATGACGAGCTTATGAAGGAAATGCTTGCCGTAAAACAGAAGGACGAAGAGCGTCGCAACCTCCTTCAGCAGTTGAAGGGCAAGCCAACGATCAGCAAGAGCGGTAAGAAGATCCGCCTCTACGCCAATATCGGAGGTGTCAAGGATACGGGCGCCGCACTTGATAATGATGCCGAAGGTGTTGGACTCTTCAGAAGCGAATTTCTCTATCTTGAGAGCGAAGACTTCCCTTCAGAAGATACGCAGTTTGAGGCATATAAAACCGTGGCTCAGAATATGGGCGATAAGCAGGTGGTTATCCGTACGCTTGATCTTGGTGCCGATAAACAGGTCGACTACTTTGACTTAGGACATGAAGACAATCCGGCAATGGGCTACCGCGCGATCCGTATCTGTCTCGACAGACCCGAGATCTTCCGGACACAGCTCAGGGCGATCTTCAGAGCTTCCGCATATGGAAATCTGGCGATCATGTTCCCCATGATCATCTCGCTTGATGAAGTCCTGCAATGTAAGAAGTATATCGAAGAAGTGAAGGAAGAACTTAAGGCTGAGGGCATTCCTTATAAAGATGATGTTGAGATCGGCATAATGATCGAGACACCTGCTGCCGCAGTAATCAGTGAAACTCTTGCAAAAGAGGTTGATTTCTTCAGTATCGGAACCAATGACCTGACACAGTATACGCTGGCAATCGACAGGCAAAATGCAAAACTGGAGAACATCAACGATTCTCACCATCCCGCCGTTCTTGAACTGATCCGAATGACGATCGAAAACGGTCATAAGGGCGGAGCCTGGGTCGGCATCTGCGGTGAGCTTGCCGCCGATACTTCGTTAACAAAGACATTCCTTGATTTCGGTGTGGATGAACTGTCAGTCTCTCCTTCTTTTATATTACCGGTAAGGGATGCGGTTATTAATGCGGAATAAAACATGTATAGGCTTCGGTTGAAATGAAGTTGGTAATGTGAAAGACAATAACTTCGGGCGAAATGAAGTTGGTAATGTGAGGTACAATAACTTCGGGCGAAGTGAAGTTGGTAATACCTAATATGGTTAAACAGCTCGGGACGATCCCCGGGCTGTTTTTGAGTATGACAGGCATGTCGTCATGCTCAAAAAACTTGTTTGTGCAGTCTGTACAAACAAGTTTTTAGTTTTATTATGGTAATTACCACCCTTTTATTATTTGTAAATTATCCGAAAAGCATATCCGCCGTTTGTTCTAATTCCATTCTCTCCAATGAATCATCGTATCCGCTTACTTTATCGTCAATACCTCTTATGATCTCATGTTCGAAAAGTCCATCCCTGTTACAGTAAAAGATTATTTTTCGCACGCCATTTATAGGGAATCTTGCCTCGGCATTTCCTTCAGGATAGAGCTTAACTATCTGACATCTGTCCGAAGAAACTGCCGCTATGAAAGAGATATGATGCGTCTTACTCATATCATGATCAACTCGAGCGTAATACTCATCCTCCACCCGCTCAACAAAGACCATGTGATCCTCATCACTTATTTCCGCCTCCGCAGGAAGAAGTTGAATCCCGTGGCATTGAATGACCGCTTCACCCGTACTATGGATCACGTTACCGCAAACAGGACAAACGTAGAACATTGACTTAAGCATATTGGCCGAAACATTAGCATTCATGACCGTAGTCCCTGATAACAATTCAGTAACGGATACATGAAAAGCCTTTGCTATCGGCTCAAGCAGAGTAATATCCGGAAGTCCTCGTCCCCGTTCCCATTTTGAGACAGCCTTATCACTAACTCCCAAAATACCCGCCAGCTCATTCTGTGTGATCTTATTCTTCTCTCGCAGCTGCCTGATAACACTCCCCGTAACATACTGATTCATACACGTCTCCTCCTCTTAGCATCATACCCATATGATATATCAGGCCGATCGATAGAACCACCTACGAAACGTAGAGTCAGGTAAAAAACTGGAAAGAATATCAACTAAATCCCTTCCGCTTCCTTGCCGCATCGATAAGACTCACTGACTCATCAAACGCTTCCGCAAGATATAGATTAGGATCTTCTTTGCCCTCTTTTTCTTTGGCTTTAATCTCTTCCCAATTCATCAGAACTTCTTTTGAGTCCGCCACCTTAACATCGCCAAACACATGCGGATGCCTGCGTATCAGCTTCTCTGTGATCCCTTTGGCAACATCATCCATTGTAAATATACCTTCTTCTTCAGCGATCTGTGCCTGCATGACCACCTGAAGAAGGAGATCACCTAACTCTTCCTTCAGATTCTCAGAGTTACCTGTTTTTTCATAAATATTGATTCCACAGATAACCTCCGCTGCTTCCTCTATGCATCCCGGTTTAAGACTGGAATGCGTCTGCTCTTTATCCCACGGACAGCCATCCGGCTCCCGCAACCTTCTGACAACTTCCTTCAATTCATCAAACGACTTCATCTATGCCACCAATCTTCCTATTCCCATTTCTTCCACACATCCGGCTGATAGCCAAGTGTCGACTGTTTTCCGTTTCTGACAACCGGTGTCCTGATCACCTGCTGATTCTCAAGGATCTTATCCACCTTGTCCTCATCCGCAATATAATTAATCAAAGCAAGAGCATCTTTATCTTTGGCATTCGGATCTTTAATATTATTGTATTATTGCGAATCGTTAAGCCATCTTGCTATATCCATTATTCTTATCCCTTCATATTGTGTTTCTTCATGTTTTGTTCGTGCAATAAGAAATTTAGGATATGCATCTTTTATACTTAGCAACGATGA
>JAIKXM010000016.1 GCA_024684085.1 Lachnospiraceae bacterium | reverse complement strand
CTCGGCCCTGGTGCAATGCTTCGGGTCGCACTTGGATGCATCAAAAGGACAGAGCTTATCCTTGGCGGTAATCTCTACCGTCTTTCCTCGATAGCCCTGTTTTTCAAACAGTAAAAATGTATCTTTTGCAACAACACGAGTAATGGTTTTCGCCGTTAGATAAAAGATACGCTCTCCCAGTATAAAGGCAGGTACATATAGCGGAATGGGTTTCACATTTGATCGTTGCAGACAGAATACTGGAAAAGCTCCCTTGGCTTGCGAGGCATGAATTCTGCGTTGGTAATATTGCTCCCGACTGCAATATTCCTAATGATGACTGGACAGAAGTTACTCCTTCCAGGCAAGTAACACATTGGATGAAAGACAAAAGAAAAACCGCAGATGACTGTAAGGTTTTCAGGGACTAATACATTGTAAAGAGACTTGATAAGATCACATCTAAGGAAGAATTATGCTTTTTATACGGTTATTATGCGCACCTGATAACCGATGCAGAGCTTCAAAGAACTACCAGAGATGCAACAAGGGTTTCCGAAGTCTGGAAACGAGCAAAATCCATCAATGAACTACGAGATAAATCCGCAGGCATGGAAGAAAACTGGGACAATTTCAAAAAGCTGTTTCCCGACAGAAAAGACCGTATGAAGGATTTCTTTGTGATAGAGCGGGAATACCTTGATACTCATCCCGATTCAGGATATTTTACAGAGATTCGGGGATTGGAAGATTTCCCCGATTATATCGATTATTTGCCTCAGGGTGCAATCCCTGCCAAAGTTAAGATGATGTACTATCTTCCATCGCTTGAGGAGGGCATGTATCCGTTCGTAGGATTCTCTCGTAATGAATATATGAGCTTTCTCGATTCTGCCGTAGCGAAATCGATTGATGCAATAACCGAAACGGAAAGATTACTACAAAGCAAGGAAATGCTATGAAACTCGACTGAAAATGGAGGATTTAGATCGTGAGTAAGGAATTAACTTCACAAGAGAAAAAAGTTATAGTACAATACTCCGGATTTCCGGAAGGAAAAAGATTGTCTTATACAAAAGCGCATGAGACAGAATTTATTATCACAATGCATTACATATATAAATTATTGAGAGATGGGGCTGTTATTGCTGATATAGGTGCAGGTGGCGGAACTTATACAAAGGCATTGGCTGAAGAAGGATATAAAGTCGACGCTGTAGAGCTTACACCGGAATATGTTAAACAGATGAAACAGGAATTTGCAGGGGACAACCACATCCGTGTGTTTGAAGGAAATACGGGCAGATTTGATGGGTTACTCGGATCATATCGTTCAAATATTAAAAAAATGAATCATGTAGAGAAACAAGATTCCTATTAAGAGGGGTTCCCTAGGGGGTTCCCTTTCGGGGGACGGTGTCAGAACCTTCTTTCTTACTGGGTTTGTGAGATTCTGAAATAATTCAAGTCCCATCTTCCGCACTATGGAAAAAATGGTTAAAGAGCTTTGAGACTGAAGTTTTCGAGGCTCTTTTCTTTTTGTAAAGATAAACTTCGCTGATTATATCTATCGTTTCTGTGTAATATTTGATAAAATAAAATTCGTATTGGAAACGTCATGATCATTAATAAAAGTACGTTCAGAAGATGGATTTGTGTAAAATGAACAGGAGACAGGAACCGGATGAATAGCTTTTATACGGAAGATGAATTGAATGATCTGGGGCTTAGATCATATGGTAAAAATGTTCTTATCTCCAGAAAAGCCAGCATATATGGCGCTGAAGAGATTTCCATAGGAGATAATGTGCGGATAGATGATTTCTGCATCATAAGCGGTAAGAATATGATCGGAAGCTATATACATATATCGGCAGGAGCATATTGCTTCGGTGGGAGTACGGGAATATATATGGGTGACTATGTAGCGGTATCCTCAAGAACTGCCATATATGCAGAAAGTGATGATTATTCGGGTGCTGCGCTTGGTAATTCTACTATTCCGAATGAATTTCGAAATGTAATATCCGGCAAGGTTGTAATAGGTAAATATGCAATGATAGGAACCGGATGTACACTGTTACCCGGAGTCACAGTGGGAGAGGGAACAGCTGTGGGTTGCATGTCTCTGGTTAATAGATCATTGGATGAATGGGGAATGTATGTAGGAATTCCCTGTCGCAGGATCAAAGATCGAAAAAAAGATCTTTTAGATATTGAAAAGGAATTTCTGAAGAGATATACAGTGTAATTACGGATATGTTTAAACGCGTCTTTTTGAATTGACATGATATACAGTTGTGTTTTTGAATAATTATAGTTAAGGATATTGAAATGAATCAGATTCTTGTTAGCAGGTCTTCGATGCCTGATTTTGATGAATATTGTGAAGAAATTAAGAAAATGTGGGATACCCATTGGCTTACCAACATGGGAGAGGAGCATCGTAAGTTCCAGAGTGATCTGGAAGAGTTCCTTGATTGCAGGCATGTTGTACTCTATACCAATGGTCATCTTGCGTTGGAGAATATAATTGCGGCCATGCAGTTCGAACCGGGTTCGGAAGTGATCACAACTCCGTTCACTTTTGCATCGACTACCCATGCTATCGTGCGTAACGGTCTTGTTCCCATATTCTGTGATATCAATGACAGGGATTACACTATAGATGTCGATAAGATCGAGAGCCTTATAACAGATAGGACCGTAGCGATCCTCCCTGTTCATGTATACGGCAATATC
Organism: Lachnospiraceae bacterium; assembly: GCA_024684085.1. Lineage (GTDB taxonomy): Bacteria > Bacillota > Clostridia > Lachnospirales > Lachnospiraceae > Colinaster. The sequence goes on along the minus strand of JAIKXM010000016.1, from coordinate 219,838 downwards.
TGTGATGTTGAGAGGATACGTGCGATCGCAGATGCGCATGGTCTTAAGGTAATATATGATGCTGCACACGCTTTTGCAGTTAAGTATCATGGGGTTAGCACTGCCAATTTCGGTGACGCTTCCATGTTCAGTTTCCATGCGACCAAGGTGTTCAATACGATCGAGGGCGGGGCAGTATGCTTCAGTAATGATGAGCTCGTGTCGACCATGAACGATATGAAGAACTTTGGTATCCGAGGCCCTGAGAGCGTTGTCTTCGTGGGTGGGAATGCTAAGATGAGTGAGTTCCAGGCGGCTATGGGTATCTGTAATCTCAGACACCTTGAGGAAGAGATCGCTAAGAGAAAAAAGGTCGTTGAGAGATATAGGGACAGGCTGACCGGTATTAAGGGGCTTAAGTTGTGCGCTGAACAGGCCGGAGTAGAGAGCAATTATGCGTATTTCCCTGTTGTGTTTGATGGATACGGAATGAACAGGGATGAGGTCTTTGACAGACTGGCCGAGAACGGGATCGGCGCACGGAAGTATTTCTATCCTCTGACCAATAGCTTCGAATGCTATAGGGATTATCCTACAGCCGGTTCGGGTAAAACTCCGGTGGCTGCATATCTGGCTGACAGGGTGCTCACACTCCCTCTTTATGCCGATCTTGCGCTCGAGGATGTGGATCGGATCTGCGATATTATCATAAAAATCAAATAGTATACAAAATACACTCGATTCGACTGAAAATTTCTGAAAATGTTGCATAAAAACGCTTTTTATTTGATGAATTGTATATTAAAATAGACTTATGATCTAAAAATACTTCTTCACAGAAAGGCGTTGCCATGAAAAATATATCTATTTTTTGGAAGATCGTTATTGTTACTATTCCCCTTATCATAATGCTGATCTTATCTGCTGTAGGAATGAAGGCTAATATGATCGATGTTTGTGAGGATTCAGAGAGAGTCTATCTCGATATGCTGTATGAGATCAACAGCAACCTCCTTGAAGCGGACAGAGACTTCTATCAGGCACAGCTTGCTTTTACCCGTTTTTCACAGGTTCCCGGAGCTTCTGAAGAAGAGATAGCTTCTTATGAGGAGAATATCGGTCAGATCATAGAGCGAGTTGGTCATGCAAGAGAACTGGCTTCTACAACTGAGTCTCTTTATAAGAATACGCTTTCCGGAGATCAGAACTTTGAAGCGGTGGCTAAGGAGTTTGATGAGAATTTTGCTAATTGGCAGTCAAGTTATGATCTGAAGGCTAAGAGTGGTGATATCGCCGCTAAGGAGAAGTTTTTCAGTGACGCAAGAGATGATATAGATAAACTGGAAGAGATAACGGGAGCATGGGCTGAGACAGAAGGCCATATTCTTCATGAAGGTATTGATAAGACTATCAATAATATAACGATCGGTTATACAATAGCCATAATTCTTGTAGAAGCTTTGATGTTCTTCAACGCAAGAAGTATCTCAAAGTCAGTTAAGGATATGAAGAGAAGACTTGATGTTATCGCTGTTAATGATCTGACTGAAGAAGTTCCTGATACCAAGGCTAAGGATGAGATCGGTCAGATGACCAAATCCTTCAAGCATATGCAGAATAATCTTAAAGATATTATATCCATTTTGTATCGTGAGTCGGATGAACTCGGTGCTTCCTGTGAAGTATTGGATCAGTCGGCAGAAGAAGCCAAGATCAGTATGGACAGTATCAATAATGCGGCAGGTGAGCTTGCATCTACAGCCACACAGACTGCTACCGATATTGAGACTATCGCCAATGATATGCAGAATCTTAACAGAGTAGTGGATAGTTCCATTGCAAGTACCGAATCTATGTCAGGAGCCGGAGAAGAGATCGCTAATGTTACCAAGTCCGGCATGGAGATCGTTGAACAGCTTACTGAAGTCAATAACCAGTGTATGGAAGCTTTCAATACCATATTCAAGGGTATTGAGAATATAGACGGTTCAAGTTCAAGGATCAGTGAGGCTTCGACTCTTATTTCTTCTATTGCCAATCAGACCAATCTGTTGTCTTTGAATGCTTCTATCGAAGCGGCCAGAGCCGGTGAGGCAGGAAAGGGATTTGCGGTGGTTGCAGATGAGATCAGACTTCTTTCCGATCAGTCTGCTGAGAATGTTAAGACTATCAATATGCTGTTGGATGAGCTTCACAATAATACCGAAGAGGCTATCGCAAGCTCTGAGATGGTTAAGGAATTTGTTAAGAAACAGAATGAGAGCGTTACCAAGACTAAGGGCAGCTTCAATGAGATAATCTCAGCTGTTGAAGACGTTAACAGCGCTGTTGAACGCATGAAAGACGTTAACGAACAGCTTGAAGCAGGATTCAGAGATATATCTGCTCTTGTAGAAGGCTTATCGGCTGCATCTGAAGAGAATGCGGCAACGGCTCAGGAGCTTTCCGCAACATCCGATATTGTTACAAGCAATATCAATACGCTCAATGATATTCAGAGGAAGATAGATGATGCATCCAATAACCTCGCTGATATCGTTAAGCAGTTCAAGGTATAAGGTGATCATAACCTAAACTAATGATTGAATCCGCTGACTGTTCTTCGTATTATTCTGAGGGACAGTCAGCGTGTTAATATGCGAATCTTTGGATTCGCACATATTCGACTCCGGTGAAAAAATTCCCGATTCGCATTCTCGGATGAAATACAGAGATCAGCATTATCAGCCGATCAACCGGACAATACACCGGACGGAGGTTGCAATGAGTAGGAGCAGATTCGAAAGTATCCTTTGGAAAGTTGAGAAAATGACCATAGTAAGGGCTGTGAGGAATGGTCTTATCCATATCATTCCCATAGTGCTTATTGGTGCCTTTGCGCTTATTCTTAAGACTTTTCCTGTAGATGCATATCAGTCTTTTATAGTAAGCTTCATGGGAGGATTCCTGCTTAAGATCCTCGATGCGGTATATAACGCCACCTTTGGTGTATTATCGGTCTATATGACTTATTCCATAAGCAGATCCTATATGAAGATCAAGAATGATACAGGCCTTGTTAAAGGTGGTGGCGTTGTAACGTCCGTTCTGACTTTTTTCATTCTTGCAGGAATCGGACTGTCTGACTTCGATCTCTCATATACAGGCCCTAAGTCGATGTTCCTTGCGATCATTGCTGGACTTGGAGCATCGGCGATATATGTAAGGTTGTCTGTTCTGCTGAGTAATAAAGAGAAGAATCTGTACGTTATAGGAGCTAATCGGGAATTTGATAAGATGATCTCCACGCTGTTCCCTATAATGTGTACGACAGTGATATTTGCCCTGCTTAATGCAGTTATAATAAGTGTATGTAAGGTGGACTCGTGCCGTACGCTTCTTGCGGATTTTGCGAACCGGATGTTCTCATTCGGAGACGTTGGCTTCTTAAAAGGTATGTTCTTTGTTATGCTGTCATCGGCATTGTGGTTCCTCGGTATTCACGGAAGTGATACACTTGAAGGTGTTATGCAGACGTATTTTGCCCCGGGGCTTGCGGCTAATGAGGCGGCGATCGCTCTTGGTGATGCACCGTCAGCGATTCTGACCAAGGAGTTTTTTGACTGCTTTGTACTGATGGGTGGGTGTGGATCTACAATATGTCTGTTGATCGCAATCCTTCTTTTTTCCAGGAACAGTTCGCGTAAGGGACTTGGGCTTACAGCTGCCTTCCCGATGATATTCAATATCAATGAGCTAATGGTGTTCGGTCTGCCGATAATCTTCAATCTGACCATGCTCATTCCGTTTCTTCTTACACCTATCGTTTCGTATACGGTATCTTATATAGCGATCTCAACGGGACTTGTGCCCGTGATCACGCACAATGTGGAATGGACTACACCGATCCTGATCGGCGGATATCATGCTACCGGATCTGTGGCGGGCGCAGTTTTGCAGCTCATCAATGTGATCATCGGCGTGTGTATATATACTCCTTTTGTACGCCTTTTGGACAGAAGGACGATGGATGACATCAATCAGAATTACGAGGCGTTTCTGGATTACTTCAAGGCTAACGAGATGTCCATGAATAATATCTGTCTTACGGATCTGGGTAATACCAACGGCGATTTTGCCAAGGATCTGTGCAGGGATCTCAGATACGGCATGAAGACGCAGGTGGTGCTTGCATACCAGCCTCAGTATAATTATGATGGCGAATGCATAGGTGTGGAATCGCTTCTCAGATGGACACATCCCTTCCTGGGATTGCTGTATCCGCCGATGGTCATCAAGCTTGCCGAAGAGGGCGGTTTCCTGCTTGAACTTGAGGAACGTATACTTGAGAGGGCTATCAATGACCGTGAGGCTGTTTACAAGAAGTTCGGTTACGGTATCAAGTTGTCTGTTAATGTAACCGGAACAACGGTTCTTAATGAGAGATATCTTGAGTTTGTCAAGGGCATGAATGAGATCACGCCTTTTGCGGGCTTCGATATGTGTATAGAAGTAACCGAGCAGGCCTCGATACTGTTCACGGATGAGAGCAAGCGTATCTTCAAAGAATTGCATGATATGGGCATTCTTCTTGCTATTGATGATTTTGCGATGGGACAGACTTCGATCCATTATCTGCGCGATAATATCTTTGATATAATCAAGATGGACGGCTCACTTGTCAAAGGCTTGTATTCTTATGACAATTCGAGGGATATAATACTCTCGATCACGAATCTTGCAAGTTCGCTTAATCTGATGGTCTTTGCCGAATATGTTGATTCAGAAGAGAAGAGAGAGGCGTTGCATGAGATCGGCTGTGACAATTATCAGGGCTATCTGTATTCGCCGGCCCAGTTCCTTGAGCGATCTTAGAGCAGAAGGGCGATCAGTTTAACTGATAGGACGAATAGAGCAGAAGGGCGATCAGTTTTAAACTGATCATATAAGCAGATCGTTGTTGGTGGAATGTATATGAAAGCGGTATTCTCCCTGCCGGGATTATTTGAATTTTACGAATTATATAAGAGATTTCTCCCTGTCTTCTTTGAAAACAGGGATTTTTTCTATGATCATTGCGTTATAGGTTCTGTGTATGGTGCTCCGCCGGACTGTATATGGGGCGGTGGAAGAGTTGAATATGGTGAGGCTGATCCGAAGGAAGTCTTCGATATGATGGCTTCTTACGGTATTTCAATAAGACTTACCTTCAGTAATTCCCTGCTTGAAGAAAAACATCTTGTGGATAAAAGGTGCAACAGTCTGTGTGAACTTGCGCTTGGCTACGGTAAGGACATTAACGGAGTGATCGTTGCTTCGGATCTGTTAACCGAGTATATTGATAAGCACTATCAGGGCATTTATATGGTATCATCAACCACGAAAGTGATAACGGATCGAAAAGAGCTTACAAGAGAGCTTGACAGACCGGAATACAGGTACGTTGTGCCTGATTTCAGACTGAATGATTCATTTGACTATTGGAGTACTCTTGATGATCGTCAGAAGGCCAAAGTCGAGCTTCTTTGCAATGAGAATTGTTATTATGGCTGTACGGAACGTAAGAGGTGTTATGAGGATGTCAGTCACAAGAATCTGGGGGATGATCATCCCGAACATATCTGTCATGCACCGGGAGCGGGAGAGGGATACAGATTCTCATCTGCAATGAGGAATCGGGGATTTATCGGAACGGATGATATGATCAGTAAATATCTCCCCTTGAATATTACGAATTACAAGATCGAAGGAAGGGCGCTTGGGAGTGCTATGGTACTTGAGTTCCTGTTATATTATCTGACGAAGCCCGAATACCATATCAATGTCCGCGAAGCGATCTACCTTGATAATATGTTAGACCTGTTCTGATATTAAAACGCCAATGTACTGAATATACATTGGCGTTTTAAACATATCTCTATTAACTATTTTGTTTAGTGCATGCCTATTGTCCGTTTTCGGCCGCCGCCGCTGCAGCAGCTGCTGCGGCCTGCATCTCTGCACGCTGGGCTTCAATGACCGCGGCATTATTCGGATCCGACATGAATATTCCGTTATGAGGACACTTATGTATGATGGTCTGAGTGCCGTCTTCATTCTGCCTTACTTCGTCGGTCGTTGCGATCGCACCTGCCGTAAGGGTGTTACCGGCCTGCAGAGCGGGATCTTCACGCAGAGGCAGTTCAAATATACCTTCCACTCTGAAAGGACAGCTCTCGCAAGCGGGAAGCATTGTATATGAGCAAACGGCACCGGCGTAGTGAACATCACAGGATTCCGTGGGCTGTGTTCCTTCTTCAAATACTTCGTTGACTACATGTCCGTCACAGAGTCCGGGGATCGGAAGCTTACCTGATCTTGAACATACCGGAACAGTTACAAGACCGCCGGGAGTCTCAAAGTCGGCATAGGGAAGATCTTCGTGAATACGCGACATTACTGCACGCCACATTGTCTTGGCGAGATCTTTCTCGGCTTTTGAGGTGAGCTTGGCATTATTATCAAAGCCTGCCCATGTAGTAGCTGTATAGTAGGGGGTATAGCCTGCGAACCATACATCATTATAATCACTTGTAGTTCCGGTCTTACCGGCAATTGCCATATTACCGAAGTTAACACGCGCACCCGTACCGATCGTAACAACGTCCTTCATGGCACTTGTAAGAAGGTAAGCCGTTGTCGGCTTAAGCACCTGATGCGAGATCGTCTCTGTATTATCCAGGATGATATTGCCGTCATGATCAACAACCTTGGTATAGAGCTTGGGCTGGTTGTAGGTTCCGTTATTGGCAATGGAAGCATAAGCCGCATTAAGTTCCAGATTGGTAACACCGTTGGTGATACCTCCGAGCGCAAGTGACTGCTGGATATCGGAATAGATCTTACCGTTGATCTCTTTGCCGGATTCAAGGGTTGAGAATCCGAAGTTAAGAAGATAATCATATCCGAGCTGAGGTCCGATTATGGTAAGAGTCTTAACCGTTATGATATTAAGCGAGTCGTATATACCCTGTCTGAGAGACTGGATGCCTCGATAGCTTCCCGAACCCCACCAGTTATTGACAGGAGTACCGTCCTGATAATTGAACGGCTGGTCGGTCAATACTGTCGCAAGTGTAAGTCCTGCGCTGTCGAAGGCAGGAGCGTAAGTAGACAGGATCTTAAAAGTAGAACCGGGCTGTCTCACGGTTGAAGTGGCTCTGTTAAGCGTTCTGCTGGCTTCCTTGGTACCGCGTCCGCCTATCATCGCAACGACATTACCCGTACTCTGATCTTCAACGGTAAGAGATATCTGAGGCTGTGGCGTGATGGATATCTTCTCGGCTTCAACCTCGTCATCATAATTCATTACGGCTGCCTTGTATTCTTCAATGGCAGCATATGCGTCTTCGGGAGAATCGAACAGCATATTAAACCGGCTGTTGCTCTCCTTGAAATAGCTCTTGAACATCTCGGATGAGAAGTTACGCTGGTTGCCGTCCGAACCGGTGAGGGTCAGCGCATAATTAAGATAATACTTCGTGCCGTCCGGATAATTCTCTTCATTGGAAAATTCCTCGTCACAGATCTTCTGGATCTTGGGATCCTGAGTTGAATAGATCGAGAGACCGCCGCTGTACAGAAGAGTGTAAGCCTGAGTGTCATTATAACCATACATCTTAAGGTCATTGAATACCTGCTCGGTCACGGCATCATCGAAATAGGAATTGATATTGGTCTCTTCGATGGACTCGTTGTTGGACTTGATTCTTGCATATACATTGTCCTGAAGTGCCGAATCATGCTCAGCCTGTGAGATATATCCCTGCTCCAGCATCTTGTCGAGAACCTTCTCACGTCTCTCGGCATTCTTGTCGGGATGTGAGATTGGATTGTATTTCGAAGGATTCTGAGTGATACCGGCTATGACCGCACACTCCGACAGATTAAGATCATATACATCTTTGTTAAAATAGCGAAGACTGGCAGCCTGGATACCCAGAGTGTTCTGACCAAGATTGATCGTATTAAGGTAATTGATCAGTATATCGTCTTTGCTCAATACCTTCTCTAACTGGATCGCAAGATACTGCTCCTGAATCTTTCTCTTGACCCTGTCTATATTGCTTTTCTCTTCAGTCCAGCCTGTGAAGACATTATTCTTGAGCAGCTGCTGCGTGATAGTACTCGCACCCTGTCCGAGATGTCTTGTCTTAATGGCATCAACACCGGCTCTGATGATACCCTTGATATCTATTCCGTTATGACTGTAGAAACGCTCGTCCTCAATGGCTACGAAAGCATTACACAGATTCTTGGGAACCTTATCAAGCGAGACCGGTATACGATTGGAATCCGATGCCACGAGCTTGGCAGTCTGATTGCCCTCGCAGTCGTAAATAAAGGTTGAAAAACCTGAAGGAGCAACGTCGATATTGCTTATATCGGGAGATGAGGCGATGATACCTCTGAATACTCCGATTCCTAAGGCGATACCGATAACTCCGGCTGCTATTATGGCTATTATAAGCAGCTGTCCTAAGATCAGACGGAACTTCTTACCGAGTTTTGCGCCGGTCGAAGTAAGCGACTGCGCCTTCTTTTTGATACCTTTTTTTGTATAATTCATTTTTTTCCTCTTTTTTGTTCTATACCCGGTTAGATTATGCTAATATTATTGAGGTGTCAGAGCTTTTCATGCCACGCCTGATTAAATATACCCGAGTATATTGTTTCAATATCAAATACTCATTATAACAGAAACTTTTCTTATAATAAAGTGTATCGGTGAATCTTAAGAAGGTATTAAGAAATGAGCATTCAACAGTTGCGACCGTATTTTACAATAGAAGAAGAGTCTGCCGCAGAACTTGTGGAGAAAAAATCCCGATTTATAGCGCTTGCCGTTCATGTTGAGACGGAAGAAGAGGCGCTTTCGATCATCGAGGATCTGCGGAAGCGTTACTATGATGCAAGACATAATTGCTATGCTTATCGCCTGGGGGCTTCGGGTGAGATCGCCAAGAGTTCCGATGACGGCGAGCCTTCAGGTACTGCCGGAAGACCAATGATGGATATCCTTGTGAAAAAAGACCTGACTGACATACTGGTCGTGGTTACGAGGTATTTCGGCGGGGTGCTCTTGGGAACCGGAGGTCTGGTAAGAGCATATTCGGGTGCATTGAGCATGGCTCTTGATAATGCGGATGTGGTTACGATGATCCCTGTACAGATGGAGAAACTGAAGCTTGCCTATTCTGAGATAGGGAAGATCAAGTATATATTGAATGAATCGGATGTACGGATCATTGATGAACAATATGGCAGTGATGTGGAGCTTAAAGTGGCTGTTCCGACGACGGTTTTCGGTAAGTTTGCATCCGCTCTGAAAGAGGCTACTTCAGGCGAAATCCTGCTTGATTGTGATATTGAGAATGTTGTATACTTGAAGAGTTGAGGTGTTGCCTGATGTGGGCGATCCTTAACAGATGATTTTTGTATCGAAAGGTGGTGATTATTATGAAGACTGAGCATTCTGCTGACAATTCAGTTCCCGGGCGATCCTGCATAATAATCAAAATCGGAGGTAGATACAATGGAAGAATTACAGGAAGTTATCGAGATTAAGAAGTTGCTTGATACCAAGCAGTATACACGGATCCGTCAGAGCCTTTCGGAACTGAACGTGGCTGATATAGCCGTGACTCTTGAGGATCTTGAAGAGAAGGAACAGCTGAAGGTATTCAGAATACTTCCCAAAGACATAGCTGCGGATGTTTTTTCATATATGGATGTTAACGTTCAGCAGTTCATCATTACATCACTGTCGGAACGTGATGCCGGTGATATCATCGACAATCTGATGGCCGATGATGCTGCCGATCTTCTGGAGGAGATGCCTGCCAATATCGTTAAGAGGCTTCTTGCATCAGCAAGTCCCGACACAAGAAGAGATATCAATTCGCTGTTACGCTATCCGGAGGATTCGGCCGGAAGCCTGATGACAGTCGAGTTCGTTGATCTGAAGGAGAACCTTACGGTCGGACAGGCGATCGAGCGTATCAGAAAAGTCGGAGTGGATAAAGAGACGATCAACATTTGCTATGTATTGGACAGCAGACGCAAGCTTGTAGGAACCGTAGCACTTAGATACTTACTTTTGAGCAATCCCGACGAGATCATCGGTGACATAATGCATGAGAATGTCATTGCGATCAATACGATGATGGATCAGGAAGAGGTTGCTCATCAGTTCAAGAAATACGACTTTATCGCGATGCCGGTTGTCGATAATGAGAGCAGACTCGTGGGAATCATCACTGTCGATGATATCGTGGATATCATGGAACAGGAGGCTACCGAGGATATCGAAATGATGGCCGCTATCGTGCCTACCGACAAGTCTTATATGAAGACAGGCGTCGTTGAGACATGGATGAAGAGAATCCCGTGGCTGTTATTACTCATGATCTCGGCTACTTTTACCGGATCAATAATAGGTAAATATGAGAATGCGCTGAGTGTATATGTTGTACTCACTGCTTTTATACCGATGCTGATGGATACGGCCGGTAATGCAGGCGGACAGGCTTCCGTTACCATCATCCGTGGACTCTCACTGGATGAGATAGAATTCTCGGATATAGGCAAGGTCGTATTCAAGGAGGTGAGGGTCGCCATTCTTTGCGGTGTGACACTTGCCGTTGCGAACTTTGCTAAGTTGATGCTGTTCGACAGGGTGGGACTTAAGGTGGCGTTGGTAGTATGTCTTACACTTGTTGCTGTAGTATCTATAGCGAAGGTAGTCGGATGTACATTGCCCATGTTGGCTAAGAAGATGCATTTTGACCCGGCCGTTATGGCAAGTCCGTTCATCACTACCATAGTTGATGCTATTTCACTGCTGATCTATTTCAATATTGCCACTTCCTTACTTGGAATATGATCAGCTAAAGCAGATCAGATGTAATCGATCGGGTGAAATTGATCACGCAATGATTGTAATTCATCATAGTATGAAAACTTCGCACAGTGCCATGTATTGTCATCGGCACTGCGCGATCATATATTAGTCGGATGTTTGTTAGTCAGATATCCGCTTGTCCATGGGGTATATGAGGGGGAAAAGTGATGATGCCAAAGAAGAGCTTCATCACCTGATATTAGTGTATAGAAGAGGAATTACATATGCCTAAATGGAGTGTTAAAAAGCCTTTTACAGTACTTGTAGCTGTATTGGCGATCATTATTCTTGGAATAGTCAGTACGGTTAAGATGCAGCTCGATCTGCTGCCTGAGATATCTTTGCCGTATCTGTTGGTTATCACAACATATCCGGGAGCCAGTTCGGAAAAAGTAGAAGCTGATGTGTGTGAACCCATGGAGAATAGCCTGGGTGTTATTACCGGTGTGGAGAATATATACAGTATATGCTCCGAGAATTACGGTATAGTTGAGTTGGAATTCAGAGACGGTACGGATCTTGACAGTGCGATGGTCAAGGTATCGAGCGCTCTGAACACACTTCAGTCTTCTCTGCCCGAAGAGTGCGGGACGCCGTCTATCATGGAGATAGGCACAGATATGCTGGCTACCTCATATCTTGCCCTTTCAAGAGAAGGCATGTCGATCGAAGAATTATCACAGTTTGCGAATGATAAGATCATACCCGAATTCGAAAGAGGAGACGGAGTTGCATCCGTATCGGGACTGGGTCTTATTCAGAAGACTATTCAGATCGAATTGAATGAATCCAAAGTGGATGAACTTAATGATAAGATCCTTGCTAAGGCTGATGATGCCTTTGCGGACGCGCTTACCCAGTTGGATAAGGCCAAGAAGCAGTTGGAGGATTCTGAAGACAAGCTCAATGACAGTAAGAAGAGTCTTGTTGACGGCAAGAAAGATCTTGAAGACGGTAAGCAGGAACTTATCGACGGCGCGGAAGAGATCAAGAAAGGCCGTAAGGAACTTGATGATAAGACGGCTGAGATTGAGAGTAATAAACAGAAGCTTGAAGACGGTAAGAAAGAGCTTGATAAGCAGGAGAAAGAGACTTATGACGGCCTTGCCAAGGCAAGTAATATCCTGGATCAGCTGAATGCTTATAAGACTCAGCTTACCAAACAGCAGGCGGAAAAAACAGCGGTCGAGAAGATGATCGAAGCTGCCGAATCCTATAATGCCCTCGTAGCATCAAGAAGTGCTCTTGAGGGGCTTCGTGATATGCTTGCATTATTCCCCGATGATTCGGCGGTCATCACGGACGCCACCATTATAGGAACTCTGTCTCAGATCACAGGCAATGATGTTACGGGTATCACTGTCGGTGAAGCCAAGACTATAGTTCAGACTACTCTTGACGGGATCAATGCAGGTATTGCACAGATAGAAGGTGCGGGCGTTGATCCGGCTAAGCTTGATGAATATAAGAACAGACTTGATGAGCTTACTCTCAGTATAAGTGTTACTCAGGCTATCATTGACGGTTATGAGAAGGAATTAAAGGCATTAGGCTATACATATGAAGATATTGAAAAGGCCAAGTTACAGGCGGCAGAAGGGTTCGGCGTTGCAAGGTCTCAGCTGGCTTCATCGGAACTTGCTCTCGACAGCGCCGGACTTCAGCTTGATTCGGCAAGAACATCTCTTGATGATGCCGAGAAGCAGATCAATTCCGGCTGGGACAGTCTTAAAGACGGTGAGAAACAGTTAAGTGACGGCTGGAAGCAGGTCAAAGAAGGCGAAGATCAGATAAGTGACGGTTGGGAAGATTATAATGATGCCGTAAAGCAATATGAGAAGCAGAAGAAAGAAGCGCTTCGTAAGGCTAATGCCGACGATCTTGTAAGTTTGTCTACTCTTGCAGGACTTGTGTATGCTCAGAATTTTGCAATGCCCTCGGGATATGTGGATGATTCGCTGGACAATTCATGGCTTGTGGAGATAGGTAAGAACTTCAAAGATGTTCATGAGTTGGAGGATTCCGTTCTGTGTCATATCGATGATATCGGAGATGTGAAGCTTACGGATGTTGCGGATATCACCATTATAGATAACAGCTTGGATAATTATGTAAGGCTCAACGGTGAGCAGGCCGTGATCCTGTCTGTATATAAGAGTTCAACTGCCGGTACCAATGATGTAAGTAAGGTCTTAAGAAGTACGATCAAAGATCTTGAGGCAGAGTATCCGGGACTGTCTATAAAGAGTCTTATGGATCAGGGTGATTATATATCTCTGATCATAGGCAGCGTGTTACAGTCAATGTTAATAGGTGCTGTTCTGGCGATATTCATTCTGGCTGTTTTCCTTAAGAATTTTAAGCCGACATTCGTTGTTGCGCTCAGTATACCGCTCTCTGTGATGCTTGCGCTTATACTCATGTATTTCAGCAAGATATCACTCAATATGCTGTCTCTTTCGGGTCTTGCGCTCGGAATAGGAATGCTCGTTGATAACTCGGTCGTAGTAATCGAGAATATCTATCGATTACGAAGCAAGGGGATAGAGGCTCCGAGAGCTGCAGTACAGGGAACCAGACAGGTGGCAGGCGCGATCATTTCGTCTACGCTTACTACTGTTTGCGTATTCCTGCCCATGATCTATACAACAGGACTTGTTAATGAACTGATGACACCCATGTGCCTGACCATTATTTACTGTCTTATTGCTTCACTTATAATAGCGATGTCTGTTGTTCCGGCAGCGGGTTCTACCATACTACGCAATACAAAGAACAAGCCACACCCTGTTTTTGACAAAATGATGGATGTATATGAGAAGGCACTTTCATTCTGTTTAAGATTCAAGGTCGTGCCTATAGGTGTTGCGGTTGCTCTGCTCATTATATCCGCTATCCTTGTTATCAGAATGGGTATCGTTATGATACCGGAGATGACGGCTAATCAGATACAGGCTACTCTTACCGTGAGTGAGGATCTTAATAAGACCGAGTGCTATGAGCTTGCCGATAAGGCGATCGAAGAGATAGTCAGTGTTGAAGGCATCGGAACTGTGGGAGTTATCGGCGGTGATGACAGTCAGCTGTTCACGGGTAATCTCTCCGGCGTCGAAAGCGATTTCAGAACTTACAGCCTGATGATCCTGACTGAGGATGAGAAAGCCGGAGAAGATGAGATCAGGACGATGATCAGTGAGATGGAGAACAGGATCGAAGTCATCGATGATGTGGAACTGGAAGTCTCAACAGCCATGTCGGAGATGGGTCAGGTCTTTGGCTCGGGACTCAGCATCAGGATATACGGCAGTGATGTTAATGAACTGCTTGATATAAGCCGCGATGTTATGGATATAGTCGGTGAGGTTGAAGGATTTACCAATATCAGCAATGGAGAAGAAGATGCTCCTCAGGTGATCCATCTTAATATAGACAAGAATAAGGCAATGGGCCTGGGACTTACGGTTGCCGAGATCTATCAGGATATCACTATGAAGCTTACTCACAGTGTGGATTCTGTGAAGCTGAATATAGATGGTATCGATATGCAGGTTAAGATCGTCAATCATATGGATCCTCTGACCAAAGAGAATCTTATGGATCATACATTTGCGGTATCCAAAACTGATGAAGACGGTGATACTGTTACGGAAGATGTAAAATTGTCCGACATTGCGACTGTTGAGATACGAGACGGTGTGTCAACGATCAATCGAGAGAATCAGGGAAGATTCATGACTGTTACTGCTGATGTGGAAGAGGGATATAATACAACACTTCTTACAAGAAAGCTTAAGCCTTTGCTCGATGCATACAAAGCACCTAACGGATATTCGGTGGAGCTGAGCGGAGAGTATGATACGGTCGTACAGATGCTTAAGCAGATGGGATTGGTCATACTGCTTGGAATGGCATTTATCTACTTCGTAATGGTTGCCCAGTTCCAGAGCCTGCTCAGTCCGTTTATCGTAATGTTCACGATACCTCTTGCTTTTACGGGTGGACTGGCATCTCTTTGGCTTACCGGTGAGAATCTGTCGGTTCTTGCGATCATGGGATTTGTGGTGCTTATGGGTACGGTAGTTAATAATGGTATCGTCTTTGTTGATTACGTTAATCAGTTACGAAAAGGTGGTCTTGACAGACATACGGCTCTGATCGCTACCGGTAAGACAAGAATGCGTCCTATTCTGATGACGGCTCTTACTACAATACTCGCTGAATCTTATCTGATATTCGGTGATGATATGGGTTCCCAGATGGGAAGGGGAATGGCTCTTGTTATTGCAGGAGGTCTTGCATATGCGACCCTGATGACTCTGTTCATTATACCTGTAATGTACGATATCATGTTCAAGAAGGCTCCTTTGGATGTTGATACGGGAAGAGAAGATCTTGATGATGTACCCGACGATGCGGCTGAGTATCTTATGGGTAATAATACGATAACTTCGGATGATCAATAAGAAAATATAAAAAGAAAATATAAAAGATAATATAAAAAAGAACCGGATTGATATGTATCCATGATCGGGATACATATATGATCCGGTTCTTTTTGCAGTTATTTAATAAATAGTATTGATAAGTGCGCATCCTGAGGAATGCCGGTTAGTTATTTGAACGATTGAATCCCGCACGTTTTCTGAGGAGGGGATCAAGGATCTTCTTTCTGATCCTGAGACTCTCGGGGGTGATCTCAAGGAGTTCATCGGTATCGATAAATTCCAGAGCCTGCTCAAGACTGAGCACTTTCTTGGGAGAGAGCCTTAAGGCTTCGTCTGCACTAGAAGATCTTGTATTGGTGAGCTGTTTCTTCTTACATACATTGATCTCAATATCCTCTGCACGACCTGTCTGACCGATCACCATTCCGGCATATACCTTCTCGCCCGGTTCGATAAAGAGGATTCCTCGCTCCTGTGCATTGTACAGACCATATGTGATAGCTTCACCGGCTTCGAATGCTATGAGTGAACCCTGCTTTCTGTAAGCCATATCTCCCTTGTAGGGACCATAGCCGTCGAAGGTGGTATTAAGGACACCGTTACCCTTGGTATCAGTCATGAACTCACCTCTGTATCCGATAAGACCTCTTGAAGGAATTGCAAATTCAAGACGGGTATATCCGCCGTTGATGTTGGTCATTCCCTGGAGCTCACCCTTTCTTGAAGAGAGCTTCTGGATAACATTGCCGGAGAATTCTTCGGGAACGTCTACATAAGCTATCTCCATCGGTTCAAGCTTCTGGTTACGGTCGTTGTATTTATATAGAACTTCAGCCTTGCTGACTGAAAACTCATAGCCTTCTCTACGCATATTCTCGATCAATACCGAAAGATGTAACTCTCCTCGGCCTGATACCTTGAAGCAGTCGGTTGAATCTGTTTCTTCTACTCTGAGAGAAACATCGGTATTAAGTTCTCTGAACAATCTCTCTCTGAGATGACGGCTTGTGACGAACTTTCCTTCCTGACCTGCGAGAGGAGAGTCGTTGACCATGAAGTTAATGGCAATGGTGGGTTCTGAGATCTTCTGGAAAGGAATAGCAACAGGCGCTTCGGGTGAACAGATCGTATCACCGATCTTAATATCGGCTATTCCCGATATGGCAACGATAGAACCGATCTCTGCACTGTTAACTTCAACCTTTGAAAGACCATCAAACTCATATAACTTGGAGATCTTAACCTTCTGGCATTTATCGGGATCATGGTGATTGACGATAACGACTTCCTGATTAACTTTGATAGAACCGTTATCTACCTTACCTATTCCGATACGTCCTACATATTCATTATAATCAATTGTACTGATAAGTACCTGTGTACCAAGTTCCGGATCACCGACAGGGGCGGGGATATAATCTATGATAGTATCGAAGAGAGGCGTCATATCCTTGCCGGGAACATCGGAATCAAGAGATGCTGTACCGGCTTTCGCTGAAGCGAATACAAAAGGACAGTCAAGCTGTTTCTCATCCGCTTCAAGGTCGATGAAGAGCTCAAGTACTTCGTCAACAACTTCTGTCGGCCGTGCTTCCGGTCGGTCGATCTTGTTGATACATACGATAACAGGAAGTTTAAGTTCAAGCGCTTTTTTAAGGACGAACTTGGTCTGGGGCATTGTGCCTTCAAATGCATCTACCACAAGTATAACTCCGTTAACCATCTTGAGAACTCGCTCAACTTCACCACCGAAGTCTGCATGACCGGGGGTGTCTATGATATTGATCTTGGTATTCTTATAGGTAACGGCAGTATTCTTGGAGAGGATTGTAATTCCTCTTTCTCTTTCTATGTCATTGGAATCCATTACTCGTTCAGCTACTTCCTGATTGTCTCTGAACACTCCGGACTGCTTAAGGAGTTCATCGACAAGGGTCGTCTTGCCGTGATCGACGTGGGCAATGATCGCCACATTTCGTATATCATCACGTGTTTGTTTCATAAAAGTCTCCATTTCTGTAATTAAGCCTACGCAAACTACAGTAGTATACACCCATAAATTCATCATTTCAAGAGTCATTATTATAAGAAGATGTAATCGAAAGAGTTAATGTTTTTATTATAAGAAAAGGTAATGTATCAGAATTAGGACTTGGTTTATGAAAGATATGAGTTATAATCATTATTAAGTAGGAAGATCTATTATCATCTTATATAAGTTTTATGTTCATAATTATAAGACCAGCGTTCATTGGTATAAGACCTGTATTCGTTGGTATAAGGCTGGTGTTCATTGCTACAAGGCCAGTGGTCATTAGTATAAGGCGGTGTTCATTGGTATAAGTCCTATGTTCATTATATGGGGTGTAGGATGGCCGGTTGGTGTTGCCTAAAAGCGTTGTCTAAAAGCGTAAAGCCTCGCAAAGTGAAAAAGGTGGATGTTTTTGTAAAAATGTGTGAATTTTTGATAATACTTGTCTAATTTATTGCGGCGGCTAATATTACACTTGATTATAGCACGGGAAAGTGTTAACATATTCTAAACATTGTGAAAAATGTATAAAGAGTGTATATTTAGGAGATGGAACGATATATTCGTGAACGTTCTTTCGTTCGCGTGTATATATATGCACTTCATAGACTTGAGAGAGGAGGATATCGGTATATAATGAAAAAGTTATTATCACTGGTAATGGTTGGTATTATGGCAGTTGGTATGACAGCAGTTGCTGCTGACTCACCTTCAGCTGAGGCCGTTACAACATCACAGCCGGCTGTTTCAAGCGAGGCAGCTACTTCTCCTGTAGAAGCAGCAGCAGCTTCTCTTGGACTTACAGTTGCAGAGTATCAGAACAATGCAATTGTTTCTACTCCCGGCGTAGCTAACGCTGAAGGTGTTGCAGTCGGAATGGGCGCATACATTAATGGCGTTAAGACGAATTATACTTTACTTCTTGGCAGAGCTTCTGCAGCAGTTGCAGCTGATGCTAAGAAGGCAGGTGCAGGTACACTTATCAACGTAGTTACCTTCAGAAACTATCCTAAGGGAGCTACAGTTCAGACTTCAATCTACTGCAAGTCAATCAAGGCTACAGATAAGGTAACTGTATATCAGAAGTCAGCAGAAGGCTGGAAGAAGATTACAAGTTCTGTAAGAGCTAACCATGTTGACGTTAAGCTTGAGAGTGATGGCGCTATCGCTATCTTCAGACAGTAATTTTATAAGATCAATTTAGTATTTATCATGCATGATAAAGCTCATGAGCAATCTCGTGAGGGATTACGAATTTTGATTTTCATGAAGTGCATCCGCCTTTAGGCGGTAAGCCCTCCTCGAAAGAGGAGGGTAATTTTAAGTAAAGGAATAATATCATATCATGTCAGATATTAATAATGTAAGAATAAAGAGAATTACAGCGATCATAATGGCGTGTGCATTTATGTCGATGATGACGGCATGCGGATCACAGAAGCCGGAAGAAGTGTCTGATGCGGATGCTGTGGAACTTGAATCTGTTTCGCACAATGGAGCGGTTGATGCAGAATCTGATGATACAGTATCGGCAGGTACTGAGTCGGCAGAGGATACTGTGATCGATTTTGAGTCACTTACTGCTCAGAATGATGAGATCTTTGCTTGGCTGAAGGTGCCCGGAACGAATATAGATTATCCTGTCCTTCAGAGTACCGTTTCTGATACTTATTATAGCGATCATAATGTTGACAAGAATGAAGATCCTGTTGGATCTGTTTATATAGAGATACCGACCATGAAGAATATGTGTGATTTCAATACAGTCATACATGGAAGTGGCGGGGAGAACGGTTTGTTCACGGATCTTGTGAACTTCCAGAATCCGGAATTTTTCGAGGAGAATGATCTTTTCTATGTATACCTGCCTGATAACCTTCTGACTTACAGGGTTTGGGCTGTATATGAGAGAGATAATACAAGCATGATAAGGGATTATTCCTTTGTTGATGCGGTGTCTGACAGAGAATTTATCTCAAAAGTGCTGAATGACAGAGTTGTAGGCAAGCAGATCAGAGAAGATTTCGCAGATATCAATGAGTATAACTTCCTTACTACTCTAAGTATGGAAGAAGCGGGTTCTGACAAGCAGCTCGTTGTAATTGGTGTTCTGGTAGGAGATGCTGCCGGAACTATTGACAGAATGGTAATAGAAGAACTTGATCTGGGACCGCTTTTGGAGTAGTTCGGATAAAAAGGTGTTATAATGTACGAATACGATTCAGAAAATCTTGATGTAGAACTTGATATTGAAGATAAAAAGGTGGCAGCGAATGCCGGAAAAGGTAAAAAGGGACAGGGGATCATTATAGTGGTCCTTCTGATCATTTGCTTTTTCGTATTGGCAGGGGCTACAACATGGACTATCATAAGATCTGTAGGTAAGAGCAGACTTAAGAATTCAGTCGAACTTGCAAGCATAGATCTTGTTACTCCTGAGACTGCAAGTATCACAGCCAAAGAAAAAGAGATCTGGAAAGAAGGCTGGGTTAAGTATAACGACAAGATATATGAATACAATGATAATATAATCACATTCCTTTGCATGGGTATTGATAAGGAAGGTGTGGTTAAAGAGGTTGCTGAAGGAGCCAACGGAGGACAGGCCGATGCACTGTTTCTTGTTGTGTTTAATTCGGATAATCAGACAACCAAGGTTGTCGGTATCAACCGTAATACAATGGTAGGCGTTGATATCTTTGATGAGGACGGTAACTTCGTGTCTACAGTAGATGCCCAGATCGCTACTCAGCATGGATTCGGTAACGGCGTTGAGGAATCCTGCCAGTATCAGATCAATGCAGTAAGAAGACTGATGTACAACCTTCCCATCCATGGCTATGCCGCGCTTAATATGAAGGCTATACCTATCATCAATGATTCGGTCGGCGGGGTGGAAGTTGTTGCTCTTTCTGATGTTCATTACGGCAATAAGAAGGTGATCACTGAAGGCGAGGAAGTCCTTTTAAACGGTGATCAGGCTTATCTCTATGTCAGGGACAGAGAGTCGGATGAGTTCGCTTCAGCTGATGTGAGACTGTCAAGACAGAAGCAGTATCTTACTGCCTTCTTAACCAAGGCAAAGACTGCGGCAAGTAAAGATATCTCCCTTGTCGGAGAGTTGTATAATGATATAACTCCTTATATGACGACTAATGTTACCTTTGACGAGGTAATGTATATAGCACCTGAGATCGTCAATTATTCTTTTGACAGCAGTTCTTTCTACATGATAAAAGGAGAGACTGTTATGGGCGAGAAGTTCGAAGAGTTTTATCCCGATGAAGATGAATTGTACGATCTGATAATAGATGTATTTTACAAGGAAGTAGATGTCAGATAAGGTATTTGGGCAGGATACGGCCTGCCGTTAGCAGTTCGGGGTTGTAAAAGTGGAAAATAAGAACATAACAAATGCAGCAAAGCTGTTGTTGATCATCTGGAATGTAGGGCTATTTGCCTTTGAGTATTCCAATTATTATGTTAACTTCGCCTTCCGTTCTCACAGAACGCTTGGCGGACTTATCTCTGTGATCATCTATACTATAATATATCTTGCTTTTTGTGAATTATATAAAGGTTTTAGAATAGCATCCGCACCTATTGCAGAGACAGTCTTTTCACAGACGATATCTTTTGGAATATCGGATGTTCTTTTGTATGCAGAATGCTGTTTAATCAGTAACAGGTACGTTAATATCTGGGTTTGTGCTGTTTTTGCACTTTTTCAGATGTCCGGAACGGTGCTTCTCGTTATGCTCGCCAAGAGATTCCTGATGAACAACATCATTCCTAAGAAGACGGTTGTGGTCTTTGGAAGCGAGATAGATCGTAATGATGCATTAAACTTCTGTAAGAGACTTTTGAAAAAATACGATCACTTGTTTGATATCAGGAGCGTGATCAGAGAAGATGTGGACGACCAGTCCAAGGATAAGCTTTTTAAAGGTTACGAGACGTTTATCTTCTATGAATTGTCACCGGGGTTAAGATCCGATTGGATAAGAAGGTGTCTTAATGATACCAAGATATTCTATCTTACACCCGAGATAGAAGATATTGCATTCCAGGGATGCAGTCCGAAACAGTTGCTTGATACACCTCTGGTAAAATATGATTATGCTTACATGCGATTGTCACAGCGGTTTATCAAGCGCTTGTGCGATATCATATTCTCGATCCTGTTGCTCGTATTGGCATCTCCTTTCATGCTTGTAACTGCCATTATAATCAAGCTACAGGACGGCGGGCCCGTATTCTTCACCCAGCGCAGATATACCAAGGATATGAAGGAATTTACTATTTATAAGTTCAGAAGTATGATTGTGGATGCTGAGAAGAACGGTGTAAGACCCTGTGAGAAGGATGATGACAGGATCACTGCTTTCGGCAGATTCATAAGAGCTACAAGGCTTGATGAACTTCCTCAGTTATTCAATATAATTAAGGGTGATATGAGTTTCGTGGGTCCGAGACCTGAGCGAGTTGAGCATGTACACAAGTATACGGCTGAGCTTCCCGAATTTAGATACCGCTTATCCGTTAAGGGCGGACTTACCGGCTATGCGCAGATCTACGGCAAGTACAATACAAGTGCATATGATAAATTAAGGCTTGACCTTATGTATATCGAGAATCAGAGTTTCTTTCTCGACTTTAAACTGTGTCTGCTGACCCTTAAGGTAATATTTGAACGTGAGAGTACAGAGGGATTTTAATATCAAGCGTTTTATATGACGAGGGTGAAAATATATCTTGCATTTATAAACTCATTATGGTAAGATTGTAGCGTTGCGAAAAATAGATGGTCCTCTGTATCATTGTGATAGTAAGAACATCCATATAATAAGGAGAGTTAATATGAACAACGAAATCATTAAGGAAATTGAAGCTGCTGAGCTTAAGGCTGAGATCGCAGAGTTCAACACAGGCGATACCGTTAAGGTATACGGTAAGATCAAGGAAGGTAACAGAGAGCGTATCCAGGTATTCGAGGGTACAGTTATCAAGAGACAGGGTGGCAGCAACCGTGAGACATTCACAGTTCGTAAGATATCTAACGGCGTAGGCGTTGAGAAGACATGGCCTTTACACTCACCTAACATCGAGAAGATCGAAGTAGTTCGTAAGGGTAAAGTTAGAAGAGCTAAGTTATTCTACATCAGAGAGCGTGTTGGTAAGGCTGCTAAGGTTAAGGAAGTTATCAGATAATCTTGCGACGGTTAATGACGGTTCTTCTAAGATGCATCTGCATCGGATAACATATGATCATTCAGGGATTACATTGGTATGACAGTGTAATCCTTTTTGATTATGGTACGTAACCTTGATTATGAGAGTTATCGTTGAATGGAAGATTGATGCAATTGCTTCCTTGGCGCAGGATAAATTCAATGATCAAACTATCCTTTTTGTCCGTAGTATGTAAAATGGCGGTATCGGTTTGGTTGTGATATAATGATACGGTATGAGAAAACACAGTAAATCAGGGCTTAATTTTAACAGAAGAAGAGTTAAAGTATCCAACGACACGATGATGGAGATCCTTAAGTATATTACGGGCATATGCGGCGCCGTGGGTCTTGCTTTTTTTCTGGTATTCTGCTGGGGTAATTCAACAAGGATAATCGGTTCGAGCATGGAACCGTCGCTCAGTAACGGGCAGATAGTACTTGTAAGTAAGTTGTCGTATATCTTCCTTAAACCCAGGATCGGAGATGTGGTGGTATTTCTTCCGAACGGTAATCAGAATACGCACTACTATATCAAGAGAGTTGTTGCCACTCCGGGCGATAAGGTGGAGATCAAAAGCGGTATTTTGTATGTTAATGATGAGCCTGAGAAGGAAGCTACCGACAAGATAGCCGATTCCGGTATTCTGGACAGTCCTCTTACCTTAGGGGATGATGAATATTTCGTATTGGGTGACAATAGGAACAATTCAGAGGATTCGAGATCGGGTAATATAGGCCCCGTGAATATCAGCCTTATTGAAGGCAGGGTATGGTTCAAGCTCGAGAAGAGCGAATCGGGGACAGGATTCATGAATAGAAAGATGAGTGTGAAATAGATGAATTATCAATGGTATCCCGGCCATATGACGAAAGCTGTACGTCAGATGTCGGAGGATATTAAACTGATCGATCTGATCATCGAGGTTGTAGATGCGAGGATACCTCTCAGCAGTCGCAATCCCGATATAGATAATCTGGGAAAAGGTAAGTTCAGACTGGTACTTCTCAACAAGTCGGATCTTGCAGATCCCGGTATCAATAAAGAGTGGATCGAGTATTTTGCAAAAAACGGTATCAGGTGTCTTGAGATAAACAGCAAGAGCGGTTCGGGTATTAAGAATATCAAGAAAACGGTCGATGAAGTATGTAAGGACAAGATAGAGAGAGACCGAAAAAAGGGTATTCTGAATCGACCGATCAGAGCTATGGTCGTTGGCATTCCAAATGTCGGTAAATCTACATTTATCAACAGTTTTGCGGGAAGAGCCTGCGCCAAGACAGGCAATAAGCCGGGAGTTACCAAGGGAAAACAATGGATCAAATTGAAGGCAGGCTTGGAACTGCTTGATACACCCGGTATCTTATGGCCGAAATTCGAAGATCAGGCGACGGGAATGAAGCTTGCATTTATAGGCTCTATGAATGATGAGATCTTAGTTGCAGAAGAACTTGCCTGCGACTTCATTACATATATGTCGGACAGATATCCGGATATCATATCTTCGTTTTATGGCTTTGATAAGCCGGATAAGCCGGATTACAGGTATCTTGAGCAGATCGCCATAGCCAGAAGAGCGTTGAAGACGGGTGCTGAACCTGATATCGAAAAGGCTGCCAATATGCTCATGGATGATTTCAGAGCCGGCAGAATGGGTAAGATAAGTCTGGAAAGACCAAAATTATAATAATCGGATCTAAAAAGAGTTAGAACCGATGGGAGGAGTTATCTATGAAGAGAATATTGAAAGAGGTTCTGATATTCAGCATTCAGATTCTGTTCGTATTGATATTTTCTTTTTTATTTGTTAAGTTCGTCGGACAGAGGACAGAAGTTATCGGTAGCAGTATGGAGTCTACCCTGAGTGACGGTGAGAATCTGTGGGTCAATAAGATAGGATACAGGTTCAATGACCCTCAGCGTTTTGATATTGTTGTTTTTCCATACAGATATAAGGAAAAAACATATTATATTAAGAGGATCATCGGCCTTCCCGGAGAGACTATAAGGATCGATGACGACGGTAACATATATATCAATGACGAATTGCTCAATGAGTCATATGGTCGGGAAGTGATAGCAGACCCGGGACGGGCGGCCAAGACCATTCATCTCGGTGATGATGAATACTTCGTGATGGGAGATAATCGTAATAACAGTTCCGACAGCAGGAAGCCGGATGTCGGTAATCTCAAGCGAAGTGAGATCATTGGAAGAGCTGTATACAGAATATATCCTTTCAATAAGATGGGTTCTTTGAAGGATAATGAGTGAGATCGGCGATGACTAAGAAAGAAGAAAAAGAACTCAGGCAACAGGCCAGATTAGAGAAAGAGAAACAGCGCATATATGAGATAAGCGCTTATGAGAGAGAATACGCATCTGTTGGTCTTATCTGCGGTATCGACGAAGTGGGAAGAGGACCGTTGGCAGGACCTGTTGTGGCAGGCGCCGTAATACTGCCTAAGGATTGTGATATTCTCTATATCAATGATTCCAAGAAGCTCTCAGAGAGAAAGAGAGAAGAATTGTATGATATCATAATGGAGAAGGCTGTGGCAACGGGCTTGGGATATTCATCGCCCGAGG
The DNA here is from genome assembly GCA_024684085.1 of Lachnospiraceae bacterium. GTDB lineage: Bacteria > Bacillota > Clostridia > Lachnospirales > Lachnospiraceae > Colinaster. The sequence continues at coordinate 194,640 of JAIKXM010000016.1, read as the reverse complement.
TCATAGATGAGATCAATATATTGCAGGCAACTTACAGAGCTATGCGTGAGGCGATAGCTAATCTCGGTGTAAAGCCGGATATTTTGCTTAATGATGCGGTTACGATACCGGAAGTGGATATCAGGCAGGTTCCGATCATCAAGGGTGACGCCAAGAGCATCTCTATAGGTGCTGCAAGTATAATAGCCAAGGTCACAAGAGACAGACTTATGGTTAAGTATGGGGAGATATATCCTCAATATGATCTTGCTTCCAACAAAGGATACGGGACGGCAGCGCATATTGCAGCGCTTAAGGAATATGGTCCCTGTCCGATTCACAGACGATCATTTATCGGTAATTTTGTATGAGGATCAATTGATGGCTATCAATCTGCTTCAAAATTCCATGAGAGAAGTAAAAGGGGATAATAACAATGTATCCCAGACTTCTGCTGTTGACAGAATAGTATCTGAGAAACAGATGGAAGCTCAGATGAGAAGAGAGATACTCGGCATGCTTCCGGGTGCCACGCTTCGCGGTCAGATCGTGAGCAGGGACGGGGCGGATGCCAAGTTATTGCTCAACAATATCCTTATTCTGGATACAAAGATCGATTCGGATGCCAATCTTCCGATCAATACACCGATGACATTTCAGATCAAATCCAATAACGGAGGACAGCTTGGATTAAGTCCTCTTTTCGCCAATACTGCAGCTCAGGGTACTGCCGCCAAGGCACTTGACGCTGCAGGTCTGCCTCAAACCGAAGACAACTTAGTGATGGTCAATACCCTTATGGAAAAAGGTATGTCCATTAATAAGGATGTTCTTAATCTTATCAGTAAAGAGCTTGCGACCTATCCGGATTACAATGTGGAAGATGTTGTTATGCTCCATAAGATGGGAATGCCTGTCAACGAGAATAATCTCAGAGAGATCAATCTGTATAATAATAACAATCAATATATAATGGAATCGATAGATACCCTGGCTGGCGGGCTTGCGGATACACTTTTGCAGATCGCTTCGGAGAACCCCGATGAGCTAAAACTGTTCACGGATTCTCTGATCGAACTTATAAGTGGGAGTGAAGTAGGTGAAGAAGGTGAGACCGTAACGACTGAACAGGTTATGGTCAATTCTGAAGGCACAGAACAGTTAACAGTAGGAGAAGAAAGGGCAGCCGTTAATGCCAATGAAGGCAAGGTTAACCCGGGACAGGACGAAGCAGTCTCCGCGGGGAAGAATGCGGGTGTGGCTGATAAGGCTGATAACGCAGCCATCGATAAGATTGAGGTTAGAACAACTGTCGCTGAAGATAGTTCTAAGACTGTCGATCAGTCTGCAAGTGATAAAGGCAACAGCATAGCTTCGGAGAGTACTGCCTCGAAGAATACCGCTGTGAATGTCAAAGAGACTGTTAACCTCCTTAGGGAACTGGCAGGAGATCCTGCCAATGCTTCGCAGAAGATAGGTGCTATCAAGGATAAGATCAGCAGGATCCTGTCTGACAGACTTCTTATGGATCCAAAAGATATATCCAAGGAAGATTATGTGAAGACGTATTATGAAGAATTGAACAAGACGGCAGATAGTATCAAACATATGCTGGAGAATGTCGGCAAGGAGAGCAGTCCTGCCGCAAGATCGGCGGAAGCCATACATGATAATGTCAATTTCATGAATCAGATCAATGAAATGTATAATTATGTTCAGTTGCCGCTTAAGCTTGCCGATGGGCGTGCGAATGGTGATCTCTATGTATATACGAGGAAGAAGAGAGGTATGGTCGGACCTGATGATCAGTTGACCGCTCTTTTACATTTGTCGATGGATAATCTCGGCAATATGGATATCTATCTTACCCTTCAGAATGATAAGCTGAGCACTCGATTCTGTATGGAAAAAGAGGAGATGATCGATTTCATCGAGAGCCATATTGATGAGCTTAACGAGCGACTGGCGAAGAAGGGTTATAATGTGGCAACAACGGTTGACGTTATGGATAAGACTGATGAATCGGTAACGGACAGGATCGTCCATGAGGAGAAGAATCTGCTCCTGTCGACTCAGTCTTTTGACGCAAGATGTTAGTTGATCGGATCGGTCAGAGATCTGCAAGAGGATAGAGAATGTCGAAGGAAAATAAGAAGAATCTTACGGCGGTAGCTCTTGAATATAATCCCAATGAAGATGCTCCCAAGGTCGTGGCATCGGGTAAAGGAGTAGTCGCTGAGAGGATAATCGAAGAAGCCAGGAAGGCCAATGTGCCCACTCATAAGGACGGTAAGCTTGCGAAGACTCTGTCGAAGCTTGAGATAGGCGATATGATACCGCCGGAATTGTATGAGGCGGTTGCAGAGATCCTTGTATTCGTGGATGCAATGGACAGGATCAAGAGTAAAGGGCAGAGATGAGGTTCGTGATATTTGAGTAATAGTATCAATAAAAGAAGAATAGGAACTTTTTATGAAGAGGCAGCCATTGAATACCTTAGATCCAGGGGAGTGCAGATAGTTGACAGGAATGTCACCTGCGGTTCACTGGGAGAGATAGATATTATAGGTATCGAGAAGGACTGTCTTCTTTTTATTGAGTGCAAATACCGCTCGGGTAACAGCAAGGGCAGTTCGCTTGATGCGGTCGGACGTGGGAAGCAGAAGACGATCAGGCGATGTGCCGAGTATTATCTCTTCGCACATGGTGAATACAGTAAGCTGTATATACGTTTTGATGTGATCGGGATAGACGGTGATTCGATCGAATGGATAAAGAATGCTTTTTGATGAATTAATAATATCTTAAGTTTTTTCCTTATTATTTCTAAAAGAATATGAGGTTTAATATACTTGGAGGATATGAAATGAACAGGATACTTATATGTGATGATGACAAAGATATTGCTGAGGCAATAGAGATCTATCTGGGTAATGAAGGCTTCGATATCGTCAAGGCCTACGATGGAGAAGCGGCAGTTAAGGCAGTGGAGGAAGACAAGGATATCGATCTGGTACTTCTGGATATCATGATGCCTCGTATGGACGGTATCAGAGCCTGCAAGAAGATCAGGGAGTTCAGCAGTGTTCCGATCGTGTTCTTAACGGCCAAGTCGGAAGATGTGGATAAGATAATGGGACTCAATATGGGAGCGGATGATTATATAACGAAACCTTTCAATCCGCTTGAACTGATCGCAAGAGTCAGATCCAATGTCAGAAGGTATACCCAGTTCGATAATCCCGGTTCGGATAAGAAGGCTAATACTTACAGAACCGGCGGACTTGTCATAGACGATGACAGTAAGGAAGTGACGGTTGACGGTTCCCCTGTCAGATTGACACCCATTGAATATAATATCCTGTTATTGCTCGTTAAGAATGCGGGAAGGGTGTATTCGATCGATCAGATATATGAGAATATCTGGGAAGAAGAAGCGATCGGTGCAGACAATACAGTTGCAGTTCATATCCGCCATATCAGAGAGAAGATAGAGATAGATCCCAAAGATCCCAAATACCTTAAGGTAGTCTGGGGCGTGGGATATAAGGTGGAGAAGAGATGAAGAAAGCAAATCTAAAGAAGTTGATCCCTATAGTCACTGCAGTTGTGACTTCACTGGCAGCTACGATCAGTATTATCTATATGGCCGGCAGATCTATTATTGAATTGCCGGATGGCGGTGGCGGAACTGACGAAGAACTGGTTGCCTATCCGCTGTATGATGAGAAGGGATTCCTTGATTCCGAACTGTTCTCGAATATCGCGATGAAGGATGCGGAGAAGATAGTAAGGTTCTGTGTTATCCGTAATCAGTTTGAGACAAACGGCGTATATAACGGCAGGAAGAAGATAGATATCAATGCCTTTGCCGAACGTGACAGGGAGATCAAGAGCGATCTGCCTAAGGTGGAGTATTATCTGGATGACCTTCTTAAATGGGGTAATTACGGATTCACGATTCAGACGGTGACAGGTACACCGAATGAGGTAAGCACTTACTTTAATTCCCTTAAGGGCAAAAATGACAGCACTGTCACTAATGTAACAGGCGAAGCGTCTGTCGGACAATCGCAAGAAGCTTCGGGACTTGAATCGGAAGAGATCTATTATGATCCTTTATGGTCTGTATATCCGGATTATCCGATTGATGAAGAAGCGGCTGATCATATGAATGTTCTTGTCAGCAGATATAATACAGCGGACGGAAAGAGTCTTATCGATTATGCCGATTCGGTAAAAGAATATAATGATATGGTCAATAATCTCTCAGTTTCGGTGAATGATATCTTCCATAATTACATGGAGTATTCGGAACTGATAAGCATATATAATCCGGATAATACCAATATCAGATATTGTGTCCAGCTGATGGATGGCAGTGAGAAATTACGCTTGAGTAACGTTACCTTTGAGGGTAACGGCAATAAGCTTAAGAACATGACTGAAGATGAACTGAGTGCGTACTTTACGGGAGCCGATTTCAGAAAATACATCTGTTTTACACTGGATAAATTAAGATTAAAGACAAATATCTCTTCGGTAAGCCAGATGACCATGAAGGGTATGCTGAACTCATATAAATACACATATTCGGACGGATCTGTGATCTGGCTCGGATACGGTACTGATAATGTGGACAGCAACGGTCAGGTTATCAGGGATGTGTATCATGATCTTGTACATGAGTATGACACTGACAGAGCAGTGATCAATAACGTATTATTCTTTGTGATCGCAATGCTTATTCTGCTTGTGATCGCCATGGTTCTGATTACCGTATTCACGGATAAGACTCTTCACAGAGTTGATCAATTACCGTTTGAGGTGTACATTCTGGTGTGCATTGCGGCGTTCCTGATAGTGGGTGCGGCATTCTGCGGATTCGCGTGGGTTGCGTTCGATCTATATTCACTGAAGGGTGCGATACCGTATCTGCTCGGCGTTTTATTCGCATTGCTTTTTGACGCTCTGTCACTGCCTCTTTATATAATGCTGGTAAGAAGGATCAAGTGCCGCAGGATATGGAACGGTTCATTGTGCCAGAGATTCCTTAAGATGATCAGAAGAAGCGTATTGGCTATATATGACAACGGTCCGGTGGTCGTGAGAAGCTGGCTTCCGTATCTGCTCTTTCTGATGTTCAATCTTGTGCTCGTTCTCCTTGGGGCACCCGGTATCATGACCGCGTTCTGTTTTGACATGGTCATCGGTTATTTTATCTATAAAAAGAATAAGAACTTTGACACTATCGTCGATGATATAAGGATGATCAGCGAGGGCGATACATCCCACAAGTCCAAGGTGGATCACCTGCACGGTCAGACGCTGATACTGGCGGAGGCGGTCAATACCATAGGTGACGGTATCAAGAATGCGGTTGATATATCACTTCGCGACGAGCGAATGAAGTCAACCCTTATTACCAATGTCAGTCATGATATCAAGACACCGCTCACTTCGATCATAAGCTATGTCGATCTTATCAAAAGGGAGAATATTCCCGATGAAAAAATAGCGGGATATGTAGATGTTCTCGATAGAAAGGCACAGAAGCTCAAGATACTCATCAATGACCTTGTTGAGGCATCGAAGATCAGTTCGGGTGTTGTCAATCTTAATATGGTTAAGATCAATGCAAGTGAGTTCTTTAACCAGATCCTGGGAGAATTTGCCGAAAAATTCGAGGAGAAGAAACTTGTGACAGTAGTGTCACTTCCGGAAGAAGCGCTTTATATCAACGCAGATGGAGGGGCGCTCTACAGGATAATGGACAATCTCTTCAATAATATATGCAAGTATTCCCTTGAGGGTACAAGGGTATATATGGATATGTGTGCCGATGATGACGAAAAGGTAGTGATAAGCCTTAAGAATATCTCTGCTGAGATACTTAATGTCAATGCGGTGGACTTAAGCGAGAGATTTGTAAGAGGCGATGAGTCAAGGCAGACTGAAGGATCGGGACTGGGACTTTCGATCGCCAAGAGCATGGCAGAAGCCATGGGAGGAGAGCTTAAGATAGACCTGGACGGAGATCTGTTCAAAGTCACTCTCAGGTTCGAGCGTACGGAATAGGATTATTAAAAGACATATTCAGGTTCAGGCGTACGGAATAGGTTTTTTAAAAGACATTTTCAGATTCGAGTGCACGGAATAGCTTTTTCAAAGATACTCTCGGATTGGGACGTACGGAACAGGATATAGTGAAAAGACCTTTGTTCGTAAAATAATATGGACGAAGGTCTTTTTCTGAAGGCAATATATATTTGGGATCGGGTAAAACGCCTCGCAGCCATGGGGATGGCGGATTGGTATTAGTATTTATACAATATGGAAAAAGTAACTCCGGTGTGGTAATATATATAAGTTGAACATTGCCCGCCGGTATGGTGAATGCCGGGGTGTGTGATGAAGATACATTATTGACAGTTTGGATTCAGTGATTAAGGAGACAGAGATGCCTGATTTATCGGAAATTAAAAAATCTTTACCGGTTGCGCCTTTGGGACTTGTGGTGCTTGATTCAGCCAAGACACTCGGAAATGATATTGACAGACATATCGGTGAAGTCAGGAAGACCGAGGAATACAAATTCTCCGGTGATCCGGCTATTACCGGCTGTGTTAAGGATTCGTATCTTATAAAGGCAAAATGTCCAAGATTCGGTTCCGGAGAAGGCAAGGGTGTCTTCGAAGAGAGTATAAGAGGTAAGGATATCTTCATTCTGCTTGATGTATGCAATTACAGTATCACTTACAGGATGAACGGAATAGTCAATCATATGAGCCCCGATGATCATTATCAGGACTTAAAGAGAGTGATCTCCGCAGCTTCCGGTATAGCAAGACGAATCAATGTTATCATGCCTTTTCTCTATGAGGGCAGACAGCATAAGCGTTCCAAGAGAGAGTCTCTTGACTGTGCCTTTATGCTGGAAGAATTATATAATATGGGAATAGATAATTTTATCACCTTTGATGCACACGATCCCAGAGTGGCTAATGCCATTCCTCTGTACGGATTTGACAATTATATGCTTCCCGATCAGTTCGTTAATGCGATACTCGCTTCGGAGAAAGATCTTATAATCGATAAGGATCATCTGGTGGTCATATCACCTGACGAGGGAGCACTTAACAGGGCGATCTATTTTGCCAATGTATTGGGCGTCAACACGGGTATGTTCTATAAGAGGAGAGATTATACTCAGGTGGTTAACGGTAAGAATCCTATCGTTGCTCATGAGTTTCTGGGTGATAATCTGGACGGTAAGGATGTTATCATAATAGATGACATGATATCTTCCGGTGAATCGATGCTCGATACAGCCAAGAAACTTAAGGATATGAATGCCAAGAGAGTATATATCTGCTGTACATTCGGTCTCTTTACCAATGGTCTTGCGGCATTTGATAAGGCATTTGAGAGATGCTATTTCGAGAAGCTTGTGACCACCAACCTGAATTTCCTTCCGCCGGATCTAAAGGAAAGACCTTATTTCATAGAAGCGGATATGAGCAGTCTGCTCGCTGATATCATCAATATGATGAATCATGATGTCTCAATGTCCAATGTTAATGAGACTGTTGAAGATATTCATGAAGCCATAGCAAGATATAATAACAGAGAATTTATGGAGCTTGAGGAGCACGCCTGAGGAACAGATGAAGAGCGGCCATATTATTGAGAGTATAGTCGACAATTCCATAGCATCGGGATTGAATATCCATGCAGGTGACGAGCTTGTCAGTATTAACGGTTCCGAGATAGAAGATATTTTTGATTATCAGTATCATTGTGAGAATGAAGTTCTGACACTTAAGATAAGGCATACTGACGGAAGCTTTGAAGAATACGAAGTGAGTAAGGATGAAGATGAAGACATCGGTATACGCTTTGCTGACGGCCTTATGGATGATTACAGGCACTGCTCCAATAAGTGTATATTCTGCTTCATAGATCAGATGCCTAAGGGCATGAGAGATACACTTTACTTCAAGGATGATGATGCCAGACTGTCATTTCTTCAGGGTAATTATATAACGCTTACCAATATGTCGGAGCACGATATAGATAGGATAATCAAGTACAGATTAAGCCCTATCAATGTGTCTTTCCAGACAATGAATCCCGAGCTCAGATGTAAGATGCTTAACAACCGATTTGCGGGTGAAGCGCTTAAGAAAGTGGATCGTCTGTATGAGGCCGGTATCGAAATGAACGGTCAGATCGTATTGTGTAAGGGATATAATGACGGTGATGAGCTTGAGTATTCAATAAGCCGTCTGTATGAATATCTTCCGGTCATCCGATCCGTATCGGTTGTTCCGGTGGGTATCACGAAATTCAGAGAAGGCTTACCAAAGCTTGAATTATTTGATAAAGATGATGCCATTAAGGTTATATCTCTTATCGAGAAGTGGCAGAAGAAGGCCTATGAAGAGTACGGATTGCATTTTATACATGCTTCCGATGAATGGTATATCACGGCCGGACTTGATCTGCCGGAGGAAGAGAGATATGACGGATATCTTCAGATAGAGAATGGTGTCGGTATGATAAGATCTCTTCTCAATGAATTTGAGGATAGTCTTCGGGATGTACGTGATCGTCTGGAACATTCAAAGGGTATCCGTAAGCTGATAACGGGTATTGAATACAAGAGGATACGCAAGGAGAAGATCCTCGTGGTGACAGGTCGTCTGGTGTCGGGATATATCCGGCAGATGGCAGACTCAGTGCAGGATGTTTTTCCACAGAAGGAGATAGAGGTTCTGCCTATACGCAATGATTTCTTCGGAGAGACGATAACCGTTACGGGATTGCTCACGGGACAGGACATCATTGCACAGTGTCTTCCTCATATGGAAGGCGTTGACAGGATCATAATGCCTGAGAATGTACTCAGAGCGGGGACCGAGGTCTTCCTTGATGATATAACGCTCACTGAGATGCGTAATACTTTACATTCACGTATCGATATTGTAAAATCAAGCGGATACGATAATGTGATGTGTTATTTAGGAATTGGAGATTATAATGGCAAAAAAGAGAAATAAGCCGATCGTTGCAGTTGTAGGTCGACCTAATGTAGGTAAGAGTACACTCTTTAATGCTCTCGCAGGAGATAAGATCGCTATCGTTAAGGATACTCCCGGCGTTACAAGGGATCGTATCTATGCGGATGTAAGCTGGCTGAACAGGAACTTTACATTGATAGATACCGGTGGTATCGAACCGGACAGTAAGGATATAATCATCTCCCAGATGAGGGAACAGGCGCAGATCGCCATTGATACCGCTGATGTTATCCTCTTCATGGTGGATGTGAAGCAGGGACTGGTGGATTCGGACATGAAGGTGGCCGATATGCTGCGTAAGGCAGGTAAGCCGGTGGTCCTTATTGTTAATAAAGTAGACGATTTCGACAAATACATGGTGGATGTGTATGAGTTCTATAATCTCGGTATCGGCGATCCGGTTCCGATCTCATCAGCCAACCGTCTTGGTATCGGTGATATGCTGGATAAGGTTATGGAATATTTTCCCGAGGATACGGGTGAAGAGGAAGAGGATGACAGGCCGAGAGTAGCGATAATCGGTAAGCCCAATGTGGGCAAGTCATCACTCATCAATCGTCTCATCGGTGAGAACCGTCTGATCGTATCGGATATTGCGGGAACAACCAGGGATGCCGTTGATACGCCTATCAGATATAACAATAAAGAGTATGTATTCATCGATACGGCCGGACTTCGAAGGAAGAACAAGATCAAGGAAGAACTTGAGAAATATATGATCATCAGAACAGTCAGTGCCGTGGAGAGGGCTGATGTGGTGGTTCTTTTGATAGATGCCGATGAAGGCGTGACCGAACAGGATGCCAAGATAGCCGGAATAGCCCATGAGAGGGGAAAGGGCTTCATAATCGCCGTCAATAAATGGGATCTTATTGAAAAAGATGACAAGACTGTCAATAAATTTACCGAGAAGGTAAGGTCTGTCCTCTCATTCATGCCATATGCGGAGATAATGTTCATCTCAGCCAAGACAGGTCAGAGAACAGGTAAGCTCTTTGAAATGATCGATGCGGTAAGAGAGAATTGTTGTCTGAGAGTTCAGACGGGAGTTCTCAATGAGATAATGATGCAGGCTACCGCGATGCAGCAGCCTCCGTCAGACAAGGGTAAGAGATTGAAGCTCTATTATATCACTCAGGCGGCAGTGAAGCCTCCGACATTCGTTATCTTTGTTAACGATAAGGAGCTGATGCACTTCTCATATACACGATATATTGAGAATCAGATAAGGGATACCTTTGGATTCAGGGGGACGCCTCTTAAGTTCATAATAAGAGAGCGTGGGGAAGATAAAGCTTGAAATTGGAGGTCATTAATGTGATCAGGTTATTATGTGTAGCAGTCGGATATATCTTCGGACTGTTTCAGACATCTTACCTCTTAGGCAAGATGCATAATATTGATATACGTAATATGGGAAGCGGTAATGCCGGAACGACCAATACTCTCAGAGTTATGGGCGTGAAGGCCGGTGTGATCGTACTTCTTGGGGATGTGCTTAAGACTGTTGCAGCCTGCCTCCTCACTAAATATCTGTTTGCCTCGTCATATCCCGATATGAGATACCTGCTGATCTTATATACGGCCGCAGGTGTTACTTTGGGACATGATTTTCCGTTTTATATGAATTTCAAAGGCGGCAAGGGTATCGCCGTAACGGCCGGGTTGATAATATTCATTGATCCGTGGTGCTTCCTTGTGGGTCTTGTGGCATTCTTCGTTCCCTTCCTGCTTACCAAGTATGTTTCGCTCGGATCGCTCGTTACTTATCTGGTATTCGTTATCCAGTTGATCGTTATGGGGCAGAGCGGATACTTTACGACAAAATGCGGAATGGGACAGGGACTGCTGATCGAGATGTATGTAGTTGCCGCTCTTTTACTCGTATTGGCATACTGGCGTCACAGAACCAATATAGTTAATTTGTTAAAAGGTACTGAGAGGAAGACTTATCTTACTCACAGATCTGAACATATAGAAAACCAGAGACAGGGGGACTGAATATGAAGAATATCGGTGTTATCGGCGCAGGAAGCTGGGGAATGGCTCTTGCACAACTGTTATCTACAAACGGGCATGTTGTAACGGTATGGTCTATCATCGAAGATGAGATCAAGATGCTCAAGGAGAAACATGAACATGTTGACAAGCTTCCCGGAGTGAAGCTTAATGACAGCATCGTCTATACAACGGATCTTAAAGAGGCGTGTACAGATAAGGATGTTATCGTACTTGCAGTGCCTTCTCCTTTTACAAGAAGCACATCTCATAACATGAGAGAGTATATAGCGGATGGACAGATCATCGTTAATGTAGCCAAGGGTATAGAAGAGACTACACTTATGACCCTTTCTGCAATAATCGAAGAAGAGATACCTCAGGCTAAGGTTGCGGTTCTTTCCGGACCTTCACATGCCGAAGAAGTCGGAAGAGGCATACCTACAACGATCGTTGTAGGATCGGATGATCTTGATATCGCAGAGTATCTGCAGAATATCTTTATGTCGGATGTGTTCAGAGTATATACAAGCACTGATGTACTCGGTATTGAGCTTGGTGCGGCACTTAAGAATGTAGTTGCACTGGCTGCCGGAATAGCAGACGGCCTCGGATACGGAGACAATACCAAGGCTGCCCTTATTACAAGAGGTATCACTGAGATCGCAAGACTTGGTGTGAAGATGGGCGGACAGTTCGAGACATTCTGTGGCCTTTCGGGTATAGGTGATCTTATCGTTACCTGTGCGAGCATGCATTCTCGTAACAGAAGAGCCGGGATCCTTATCGGTCAGGGCAAGACATATGATGAGGCCATGAGTGAAGTTAAGATGGTCGTTGAGGGTGTATACAGTGCCAAGGCGGCAATGGGTCTCTCCGTTAAGTACGGTGTGGACGTTCCCATAATCGAACAGGTCAATAAGGTATTATTCGAGGGCAAGCCTGCCGCAGAAGCGATGAAGGATCTTATGGGACGTGACAAGAAGCGTGAACATTAACAATCAATGAATGGAGTAATATGATGGGAATTTATGAAGAACTTGTAGCCAGAGGACTTATTGCTCAGGTTACTGATGAGAAAGAGATAAGAGAGCTTATTAATAACGGAGGAGCAAGATTCTATATTGGTTTTGATCCTACTGCTGACTCTCTCCATGTCGGTCACTTTATGGCATTGTGCCTTATGAAGAGACTTCAGATGGCAGGTAATAAGCCTGTTGTTCTTATCGGAGGCGGTACAGGATATATCGGAGATCCTACAGGAAGAAGCGATCTTCGTCAGATGATGACGCCCGAGACTATTCAGCATAATTGCGACTGCTTCAAGGAACAAATGGAGAAGTTCATAGAGTTCGGCGAAGATAAGGCTATCATGGTCAATAATGCAGACTGGCTGCTTGATCTCAATTATATTGAGATCCTTCGTGAGATCGGTCCTCATTTCTCAGTTAATAATATGTTGAGGGCTGAGTGCTATAAGCAGCGTATGGAGAAGGGATTAAGCTTCCTTGAGTTCAATTACATGATAATGCAGTCATATGACTTCTATTATCTTCATAAGAATTACGGATGTAATATGCAGTTCGGCGGTGACGATCAGTGGAGCAATATGCTCGGCGGAACCGAACTTATCCGTAAGAAGACAGGCGATGATGCATATGCAATGACAATCACACTTCTTCTTAATTCAGAAGGTAAGAAGATGGGTAAGACAGCCAACGGTGCCGTTTGGCTCGATCCCAAAAAGACAAGTCCTTTCGAGTTCTATCAGTACTGGAGAAATGTAGGCGATAAGGATGTCCTTAAATGTATCAGAATGCTTACATTCCTGCCTCTTGAAGAAATAGATAAGATGGATCAGTGGGAAGGCGCCGATCTTAATAAGGCTAAAGAGATTCTTGCTTATGAGCTTACCAAGATGGTACACGGTGAGGAAGAAGCTAAGCGTGCCGAAGATTCAGCCAAGGCTCTTTTCTCAGGCGGCGGAACTCTTGATATGCCTACAGTGACGATCACCGAAGCAGACTTAAGAGACGGTAAGATCGATATCCTCGGTATCCTCGTGGCATCAGGACTTACAGGTTCTCGTTCGGACGCAAGAAGAGCTGTTGAGCAGGGTGGCGTTACCGTAGATGATGTTAAGGTGACTGATGTTAAGACACTCTATGATCCCAAGGATCTTGCAGGCGACGGAATTGTTGTCAGAAGAGGTAAGAAGAGCTATAAGAGGGTTAACTTCTAAGAGAGGCAACTTGTTAACTTCTAAGAGAGGGATTTCTAAGAGAGGCGACTTTGACATTTTATTGTAATTATTATATACTTTCTATCGTTGTACGCTATATGTGTGATGGAGGATTGAGAAAAGGCGGGTGTCGATCTGTTGATATTGAGATACCGGTCGGATGAAAGGGAAAGATTAATGAAAAAGAGATTACTCAGTATTATTTTTGTTACTGCTATGGCTTGTACATTTGCAGCCTGTGGTGAGAAAGAAGATGACGTTGAACTTGTAATGCCGGTTGTTGAGACTATCGCAGAAGATGAAGCCGAGAGCAATCCGGAGTCTGAAGAATATGTTAAGGAAGATGCTCCCGAAGGAATGTACTGGAGCGAGCTTTCAGGACTTGCCATTGATGAGAGCATTAAGAACCAGAAGCCTATTGCGGCAATGGTCGATAATGAGATCAAGGCACTTCCTCATTTTGGTGTTAATGAAGCAGACATCGTATATGAGTTGATGAACTCTACAGCCAATGACAGAGTAACACGTTTTATGGTCGTATATAAGGATTGGGGCAATATAGAGCAGTTAGGTTCTATAAGAAGTACACGTCCCACCAATATTCCTTTGGCATCAGAGTATAATGCGGTTCTTTGCCATGACGGCGGTCCTTTCTATATTGATGCTTATCTTGCTAAGGACTATGCACAGCATTTTTCAGGTATATTCAGCCGTGTTAATAACGGTAAGGCAAGAGAGTTCACAGAGTATATTTGCGAAGGCGATCTGGATAAGGCTTTTTCGGGAAGCAAGTATTCTACAGAATACGATCAGTATTATTCCGGTGAGCATTTCACATTCTCTTCACCTTCAAGAGATCTGACACTTGACAGTACAATGTCAGCTACCAAGATCGATCTTGCAGGACCTTTTAAGCATAACAAGTCAAGACTTGATTATGATGAGTCAACAGGTCTCTATACATATTCAGAGTATGGTAATGTACATGTAGACGGTAAGACCGGTGAGGCTCTTACATTCAAGAATGTTATCCTTCAGAAGTGTTCTTATGCACAGCTTGACGACCATGGATATCTTGTATATAACTATCTCTGCAGTGACTGGGATGGATATTATATAACCAACGGTAAGGCAATTAAGATCAAGTGGAGCAAGACAACAGATACAGAGCCTACTCGTTTCTATACAGAAGACGGTGTTGATATCACACTTAATGCAGGTAAGACTTATATAGCTATCGTTCCCGATGATCATTGGGATGAGATGGTTATTGAATAATAAGTTGACGATCATGACGGTTCGGGTTAATATCCTGAACCGTTTTTTGTGTAATAGGAAATTGCCTTTCGGTGCACGTCGCTAATGGAACTGAGATACGAAGTCTTAAGGTGTATGAAGACAGGTTCTTAGTCGGCGTGGGTAAAAAGTATAAACTATATATTAAGAAAAAGGTCTATATATTGAATCGGTATCAGCATAGATGATATAATGCATAGGTAGGCTTGCGGGAGTAAAACAGAGCCGTGATAGAGTAAACTTTTGTGTCGGGCGTTTTTGCAAGACATTAATAAAATTACATATGACGATATTATATGAGATTAAATATATGTCTATAGAGGAGGGTATATGGAAAAGGTATATGAGAAGTTATGCAAATGTGTAGAAAGCGTCAGGAAAGTGACTGATTTTGAACCTCAGGTAGCTCTGGTATTGGGATCGGGACTCGGCGATTATGCAGACGGCATTAAGGTTGAATGTGAGATAGATTATCATGATATAGAGGGATTCCCTGTTTCTACCGTACCCGGACATGAAGGTAAGTTCATCTTCGGATATGTGGGAGAGGTTGCTGTTGTATGTATGAAGGGAAGAGTGCATTATTATGAAGGTTACCCTATAAGCGATGTTGTTCTTCCTGCAAGACTTATGAAGATGTTGGGAGCTGAAGTTCTCTTTTTGACCAATGCTTCAGGTGGACTTGATCCAAGCTTTAAGGCCGGAGATCTTATGCTCATAACCGATCATATATCTTGTTTTGCACCTAATCCGCTTATCGGACCTAACATAGATGAGCTTGGTGTAAGATTTCCCGATATGACTCATGTGTATGATATGGATCTTCAGGATAAGATCAGGGCGGCTGCCGGACATTGCGGAATAGACTTGAAGGAAGGCGTATATGCGCAGCTGACAGGTCCAAGCTTTGAGAGCCCTGCAGAGATAAGGATGTTGGGTAAGCTCGGTGTAAGTGCGGTCGGAATGTCAACTGTTGTTGAAGCAATAGCAGCCAATCATTGTGGCATGAAGATATGCGGTATATCATGTGTATGCAATCTTGCCGCAGGTATGACAGATAATCCCCTTACTCACGAGGAAGTTCAGCAGGCTGCAGCCGATGCTTCTGCTAAGTTCAAGAAGCTTGTTACCGAGAGTATTCTCAATTTTTAGAAAGATTGCTATGAGGATTGACCGATGAATATAAGGTTTTACAATGCCCGTATCCTGACAATGAAGGATAATGAGGACATTTTTGAAGGAGAGCTTGTTGTCAGAGATAACAGGATCGAGTATATAGGAACGACTCCAATGGAGAGCGAGCTGTCCTATGACAGAGAGATAGATTGTAAGGGTAATCTTCTGATGCCCGGATTCAAGGATGCTCATACACATTCAGGAATGACTGCATTCAGAAGTCTGGCAGATGATCTTAATCTGCAGGACTGGCTTAATAATGAGATATTCCCGAGAGAAGCCAAGATGACTGATGATGACTGTTACAAGCTTACCAGGCTTGCAGTCCTTGAATATCTTACCAGTGGTATCACCGCGGTTGAGGATATGTATCTTACTCCCGATTCGATAGGCAGAGCCTTCAATGATATGGGTATGAGAGCGGAAATTGTAAGTGGATTGAATAAGTTCGGCCCTACGGTGGAAGTGCTTGAGGAGAGATACAATGAACTGAACGGTAAGTACCCTCTGGTTGGATTCAAGATGGGGGTACATGCCGAATATACCTGTGATAAAGATCTTCTGATCCGTGTAAGCGAGCTTATACATAAGTATAAGGCTCCGCTTTATGTTCATATGTCTGAGACTAAGCAGGAAGTTGAGGAGTGTATCGACAGATACGGAATGACACCTGTGGCATTCTTTGACAGCCTTGGACTGTTCGATTTCGGCGGTGTTATATACCATGGCGTATGGACGACTATAGAAGACATGATCATACTGAAGAACAGGAATATCTCGGTCGTATCCAATCCGGCATCCAATGCTAAGCTTGCAAGCGGTATTGCGCCCATAAGTGAGTATCTTAAGCGTGGTATTCCTGTAGCTCTCGGTACTGATGGCCCAAGCTCTAATAATGCGCTTGATATGTTCAGAGAGATGTATCTTGTGACGGCACTTGCCAAGCTTAAGGAGATGGACCCGACTGCTGTTCCGGCAGAGGAAGTGTTGAAGATGGCTACAGTTAACGGTTCTCTTACTTTAGAGCATAAGGATACGGATGTACTTGATAAGGGTAAGCTGGCCGATATCATAATGATCGATCTTCATCAGCCTAATATGCAGCCGATACTTAATATTCCTAAGAATATCGTATACAGCGGAAGTAAGATCAATATTAAGATGACAATGATCGACGGTAAGATACTCTATGAGAATGGTGAGTTTATCGGTGTTGACGCTGATGAGATATATCGTGATGCCGAGAAGATAATGGAGAGACTTAAATAAAAGATGGATACAGTTGCGTTGATTATCATTATTTTGGTCATAATCGCCATATTCACTCTTTCGGGATATATACAGAATATTAAGCACACACAGTATGTTAACAGGGTACTTGCTTCGAGGAAGGGCAAGAAGGGCGGAAGAATATATAAAGACGGTGAATATGAGCATATAAGCGGTTATTACAATAATCATAAAAGGGATTATACGGTCGATGATATTACATGGAATGATCTTAATCTGACTGAAGTGTTCAATGATCTAAATTATACGGAATCTTCCGCAGGCGAAGAGTATCTGTATTATCTTTTGCGTAATCCGGCTTTAGATCCGAAGGAACTGGAAGAATTAGAAGATAAGATAAGTTATTTCTCCGAACAGGACGAAGACAGACTCGCACTTCAGATTGCTTTTCACAGATGTGGCCGTACCGGTAAGTACAGTATCTATGATTATATGAATAATCTGGGACAGCTTGATGGATTAAGCGCAATGACGGATATAATCCTCGTTATATGCCTGATCGTATCTGTTTTGATCACAGTTTTCGTTTCCTTTAAATGGATAAGCTTGACGGCTATAATGCTTATAGCTTTGGGGATCACATATTTCAAGAAGAAATCGCTGATCGAGCCATATATAATCTGTTTCAGTTATGTGTTCAGGATACTTAACGGAGCTAAGGTCGTATCGGATGTTAAGTGCGGTGAAGTACTTGATAAAGAGAAGCAGGAATTGAAGGAACTATTATCCGAATTTAGAGGATTCAGACGTTTCTCATCGCTTGTATCCAATAATGCCGGTGGCGGTAATCCTCTTGATATCCTGTATGATTATCTGAAGATATTTACACATATAGATATTATCAAATTCGTCCATATGAAGCATGAGCTGGCTAAGCACTGGTCGGATATAGACAGGATGCTTACCGTTATGGGGCGTATTGAGGCGGCTGTTTCGATCGCTTTATACAGGGCATATCTTGGCAGCTATTGTGTACCGGAATTTACTTCAGGAACTTATAGCGTAAGGAATATCTATCATCCTTTACTGGAAGAGCCTGTAGCTAACGATCTTACCCTTAAGGGCGGAATGATCCTTACCGGTTCCAATGCATCCGGTAAGTCTACCATGCTTAAGACGATCGCTCTTAATGCTATACTTGCCCAGTCATTTCATACGGTTGCGGCTGAGGAATATAAGGCGGATATGTACAGGGTATATACTTCTCTGGCACTTAAGGATGATATATTTGCCGGTGAGAGCTATTATATGACTGAGATCAAGACTCTGAAGAAGATCATTGATAAGGGTCATGAGGAAGGCAATCCCATTCTTGTCTGCGTGGATGAAGTATTGAGAGGAACCAATACGA
The DNA here is from genome assembly GCA_024684085.1 of Lachnospiraceae bacterium. GTDB lineage: Bacteria > Bacillota > Clostridia > Lachnospirales > Lachnospiraceae > Colinaster. The sequence continues at coordinate 176,225 of JAIKXM010000016.1, read as the reverse complement.
TAGAGAGGATAGCCGCGGGTGTTGCTATTCTGAAAGCCTTTAAGGACGTTAACGGTATTGTCAATGCTGCGTCACATGATCTTGAATTGGCAAGGATGTTGTCAGATATATATGATAATCATCATTTCGATGAGATAATAGATAATGATGATATTTCGTTTTCATATAAGCTGAAAGACGGAATCGCCACTACCCGTAATGCCATCAGATTATTGGAGATGGTCGGATATGACAATATGATTACGGAAGAAGCCAAAGAACTGGCTGCAGTATTAAGTCGGGAGATGATAAGAGTATGAAAGTAACCATCTATTCTGATGGATCGGCAAGAGGTAATCCGAACGGCCCGGGAGGGTATGGTACGGTTATAGAATATGTCGATCCGAAAGGGGTACTGCATACCAGGGAATACAGTGCAGGTTATAAGAAGACTACCAATAACAGAATGGAACTGATGGGTGTTATAACAGGTCTCGAGGCGCTGAACCGTCCCTGCGAGGTGACCGTTGTCACCGATTCCAAATACGTAAGTGAAGCCTTTAATAAGGACTGGGTCAGTACATGGTTAAGAGAGAACTTCAGGATCGGCAAGAAAAATGAAGTGAAGAATATAGATCTGTGGAAGAGACTTCTGACTGCAATGGAGACTCATAAAGTGACTTACTGCTGGGTCAAAGGCCATGCGGGGCATCCTCAGAATGAGAGATGTGATAAGCTTGCAACAACGGCCGCTGACGGCTCGGATCTTCTTGAAGACAGTAATTGCGAATGAACCTCATAGGGAATGAGCCTGCTTGGGAATGAATCCGATCCGGAAGGAGCCTGCCTGGGGATGAACCTCATCCGGAATGAGCCTGTCTGGGAATGACCCCGATCCGGGTGGAATAATGTCGTTATAGGCTTGAATATAATCAATCTGATATATTTTGAATAAAGATAATCCATATTAGCGGAGGAAAAGAAAATGACAGAATTTATCAATGCATTTTTATCGTATCTATTTGTATTCTTAATATTTGGCGGCGCGATAGTGATAGCAGTCATGCTCGGTATCAGCGTCAGGAAGATCAAAGATGCAAAAGAGACAGAGAAGGACACGGAAGATTTCGAAAGCTGAGTTGTCTATAAGATTTTGCGAAATACGGAAAGAGAAGTATTATCATGCCCAAAGGGATCAATCAGAAATTAAAACTATTATATATAGTCAGGATTCTTGAAAGAGAAACCGATGAATTGCATCCCATGAATGCCGCTGCACTTATTGATAAGCTTGCTGCATATAATGTCAGTGCTGAGCGTAAGAGTATCTATGATGATATAGCGGTTCTTCAGGATTACGGTTATGATATAATGTTTAATCCTTCCCGCAGAAATGGCGGGTATTATATGGGTTCCGGCAGATTCGAATTGCCGGAACTTAAGATTCTGGTAGATGCAGTGCAGGCTTCCAGATTCATTACTCCTGCCAAGAGCAGGGATCTTATCAATAAATTGGAACAACTGTCCAACAAGTATGATGAGAATGAATTAAAACGTCAGATCTATGTATTAAATCGTATCAAATCGGATAATGAGTGTATCTATTATGTTGTTAATGATATCTATCATGCGATTCAGTCTAATAAACAAATAGAATTTACATATCTTGTATGGAACTTCGAGAAGGTCAAAGTGCCCAAAAAAGGCAGTTATGTTGTCAGTCCGTGGACTCTGGTATTCGATAACAGTAATTATTATCTGATCGCCTACGATGATAATGCAGGTATCATCAAGCACTACAGGGTTGATAAGATCAAGGATGTCAGAGAGCTGGATTCGGATCGTATGGGCAATGAGGAATATGAGAAATTTGATGTTGTCAGCTATCTGAACAGAACTTTCAATATGTATGGCGGAGAAGAAGAGAGTATTACCCTTAGGATCAGCGACAGTCTTATCGGAGTGTTCATTGACAGGTTCGGGGATGGTATCAGTGCTATCGTAAAAGAACCTGGAACCATAGATGTCAGGATAAATGTAGCTGTATCGGGACAATTCTTCGGGTGGCTTTCCGGACTTGGTTCAGGTATGAGGATCATGTCTCCGGATCATATCAGGGAGAAATATGTTGCATATCTGTATGAGATAATCAAAGCGCAGAATATAGATTAAGAAGCATATGTTTTTTAATTATTTAGGTTGACTTGAAAATGTCTAATGCTTATACTGAATCTGTACTACATATAGTAGGGATATGTGTATTTAATACAATATAATGTAAGAATTGGAGCGGAGTTATTTATGTCATCAGTAAGGGAGAATGAAGTGGAGATCAATGATAATTATTATGGGGATAAGTATCATACAGCCAGAGAAGTCTATGTGATCAAGAAAGACGGATCTAAGGAAGAATTTAATGTACAGAAAGTTATTAATGCCGTAGGAAAGAGTGCATACAGAGCGCTTACCAAGTTCACTGATGAAGAGAAGAATCTGATCTGTGAATATGTTGTAAGCAAAGTCGACGAGATGGATGTGGATGAGATCCCTATTCCCATCATGCATAACATTGTTGAGAGTGCGCTTGAACAGGTTAAGCCTATCGTAGCCAAGTCTTACAGGGATTATCGTAATTATAAGCAGGACTTTGTCAGAATGCTTGACGATGTCTATAAGAAGAGCCAGTCTATCATGTATATCGGTGACAAAGAGAATGCCAATACGGATTCTGCCCTTGTGTCTACCAAGAGATCACTGGTATTCAATCAGCTTAATAAGGAACTCTATCAGAAGTTTTTCCTTACAACAGAAGAGATTCAGGCCTGCAGAGACGGATATATCTATGTTCATGATATGAGCGCCAGAAGAGATACCATGAACTGTTGTCTTTTTGATGTTCAGAACGTGCTTACAGGCGGTTTTGAGATGGGTAATATCTGGTACAATGAGCCGAAGAGTCTGGATACTGCCTTTGATGTTATAGGTGATATAGTGCTCTCGGCTGCAAGTCAGCAGTACGGTGGATTCACCGTTCCCAGTGTTGATAATATCCTTGAGCCTTATGCCGAGAAATCATATAATAAATATCTTGCCAAGTATGAGCGCCTCGGTATTGATAAGGAAACTGCCGAATCGGAAGCATATGCAGACGTTGTAAGAGATATGGAGCAGGGCTTCCAGGGATGGGAATATAAGTTCAATACCGTTGCCAGCAGCAGAGGTGATTATCCGTTTATTACGGTTACAGCAGGTACGGGTACAGGAAGATTCGCCCGTCTTGCGACCATATCCATGCTTAATGTCAGAAGAAAAGGTCAGGGTAAGGCTGAGTGTAAGAAGCCGGTTCTTTTCCCTAAGATCGTATTCCTGTATGATGAGAATCTTCACGGCCCCGGTAAGCCGTTGGAAGATGTATTTGAGGCAGGTGTTGAATGTTCTGCCAAGACAATGTATCCTGACTGGCTGTCATTGACAGGAAAAGGCTACATTGCCTCTATGTATAAGCAGTACGGAAAGATCATCTCACCTATGGGATGCAGAGCTTTCCTGTCACCATGGTATGAAAGAGGAGGTATGCATCCTGCCGATGATAATGATACTCCTATCTTTGTAGGAAGATTCAATATCGGAGCTGTTAGTCTGCACCTTCCAATGATCCTCGCTAAGGCAAGACATGAGAGCAAGGATTTTTACGAGGTTCTGGATTATTATCTGAATCTGATCAGGAAGCTGCATATACGTACATATGCTTATCTCGGCGAGATGAGAGCTTCAACCAATCCTCTTGCATATTGCGAAGGAGGATTCCTTGGCGGTAATCTTAAGCTCACCGATAAGATCAAGCCTTTGCTTAAGTCAGCTACGGCTTCTTTTGGAATAACTGCATTTAATGAGCTTCAGATGCTGTATAACGGTAAGTCTTTGGTGGAAGATGGTGCATTTGCAGTGGAAGTATTGGAGCATATCAATCAGAAGATCAATGAATTCAAGGAAGAGGATGGTAATCTCTATGCCATCTACGGTACTCCTGCGGAGAATCTCTGTGGTCTTCAGGTTAAGCAGTTCCGTAAGAAGTACGGAATTATAGAAGGTGTATCTGACAGGGATTATGTAAGTAATTCTTTCCATTGCCATGTTACTGAGGATATCACTCCCATTCAGAAGCAGAACTGTGAATACAGATTCTGGGAGATGTGTAACGGTGGCAAGATCCAGTATGTAAAATACCCTATCGATTACAATCTCGAAGCCATTAAGACTCTTATCAGAAGAGCTATGGAATTGGGATTCTATGAGGGGGTTAACTTAAGTCTGGCATATTGTGATGATTGCGGACATCAGGAACTTGAGATGGATGTATGTCCTAAGTGCGGCAGCCGTAATCTTACCAAGATAGACAGAATGAACGGATATCTGTCTTATTCAAGAGTTCATGGTGATACAAGACTTAATGATGCCAAGATGGCAGAGATCGCAGAAAGGAAGTCTATGTAACCATGAGATACCATAATATAACCAAGGATGATATGCTTAACGGCGACGGACTCAGGGTCGTTCTGTGGGTTGCCGGTTGCAATCATTGCTGTAAAGATTGTCAGAATCCTATTACCTGGGATCCTGATGGAGGTCTCTTATTCGATGAGAAAGCCAAGCAGGAGATATTTGATCAGCTTGATCAGAGTTATATCTCGGGTATTACTTTTTCGGGAGGAGATCCGCTTCACTCTGCGAACAGACTGGACGTAAGAGCTTTAGTTCAGGAGATCAAGGATAAGTATCCGGACAAGACGATATGGCTGTATACAGGTTCGGAATGGAAGGATATCTGGCATTATCCGATGATGAAATATATAGATGTTGTTGTGGACGGTGAATTTGTTACCGAGCTGAAGGATCAGAAGCTGTTGTGGAAGGGAAGTTCCAACCAGAATGTGATCGATGTTCAGGCTACATTGAAGAATACAGACCCGAGTTCTCCGATCCTTCATTGCGGAGATTATGAATGATCGGTGTTCTAAATCCGGTATATGATGTGTTTATCGGTTGTAAAAAAATAGTCATTTTGAGGAGAATATTATGAAAATCAGAACCAGATTCGCCCCAAGTCCTACAGGGCGCATGCATGTAGGTAATCTTCGTACTGCTCTTTATGCTTATCTTATCGCTAAGCATGAGGGAGGAGATTTTATCTTAAGAATCGAAGATACCGATCAGGAGAGATATGTTGAAGGTGCTGTCGATATCATCTACAGAACTCTTGAGAAGACAGGTCTTATACATGACGAAGGACCCGATAAAGATAAGGGTGTAGGTCCTTATGTTCAGAGTGAGAGGCAGAAGCAGGGTATCTATCTTGAGTATGCCAAGAAGCTCATCGATAAGGGAGAGGCATATTATTGCTTCTGCGATAAGGAGAGACTTGAGACTCTTCATCAGAATATCAACGGTAAAGAGATCAATGTGTATGATAAGCATTGTCTCGGCTTAAGCAAGGAAGAGATCGAAGCCAATCTTCAGGCAGGTAAGCCTTATGTTATAAGACAGAATAATCCAAGCGAGGGAACCACTACCTTCAAGGATGAGATATACGGCGATATCACTGTAGACAATTCAGAGCTTGATGATATGATCCTAATCAAGTCTGACGGGTTCCCGACATATAACTTCGCTAATGTTGTTGATGATCACCTTATGGGTATCACCCACGTTGTAAGAGGTAATGAATATCTGTCTTCGTCTCCGAAGTATAACAGATTATATGAAGCATTCGGATGGGATGTGCCTGTATATGTGCATTGTCCTCTTATTACGGATGAAGAGCATCAGAAGCTTTCAAAGAGATGCGGACATTCTTCTTATGAAGATCTGATCGATCAGGGATTCATTACTGAAGCTGTGGTTAATTTCGTTGCACTTTTAGGCTGGTCGCCCACAGATTGCAATGAAGAGATATTCTCATTGGAAGAGCTTGTCAAACTCTTTGATTACAGACATATCAATAAGTCGCCCGCTGTTTTTGATTATACCAAGTTAAAGTGGATGAACGGCGAGTATATCAAGAAGATGGACTTTGATGCTTATTATGAGAAGGCACTTCCCTTTATCAATGATACAATTAAGAGGGATATCGACAGGAAGAAGATCGCGGAATTATGTAAGACAAGGATAGAAGTATTCAATGATATTCCGGATATGATCGACTTCTTTGAGGAAGTTCCCGAGTACGATAGCGAGATGTATGTCCATAAGAAGATGAAGACCGATAAGGAATCTTCTCTTAAGGTGCTTAGAGAGATAAGACCTGTTCTGGATGGACATGATGATTATACCAATGACAGTCTGTATGCGCTTTTGTCTGCTTTTGCGGCTGATAAGGGTTATAAGAACGGTTATGTTCTGTGGCCTGTTCGTACGGCACTTTCAGGCAAGCAGATGACACCTGCGGGAGCAACAGAGATATTAGAACTCCTTGGCAGGGAAGAGTCTATCAGAAGGATCGATAACGCTATCAGTAAGCTGGAATCGTAATAGTTTTTAATGGGTTAAGGCCCGTATACAGAGGCATTCGGATCGGGACAGTAGAGGATAGATATGAGTAATAATATGCGTGGTATAGATACTCCTGTTCGTCAGAGGCGAAGAAGAGTATTCAAAGAGGTAGCCAATCTTGCATATACATCTACCAATCTTAAGGATGATATGGAAGCGCTGCCGTACAAAATTGTAGATTATGAAGAATCGGATTATCTTGATAATGTATATCGTGACAGGGCCATCGTAAGGGAACGTATCCGACTTGCAATGGGTATGAGCTTAAGACCTGAGAACAGAGATCATCCCGGACATCTGACGGAAGGGCTTGAGGAGAGCAATATCTCCGAGAAATATTACGAGCCGCCTTTGATGCAGGTTATTCCTTCCGCATGTAATGCCTGTCCGATCAATCAATATGAAGTGACTGATTCATGTATGGGCTGTCTTGCTCATCCCTGTCAGGCAGTCTGCCCAAAGGGGGCTATAAGTTTTGTTAAGGGCAGGTCTGTTATAGATCAGGATAAGTGTATCAAGTGCGGTAAGTGTCAGTCGGTATGTCCTTATGATGCCATATGTCATAAGGAGAGACCCTGTAAGGCAGCCTGCGGTATTAATGCTATTGAAACAGATTCCCATAACAGAGCTGTTATCAATAATGAGAAGTGTGTATCATGCGGAATGTGCATGGTAAGCTGTCCTTTCGGTGCTATCGCCGATAAGTCTCAGATATTCCAGCTGATCAGAGCGATGCAGGAAGGTAAGAAGGTTATCGCTCAGGTTGCACCGGCATTTGTCGGTCAGTTTGGTCAGAATATATCACCGGATAAATTCAAGACTGCGCTTAAAAAGCTTGGATTTGCGGAGGTTATCGAGACTGCCATAGGTGCGGATCAGGGATGTCTTGCAGAGGCAGAACATTACGTTAATGAGGTCGTAACCGGACATCAGTCTTTTGCATTGACGTCGTGTTGTCCTTCTTGGTCTGTGATGGCCAAGAATCTGTTTCCTGAGACCATTGATAAGATCAGTAACGAGCTTACGCCCATGGTCGCCACTGCAAGAGTGATCAAAGAGAAGTATCCGGATGCACTAGTAGTGTTTGTCGGCCCCTGTGCTTCCAAGAAGCTTGAAGCAAGCAGAAGAACGGTAAGATCCGATGTGGACTTTGTTATCACTTTTGAAGAGCTTTGCGGTATGTTCGAGGCTAAGAATATAGATCCGGCCGAGATCGAGGCCGAAGATAAGATGGATGATGCAACTTCATGCGGTCGTGGATACGGTATCGCAGGTGGTGTGGCCAATGCCATCGAAAGATGCATCAATGAGTATTATCCCGGAACGGAAGTGCATATAGAGCACGCAGAAGGTCTGGCTGACTGTCGTAAGATCCTTGCACTGGCCAAGGCCGGTAAGATGAACGGTTGCCTTATCGAAGGTATGGCATGCCCCGGCGGCTGCGTTGCAGGAGCTGGAACCAATATGGCTATTCCTTATGCGACCGGTGAAGTTAAGAAGTTCAAGACTATGGCTTCCAAAGAGATACCCGATCAGGAGTAAGTTTTGTTCTTTGGCGAAACTATAATATGTAATATGTCCGATCAGGGACATTATCGGAGTTGATCAATGCAATTTAATAAAGAACAGTTGATGGCTGTTAACCATTTCAGAGGTCCGGCACTTATAGTGGCCGGACCGGGAAGTGGTAAGACAACTACGCTGATACACAGGGTTAAGACTCTGATCGAGGTACATGGCGTCGATCCGTCTAGCATCCTTGTTATCACTTTCTCAAGAAGCGCAGCGCAATCGATGCGGTCACGTTTTAATGAATTATGTCATTCTGCATATCCTGTGGAGTTATGTACATTTCATTCTTTTTTCTTTTCTGTAATTCATAGAATATATCATTTTAATACATCTGATATCATCACCAACAAACAAAAAAGAGATTACCTTAAGCAGTCAATAAGAAATACAGGTATTACCGATCTTACGGAAACAGAGTTTCTTGATGATCTTTTGAAGGTTATCTCATACTATAAAAATTCCGGCGAGACTGAGTATAATGACGAAGGTATTCACCTTAGCTTGGATGATTTCCTGCCCATATATCGTGAATACCGTCATATTCAGAAGATCGAGAGGAAGATCGATTTTGAAGATATGATGCTGATCGTAAGGGATCTCTTCAATAAGCGGACGGATATTCTTGATAAGTATCGGGACAGGTATACTTACATACTGATCGATGAATTTCAGGATATCAATCCTCTTCAGTATGAGATCGTAGGTAAGCTTGTCGGTCATACGCATAATCTCTACGTTGTCGGAGATGATGATCAGTCAATATACGGATTCAGAGGGTCAGACCCCGGTATCATGCTTGATTTTGAACGTCAATTTCCGACATTCACCCGTATTGATATGTCTGTTAATTACAGATGTCCCGAGGAAGTGATCGATGCGGCAAGGTGTATTATAAGTGATAATAAGATAAGATTCGACAAAGATATTAGAGGTGACGGCCATCACGGGGTATTCAGGCTGATGGGTTTCAGAGACAGGGGATCAGAGGACAATGGACTTGCCGAACTGATAAAAGATCTCCTTAAGGAGATTCCCTCTGCTCAGATTTGTATATTACAGAGGAAAAACAGCGATCTTGTGAGATTGTATTCTGTTTTACATTTATATGGGATAAGTGCGAGCATACAAGAGAAGGTAAATAATCCGTATCGTAATCATTATATTAAGGATATGCTCCACTATATGAATTGTTCTGAGGATATTGAGCATATGCCAATAGAGGATTTTGTGCCCATAATGAATAAGCCTCTGCGTTATATCGGAAGAGAGCAGTTACCTGTGGGATATGTCTCTATGAGCCGGCTTACGGAGATCTATAAAGACAAGGCTTATATGCAGAGAATTCTTAAGAAACTGAAGCTTCAGCTGGAATTCCTGTCTTCGCTCGACCTGTATTCGTCCATTCAGTATATCAGGAAAAGCATCGGATATGATGAATATATGGAGATGAGATGCAGAGATGATAAAGAAAAAACAGAGGAGTACAGACTTAAGCTCGACGAGATAATGGATATGGCAGGACGCCAGCTGGATCGTAAGGGATTTGCTGATATGCTGGAGACATTAGAGAATCTGTCTGTGCCGCGGGAGAAGGCAGATGAAGAAGAAGGTGTGATCCTTCAGACTTTTCATGCATCAAAAGGACTTCAGTATAAGGTTGTGATCATTCCGCATATCAATGAAGGAAGTATTCCCGGTAAGCAGGCTGTAGGAGAAGCTGCGATAGAAGAGGAACGAAGGATGCTCTATGTGGCCATGACCAGAGCGGAAGAAAGGTTATATATGACATATGTGTCAGGTTCGGATGAAAAAGAAGCTGCTGTCTCGAGATTCATTCGGAGTCTGATATCGAAACAGCAGCCTTGATCTTACATATTATCAAATTCACATGAATCGAGGTATTCGTCGAATGCATCGGCAACGGCTTCATACTCGTCATCATCATCTATGTATATGAGCTCCGGCTCTTCATTGGGATCTTTGGGATTCTCGGAATAACCATAGAACCATACTTCCTGTGTATTGCCTTCTTCGTAGCCGTCGGGCAGAAGAGCTATGTAATCCTTACCGGCAACTGTGATAATGGTTATTACTTCACAATGAACGGTAGAACCGTCTTCAAGTTCAATATCAACGCTCATTTCTTCATCGGGTGTCTTCATATCAGCCATAGATGCCTCCTGTATAAAAGTAAGTTTTTGACTTAGTGTTGTCGGATGTCTGTTTTGTGATATAGCGCAATGCACGCATGACAACAAAATGGTTGCCAGCATAATTGGTTACTGTTCACAGGTATCTGTCCACTACAGGAAATATATTCACCGAAACGGCGCTCTCGCTCCGATGTAAGCGTAACGGATACTAAGCTCGGCTTTGCCTCGCTAAGTACCGACGCTCACATAGGCGTTTCTTGTGAATATATTTCCTTTAGCTATTCACATTAACATAAGTGTGAACAGTAACCATAATTGTGCTTATTTTCTTTATTGTATCTATATTTTAATGAAAATTCAATCTTCTTATGATAAAATATATTAGCGTATCAGGAAGGGGCCGAAATATGAGTGTTAATATGATAATTAAAACAGGTCTTCCATATCCTTTGGGTAGTACTGTTGTGTCTGATGATATGATCAATTTTGCTGTTGTTATAGGTGATGCCAAAAAGTGCGGTGTTATCCTGTATAACAAGAGCAATCATCGCGAGACACGTATCACATTCAAGCCGAATAATCGTATAGGTAATATCTATTGTATCCTTGTATCCGGTATCGGTTACACAGACTATGAATACAGTTATTTCAGGGATGATGAGGTGTTCTGTGATCCCTACAGCAAGAGGATAATCGGTAACGACAAATGGGGTAAAACTCCCAGAACACTTAGAGGCGGCCTTGTTAAGACCAATGATTTTAAGAGAAAATGTCCTGATATGCTCAAGTATTCGGATTCTTATTTTTATCTGTTACATGTCAGGGGATTTACAAGACATCCTTCTTCGGGAGTTAAGGCTCCCGGTACATACAGCGGCGTAGTGGAGAAACTGCCTTATCTTGAGGAACTTGGTATCACTACGATCGAGATCATGCCTTCTTATGAATTTATCGAATTTGAAGATAAGCGTAAGAAGAATAATGAAGAAGTGATCGATCCTTACGGTGAACTTGCACCCAAGCTTAATTACTGGGGATATAAGAAGGGGTATTATTTTGCACCCAAGGCTTCTTATGCAACTCCCGGCAAAAACCCGGTCGAAGAATTTCATGCCATGGTCGAAGCGATCCATGACAGGGGCATGGAGATCATAATGCAGTTCTATTTTCCGAGGGATGTTAAACAGGCAATGATCCTCGAGGCACTGAAGTATTGGGTCGTTGAATATCAGATCGACGGCTTCCATCTGTGCGGGGATAATATCATGCTCTCACTGCTCGGAACGGAACCGCTTCTGGCCAATACTAAATTGTTATATAACGGCGTACCCGTGAATGAGATATATGGCAACTCGCGTCCTACATATAAGAATCTTGCTGTCTGCAATGATGATTATATGTACAATATCAGACGTTTTCTTAAGAGTGACGAAGGTCAGCTTGAGAGCGTGATCATGAATATGCGTTGGATCGATGAGAGGATCGCGGGGGTGCATTATATCACAGGCTCCAATGGTTTTACACTTATGGATCTTGTAAGCTTCGACAGGAAGCATAATGAAGAGAACGGCGAGAATGATCGTGACGGTAATCCCTATAATGCCTCATGGAATTGCGGTGTGGAAGGCAGTACAAGGCGCAAAACGGTCAACAGGCTTCGCAGGAAGCAGATAAGGAATGCCATTGTATTCAATATGTTCACCGAGTCTACTCCGATGATGCTGGCGGGAGATGAGTTCGGTAACAGTCAGAAGGGTAATAATAATCCATATTGTCTTGATAATAATGTAACCTGGCTTAACTGGAAGGATATAGATAGAAACAGTGATATACTAAGCTTCACCAGGCAGTGTATCGCATTCCGCAAGGAGCATGGCATACTGCATATGGATAAATCGCTTAAGATGAGCGATTATGAGTCGAAGGGTGTGCCTGATCTGTCATATCATGGTGAGGAATGCTGGCGTATCGAAGGAGATATGCTTACAAGGCATTTTGCGATGCTGTTTGCGGAAGATTATTCTTCGGATACCGTGAAGAGGAAGGTCGCTTTTATCGGTCGAAAGTCCGATAATAAGAGCATCAGTCTGCAGGAAGAGCCGACCGGTGAAGAGGCGGCGGTTAAGTCTAAGAAGGACAAGGAGAAAGTTGGTCCTTTAATGTATGTGGCTGTTAATATGCACTGGTGTGAACATGAATTTGCACTTCCCTTTTACAACAGATGTAAGTGGTTCAAGGTGATCGATACCGAGAAGGAAGAATTCGTCAGGGAACAGGTGAAAGAGGACTCCAGAACGGTTACAGTGAAAGAGAGAAGTATAGTTGTCTTCCTGAATTATCAGAGTTAGACAGTAGAAACTGTTGATATCTGATCAGCTTTTGGGTCTATACGGATAAAAACGCGCAGGATAAAGAGCAATGTTCAAGCTTAACTTTGGATGTGCGCAAGTTGACGTTAGGGCGATATTAAAAAAAGTATTTTCAATACCTCCTATTTATGATATATTTAAAAAGTTTACAAAATATTATCATATCTTAGGAGGTATTATGAGTTGAAAAGAAAGTTGGTATTAGGTATTGTTTCTTTGATGATGGCAGCATCTCTTGCCGGATGCGGAGCAGATGGCAGTAACAGTGACAACACTGTCGTAGTGTACAACTGGGGTGAGTATATCGATCCCGACACTATTGAGATGTTTGAAGAAGAAACAGGGATTAAAGTGGTCTATGATGAATTTGAGACCAACGAGATTATGTATCCAAAGGTTGAAACAGGTGCTACGGTCTATGATGTAATCTGTCCCAGTGATTATATGATTCAGAAGATGCGTGATAATGATATGCTGGCTGAATTGAATTGGGATAATCTTCCTAATGCCAAAGCTAATATAGGTCAGCAGTATTACGATACTGCTACGGAGTTCGATCCTGATAATAAGTACGCCGTTCCTTATTGCTGGGGTACAGTCGGTATCCTCTATAATAAGACGATGGTAGATGAACCTATCGACAGTTGGGATGTTCTCTGGGATGAGAAGTATGCAGATAACATTCTTATGCAGGATTCCGTAAGAGACGCATTTATGGTTGCACTTAAGAGAAACGGTGCTTCATGTAACACCCTTGATGAAGCTGAACTTCAGAAGGCTACACAGGATCTTATCGAGCAGAAGCCTCTGGTACAGGCGTATGTTATCGATCAGGTAAGAGATAAGATGATCGGTGATGAGGCTGCTATCGGTGTTATCTATTCAGGAGAAGCTATCTATACACAGAGAGAGAATCCTAACCTTGAGTATGTTATTCCTAAGGAAGGTTCTAATATCTGGATCGATTGCTGGGTTGTTCCCAAGAACTGCCATAACAAAGAGAATGCTGAGAAGTTCATCGATTTCATGTGCCGTCCCGAGATAGCACTTATGAACTTTGATTATATTACATATTCAACTCCCAATGATGCCGCAAGAGCACTTATTGAAGATGAGGATATCCGTAATTCAGAGATCGCCTTCCCTGATCTCAGTAAGTACAACGGACTTGAGACATTCAAGTATCTCGGTACCGAAGGAGATGATCTCTATAATAAGTATTGGGAAGAAGTTAAGTCTGAGTGATCGAAAAAAGCAATGATCCGTTAAAATAATAAAAAGAGCAAGACCTTTTCATAATGAAGGGACTTGCTCTTTTTCGTTTTAACGGATCATATAGTCGTAATGATCGAATTGACTTCGCCTTTATTATCGTCATGACGATTGATAAGCAGCAGAAGGATCAGCACGGCGATGAAGATGATGGTCGAGAGAGCATACATCTCAGGCTTGATTCCTTTCTTGACTTCCGTATATATCTTGGTACTGAGCGTATCGATTCCGGCACCCTTGGTGAAGTGAGTAATGATAAAATCATCAAGACTCATCGTGAAGGCCAGAAGGAAACCGCTTAAGATACCCGGCATAAGGTCGGGGAAGACCACCTTGAAGAAGGCGTATAATCTGGTCGCTCCGAGGTCCTGCGCAGCCTCGTAAGTCGATATATTAAGGCTTCTCATACGGGGCATGACACTTAAGATAACATAAGGAATATTGAATGTTATATGACTTAAGAGTACCGTGCCCAGACCAAAACGTATACCAACGCTTAAGAAGAGCAGCATCAGCGAAATACCCGTTACGATATCCGCATTCAGCATCGGGATGTTGGTTATACCGATGATGGTCGATTTGGAGAAAGAAGACATCTTCCTCATGCCTATACAGGTGATCGTACCGATGATGGTCGCGACGATCGAAGAGATCAGTGCGATAAGTATCGTGTTGTACAATGCCTGCATTATATCCCTGTTACTGAAGAGGGCAACATACCACTTGAATGAGAACCCGCCCCACTTTGCTCTTGTTCTGCTCGAATTGAACGAGAGGACGATCAGTGTGGCGATGGGAGCGTACAGGAATATGAGTATTAATACAAGGTAGAGTTTTTTAAGAAATCTGGTCATAACATTGAACCCTCCCCGTTTTTGTCAAAAATAGCGGTGACTACCATATTGATAACAATGAACGCCATCAGCACGATCGAAAGACCGCTTCCCAACTGCCAGTTTCCTGACTGCGTGAATTGCTGTTCTATAACATTACCGATAAGGAGGATCTTGCTTCCGCCAAGGATGGTACTGATAACGAAGGTCGTAAGTGCCGGTACGAATACCATCGTTATTCCCGATATAATGCCGGGAACGGAAAGCGGAAGAGTGATCTTCAGGAAAGTCTGTATCTTATTGGCTCCCAAGTCTCTGGCGGCATTAACCACATTCTCATCGATCTTGGTGAGTGAGTTATAGAGAGGCAGAACCATAAAAGGCAGGAAATTATATACCATACCTAAGATGATCGCCTTATAAGTGTTAATGATATTGATAGTATTAAAACCGAACATCTTGAGGAAGGTATTGATCACACCCGTCTTTTCAAGGAGTGTCTGCCATGCAAGAGTCCTAAGCAGGAAATTCATCCACATGGGAAGAATGAATATGAACAGGATCATTCCTGTACGGCTCTTCATGTGAGCAAGGATCGCAGCAAGAGGATATCCGAGTATGAGACAGATGACCGTGGATATCGCACCGAGTATCACTGAGAGGATCAGTGCCTTCGAATGTTCGTCTGTCGCGATCGACATGATATTATCAAGGGTAAAACTGCCCGTTCTGTCTGTAAGGCCGTAATACAGTATCATGCACAGCGGGATGATGATAAAAGCCAAAGCCCAGGCAAGGTATGGGCCTGTAAGTAACCGTATCTTATTCTTCAACGCTTACAGCCTCCTCGTCTTCACTTTCGGGTTTGTTCATGATCTGGATGTTAAAAGGATCTACGTTGATACCGACCTTGGCACCAATGGGGAACATCATGGTTGAGTGAACAAGCCATTCATAACCTCCTGCCATAACCTCCATCTCATAATGAACACCCTTGAATATAAGATGAGTGACAGTACCCTCAATAACTCCGTTCTCGGGAGAGGTAAGTATAACGTCTTCGGGACGGATAACTACATCGACGGGCTTATTGGTGCCGAAACCTGTATCAACACAGGGAAACTTGGCACCGAGGAAGCTTACTAGCTCATCCTGGATCATGATACCGTCAATGATATTGGAATCGCCGATGAAATCAGCTACAAATGCATTCTCAGGCTCGTTGTAGATATCTTCCGGTGTACCGATCTGCTGAATATAACCCTGATTCATGACAACGATCGTATCTGACATGGTAAGGGCTTCTTCCTGATCGTGAGTTACATAGATGAAAGTGATGCCGAGTTCGTTCTTAAGCCTTATAAGCTCGTACTGCATGTCCTGACGAAGCTTAAGATCGAGAGCACCCAGAGGTTCATCGAGTAGGAGTACCTTAGGCTCATTAACGATCGCACGCGCGATAGCAATACGCTGCTGCTGACCGCCGGAAAGTGAGTCAGGCATTCTTTTCCCGAAGCCCTGAAGATTAACGAGCTTGAGAGCATATTCGATCTTATCCCTGATATATTTATCGCTCTTGCCTTTGATCTTCAGACCGAAGGCGATATTATCCTCAATGTTCATGTGAGTGAAGAGAGCATATTTCTGAAAAACAGTGTTCAACTGTCTCTTATTAGGTGGGAGATCGGTTATATCGACCCCATTGAACATGACGCGTCCTTTGTCGGGCGTCTCAAAGCCACCGATGATCCTGAGGGTAGTAGTCTTACCACAACCGGAAGGACCGAGAAGAGTAAGGAATTCATTCTCCCTTATATAGAGACTCATATCGTCGATAACGGTATTGTCTCCGTATGCTTTGGTTATATTTTGAAGATCGATCAGTTTAACACTCAAATTACATATCCTCCCCAATAAAGGTAAATAAAAACGCTCCGCTAAGGATGCGCACTCGCGCGAAAGGCAGATGATGCCAAGGCATCCGCGCTCGGCGCAAGAATGTCGCAAGCGACATTCTTTTTTATTATTAATATGACAGTGAAGTGCTGTCGAGATATATCTAACCTATTATAATTGATATTTGCTAAAAAGGATAGAAAATGTTTAATAAATTCACCTTTCATGTTATTATAAAAAATAGTGGATTCGTGTGGGCAGAACCATTCATGGATTCATAAAAGCTTGGGAATCAGAGAGGTATGTGAATTGAGCGAGAGATATGTTGCATATGTTTCAACTTATACATCAGGTGATGATCACGGCATAACGATCTATGATGTTGATCTTGAGAACGGTAAATTTACCGAGAAGGACAGAGTCAGGATCACCAATTCAAGTTATGTGACCATCTCACACAATCGTAAGTATCTTTATTCCATTACCGATTTTGGTGTGGAAGCATATAATATCGAGCCAGACGGCTCACTTACGGTATTGGGCAACAGCACGATCAACGGCATGAGAGGCTGCTATCTGTCGACGGATTATAAGGATGAGTACTTGTTCGTTGCGGGCTATCATGACGGTAAGATAACCGTTCTTCGCCTTGAGGAGGATGGAAGGATCAACGGCATCTGCGATGAGATCTACCATAAGGGCTGGGGCAATATCGCAGAGCGTAATTTCAGACCCCACGTTAACTGCGTTAAGATGACCAGAGACAATAAGTTCCTCTGCGCAGCCGATCTGGGAATGGACTATATAGATGTATATGCCCTCGACCATACAACGGGCAAGCTTAAGCTGATGGATATCGTCCACAGTGAGCAGGAATCGGCTCCCAGACATATCAAGTTCTCTAAGGACGGCAGATTCATGTACGTGGTACATGAACTTAAGAATTATATCGACGTATATTCTTATACGGAGAAAAACGGGGCGCCTGAGTTCGAGAAGATCCAGAACATCTCGACCCTTAACGATTATCATGCAACGGGATCGGCAGCAAGTGCGCTTTCCCTGTCAATGGACTGCAAATATATCTTAAGCTCCAATGCGGGTGACAATTCCGTTGTTATCTACTCAATAGACGAGGTTAGCGGTGAGCTTAACAAGATACTATGTCTGCCTATAAGCGGAGATTATCCCAAGGACGTTTCACTTTTTCCGGATAACAGACATTTGGTAAGCCTCAATCATGAGTCTGATTCGCTTTCTTTCTTCAAAGTCGATCTGGAGAAGGGCCTTATCACAATGAATCAGAGATTTATCAAGGTCGATAAGCCTAATTGCATCATCTTCCATAAGTTAAGTGACTGATGCGGAGAGAATTGTGATCATAAAATGATCTTATATGTATGCAGTTGACGATATTGGATTGATAGTGCGTGATCGATCGCATGGAAGACCATACCTTGATGAAGGGAAATGCTGATATGGACATCGGTGCAGAGATTATATTTATCATAATTGTGTTTTTATTTATAATGGGAAGTATGTTCGGATGGGTTTTGGAATTGTTCTTCAGAAGATTTATCTCAACGTCCAATCCGGAGAGAAGATGGATCAATCCCGGTTTTCTTGTAGGGCCGTGGCTTCCGATCTACGGATTCGGACTTGTGTTATTGTTTTTCCTGTCTTTGATACCTTACTTATCCATTGATCTTAAGTTCAATAAGGTCCTGCTGATGATACTTATTATGGGATTATCCATGACCCTTATAGAGTACATAGCGGGCAGGATATTTATTAACGGAATGCATATTAAGTTGTGGGATTATTCAGACATTCCATTCAACTTCCAGGGCATCATTTGTCTCAGATTCTCAATCATCTGGACACTGCTTGGAGCCCTGTACTACTATTTCATCAATCCTCATGTAGTCAGGATGGTGACATGGCTTAACGAGAATATTGCTTTCAGTTTCGTTGTCGGCTTTGTGTACGGTATGATAACGATAGACGTATGTTATTCGCTGGGTATCGTCAGCAAGGTAAGAAATTTTGCTGTTAACAACAATATAATCGTATACTATGAAGAGTTGAGATTACAGGTTCATCTGCTTGAACTGGAAGCCAAGAGCAGGCAGAATTTCCTGTTTTCATTAAAATCCAATCTTCCTTTGAAGAATGTACTCGAAAGATATCTTGAGAGATATCGTGAGAGAATAAGGAAGATAACGGATATCAGAGATCAGAAGTAGGCGGTTTTACTATGGAAGATAATACCCGGGGCGGCATATCGGCGGCTGTTCTTAAGAATATCGCGGTTGTAAGTATGGTGATCGATCATCTGACAATGGGAGTGTACGGCACCTTCAGAGAGTCGGGACTTCAATATCTGTATAATGATGATATATATTCCGTCGGTCGATTGATCGGCAGGCTTGCTTTTGTTATATATGCTTATCTGATAGGTCAGGGAAGCATTTTTACATCAGATGTTAAGAAGTATATGCTGAGGCTGTCGGCGTTGGCGATCATCAGCGAAGTCCCCTTTGATCTTGCGGTCACGGGCAATGCAGTTGATCATTCTTATCAGAATGTATTCTTCACACTTTTGCTTGGCGTACTTGCGATAGAAGTGTACAGATCTGTGGATAAGAACTTTGTTCGCCTGGCTATAATATTGCTGATATTGATGGGCGCATTTTTGCTAAGGACGGATTACGGTGCCGGAGGAGTCGCTCTGATACTTCTGCTATATATATTCCGAAGTCGTAAAAAAGCGATGATTTTTTCTTTTCTCTTTTTTCTCGTTCTGTTAAGCCTGTGCAGTGCACTTAAAGCTATAGTCTTTGATACGGCGGGAAGATGGTTCGCCCAGGACTTCACTTTCCTCTTTTGGAAATATCTTTCTTATAATCTTCAGATGGAAGTGGCCGGTATCGTGGCTCTGCCTTTGATATTCGTATATAACGGTAATAAGGGAAGGCAACTTCCGAAGACTTTTTATTATTTGTTTTATCCAATTCATTTATTGATGATCGCTGTAATCGCAGCTTATATAAGGAACTAAGATGCTTAATAATGTTAATGAACGTCAATTAAATAAGGCGAAAAAGATCGCTTCCAGAGGAGCGAAAGGACGTAAACTGGCGGTTGCCTATCTTGTGTTTACGATCTTTAGAAATGTCCTGTGGAAGTATACGAGAAGACCTTTGGTCAAGACGGTTATCCTGTCCTGTATAGCTTTTATATTCGTGTTCAATGCAAGTCTTGCGCCCCTTGATGGGGACGAAGCTTTTGTTACTTCGACAGCCGCATCGGTCAATGATTCCATTATGGAGGCTGTTCCTTCCATTGATGACATGGATGAGTCTGAGATGAGCAGTCTTGAAGAGTATATTGATAATGCCGTTCCCGATGAAGAAGAGATGGCAGGTCTGGATGATCTTATCGCTTCGCGTAATTCCGGAACCGAAGAAGAGTATGAGACAGAAGAAGAACAGGAAACATACGAGTTTCACAGGGATGACTGGAATCTTCTGCTGGTCAATAAACAGCACAGCGTGCCTGATGATTATACCTTCACACTCGGTACGATCAAAGGATCGATGAAATGTGATGAGAGGATACTGGAACCTCTTACCCAGATGTTCACCGCTGCCAAAGAAAGCGGTATCAATCTGGTGGTATGTTCGCCTTACAGAGATTATTCCCGTCAGGAGTATCTCTTCGACAGGAAGATGAAGAGCTACATCAATTCGGGTATGTCATATATGGATGCATACAGGGAAGCTTCGGCGGTTGTTACCGTACCCGGTACCAGCGAGCATCAGCTGGGGCTTGCCATAGATATAATCAGTGATACCTATAGTCAGCTGGATTATGGTTTCGGCGAGACCGATGCCGGACTGTGGCTTAGAGATAATTCGTACAAGTACGGATTTATTTTAAGATATCCCGAGGATAAGGAAAGCATCACGGGAATAATATATGAGCCCTGGCATTTCAGATATGTGGGCGTAGAAGCTGCGACTTATATCTACAACGAGAATATCTGTCTTGAGGAGTTTATTGAGGAGATAAATGGCTGAGTATAATATTTTAAAAAAAGAGGGACTTGCCAAAAGGGCTGAATTTAAGACTGTTCACGGAACCATACAAACACCTGTGTTCATGAATGTCGGCACAGTGGCAGCCATAAAGGGAGCGGTTGATACCTTCGATCTTAAGGATCTTAAGTGTCAGGTACAGTTGTCCAATACATATCATCTGCATGTCCGTCCCGGCGATAAGCTTATCAGGCAACTTGGCGGTCTGCATCATTTTATGAACTGGGACAGACCGATACTCACGGATAGCGGTGGATTCCAGGTATTCTCTCTGGCGGGATTACGCAAGATCAAGGAAGAGGGTGTTACCTTCCACAGTCATGTTGACGGAAGGATCATCTTCATGGGACCCGAAGAGAGCATGGGGATACAGTCCAATCTGGGTTCTACGATAGCCATGGCCTTTGATGAGTGTCCTCCGGCTCTTGCAGACAGGAATTATGTGATTCCCTCTGTGGAGAGAACAACAAGATGGCTTGAGAGATGTAAGAGGGAACTTGCAAGGCTTAACGGTTTGGAAGATACGATCAATAAAGATCAGCTC
The DNA here is from genome assembly GCA_024684085.1 of Lachnospiraceae bacterium. Classification (GTDB taxonomy): domain Bacteria; phylum Bacillota; class Clostridia; order Lachnospirales; family Lachnospiraceae; genus Colinaster. Next base: position 154,958 of record JAIKXM010000016.1, on the reverse strand, counting down.
CTGTTCGGAATCAATCAAGGGGCTGTTTTTAACGATATAAGGGTTGAACATGCCAAGGTCATAAGCGAGATGGATCTGCCGGGATATGCTGTCGGAGGTCTGGCTGTCGGTGAGAGTCATGAGCAGATGTATGATGTGCTCGATCATGTTGTTCCGTATCTGCCCGATAATAAGCCGACTTATCTTATGGGCGTGGGAACTCCGGCCAATATATTGGAGGCTGTTGACAGAGGCGTTGACTTCTTTGACTGTGTATATCCTACCAGAAACGGACGTCATGGCCATCTGTATACCAATCATGGCAAGATCAATCTGTTTAATGCAAAATACGAGAGAGACTTAAGACCTATAGAAGAAGGTTGTTCATGTCCTGCATGTAAGCGTTATTCGAGGGCTTATATAAGGCATTTGCTTAAGGCTAAGGAGATGCTGGGCATGCGATTGTGTGTAATGCATAATCTCTATTTCTATAACACGATGATGGAAGAGATAAGAGATGCATTGGATAAAGGGGAATTTGGCGCTTACAAGAAGCGCAAGCTCGGAGGTTTTGAATGTCAGTCAGAGGCATAATCAATGATTGCAAAGAAGGCAGGATCTCTGTTGGTGAGGCGGAAAGGCTTCTTAAAAGAGAGAGCTTTATCGATATGGGATTCGCTAAGATAGACAGTTCGAGAGAGTTACGAAGCGGTTTTCCCGAGGTGGTGTTCTGCCAGGGGAAGGAAGACGGATTTCTAACAGAGATATATAAGAAGATATATGAAAAAGAAGGAAGGGTGCTTGGTACAAGAGCAAGCCTTCATCAGGCCGAATTGATCAAAGGTATCTTCCCGGAAGCCGTGTACGACAAGGTATCGTGCATACTTAAGATAGATACCACGGAAACGGAGCTTAAGGGTAAGGTCGCTGTCTGTACCGCAGGCACCGCAGACATATCAGTTGCGGAAGAGGCTGCTCTTACAGCCGAATTTTTCGGGACAAAAGTTGAGAGGATATATGATGTTGGAGTGAGCGGTCTTCACAGGTTACTGTCTAAGCTTGACAGTATCACTTCGGCTAATTGTATCGTGGCAGTTGCCGGAATGGAAGGGGCGCTCGGCAGTGTGATCGGAGGACTTGTATCCGTCCCCGTGATAGCGGTCCCGACATCGGTAGGGTACGGCGCAAGCTTTGGCGGCTTATCCGCACTTCTGACAATGATCAATTCCTGCGCTAACGGGATATCGGTCGTGAATATAGATAACGGATATGGTGCCGGATATATAGCAACCCAGATCAACAGACTTGCTATAAGAGATGGGAACACAGAGCACTGTAAATAAAGGGGAAACATTTTATGGGTAAAACATTATACCTTGATTGCAGCAGCGGCATAAGCGGTGATATGACCGTAGGTGCGCTTCTCGATCTGGGAGCTGACTATGAGCATCTTAAGGAACAGCTTAAGTCGCTTAAGGTGTCGGGATACAGGATCGATGCTGTAGATGTGATGAAATCATCTATCAGGTGTAAGTCATTCGAAGTCATACCTGATGTCGATAATCATGATCATGATATGGCATATCTGTTCGGACATCTGAAGAAGTCGATCAATGTAGAATTGTCGGATCATGATGATGAAGATGGATCTGTTCATGACCACGATCATGACGGTGATCACGAACATGTTCATGAACATGATGATGAGCATGATCACGGACACGTTCATGTTCACAGTCATGAGCATAATGAAGATAATGCTCATGCGCATGAATATGATCACGAGCATGATCACGAGCATGAACATTCACATGAACACGGCCATGGTCACAGTCATGAACACACACATGATCATGTTCACGTTGGTCTGAAAGAAATAGAAGAGATCATAGATTCCGGCAATCTTAATGAGCGTACAAGGGATACGGCAAGGAAGATCTTTGGCATTCTGGCCGATGCGGAGGCAAAAGCTCACGGAACTCAGAGGGATAAGGTTCACTTTCATGAAGTGGGAGCCGTTGATTCCATAGTTGATATAGTGAGTGTGGCTGTATGTATGGATAACCTTGATATTGACAAGGTCATCGTTGAAGGCCTGACAGAAGGAAGAGGCTCTGTAAGATGCCAGCACGGTATTCTTCCCGTTCCGGTTCCTGCAGTCATGAATATAGTCACAGATCACGGCATTCCTCTTACAAGGAGCGATATTCTCGGAGAACTGGTTACTCCTACGGGTGCTGCGATAGTTGCGGCCCTGAGAACTGATTCCGATCTTCCAAAACGAATGATAGTTAAGAAGGTTGGATTGGGTGCAGGAAAAAGAGAATATGAAAGACCAAGCATCCTGCGGGCGATGCTCATAGAAGAAGATGCTAAGAGCGTATCTTCCGATATAGTTAAGCTGGAATCCAATATAGATGACTCTACGGGTGAATGTCTCGGTTATGTATCGCAGAGGCTTATGGAAGCCGGCGCAAGGGATGTGTATTATACTCCTGTATTTATGAAAAAGGGCAGACCCGCTTATCAGCTTAATGTGATATGTACATCCGACGATGCCGACAGGCTCTCGGATATCATCTTCCTTGAGACTACAACGATAGGCATCAGGAAGATCGGCGTTGACAGATATATACTTCCGAGGAAGATACTGGATTGTGAGACGCCTTACGGAACTGCCAAGATCAAAGTCTGTGATAATAACGGCAGGAAAGAAGTATATCCCGAATATGAAAGTGTGACAGTTTTGTGCATGGAGAATGGAGTACCGTACAAAGATATGTATGCGATCGTCCGTGATTGCGGTATCCGTTATATTGAAAAATAACGGCAATTCACTTGCTTTTATTCGGACGGATTGGTAATATTTAATTCATTGGGACTTAAAGTTAAAGTCCAATGTAAAAAAAGGAGAATTATAATGGCAGAGAGTAGTGGAATTGTATTGGTCTTGTATGTAGTTGGTTTGATAGCTATCATGTACTTCCTCTTCATCAGACCTCAGAAGAATGAAGAGAAGAGAACGAAAGCAATGCTTGCGGATCTTGAAGTCGGTGATTATATCGTGACAACGAGCGGATTCTACGGATCATTGATCGCAGTGGAAGAAGATACGGTAGTTGTTGAATTCGGTAATAACAGGAATTGTCGTATTTCGATGAAGAAGTCGGCTATAGCTCAGGTTGAGAAGAACCAGGAATAATGGTAAAAAAGTGCGGCTTAAGGATACTTAGGCCGTTTTTTGTGTAATAGGAAATAGCTTCCTATTACACAAAAAACGCTCCGCTAAGGATGCGCACTCGCGCGAAAGGTAGATGCTAAAGCATCCGCGCTCGGCGCGAGAATGTCGCAAGCGACATTCTTTGTTACGTAATAGTAAATTGGAAGCTTACGAACTATCCTTGATGGGGTGTCGGATCATCACAGATTATGATTAAGCGGGCATAATATAACTTGGTGTTATAAAAAGTATGAATGCTATATATTTTAAGAATATGCCCCCCTATGATATATTACATATTAGGGTGTTTTCTTCGGATATCTGTGATCCGGAATAGTGGAACGTTATTGTTATCTTACTTGTTATGTACGACATACAAAAACGGACATCCTGCAGCATATAATCATATATAAACTTTTGTTTATAGAGGAGGAATAGATAATGAACATGAATATCGCATGTATTTCGGGCGACGGTATCGGTCCCGAGATCGTAGCCGAAGCCAAGAAGGTGCTCGATAAAGTATCTTCTGTTTACGGACATGAGATCAGTTATACGGATGTACTTATGGGCGGTTGTTCCATTGATGTCAACGGAGTGCCTCTTACGGATGAAACAATAGAGATCTGTAAGAATTCCGATGCCGTTCTGATGGGGTCCATCGGCGGTAATACTTCAACATCTCCATGGTACAAGCTTGAGCCTTCGAAGAGACCTGAAGCAGGACTTCTTAAGTTAAGAAAGAGTCTTAACCTTTTTGCCAATTTAAGACCCGCTGTTCTGTATCCTCAGTTAAGAGGAGCTTGTCCTCTGAAGGAAGAGATCAGTGCCGCAGGCTTTGATATGCTGATCATGCGTGAGCTTACAGGCGGTCTGTACTTCGGTGAGCGTAAGACTTATGAAGAGAACGGCATGATGAAGGCTGTGGATACACTTACATATACTGAAGAAGAGATCAGAAGGATCGCTGTTAAGGGATTCGAGATCGCCAAGGTCAGAAGAGGTAAGGTTACAAGCGTTGATAAGGCCAATGTTCTTGATTCATCAAGACTCTGGAGAAAGATAGTCAACGAAGTTGCAGAGGATTATCCGGATGTGGAAGTTGAGCATATGCTCGTAGACAACTGTGCAATGCAGTTGGTTAAGGATCCTGCACAGTTCGATGTTATCCTTACCGAGAACATGTTCGGAGATATCTTATCCGACGAGGCAAGTATGGTAACAGGTTCCATCGGAATGCTTGCATCTGCCAGCATGAACGATACAAGCTTCGGTCTGTACGAGCCCAGCCACGGTTCGGCTCCCGATATTGCGGGACTTAATGTTGCCAATCCACTTGCTACTATTATATCGGCTGCCATGATGCTCAAGTACAGCTTTGGCCTTCATACAGAGAGCGAGGCTATAGAGAAGGCTATCTCTTCGGTACTTGATCAGGGTTACAGAACCGGTGATATAATGAGTGAAGGTATGAAGAAGGTTAGCTGCAGTGAGATGGGTGATCTGGTCGTTGCTAACATTAAGTAGTGCCTGTAACCCAATGTAAGGCTGTTTTTATAGAACTGATAATGTAAACTGAGCGCCGGCTAAAAGGTGCACTCAGGTGATTAAAAGAGAGGACATGATGATATGAGAAGTGATGAAGCTAAAAGAGGCAAACAGCAGGCTCCCGGACGTTCATTATATAACGCTCTGGGTTATACGAAAGAAGAGTTGGACAGACCTCTTGTTGCAGTAGTTTGTTCATATAACGAGATCGTTCCCGGACATATGAATCTTGATAAGATCGCTGAAGCGGTTAAGATGGGTATCGCCATGGCGGGCGGAACTCCTGTTGAGTTCCCTGCGATCGCTGTATGTGACGGTATTGCAATGGGACATGTCGGAATGAAGTATTCCCTTGTTACCAGAGATCTTATCGCAGATTCTACGGAATGTATGATGGAAGCTCACAGATTCGATGCAATGGTATGTATCCCCAACTGTGATAAGAACGTACCCGGCCTTTTGATGGCGGCTGCAAGAGTTAATGTTCCTACCGTATTTGTTTCAGGCGGACCCATGCTTGCAGGTCATGTTGACGGTTGCAAGAGATCGCTTTCAAGCATGTTCGAGGCCGTAGGTGCTGAGGCTGCCGGTATCATCGACGAAGATAAGCTTACAGAATATGAGAACAAGGTATGTCCTACCTGCGGATCATGTTCGGGTATGTATACAGCCAATTCAATGAACTGTCTTACAGAGGCTATAGGAATGGGACTTCCCGGCAACGGAACCATCCCTGCCGTATACAGTGAGAGAATAAGACTTGCCAAGCATGCCGGAATGAAGGTTATGGAACTTCTGGAGAAAAATATCCGTCCCAGAGATATCATGACAGAGAAGGCTTTTGAGAATGCACTTATAGTCGATATGGCACTTGGATGCTCTACCAATTCAATGCTTCATCTGCCTGCCATAGCACATGAGTGCGGAATTGAGATCGATGTCAGCATTGCCAATGAACTCAGTGCCAAGACTCCGAATCTCTGCCATCTTGCACCTGCAGGTCCTACATATATGGAGGATCTTAATGAGGCGGGCGGTGTATATGCCGTAATGCATGAGCTTGATAAGAAGAATCTTCTTAATACAGATATAATCACCTGTACAGGTAAGACCGTTAAGGAGAATATCGAGGGTTGTGAGATCACCAATACGGAAGTTATCCGTACACTTGACAATCCTTACAGTGAGGTTGGCGGTATCGCAGTATTGAAGGGTAATATCGCACCTGACACATGTGTCGTTAAGAGAAGTGCCGTTGTTCCTGAGATGCTCGTTCATTCAGGCCCGGCAAGAGTATTCGATTGTGAAGAAGATGCCATAGCTGCAATCAAGGGCGGTAAGATAGTAGCCGGTGACGTAGTTGTTATCAGATATGAAGGACCTAAGGGAGGTCCCGGTATGAGAGAGATGCTTAATCCTACTTCGGCTATCGCCGGTATGGGACTCGGAAGCAGTGTTGCTCTTATCACAGACGGAAGATTCTCAGGCGCAAGCCGTGGAGCATCTATTGGTCATGTATCTCCCGAAGCTGCTGTCGGCGGACCTATCGCTTTCATTGAAGAAGGTGATATCATTGATATCGATATCCCTAACTGCAGCATTAATGCAAGGATAAGCGATGAGGTGATGGCAGAGCGTAAGGCTAAATGGACTCCCAAGGAGCCGACTATTACCAAGGGATATCTGAAGAGATATACAGCTCTTGTTACAAGCGGTAACAGAGGCGCTGTACTCGAATTGCCCAGATAGGCTGTCTTAGGCTGTGTGTGATCGTGTTACTACATGACATGACAGATACAGTCATCCGATGCCGTTAAGTCAGATTTAAAATAATGTGTTTTAGAGGTGAAATATGCAATTAACCGGTGCAGAGATTATAATAGAATGTCTTAAAGAACAAAAAGTGGATACTGTTTTTGGTTATCCCGGCGGAACAATCCTGAATGTATATGATGCTTTGTACAAGCATCCCGAGATCAAGCATATACTTACAAGCCATGAGCAGGGAGCTTCGCATGCGGCTGACGGATATGCAAGATCTACAGGTAAGGTCGGTGTGTGTATGGCAACATCAGGCCCCGGAGCTACCAATCTTGTAACAGGTATTGCTACGGCTTATATGGATTCGGTTCCTCTTGTAGCGATCACCGCCAATGTCAATCTTCCTCTTTTGGGTAAGGATACTTTCCAGGAAGTTGATATCGTAGGCGTTACGATGCCTATCACCAAGCATGGTTTTATCGTAAAAGATGTTAAGAAGCTTGCTTCTACTATCAGAAGAGCTTTTAAGATTGCGGGTTCAGGTCGTCCCGGTCCTGTTATCGTAGACGTTACCAAGGATGTTACGGCTGCTCTTTGTGATTACAAGGCCGCAGTTCCTGAACAGCCCGAGAAGAAGAACGCATATACTGCCAAGGATATCGAGAAGGCAGTTGAACTTATCAAAGCATCCAAGAAGCCTTTTATCTATGCAGGAGGCGGTGTTATATCTTCGGGTGCATCCGATGAGCTTAAGAAGCTTGCTGATATCATAGATGCTCCCGTATGCGATACCCTTATGGGTAAGGGTGCTTTCGACGGTCATTCCGACAGATATACCGGTATGATCGGTATGCACGGTACAAAAGCCAGCAACCTTGGTGTAAGCGAATGTGATCTTCTTATTGCACTCGGTGCCCGTTTCTCGGACAGAGTAACAGGTAATGCCAAGAAGTTCGCCAAGAATGCCAGGATCATACATTTTGATATAGATGCTGCAGAGATCAATAAGAATGTAAAGACTAACTGCTCCGTTGTCGGAGATCTTAAGGACAGCCTTACAGAGGTTCTGGGTAAGCTTACTCAGGCAGATCATACCGAATGGATGAACCATATCAAAGATCTTAAGGAAAAATATCCTTTAAGCTATAATACATCGGGACTTACCTGTCCTTATATCATCGAGCAGATCGATAAGGTTACAGAGGGTAAGGCTATCATCACAACAGATGTAGGACAGCATCAGATGTGGGCTGCACAGTATTATCGTTATTCAGTTCCCCGTACCTTCCTTTCATCAGGCGGTCTTGGAACCATGGGATATGGTCTCGGTGCCTGCATAGGTGCCAAAGTCGGTAATCCCGATAAGATCTGTATCAATATCGGTGGTGACGGCTGTTTCAGAATGAACATGAATGAGCTTGCAACCGCATCAAGACACAATATTCCCATAATACAGGTAGTTATCAACAACCATGTTTTGGGAATGGTACGTCAGTGGCAGACTCTTTTCTATGCTAAGAGATATTCACAGACTGTACTCGATGATTCCGTAGATTTCTGTAAAGTGGCTGAAGCCCTTGGATGTGAAGCTATTCTTGTCGAGAAGAAAGAAGATGTTGCACCCGCAATAAAGAAAGCTATAGAGATGAACAAGCCGGTTCTCATCAACTGTATCATTGATAAGGACGACAGCGTATTCCCTATGGTTCCTGCCGGTGCTCCCATCTCAGAAGTGTTTGATGAGAAGGATCTGAAGGCGAAGAAGTAAGAAAAGCGTGAGCTATGAGAAGATTCTTAATTTGGTTTTTCAGTTTATTCGGGATACTGATCATATGTATTCTGGGACTGTATGCCGGATTGACCTATTATTATTGGGGGCGTTTCCCTTACGGAATCCGTATCAATGATGTGTATTGTACGGGCATGACTCCCGAAGAGGCGGCCGGCTATATGAACTCCATGTCAGTGCTTGATTCGATCTGTATCGATATTGGAGATGAATATGTTGATCTGGATTTTGAGGATATTGATTTCCGTTATGATTATGCGTCTGCGTTAAGGGAATATCTGCAGAATGGAAGCCAGTATCTGTGGTATAAGAATCTTCTGTTTTCTAATAGTAATGTCATCATTCTTCCGAAGGGCGGTTTCGATAAGGACAAGCTTGAGAGGAAGATCGAGGCACTTGACAGTTCGCTCTGGGAATGCAACGACTGTCAGATCATCTTGACTGAAAGCGGGTATGTTTTTAAAGACGGTAAGGGTACCTGCTTCGATATGGCAAAAACGACCGCTTTTATAGAAGAGGAGCTTGCCGAAGGTTCTGTGAATTTCGTTGTCGATGATTCATGCAGGAAGGTTGAGAGCGAGTCGCCAAAGGAAGCGGAACTGAAATCTCTGTACGAAGAGATAGAGGCCTATCAGAATAAGGAGATCACTTATCGCTTTGATGACGGAGATATGCCGCTTTCGACACTTGATCTGTGTCACTGTCTTGTTAAGGATAAGGACAATCTTCCGGTCAGGGATGAAGAAGGCAAGTTCGAACTTGATGATGTGGCTGTTCGAGAAATGCTTCATAACAGGTTCGAAAGGTATAATACCTACAAGAATCATTATTTCTTAACTCATGACAAGCGTCAGATCTATATAGATACCGGTACATTCGGTAACCTTATAGATGAGGAGAAGGAATGTGAGAGGCTGAAAGGTATACTTAAGTCTGATCGAAGAAAAGCTTCGCTAGAACCGGAGTATCTTAAGCAGAGCGGGCGTAAGGCCTGTGATGATATTGGCAGTACATACATTGAGGTCAGTATCGAAGAACAGCATCTGTACTATTATGTCGATGGTAATCTGACTTTGGATACCGATGTGGTGACCGGCGGAGTGAGAGCGGGCAATGATACGCCGACCGGTGTGGTCGCTGTGTACGGCAAGCAGAAGAACAGGACGCTTGTCGGTGAGACTTACAGGAGCTTTGTCAAGTACTGGATACCGGTATATAAGAATATAGGCATTCACGACGCTTCGTGGAGATCGTCTTACGGCGGCAACATATATATAAGTTCAGGTTCGCACGGATGTATCAATACTCCGCTTGAGGAAGTCAGCAGATTGTATGATATGGTCGATATCGGAACTCCGGTCATCATCTACTGAATGACAGACCAATGATGAATATTTATCATTCTGACATTACGAATGCGAGAAATTGGCGATAGGGCATTGTTAATCTATCGTTATGGATGTGATTAAACGTGGATATGCCTTTATCTATTTATCTTTACAAATATTATAAATGAATGTACAATGATAATCGTTGCAATCAAGCGACGAGATTATAATGCTAAACAAGAAAACAATTAGAATTTTTGGAGGAGATCAAAATGGCAAGAGTTTACAATTTCTCAGCAGGACCTGCAGTACTGCCTGAAGAAGTATTAAGAGAAGCTGCAGAAGAGATGATGGATTATCGCGGCAGCGGAATGTCCGTAATGGAGATGAGCCATAGATCTAAGACATACGATAAAATAATCAAGGATGCTGAAGCAGATCTCAGAGAGATCATGAATATTCCTGACAATTATAAGGTTTTATTCCTTCAGGGCGGTGCAAGTCAGCAGTTCGCAATGATCCCTATGAACCTTATGAAGAATAAGAAGGCTGCTTACATTGTTACAGGTCAGTGGGCTAAGAAGGCTTATCAGGAAGCTCAGATCTACGGTGAAGCTGTTAAGGTTGCAAGTTCAGAGGATAAGACTTTCTCTTATATCCCTGACTGTTCTGATCTTGATATTCCCGAAGATGCTGACTATGTATATATCTGCGAGAATAATACAATCTACGGAACCAAGTTCAAGACTCTTCCCAATACAAAGGGACACATTCTTGTATCAGACGTTTCAAGCTGTTTCTTATCAGAGCCCGTTGATGTTACCAAGTACGGCGTGATCTACGGTGGTGTTCAGAAGAACATCGGACCTGCAGGTGTTGTTATCGTTATCATCCGTGAGGATCTTATCACAGAGGATACACTTCCCGGAACACCTACCATGCTTAAGTATAAGACCCATGCTGACAATGATTCACTTTACAATACTCCTCCGGCATACGGCATCTATATCTGCGGTAAGGTATTCAAGTGGATCAAGAAGATGGGCGGACTTCAGGCAATGAAGGAGCGCAATGAGAAAAAAGCTGCGATTCTGTATGATTTCCTCGATCAGAGCAAGTTATTCAAGGGAACCGTTGTTAAGGAAGACAGATCTCTTATGAACGTTCCTTTTGTTACAGGTGATGCCGATCTTGATGCTAAGTTCGTAGCAGAAGCTAAGGCTGCAGGCTTTGAGAACCTTAAGGGACACAGAAGCGTTGGCGGTATGAGAGCAAGTATCTATAACGCTATGCCTATCGAAGGCGTTGAGAAGCTTGTTGAGTTTATGAAGAAGTTCGAAGCTGAGAATCTGAAATAATAAGGAGAATGAAGATGTTTAAATATAATTGCCTTAATCCCATTGCACAGGTGGGACTGGATAATTTTTCTGATGAATACGTTAACACTGATGCTGCAGAAGAAGCAGAAGGTATTCTTGTTCGTTCTGCTGCAATGCATGACATGGAGCTCTCAGATAAGCTTCTTTGTGTAGCAAGAGCAGGTGCAGGCGTTAATAATATTCCTTTGGACAAATGCGCTGAGAAGGGTATCGTTGTATTCAATACTCCCGGTGCCAATGCCAATGGTGTTAAGGAGCTTGTTATCGCAGGTATGCTGCTTGCAAGCCGTGATATCATCGGTGGTATCGAGTGGGTTAAGAGTGATGCCGCAGATGAGAATATCGCCAAGGCTGCCGAGAAGGAGAAGAAGAAGTTCGCCGGAACAGAGATCATGGGCAAGAAGCTCGGTATCATCGGTCTTGGAGCTATCGGTGTAAGAGTTGCCAATGCAGCCAAGCATCTTGGTCTTGAAGTATACGGATATGATCCTTATATCTCTATCGATGCTGCATGGAGCCTTAGCAGAGATATCAAGCATGTTACCAATATAGATGATATCTTCACAGAGTGTGATATCATCACTATCCACGTTCCTCTTATGGATGCAACCAAGAATACTATCAATAAGGATGCTATCAATAAGATGAAGGATGGTGTTATCATCCTTAACTTCGCAAGAGATCTTCTGTGTGATGAGGAAGCTATCCTTGCAGGTATCAAGCTTGGTAAGATCAGAAAGTATGTATCAGACTTCCCGAATACTGTTACAGCAGGTAAGGACAACTGTATCGTTATTCCTCACCTTGGAGCTTCAACAGAAGAGTCTGAAGAGAACTGTGCTGTTATGGCAGTTAAGGAGCTTAAGAATTACCTTGAGAACGGTAATATCGTTAATTCCGTTAACTTCCCTAACTGTGACATGGGTATTCCTTCAATGCCCGGACGTGTTGCCATTCTTCATAAGAATGAGAAGGGTATGATCGCTCAGTATACAGCTGTATTTGGTAATAACGGAATCAACATTTCCGATATGACCAATAAGTCAAAGGGTGATTATGCTTATACGCTTCTTGATATCGATTCTCCTGCTAATGATGAGATCGTTAAGGCACTGCAGGCCATTGACGGTGTTATCAGAGTAAGAGTTGTAAAATAATAAGATAAAAAACGATCCCCGGATGTCCATATGACATTCGGGGATCGTTTTTTACTTAATTGATGTTTTTTCTTTCTCGACTGCATCGGCTGACTGCAGATCCATGTATTTAACCAGAACATCTTCCACAGGCATGCCTTTTTCCATGGCGATCTCCTGCAAGATAGGTCTTAACTTAGTTATCTGCTGTGCGATTATGATCTTATTGGTAACAAGATCGGGCATAACCTTCTCGGCATAATCATTGATTCGCTTAAGTAACATTCTGTCTTCAGTGGTCATTTTGACTCCAATCCCCGACTATTTGCGGCTTAAATTAATTATTGTTTGGACTATTCTATCACTTATGATTGACAACGTCAAAAATAACCTTTAATCTTAAATTTGTGAGTATTTTGATCGTTACTGTTCACACCCGTGTTTTTGTAAATAGCTACAGGAAATATATTCACAAGAAACGCCTATGTGGGCGTCGGCACTTAGCGAGGCAAAGCCGAGCTTAGTGTCCGCTACGCTTACATCGGAGCGAGAGCGCCGTTTCGGTGAATATATTTCCTGTAGCGGACAGACACCTGTGAACAGTAACTTTTGATCGCAGAGAGATGGTTCGATCCAGACTTATGAAAGCATGGCGGGATCGTATCTGTTATCAGAATAATACGGATTTGGAGGATATATATATGGCAGTAGTCAGACCATTTGCGGCAATCATGCCTGCACAGGGGATGGAAGACAAGATAGCAGCCCTTCCCTACGATGTATATAACAGAGAGGAAGCTAAGAAAGTGGTTATGGCCAACCCCGATTCTTTCTTAAGGATCGACAGGGCAGAGACTAACTTTGATGACGAAGTGGATATTTATTCCGCAGAAGTATATGAGAAGGCTGATGAACTTATTAAGGAGTGGATTAAGGACGGTAAGTTCGTTGAGAGTGATAAGAAGTGCTTTTATCTCTATCGTGAGATAATGGACGGAAGAGGACAGACCGGTATCGTAGGCTGCGCTTCCGTAATGGATTATAAGAATAATATCATCAAGAAGCATGAGAATACCCTTGCGGCCAAGGAAGCCGACAGGATAAGACATATCGATACCACCAATATTCAGACAGGTCCTATATTCCTTGCATTCAGATCTTCCGAGGAGATTGATACTTTTATTGAGAGAAAGACTGCCGATAAGCCGTATTTTGACTTTGTCAGTGAAGACGGTATCGGACATATGGTATGGGTCATTGATGATGATAAGGATATCGAGTTTGTTGAAGAGGCTTTTGCTTCAATGAACGCCATCTATATTGCAGACGGACACCACAGATGTGCTTCTGCATGCAGAGTCGGTGAGCAGAGACATGAAGACGGCGTGGATAAGGAATCTGATTATTTCCTCAGTGTTCTTTTCCCGGAGAATCAGTTGAAGATCATGGATTATAACAGAGTGGTAAGAGATCTTAACGGTTACTCTACAGAGGAATTCCTTGAAGAGATGGATACATATTTCGAGATAAGTGACTCGGATGAAGCTGTTTCTCCGTCTCATAAGGGCGAGATCGGAATGTATCTTGATAATAACTGGTACAGACTTGAGCTGAAAGCTGAATGGAAGGATGATGATGCCGTTGAAGGTCTTGATGTTTCCATTCTTCAGAAGTATGTTCTTGACGGTCTTCTTGATATCAAAGATCCCAAGACTGATTCAAGAATAGATTTTGTCGGTGGTATAAGGGGATTAAAAGAACTTGAGAGAAGATGTTCGCTTGACGGCAAGCTTGCCTTTGCCATGTTTCCTACGGACATAAAGGAATTGTTCGCCGTTGCTGACGAGAACCGTCTGATGCCTCCTAAGAGCACATGGTTCGAGCCTAAGCTCAGAAGCGGGATCTTTTTACATAGAATATAAAAAATCGGGAGTATATAAGTATGAAGGACAAATTATATAAGATGATGAACTGGCCTGAGATCGAGGCCATTGTATATGGCGAGGAAGGTCGTCCTCAGTCGATATTGGGACGTCACAGCGTGGCTACCTATACTTTGTTTCAGACATTCCAGCCTGATGCAAAAGAGGTGGTACTTGTGATCGAAGCCGACGGCAAGGAATATCCCATGGAGCTTGCTGATGAAGAGGGCTTCTATGCGATCGCGATCCTCGGTAAGATCAAGGGCGGGTATTTTTACAATATTACAGATAAGAGCGGTAAGAAGCATCAGTGCTACGATCCCTATGATCATGTTGTCAGCTTCACGGAAGAAGAGAAGAAGAAGTGGAACGGCGGCATAATGTATGATGCTTATGAGTATATGGGTTCTCATGTTAAGACCGTCAACAAGATAAGCGGTGTTCTCTTCAGGGTATGGGCTCCCAATGCGATCAGGGTGTCTGTAGTCGGTGATTTTAATAACTGGAACGGCAAGACACATCCCATGATGAAGGATGAGGATACCGGAGTATTCTCGCTCTTTATTCCCGGCGTTGAAGAGGGCGCTGAGTACAAGTACGAGCTCAGTATCAAGGGTGGAAGAGTATATTGCAAGCAGGATCCTTATCAGAGATCCAATGTCAATACAAACAGCGTTGTTGTTGCCGATAAGAAGTATAAGTGGACGGATCTTTCATACTTTGCAAGCCATAAGAATACCGGTTATGCAAAGGTCAGAATGAATATATATGAGACTGAGCTTCATACCATCTTCGGTAAGAAGAATACTCTCTCAGAGACTGCTCTTAAGGCTCTTATCAAAAAACTGAAGCAACTCGAGATGACTCATGTACAGTTCATCCTCGTGCCGGGCGAACAGTATATATTAAGCGGCGGTCTTCCGGCTCTTGATGTTATGAAAGCTGTTAATACGCTTCATGCATCAGACATCGGCGTTATCATGGAGTGGAATCCCTGCTTTTTTGCAATGAATGAGGATGGCCTCAGAGAATTTGACGGTACTTATCTGTACGGACATATGGATGAGAGGCAGAGATATAACCCTGCTTATGACGGCTTCAATTACAATTACGGTCGTCCTCAGGTTATCGATTATCTGCTTTCAAGTGCCTTTTATTATCTTGAATGCCTTCATGTTGACGGCCTTCATATCAGCGGTCTTTCTTCGATCCTGTTCAATGATTTCGGCAAATATGACGGCGAATGGGTTGCCAATATCTACGGAGGACGTGAGAATCTCGAGGCGATCGAGTTCATTAAGCATTTCAATTCCGTAGTACATAAGAAATATGATTATGCATTTACTACGACCAAAGAAGTGTGTGCATTCCCCAAGGTAAGCGAGAAGCTTGAGGAAGACGGTCTCGGCTTTGATCTTATCTGGAATAACGGATACAGTGATGAGTTTCTTAAGTTCATCAAGGGTAAGGATGCCTTTAACGATATGAAGAGGCTTACCGATCCCATGTCATATGAATATTGTGAGGATTATATCCTTACAATATCCAAGGATGATGTTATCGTTGCCAATGATTATGATCACTTAAGAGTTGAAGGGGGTGCGGGATACTTTGATTATATTCCCACTCCCGATGAGCAGAAGGGCAGCGTCAGAAGAAGCAGTCTTGCGTTCATGTATGCAAGACCGGGTAAGAAGCTGATATATAAGGATCAGACAGATGAGAAGGAAGGTATTGAGCTTGGAAGATTGTATAAGGAGCTGACTGCTTTCTATCGACTTGATCGTAATCAGTACGGCTTCGAGTGGATAAGAGCATTCAATAACGGTGATGGAATCATATCATTCATGCGTAAGGATGAGTATCTTAATCATTCGATCCTCGTTGTATGTAATTATTCATGGAATGAATATGCTACATATAAGCTGGGTATGCCTTATGAAGGCAAATATCAGGAGATCTTCAATTCCGAAGATGAGAAGTTCGGTGGTACTGCCAAGGCTGAGAATAAGGTCATTAGGACTGAGGAAGAGTACTTCGACGGTCGTGCCAATTCTCTTACAATAAGGATCAGCCCTATGAGTGTAAGCTTCTATTCATATACACCTTATACCGAAGAGGAGTTACTGACTATCGCTCAGGAGAAGGTTGAACGCTTCAAAGAGAAGATGGAGATGGAGGCCAAGGCTAAGGCTAAGGAACTCAGTTCCAGGAAAAAAGTGGTTGTTGAATAATATTAAATCTGATCTGAAGGAGATATGATCTCCTTCAGATCAGGATAATGATATCCCGGAATGACCGTTTTACGGTTAATGTAAAGTTACTGTTCACACCTGTGTTTTTGTGAATAGCTACAGGAAATATATTCACAAGAAACGCCTAGTCAAACGTCGGTACTTAGCGAGGCAAAGCCGAGCTTAGTATCCGTTGCGCTTACATCGGAGCGAGAGCGCCGTTTCGGTGAATATATTTCCTGTAGCGAACAGACACCTGTGAACAGTAACAATGTAAAAAGTTTGATCAAGATTGATAGTATTCTTTGTTGATTATTGAAAAAGAAATTGATATAATACATATCAGCGCCGAAATAGCTCAGCTGGTAGAGCACTTCACTCGTAATGAAGGGGTCGTGGGTTCGAGTCCCATTTTCGGCTTATATAAGGCAGAACAGAGCGAGATGAAGGAGTTTGGTTTGTCTCGCGATTTTTGTTATTAGATGCCCGTTCAACAGGTTACAATATGTATCGGGCGGTAAAAGGAGAATAAGATGAGTAAGATTATTTTGACCGGTGACAGACCTACAGGTAAGCTGCATGTTGGACATTATGTCGGAAGTCTGAGAAGAAGAGTCGAACTTCAGAACAGCGGAGAGTATGATAAGATCTATATTATGATCGCTGATGCTCAGGCTCTTACAGATAATGCAGATAATCCCGCCAAAATCAGGGAGAATATCATTGAGGTGGCTTTGGACTATATGTCAGCAGGACTTGATCCTTCCAAGTCTGTGATCCTGATCCAGTCCATGATACCCGAACTTACCGAGCTGACATTCTATTATGCCAATCTCGTGACGATAGCTCGTCTTGAGAGGAATCCTACCATTAAGTCAGAGCTTCAGATGAGAGGCTTCGGTAACAGTATTCCCGTAGGTTTCTATACCTACCCGATCAGTCAGGCCGCAGATATCACCGCATTCAAGGCTACTACAGTTCCTGCAGGCGAAGATCAGATGCCTATGATCGAGCAGACTCAGGAGATAGTACAGAGATTCAATTATACATATCAGTGTGAGACACTTGTTGTTCCTCATATACTCCTTCCGGACAATCAGGCCTGCTTAAGGCTTCCGGGTACAGACGGCAAGGCAAAGATGAGTAAGTCTCTGGGTAATGCCATTTATCTGTCGGAAGATCCCGATGAGATGAAGAAGAAGATCATGAGTATGTACACCGATCCCAATCATATTAAGATCGATGATCCGGGTAATATCGAAGGTAATACGGTATTCACTTATCTTGATGCTTTCTCAAGAGATGAACATTTTGAAGAGTTTCTTCCGGAGTATAAGAATCTGGATGAGTTGAAGGAACACTATCAGAGAGGCGGTCTAGGTGATGTTAAGGTTAAGAAGTTCCTTAACAATGTACTTCAGTCAGAGTTACAGCCTATCAGAGAGAAGAGAAAAGAACTTCAGAAGGATATTCCTTATGTATACGAAGTACTTAAGAAGGGAAGCGAGAAGGCAAGAGAAGTCGCTGCCGCAACCCTTGATGAGGTTAAGTCTTCAATGATGATCAATTACTTCGAAGACGGAGCTCTTATCGAGGCTTCAGTAAAGAAGTATTCTTCAATGTAATGAATAGCAACCCCGCAGTCTGATATGTGTCCGGGATTCCGGGTATATAAGTCTGTGGGGTTACTATTATGTAATAGGGAATTGATTCCTATTACATGACAGATAACAGATAATGGCTTGAATAGCTGATATCTATATGGTATTATCAATTTTAGATTTAATTTACGATGATCATAATATGCTAATTTTTCGGATCGGATATTAAGATTTAGGAAGATGAACAGGTATATGATAAAACTGATCATTATTATTTTTATGACGGAGGTGTCGTAGTGGCTCAATTATGGGGCGGTAGATTCACTAAGCAGACTGATGATGAGGTCTTTGCTTTTAATGAATCTCTATCATTCGATCACAGACTCTTTTCGCAGGATATAGAGGGCAGTATCGCCCACGTGGTCATGCTGGAAAAACAGCATATCATAAGTCTTGAAGAAAAAGATGCTATTGTCAGGGGACTGACACTTATAAAGAGCGAAGTTGAGGAAGGCAAGCTTGAGTTTACTTCTGAATATGAAGATGTTCACAGCTTTGTGGAAGCCAGGCTTATAGAGAAGATAGGCGATGCCGGTAAGAAGATGCATACCGGAAGAAGCCGTAACGATCAGGTCGCTCTTGATATGAAACTGTATGTCAGGGAAGAAGTTCTTAATATTGATAAGGGACTAAAAAGCCTGCTTGAAGTGATCAACAGGATCATGGAAGAGAATATCGATACATATATGCCGGGCTTCACTCATCTGCAGAAAGCTCAGCCGACAACGGTTGCACATCATTTCGGAGCTTATTTTGAGATGTTTAAGCGTGACAGGATGCGACTTGGAAGCATCTATGAGAGGATGAATTATTGTCCTTTGGGTTCCGGAGCTTTGGCGGGAACCACTTATCCGCTTGACAGAGAATATGTGGCAAGTATGCTCGGTTTCGAAGGAGCTACCAATAACAGTATGGATTCGGTGGCGGACAGGGATTATATCATAGAGCTTCTTAGTGCTCTTTCAACTGTTATGATGCATCTGTCACGTTTTTCCGAAGAGATCATCATATGGAATTCGAACGAATACAGATTCGTTGAATTGGATGATGCTTATTCAACAGGAAGTTCCATTATGCCTCAGAAGAAGAATCCCGATATCGCGGAGCTTGTAAGAGGTAAGACGGGCAGGGTATACGGTGCTCTTGTATCGATCTTAACAACGCTTAAGGGTATTCCCCTTGCGTATAATAAGGATATGCAGGAAGATAAGGAAGTTACCTTTGATGCCATCGATACAGTTAAGGATTGCATCCATCTGTTCACGGGTATGATCGATACCATGAAGTTCAGATCCGATGTAATGGCCAAGAGCGCCATGAAGGGCTTCACCAATGCTACAGATGCTGCCGACTATCTTGTTAAGAACGGTATGCCGTTCAGAGATGCTCATGGTGTGATAGGCGCGCTGGTACTTCACTGCATCGATGAAGATAAGAGCATTGAAGATTGTTCGATTGAAGAATTAAAGAGTTTCAGTGATATTTTTGAAGAAGATATATATGAGGCTATAAGCCTTAAGACCTGTGTGGAGAAGCGTCTTACCAAGGGAGCGCCGAGTTCCGTACAGATGAAGAAGATCATTGAAATGAACAAAGAATATCTGAAAGATTAATATTGATTAGAGAAAGAGGAGAAAGTTATGGAAGAAAAGTTAAAAGTTGGTATTTTGGGCGGAACCGGTATGGTAGGTCAGCGTTTTATCTCATTGCTTGAGAATCATCCCTGGTTCGAAGTGACTACGATCGCTGCAAGCCCCAGAAGTGCAGGAAAGACTTATGTAGAGGCAGTAGGAGATCGTTGGAAGATGGATACTCCCATGCCTGAGGCAGTTAAGAATATCGTATGTCTTAATGTTAACGAAGTTGAGAAGGTTGCTTCTCAGGTTGATTTTGTATTCAGTGCGGTTGATATGACCAAGGAAGAGATCAAGAAGATCGAGGAAGAGTACGCTAAGACAGAGACTCCTGTTGTATCCAACAACAGTGCTCACAGATGGACTCCCGATGTTCCCATGGTAGTGCCGGAAGTTAATGCAGATCATATGAAGGTCATTGATTTCCAGAAGAAGAGACTCGGAACAACAAGAGGATTCATCGCAGTTAAGCCTAACTGCTCGATCCAGAGTTATGCTCCCGCTCTTACCGCATGGAAAGAGTTCGAGCCTGTTGAGGTTGTTGTAACAACATATCAGGCTATTTCAGGTGCAGGTAAGACCTTCAAGGATTGGCCTGAGATGGTAGGTAATGTTATCCCTTACATCGGCGGTGAGGAAGAGAAGTCTGAGATGGAGCCTTTAAGGATCTGGGGTAAGATCGAAGACGGAGTTATCAAGCCTGCAGAGTCTCCCGTGATCACAAGCCAGTGTATCAGAGTTCCCGTTCTTAACGGACATACAGCAGCTGTTTTCGTAAGATTCAAGAATAAGCCTACCAAGGAACAGCTTATCAATAAGTTAAGAGAGTTCAAGGGTGTTCCTCAGGAACTTGGTCTTCCCAGTGCTCCCAAGAACTTCATTCAGTATCTTGAAGAAGATAACAGACCTCAGGTTGCTCTTGATGTTGATTATGAGAGAGGAATGGGTGTAAGCATTGGTCGTCTTCGTGAAGATAAGGTATATGATTACAAGTTTGTAGGACTTTCACATAATACTGTAAGAGGTGCTGCGGGCGGTGCTGTTCTCTGCGCCGAATTACTCAAAGCTCAGGGCTATATTACTAAGAAATAGTGTATATATTCAGTACAGGCCGAAGCACTTGCTGCTGATGCCGTATGAAAAACTTGATGAGCCATACGAGCCTGCCCTTTTGCGAAGCAAATCTTTATTGCGGGCTCGCGTAACCGGAAGAACCCGATGGGTTCTGAACAGTTACGAAATAGCTTGAAAGGCGGATTGAATGTTAATCGGAAGAGATTCGGAGATTAATGTTTTAATTGAATATAAGCGCAGACCCGGTAATCAGGTAATGGTAATGTACGGACTTAAAGGAGTCGGTAAGACTTCCCTCGTCCGTGAATTTATCAATGATTCAGGTAACAGTCTTGTCTTTGACTGCAAGCAGCTGAGCACGAGAGAGCAGTTATATCACTGGTCTCATTACGGGCAGCTCCCGTTTGCTCTGCCTGAGTATCCTGAGTATGCCGATGTTTTTAAAGGGATAGAAGAGTTCTCTTCAGCGGATTCGAAGACGGTACTGGTATTCGATGAATTTCAGTATCTGCTCAAGTATGACAACGAATTTACCAATAATCTCTTTGATTTTCTGGCTTCGTCATCCAAAAATTTCCTGTGCCTTCTCATCAGTTCTTCGATAGAATGGGTTGAGAACAGCATGGTATCCAAGATTGGTATGAGGGCAAGAGGCATAACAGGTTTCTTCAAGGTTAAGGAACTTAAGTTTGCCGATTTCAGAACTTATTTTACCGGATTCGGATATGATGACTGCGTTAACGGATATGCGATCTTAGGCGGTATTCCCGGTCTTTGGAAGCTCTTTGATAAGGAGAAGAGTCTTAAGGACAATATCATCCAGAGGATACTTGATGTGAACGGGCCTCTTCTTAACTTCGGAGAAGATTTTGTTGCTTCCGAACTGAGAGAGACCAGCGTATACAATACGATCCTGTGCGCTTTGGCAAAGGGTTACAATAAGCTTAATGATCTTTTTGCGCATACAGGGTTCTCAAGAGCCAAGATCAGCGTATATATCAAGAACCTTATGGAGCTCGGTTTTGTGTGCAAGGAGTTCTCGGTTGATACCGAGGGCAGGAGCAATACCCAGAAGGGTGTCTATGATATATGCTGTAATTATGTGGATTTCTCATATCAGTTCCTTTTTAACCACAAGGATGAGCTGGGGACTATAAGCCCACAGGAGTATTACAATAAATATATCAAGCCTGAACTCAGCGAATATACAGCAAGGTATTTCCCTGCAATATGTAAGGAATATCTCGATACGCAGAATCAGCACAGGAATCTGCCCATTACATACAATCGTGTCGGTGCGTGGATCGGTAAGGCCGGTACCATCGATTTTGTATGCAGGGATGAGAATGATCATGTACTGATAGCATTGTGTAACTGGAAGAAGCCAATGATGCGTTTTGAAGATTACGAATTGTTGATGTACTGCGCCAAGCAGGCTAAACTTAAGCCTGATTATGTTATTCTGTTCTCTTCCGGCGGATTCGATGAAGAATTGGATTTTGCCGTTAGCAGTAAGAAGAATATAAGGCTTGTTACAGTGGATGAATTATAGATAGATGGCTAAAAAAATAATTATAACTGAAAAACCCTCAGTGGCTCGCTCTTTTGCGGAAGCACTGGGGGAATCTTTTAAATCCCATGACGGATATCTGGAATCGGATAATTATATTGTGACCTGGTGCGTCGGACATCTTGTCACCATGTGTTATCCCGAAGTCTATGATGCTTCATTAAAGAGATGGAGCATGAATACAATTCCCTTTATTCCAACTGAATATAAGTATCAGGTCATCGATAATGTTAAGAAACAGTTTGGTATCGTTAAGAAACTGTTTCATCGTGATGACGTTGATGTCATATATAATGCAGGCGACTCCGGACGGGAAGGAGAGTATATCCAGCGTCTTGTCAGGCAGGAAGCCGGCTTTCGCGACGGCATTCAATGGAAAAGAGTCTGGATCGATTCACAGACTAAGGAAGAGATCCTGAGAGGCATCAACGAGGCTGTTGATATGTCGGAATACGATCATCTCTCGGACGCCGCATATCTCAGGGCTCAGGAAGATTATCTTATGGGCATCAACTTCTCGAGGGCTCTGACTCTTAAGTACGGTGATGCACTTAAGGACTTTCTCGGACTTGAACGCGGTGTTATAGCCGTGGGCAGAGTCATGACCTGCGTCCTCGGAATGGTGGTCAACAGGGAAAGGGAGATCAGGAACTTCGTTAAGACCCCTTTCTATAAGATCAGCCGTGAGATCGGTGACGGTGAGGTCGCTTTTAATTCCGAATGGAAGGTGACCGAAGACAGTGCCTATAAGGATCATCCGAGGCTCTATAAGGATATTGGCTTTAAGGAAAAAGAAGATGCCGACTCTTTTGCAGGATATATTGAACCTTACAGTGAAGCGCTTGTGGCCAACATCGACAAGAAGAAGCAGAAGAAGGCTCCGCCTTTGTTATACAATCTTGCAGAGCTCCAGAATGAATGCTCTAAACTCTTCAAGATAAGTCCCGATGAGACTCTGAAGATAGCTCAGGAACTGTATGAGAAGAAACTTACTACCTATCCGCGTACGGATGCGCGTGTTCTGTCAAGTGCCGTTGCCAAGGAGATAACCGGTAATATACGTGGTCTTAAGAATATTAAGTCGGTTGCGGATATCGCGGACGAGATCCTTGAAAAAGGTCTTTATAAAGGGCTTGCGTCGACCAAGTACGTCAATGACAAGCAGATAACGGATCACTATGCCATAATACCTACAGGTCAGGGTATTGCTGCGCTGTCAGGCCTTTCTTCGGTCAGCGTCAAAGTATATGAAGTCATAGTCAGGAGATTTCTTGCCATTTTCTATCCGGCGGCCGTATATAATAAGGTGAAGGTCGAGGTTAAGGTAGAGAAGGAATCATTCTTCTCCAACTTCACGACTCTTCAGGAAGAGGGGTATCTTAAGGTCATGAATTATTCCTTCGGCAAGAAGAATAAGGATACTTCCGGTGATAAAGAACCTTCGAATCAGGAGAAAAAAGAGGGCGAAGGAGATATCGAACAGAGCGCAGACGGCCGACTCCTTGAGCTGATCAACTCACTCAGGAAGGGTGTTGTGCTTAAGGCCGGCAGGGTGGATATCAGAGAGGGTGAGACGACCCCGCCTAAGAGATATAATTCCGGTTCCATTATACTTGCAATGGAGAATGCCGGTCAGCTGATAGAAGATGAAGACTTAAGAGCACAGATCAAGGGAAGCGGAATCGGAACTTCGGCGACACGTGCCGAGATATTGAAAAAACTCTTTACCAACAGGTATCTGTCTCTCAATCACAAGACTCAGATCATCACACCGACCATTACGGGTGAACTGATATATGAGATAGTCGGTATATCCATTAAGGCTTTGCTTGATCCCAAGCTTACGGCAAGCTGGGAAAAGGGTCTTACCGGAGTTGCCGGAGGAGAGATCAGCAAGGCAGAATACAGTGAGAAGCTTAATGCTTTTGTTATCAGACGAACAGACTTTGTCAAACATCAGAATACTTCCAGATCGGATCTGTATTCGAGATTCTCTGCAGTTAAAGCTAATTATCCCAAGGCATAACGTGGCCTGTGGGAGATCTTGTGCGCTTTGTTTTTTAGGGTAGGAAGT
This sequence comes from Lachnospiraceae bacterium, assembly GCA_024684085.1. Lineage (GTDB taxonomy): Bacteria > Bacillota > Clostridia > Lachnospirales > Lachnospiraceae > Colinaster. The sequence goes on along the minus strand of JAIKXM010000016.1, from coordinate 130,649 downwards.
ATATTTATAAGTGTGCAATTTCGGATGAGTTTATATATATTTTTTTGATGATATGGTATAATTATAGCAATTATTTGAAAAATGCCTATGAGGCTAATCCTATATTTTTTACATAAGAAAGGATTCCGGGGAATGGTTGATATTAAGATTAAGGATCTGTACTCACTTGATGAAACGATAGCTGCCGATATCTTCGAAGGCGCCGAATATCCATGGGAGGTTCTGCCTAAGATCAAGGATTATATAATCACACTTGGCAATTCACTTCCGGAAGATATCTATGAATTGAAGGGCGAGAATATATGGATCGCAAGGAGTGCCAGTGTCGCTCCGTCTGCCTGTATTAACGGCCCCTGTATCATAGATGAGGATGCAGAGATACGTCATTGTGCTTTTATCAGAGGCAATGCGATAGTCGGTAAGGGCGCTGTTGTAGGTAACAGTACGGAATTGAAGAATGTCATCCTGTTCAATAAGGTTCAGGTACCTCATTACAATTATGTGGGCGACAGTATACTCGGGTTCAAGGCGCATATGGGAGCGGGTTCGATCACTTCCAATGTCAAGAGTGATAAGACGCTTGTAGTCGTTAAGAACGGTGAGTCATCTATTGAGACCGGACTTAAGAAGTTCGGAGCAATGCTCGGTGACAGGGTAGAGGTCGGATGTAATTCGGTTCTTAATCCCGGAACCGTGATAGGTAAGGACAGCAATATCTATCCGACAAGTTGCGTAAGAGGTGTTATCCCACCTTCTTCGATTTACAAATGCAAGGATATAATAGCAGATAAGCAATAGAGATCTTGATTAGTACCGCTTATTCAGATAGAGGCAAAGAGAGGTTGCATATGAAATATTATGAATTTCTTGATAATGAAGAAGAAAACGAGATAAAGCGAATAATCAATAATGAGAAAGAGGATGTTATCCACGGTATCATTGTCTTCAATATCGATAATTTCGTTGTCGTTAATGAGATGTTCGGCAGAAGCTACGGTGACAGCGTTATCAAAGAGGTCGGTGAGAAGATCGGGAAGGTCTTCAGATCTTCGGACCATGTTATCAAGCTCAGAGGTGATGAGTTCATCGTATTTACTCATGATATAAGTGAGCTCGGTAATATTGAGACACTGGCAGGCAAGCTTCTGAATACCGTTTCTTCCATTGAGGTTAAGGACAGTATAGAGTTGACCGCTTCGGTCGGCATAGCTATATATCCTTTCCACGGAACTGATTATGCCGAGCTTAAGAATAAGGCTTATCAGTCCATGTACAGAGCCAAGGCCAACGGTAAGAACAGATATCGGATATTTGATTCCGCAAGGACCAAGGTCCTCTATTATGATTATCTCTACAATAAAGACAAATACGAGTCCAACAAGGATGCCGGATTCTTCGATATACTGGATAATAATATGGACTTCTTCGATATGTGTACGAGGATGTTCATAGAAGAGAAGGATACGGATTCGACCCTTAATTCGATCATGGAGCTCGAATGTGTCTTCCTTGGCTTCTCGAGAGCTTATATTTATTCCAATATGGGCCTCACCGGAGAACGGCTGAACAAACTTTCATATGCCAATAACGGTTATGAATTTGGGCGTGAGTCAGAGGCATTCCAGGCGATCAAGGCAGATATGATAGCACGTCTGTGGGAGAGGTATTCAACGCTTTCGCTCATTGATGCGGAAGATGATCTCGTCGATGAGGTCGTTAGAGAGTATCTGAACGATAACGGCATCACACAGATGCTGATCTATCCGATTTTTAACGGAGAAGACGCCGTAGGAATGCTGATGTTCGAGAATCTCGATGCGGATAAGCTTGAGTTCTCGACCCAGGAACTGTATCAGCTGGATGATAACTTCCATTCTATTCAGGCATATTATTTCAATACGCATGATAAGAAGAATTCCAGAGAACAGTTATCAAAGCTTGAATTGTTCGAGAATCTTGATGCCTGCGTATATATTGTTAATTCCAAGACGCATGATATTGAATTTGCCAACCGTAAGGCTGTACAGTCCGATTTCGGTAATATAATCGGCGATAAGTGCTACAGTATCTTCCGTAATAAGGAAAAGCCGTGTAGGGAATGTCCTTTCAAAAAAATGGACATTAACGATCCCAAGGCCAATGCCAATATCGATGCATTTAACTTTGCCAATAACTGCTGGTGCAAATTCCTCTATTCATGGATAGATACCAGAGATAATAAGGGCAAAGCATTGATCATAGCCGTTGATATCAATAATTATTTTGGCGGCGAATAAAAATGTTCCAGATTCAGTTAAATATAGCTGGATTTTTTGCTGACTTTGTGAGAAAATTGTCAGTGTTAGTTCAATTACGAAAGGAGTTTTTCACATGATTTATTCAAAAGAAGTGGAAGAAATGTGCCCTGTTACTCAGGGGGTACATCATGGTTGTGCGCCTATTCCCGAAGAAGCTAAATGGGTTAAGGCAAAAGAAGTTAAGGACATTTCAGGTTATACACATGGTATCGGCTGGTGTGCTCCTCAGCAGGGTGCCTGCAAGCTGTCTCTGAACGTTAAGGACGGTATCATTCAGGAAGCTCTTGTTGAGACTATCGGTTGTTCCGGAATGACACATTCTGCTGCTATGGCTTCAGAGATTCTTCCCGGTCTTACCGTAATGGAAGCTTTGAATACAGACCTTGTGTGTGATGCTATCAATACAGCAATGAGAGAGTTATTCCTTCAGATTGTTTACGGACGTACACAGAGCGCGTTCTCAGAGGGTGGTCTTGCTATTGGTGCAGGTCTCGAAGATCTTGGTAAGGGTTCACGTTCAATGGTTGGTACTACTTACGGTACACTTTCTAAGGGACCCAGATATCTTGAACTTACAGATGGATATATTACAGGTGTTGCACTTGATGAGAATGATGAGATCATCGGTTACAAGTATGTTAACTTTGGTAAGATGATGGACTTCATCAAGGGTGGCGATGATGCCAATACAGCATTTGAGAATGCTTCAGGTCAGTACGGTCGTGTAGCTGATGCTGTTCGTGTAATTGATCCAAGAAGAGAATAATCAGGAGGAAAAACTAATGGCTTTATTTGAATCATATGAGAGAAGAGAACCCCAGATCCTTGCGGTTCTTAAAGAGTATGGTATCTCATCTATAGAAGAATGTAAGGAGATCACCGAGGCAGCCGGCCTTGATGTATATCACCTTATCGAAGGAATCCAGCCCATCTGTTTTGAGAATGCTAAGTGGGCATATACAGTCGGCGCTGCTATCGCTATCAAGAAGAACTGCCGTAAGGCTGCTGATGCTGCAGCTGCTATCGGTGAAGGCCTTCAGGCTTTCTGTATCCCCGGTTCGGTTGCTGATACACGTAAGGTAGGTCTTGGCCATGGTAATCTTGGTAAGATGCTTCTTGAGGAGAATACAGAGTGTTTCGCTTTCCTTGCAGGTCATGAGTCTTTTGCAGCAGCAGAAGGTGCTATCGGTATCGCAGAGAAGGCTAACAAGGTTCGTAAGACTCCTTTAAGAGTTATTCTTAACGGTCTTGGCAAGGACGCTGCACAGATCATCTCACGTATCAACGGATTCACATTTGTTGAGACAGAGTATGATCCTTATACAAATACAGTTAAGGAAGTTTCACGTAAGTGCTATTCTAAGGATGCCAACAGCCCTCGTGCTAAGGTTAACTGCTATGGCGCTAACGATGTATGCGAAGGTGTTGCTATCATGTGGAAGGAGAATGTAGACGTATCTATCACAGGTAATTCTACGAATCCTACAAGATTCCAGCATCCCGTAGCAGGTACATATAAGAAGGAGAGACTTGAGGCAGGCAAGAAGTACTTCTCAGTTGCTTCAGGTGGTGGTACAGGACGTACACTTCATCCCGATAACATGGCTGCAGGTCCTGCTTCATACGGTATGACAGATACAATGGGACGTATGCATTCAGACGCTCAGTTCGCAGGTTCTTCTTCAGTTCCTGCTCACGTTGAGATGATGGGTCTTATCGGTGCCGGTAACAACCCTATGGTTGGTATGACAGTTTCAACAGCTGTTTCAATTGAAGAGGCTGCTACAGCAGGTAAGTTCTAATAAGTCTTTTTAGATCATTCAACTCCGCTTCGGTCATTCCGGGGCGGAGTTTTTGCTAAGTCGGGATTTTTTTCCGATTTAAATAAGAGCGGAGGTATATATTATGTTGGTGATCGGGATCACCGGTGGGGTCGGTTGCGGTAAGAGTACCGTGCTTGACTCGATCAGAGACAGATATAACTGCATTATCTATAAGGCGGATGATGAGGCCAATCGAATGAAGAAGCAGGGAGAGCGATGCTATCAAGAGTTGGTTGCACTCATGGGCGAAGATATCCTATCTTTGCAAGGTGATATAGATAATAAAAAAATGGCGGCTACGATGTTTGCGGACAGTTCGCTTGTTGAGAAGGTCAACGGGATCATTCATCCGGCGGTGAAGGAGGATATCCTGACAAGGATCAAAGAGGCCGAAAGTGAAGGTAAGGCGGATTATTTCTTTATAGAGGCGGCACTTCTTATAGAATGCGGGTACGGAAGTATCGTTGATTCAATGTGGTATATAAGTGCGGACAGTGAGGTCAGGGCGAAGCGCCTTAGAGAGTCGAGAGGGTATTCGGATGAGAAGATAGCCGGGATCATGAGATCACAGCTGAAGGATGATGAGTTTCGCGCTTCCAGCGATATTATCATTGACAACAACAGTGAAATGAGCGAAACTATGAGACAAATAGATGATGCCCTGAAAAGAGCGGAAAAGAGGTCGAAGATGGTTAAGATTATTATGCATGGCTGTAATGGCCGTATGGGTCAGATGATCACAGGTCTTGTTGAACAGGATGATACTGTTGAGATAGTTGCCGGAGTTGATAAGTTCGGAGGCAGTAAGAACGGTTATCCCGTGTTCGAAGATATTAAGGACTGTGATATTCAGGCTGATGCTGTAATAGATTTTTCCAATGCCGCAGCCGTTGACGGCTTATTGGATTATTGTATGGAACATAAGCTTCCCTGTGTCCTGTGTTCTACAGGATTATCAGAGGAGCAGATCGCGAGAGTGAATGAGGCTTCTGATAAGGTTGCAATATGCAGATCGGCTAATATGTCATTGGGTATCAACCTTCTTATGAAATTACTGAAGGAAGCTGCACCTGTTCTGGCTGAGGCAGGCTTCGATATCGAGATAGTGGAGAAGCATCATAATCAGAAGCTTGATGCTCCTTCGGGGACAGCTTTGGCACTTGCTGATTCTATCAATGAAGTCTTTGATGAGCCTTATGAATATGTCTATGACAGAAGTACAAGAAGGCAGAAGAGGGATGCCAAGGAACTGGGTATCAGTGCTGTCAGAGGCGGTACGATCGTAGGAGATCATGATGTTATCTTCGCAGGAAGTGATGAAGTGATCACATTCTCGCACAGTGCTTATTCGAGAGGAGTATTCGGTAAGGGTGCTATTCAGGCAGCAAAATTCCTTAAAGGCAAGGAAAAGGGAATGTATGATATGTCCGATGTCATAGGCTAAGGATATGTATGATATGTCTGATGCCATAGGCTAAGGGCGTGTAAGATTGTACTGATGACATAGGCTAATGGCATGTGAGATATGTCAGGTGTCATTGGCTATAGACATTTGTGATATGTATAAGATCATAAGATAAAAGAAGAGGTGGAGAATGGCTTAAAAGCCGATCTCCACCTCTTCTACTGTAGCATTACTGCCTGTATTGTTATTATCATATCCGTATCCATTATTGGCTTCACCTGTACCACCTGTGCCTTCGGGAGCTTCACCTGTGCCACCTGTGCCTTCGGGAGCTTCACCTGTGCCGGATTCGTTGGAATAAATCGAGTTGCCGGGGGATTGATCAACAGGTGTTGTATCGGCATTATATTCGGTGCCGGATTCATCCGGAGTATCATCACGGTCATAAGCTTCAGGTTCTGCAGCTACCGGAGTGAAGTCGGTATTGGGACCGTTATTGATGATAACACTGGCGCCTTCCGGAATCTCACCCTGCAGAATGGAAGCGATATATGATACACGCGTCATGGCCCTGTTGTAATTCTCGCTTGCTAACTGATATGTGAAGTAGTCAGAAGTCTCAGAGTCGAAGTATTTTTTAAAAAGGTTATATGATTCGTTCATATAATAATATGCCTGGCTTGCAAGATCGGCATTGCTTATGAACTCTTCCGGAACGTGTATTCCTGCAAGATACTCAAATTCCTTATCGAGCCTTTCGAGATTGTTGATGAATGCGGGAATGCATTCGGGCGTCTCGAAATCTATATTATCCATATCCGCCTTGATATCACTGAGATTGGATGAGAATACGGACATTTCTTCATAATATTTAGTCAATTCATCCTTATTACCGCAACCTGATAAGATACTCACCATAAGTATAGTAATAAGGATATATAGCGATCGCTTCATACGAACCTCCATGAAGTTTGATTACATTAAATCCCAACGATAAAAGTAACATAAATCGGCATAGTATTCAATTGTTTATTAAGATAATGATGGAATTGCTTATTTTTCCCAATGATGATAGAATAGTGGGAAAAGTGTGAACATATATATAAGAAGAGGTTTATTATGATGAACGGTGCGGATATTATGGTAAAGTGCCTTCAGGCTGAAGGCGTTAAGCATATTTTCGGATATCCCGGAGTGGCGATCGCTCCTTTTTACGATAAAGTCTATGAATCTGATATCGAGGCAGTCCTTGTCAGAACAGAGCAGAGCGCTGCTCATGCCGCGAGCGGTTATACCAGAGGTTACAATACGGAACTGCCGGGCGTGTGTGCGGTCACATCAGGCCCCGGCGCTACGAATCTCATAACAGGTATTGCTACGGCATATGCAGACAGCATTCCGCTTATCTGTATTACGGGACAGGTTAATTCGGAACTGTTGGGTTCGGATGTGTTCCAGGAGGCCGATATCACAGGAGCCTGCGAGAGCTTTGTTAAGTATTCTTATCTTGTGCGCAGTGTGGAAGATATCCCGAGAATATTCAAGGAAGCCTTCCATGTTGCGATAACAGGCAGAAAAGGTCCTGTCCTCATCGATGTTCCGATCGATATCCAGCAGGCTTCGGTTAAGTCTTTCAAATATCCCGAGACTGTCGAGATGCGCACCTATAAGCCGACTGTCAAGGGTAACGGCGCTCAGCTTAAGAAGGTCATCAAAGAGCTTGAGAAGGCAAAACGCCCCATAATCTGTGCGGGCGGAGGTGTCCTGCTTAGTAAAGGCAAGTATGAACTGCTCTCATTTGCTGAGAAGAACAATATCCCCGTTGTTACCACAATGATGGGTATCAGCGTTGTGCCTACAGATCATCCGCTGTGCTTCGGAATGGTGGGCAATAACGGTAAGGTATATGCCAATAAAGCCATGAACGAGGCCGATCTGATCATGATGGTCGGTGCGAGAGTCGCAGACAGGGCTATCAGCCAGCCGGATCTGATAACACGTAACAAGGTAATGGTCCATATTGATGTAGATCCCGCTGAAATTGGCAAAAATGCAGGCCCTACGATCCCTCTTGTCGGAGATGTAAGACATATCTTTGACGAACTGTTGACATATGATTTTGAGTCCGATTATTCTGCATGGATCAAAGAGCTTAATGATAATAAGGTGGCTCTTGCAAGAAAGCGTAATCCCAATCCTGAATTTGTTGACCCTGCCGGATTTATCTCGATGCTTTCGCATAAGATGGCAAAGGATGCGATATATATTGCCGATGTAGGTCAGAATCAGATCTGGTCATGCGATAATGTATGCATCAGAGAAGGTAAGTTCATGACAACAGGCGGTATGGGTACAATGGGATATTCGATCCCGGCTGCGATCGGCGCCAAGTGCCGAAGACCTGAACGACAGGTTGTTGCGGTATGCGGCGACGGAGCTTTCCAGATGAGCATGTGTGAACTTGCTACAGCGCGTCAGCACAATATCCCTATTAAGGTCGTTGTCCTTACGAACGGCTTTTTGGGAATGGTAAGAGAGTATCAGCATTTTAATTATAATGACAGATATTCGGTGGTAAGGCTTGACGGCAATCCGGATCTTGAGAAGCTTGCTTCGGCTTATGATATTCCTTTTGTGAGAGTAAGGAATGATGCGGAAGCTTCGGATGCCATTGATGAGTTTTTAAGAGAAGATTCATCTTATATAATGGAAGCTGTTATCGATCCAATGGATATAGTCAGATAAAGGAACGGATTAATATGAAGAGAATATATTCCATACTCGTTGAGAACCGTTCGGGTGTTTTAATGAAAGTTGCCGGACTTTTCTCAAGAAGATGTTTTAATATTGACAGTCTTGCGGTAGGTGAGACGGAAGATAAGAATGTTTCAAGAATGACAATAGTAAGCTCCGGTGATCAGAGGACTATCGAGCAGATCGAGAAGCAGCTGAATAAGAAACTTGACATCATTAAAGTTAAGACATTCGAAGAATCTGTCAGCATTAACCGTGAGCTTATGCTCGTTAAGGTTAAGTATAATCGCAACAACAGGCGTGATATCATGGAGATCTGTGAGATGATGAAAGCTGAGGTCGTTGATGCGTCAGATAATCAGATGCTGATCCAGCTGTGCGATACCCCTGAACGCACCTCAGTTTTCCTTAATAAGATGCTTAAAGGCGTAAGTATCGTTGAAGTTGCGAGGACGGGAATGCTTGCGCTTCAGAAGTGTGTTGAGTAGCATGGTTTTTTGCCGGTATAAACAGGAGTTATAACTATCATTACTGTCTATAATACATTGACATTAAAGGAAGTTATGATAAAATGAAAACTGTGCAAAATTATAACGAGGTTGATATGAAAAGAAAAGTTTTTCAGATTTTAGTAGAGAATACATCAGGAGTTTTGAGCAGGATATCCGGATTGTTCTCAAGAAGAGGATACAGTATTGAGAGTATTACCTGCGGAGATACGGCAGATAAGGCTGTAAGCCGTGTTACTATCGTAGCCAGCGGTGATGACGAGATACTCGATCAGATCGAGAAGCAGCTCGCGAAGCTCGTTGATGTTGTTGATATCAGAGAATTGAAGCCGGATGAATCGGTATACAGAGAGCTCGCACTTATCAAGGTTAAGGCGGAGACTTCCGAGAGAGTAGGACTTATCACACTTGCCAATACATTCAGAGCCAATGTTATCGATGTATCCAACCACGGTGTTATAGTTGAGATCACCGGTAATTCGGGCAAGATCAATGCATTCATCGATCTTATAAGCGGATATGAGATACTCGAGATCGCAAGAACAGGTATTGCAGGACTCAGAAGAGGCACGGACGGTGTTGTCTCTCCGAAGATCAGATAGTCAGTTAAGTCACACAATAGATTTTCATTATGGCAGAGGATAAGGGGATTTTGCCCGGCGTTTGTATGATGAGAACCTATCGTCATAAATTTTAAGTGCTGAGGGCACAGGAAAGGAGTCATGAAAATGGCAAATAAAATTTATTATCAGAAGGATTGTAATCTTGCTCTTCTTGAAGGTAAGACAATCGCAGTTATCGGTTACGGTAGCCAGGGACATGCACATGCATTGAACGCTAAGGAGTCAGGTTGCCACGTTATCATTGGTCTTTATGAAGGTTCTAAGTCATGGGCCAAGGCTGAGGCACAGGGCTTTGAAGTATATACAGCTGCAGAGGCAGCTAAGAAGGCTGATATCATTATGATCCTTATCAATGATGAGCTTCAGGCAGATATGTACAAGAAAGATATCGAGCCCAACCTTGAGGCAGGCAACATGCTTATGTTCGCACACGGCTTCAATATTCACTTTGGTTGTATCAAGCCTCCCGCAGATGTTGACGTTACAATGATCGCTCCTAAGGGACCCGGTCATACAGTACGTTCTGAGTACCAGGCAGGTAAGGGTGTTCCTTGTCTTGTTGCTGTTGAGCAGAATGCTACAGGTAAGGCACTTGATCTTGCACTTGCATATGCACTTGCTATCGGTGGTGCAAGAGCCGGTGTTCTTGAGACAACATTCCGTACAGAGACAGAGACAGACCTCTTCGGTGAGCAGGCAGTTCTTTGCGGTGGTGTATGTGCACTTATGCAGGCAGGTTTTGAGACTCTTTGTGAAGCAGGTTATGATCCCAGAAATGCATACTTTGAGTGTATCCATGAGATGAAGCTCATCGTTGACCTTATCTATCAGTCAGGTTTTGCAGGAATGAGATATTCAATTTCAAATACTGCAGAGTACGGTGATTATGTAACAGGTCCCAAGATCATTACTGAAGATACAAAGAAGGCTATGAAGAAGATCCTTTCTGATATTCAGGATGGTACTTTTGCTAAGGAATTTCTTCTTGATATGTCACCTGCAGGACGTCAGGTTCACTTCAAGGCTATGAGAAAACTTGCTGCCGAGCATCCTTCTGAGAAGATCGGTGAAGAGGTTCGTAAGCTCTATAGTTGGAACAATGAGGACGAAAAACTTATCAATAATTAAATTATAGAGCAAAAATAGTCAATTTTTGACATAAGTTGCAATGTGCAATGTAATATACCTCCCATATAATGTTTGTAGACTTAAACATTACATGGGAGGTATTTATGCGTTACGGATATTTTGATGATGCCAATAAAGAGTATGTGATCGACCGTATGGATTTGCCTACATCATGGACTAATTACCTTGGTGTAGAGGACATGGCAGCTGTTATCAATCATACTGCCGGAGGTTATTGTTTCTATAAGACACCTGAGTATCACAGGATCAGCAGGTTCAGAGGTAACAGTGTTCCGATGGACAGACCTGGATTTTATGTATATCTCAGAGATGACGATAATGGCGATTATTGGTCTACCAGCTGGCAACCGGTAGGTAAGCCTCTTGATAAGGCTAAGTATGTTACACGTCATGGTATGTCTTACTCGGTTTATGAATGTGATTATGATGGTATTCATTCATCACAGAGAATGACCATTCCCAGAGGAGAGAATGTTCTTGTATGGGATGTTAACGTAACGAATAATTCTGATAAAGAGAGAAAGCTTAAGATATTCTCTTACATGGAATTTTCTTTCCACCATGTAATGATTGATAATATCAATTTCCAGATGAGCCTTTACTGCGCAGGCAGCAATTACAAGGATGGTATCATTGAGGAAGATCTCTTCTATGAAGAGTTCGGATATCAGTATATGGCATCCAACTTCGAGCCTGACGGATACGACTGTATGAGAGATAAGTTTATCGGTACATATAATACCGAGACCAATCCTCAGGCAGTTATTGACGGTAAGTGCTCAGGTTCCGAGGAGCTTGGCGGTAATCACTGCGGTTCCCTTATGAAGGGATTCACTATCGCTCCCGGTGAGACGAAGAGATTCGTATTCTTCCTCGGTGAAGGCAGAAGAGAAGAAGGCAAGCGTATTAAGGAGAAGTATTCGGATACAGCCGTACTTGATGCAGCATATGAAGATCTGAAGAACTTCTGGCTTGATAAGGCTAATAAGCTTGTTATAGATACACCTAATGCAGGTATGAACTCACTTATCAACACATGGACACTCTATCAGTCTGAGATCAATGTAATGTTCTCAAGATTTGCTTCCTTTATAGAAGTAGGCGGACGTGTTGGTCTTGGTTACAGAGATACTGCTCAGGATTCAATGACTATCCCTCATTCTAATCCCGACAAGTGTCGTGAAAGGATCATTCAGTTGCTCAGAGGTCTTACAACCAACGGCTACGGACTTCACTTATTCCAGCCTGAGTGGTTCGAGAAGGATGAGAGCGGCAAGAAGCCTTTCAAGTCACCTACAGTCATCCCTGAACCTGATAAGAGTTCTATCATCCACGGACTTAAGGATGCATGTTCGGATGATGCATTATGGCTTGTTCCTTCTATTGTAGAATATATCAAAGAGACAGGTGACATCAGTTTTGCGGATCTGCAGGTAACATATGCCGATACATATGTTGACGGTAAGGACTTCACCGAATCTGTATATGATCATATGAAGAGAATCCTTGATTTCTCTACAGAGCAGGTTGGTGCTACAGGAGTATGTAAGGGCCTTAGAGCAGACTGGAATGACTGTCTTAACTTAGGCGGTGGTGAGAGTGCTCTTGTTAGCTTCCTTCACTACTGGGCTCTTGATAACTTTATCGAGCTTGCTTCATATCTCGGAAGAAGCGTTGATGTTGATAAGTATACAGAGATCGCTGAAAAAGTTAAGAAGACATGTAATGAAGTTCTCTGGGATGGCGAGTGGTTCATCAGAGGATATACAAAGACCGGTAAGAAGATCGGATGTCAGGAAGATGTTGAAGGAAGAGTTCATCTTGAGTCTAATGCATGGGCTATCCTTTCAGGTGCTGCTGATGATGAGAAGGCTGAGAAGACACTTGATGCTATTGATAAGTATCTCTACACCAAGTACGGCCTGTTGCTCAACACACCCTGCTACACAGTTCCTGATGACGATATAGGATTTGTTACAAGAGTTTATCCTGGCCTCAAGGAGAACGGCGCAGTATTCTCTCATCCCAATCCTTGGGCTCAGGCAGCTGCTTGTAAGCTTGGCCGCGGTGATATCGCTCTTAAGTTCTACAACGCACTTTGTCCTTACAACCAGAATGATATGATCGAAATAAGAGAGAGTGAGCCTTATTCATATTGCCAGTTTATTGCCGGTAAGGATCATACAGCATTCGGTCGTGCAAGACATCCTTTCATGACAGGTTCAGGCGGATGGTCATATTTCACGGCTACAAGATACATCCTTGGTATACGTCCCGGATTCGATGAGCTCGTTATCGATCCTTGTGTAGAGAGCGATTGGGAAGAGTTCAAGATGACAAGAGTATGGAGAGGAACCGAGTATGATATTCAGGTTCTTAATCCCAACAAGGTTATGAAGGGTATTGCCAAGATCACATTGGACGGCAAGGAAGTAGATAAGATCCCTGCATTCAATGATAATTCTAAGCATGATGTTGTAATCGTAATGGGTTGATCAAAAGATCATATATGAACATCTATGGAGGAGGAAATCTATAATGATTAAATTTGGTACAGGCGGTTGGAGAGCTATTATTGGTGATGAGTTCATCAAAGAGAATATCCAGATCTTGTCTAAGGCTCTTTGTGATAAGATGAAGGCAGAGGGCGTTGAGAAGGACGGTATCGTAATCGGATACGACAGAAGATTCCTTTCTAAGGAAGCAATGCAGTGGGCTGCTGAAGTATTTGCTAAAGAAGGTATTGTGGCAAGTCTTGTTAATAAGTCTTCACCGACACCACTTATTATGTATTATGTACAGAAGTACAATTATCATTACGGTATGATGATCACTGCCAGCCATAATCCCGCTATTTATAACGGTATTAAGGTATTCACATATGGCGGTAGAGATGCTGATGAGATTCAGACAGCTCAGATCGAAGAATATATGAACAACGTTACGGATATCCCTGTAGACAGTATGGAATATGCTGAGGGTATCAAGCAGGGATTGATCAAAGAGATCTATCCTCTGAACGAATACGTTGACAGTATCCTTGAGACGATAGATGTTGAAGCTATTAAGAAAGCTAATCTTAAGATCGCGCTTGATCCTATGTATGGCGTAAGTGAGACATCTCTTAAGATGATCCTTATGACTGCAAGATGTGAAGTTGAGACTATTCATGAAAGGCATGATACTCTCTTTGGAGGCAAGCTTCCCGCACCTAATGAGGATACATTAAAGACACTTAAGAACTTTGTTACAGATTATAATTTCGATCTCGGAATCGCTACAGATGGTGATGCCGACAGAATCGGTGTAATCGATGATAAGGGTAATTTCCTTCATCCCAATGATATTTTAGTATTACTTTACTATTATCTTGTTAAGTACAAGGGATGGAAGGGAGATGCAGTTCGTAATATCTGTACAACACATCTCTTAGACAGAGTTGCCAAGGATTTTGGTGCTACCTGTCATGAGGTACCTGTTGGATTCAAGCATATATCTGCTAAGATGAATTCTACCGATGCCATCATCGGTGGTGAGTCATCAGGCGGTATGGCAGTAAAGGGCCATATCAAGGGCAAGGACGGTATCTATGCATCAGCTCTCCTGGTAGAGATGATCGCTGTTACCGGTATGAAGCTCTCTGAGATCATGGCTCAGATTAAGAAGGAATATCAGGGAATGCCTTTGATCGAGAAGGATTACCGCTTCACTGAGAAGCGTAAGGTTGAGATCAAAGAGCAGTTACTTGAGAGAAAAGAACTACCTGAGATCCCTTATGAGGTCGAGAAAGTATCATACCTTGACGGCCTTAAGATCTATCTGACCAATGGTGGTTGGATATCAGTACGATTCTCTGGAACCGAACCTCTTCTTCGTATTTTCAGCGAGATGCCAACTCGTGAAGATGGCGACAAGCTGTGTAATACGTTTGAAAAGTTCTTATCCTTAGAATAAACCTTCCCCCAATAATGGTCTGCGTAAGCAGGCCATTATTTTTTTGGAGTGCCGCCCCCATGGCGGCTAAGCTCCAAAAACGCTCCGCTAAGGATGCACACTCTGTTCTTCTTGTCTTGCAAAGTGCGAGAAACTTCTATATGATTATCAGAGTAAGGATGTATTATTGCCTGATCATTAATAGATCGGACAGGAGAGATAAATGAGCAAATTTAATCGGTCTAATTTGAAAAGAAGCTTCGGAAGGTTGTTGTTCGCAATCTGGTTCGTGCCGCTTCTGTGTATGACACTGATACTTGTGGCTTTGATGTATAACCGCAATATCAGTCTTATCGATGAGAATATCAGGGCTACCACGGATAAAAGTGTAGACCTCTTTATGAGACAGATAGAAGATATAGAAACAGCGTCAAAAAGTGCTTCTTATTATTCTGATATCAGAAACAGTTATATGCAATATAAGAAGAACGGTTACTATTCGTCTCTCAGTAATTCGATCAATTCGTTTCTTGCAAAATTATACAAGTTCAACAGTAATTGCAAAGAGGCATATCTTGCTTTCGTAACGGAACCGGATAATGTCTTCTATACATGTAATTACAGCACGGGCGGTAAATATAAGGATGTTATATACTTCAGAGACAATATCAATAAACTGACAGTTGAAGAGTATTCGCCGATACTGGATACGGGCAACAGCCTGTATTATGATAACAATCATATATATCTGATCCGTAACCTTATGAATACTGACTTTAAGCCCTTTGCAGTTCTCACTCTTGAAATCGACGCTGACAGTCTTATGCAGAATCTTGAAGGTGTGTACGGATGCGAATCCGTTAATGTCTTCTATGATGGTAAGCTGATGCTCAGTTCTCCGGGTGGGAAGCTTATCGCGGATCCTTCTATTTTTAATAAGCTTGCAAGAAAAGAGTGCAAAGTGTTCACCGATAACGGCAGATATGCAGCATGCAAGGTTGAGTACAATCATCATGTATATGGCTTTCTTGTAAAAGTTAAGGACACTGTGATCACGGACAGTATTAAGTCTATTCTTCTTATCGTACTATGCATGATGGCGTTTATGGTACCTTTTATCATAATCGCTGAGGCTTTCTTTAAGAAGAATATCACCAATCCCGTTGCGGATATGGTATATGGATATGACAGGATCAAGAACAGGGATTACGGTTATGAGATCAGCGCCAATGGTTCGAGTGAAGAGATCCTGTATATGCAGGATTCATTCAACCATATGTCGCGTACCTTGAAGGAACAGTTTGACAAGATCTATAGTGAGGAGATCGCACTTAGAGATGCCAAGATCATGGCATTGCAGTCACAGATCAATCCTCATTTCCTCAACAATACTCTTGAGATCATTAATTGGGAAGCAAGACTCAACGAGAATTATAAGGTAAGCTCGATGATCGAGGCTCTTTCCACGATGCTTGAAGCTACCATGAACCGCAAAAATGAGCAAATGATCAGTATAAGGGAAGAGATGGCATATGTGGATGCCTATCTGTATATTATCGCGCAGAGGCTTGGAGATTCGTTTGAGTGTATCAAAGATATCGATGAAGAGCTTCTTGATGAGAAGATCCCAAGACTGATAATCCAGCCTATCGTCGAGAATGCCGTTGATCATGGTATAGAATTGGCAAGAAGCGCAAGGATCGAGATTCACCTCTATCAGGAAAACTCTTTGATCCATATTGATATAATCAATAATTCCAAGCTTAAGGAGGAAGACAGAGAGAAGATCAATCACCTTTTGTATGATGATATTGATGAGTCAAAAGAGCGAAGAGTCAGTCTTGGAATAAGAAATGTAGATAAGAGAATCAGGCTTATTTACGGCGAAGATTGTGGACTCTTCATATATAATAATGACAAGGAAGAGACCGTTAGTACAATTTTGCTAAAAAAATATTTTATACAATAGCAAAAAGAGGCAAAAAAGAACAATTATGACAATTTTTTACAAGCCTCGGAGGGTATATTATAGAGTTGTCGATGGGATAGGCCCATCAAACATACAAATGGAGGTATATAGTATGAAAAAGGCATTAGTAATGCTACTTACAGGCGCTATGGTATTATCATTAGCCGCTTGTGGTAACTCGGTTGATGACGGAGCAGATGCTTCTACAACTGACACAGCAGTTGAGGCTCCCGCAGAAGACGAAGCAGATGAAGCTGCTGAGGTTGAGGCTCCCGCAGAGCCCGCTGCACCTGTAGAGTTGAATGTTACAACAACATTCGCAGGTGAAGATGGTAACGCAGCTAACTTCAAGGCTGCTGTAGACGCTTGGTGTGCAGAGACAGGTAACACTGTAGCAGACACATCAGCAACATCTGACGAGACATTCAAGACAAGAGTTATCACTGACTTTGAGACAGGATCAGAGCCTGACGTTCTTTTCTTCTTCAATGGTGCAGACTCTAACAGCTTCATCGAGGCTGGTAAGGTTGTATCTCTTGACGAGATCAGAGCTGAGTATCCTGATTTTGCTTCAAACATGAACGACGATCTTATCGCTGATTCATTGGTTGATGGTAAGAAGTATGCTATTCCTGTAAATGGTTACTGGGAAGCAATGTTCTGCAACATGGAAGTGCTTAATGCCGCTGGTGTTTCTCTCCCTGGTGCTAACTACACCATGGACGACTTCAAGGCTGACTGCCAGAAGATTAAGGATGCAGGCTATACACCTATCGCTTGTGCACTTGGTAACATCCCTCATTATTGGTGGGAGTTCGCTATTTTCAACAACCAGTCTCCTGCAAATCACCTGGAGATCCCTTCAGTTGAAGAGGATAGCGCTTGGGTTGCCGGCATGAACGACATCAAGGAGCTCTATGAGTTAGGTTATTTCCCTGACAACACACTTTCTGCAACAGACGATGAGACATTCGCTATGTTCACAGAAGGTAAGGCAGCATTCCTTATCGATGGTTCTTGGAAGGTTGGCGGTATCGTAGCAGCTTGTCAGACAGACGCTGAAGATGCTTCAACAATCGACCAGGCTAAGCTCAGCAACTTCGATGTAACATATGTACCTGGCAAGGGTGATCGTAAGGCAACAGACCTTATCGGTGGTCTTTCAATGGGTTACTATATTACAAAGAAGGCTTGGGATGATCCTGATAAGAGAGCAGCAGCAGTTAGCTTCGTATCTTACATGACAAGCGACGAAATTATCCCTGTATTCGCTCAGCATACAGCATCAGCACTTAAGAATGCTCCTACTGTAGATGAGACAAAGTTCAACTCATTGCAGATCAAGGCAATGAAGATGATGTCTGGTACAACATCTCTTACAGGCGCTGTACAGGATCTCTTCCAGGGTGACTGCCGTGTAACAACTTTCGATGGTATGCCTGAAATCGTAACCGGTAAGGTATCTGCAGAAGATGCAGTAGCTGAAGGTCTTCAGACATATTACGATGCTCAGTAATCGTAAGCCAAAGAGAATATCTTAAAAAACTTAAGCCGGAGCTTATGGCTCCGGCTTATTTAAAAGAAGCTTTAAAAAACAGGAGGCAGATATGGGAGCTAATATTTACAAGAATAAAAAGCCGGCTTTAATCTTCATGATTCCAGCTTTTCTTTTCATGATTGTGTATCTGTATTATCCATTCTTCATGAATATCTTTAACAGTTTTCAGCAGATTAAGACACTTGGTGGTACCAGCAAGGGTATGATAGATCCCTGGTATTGGAACTATGCTGAGATGTTCAGAGATGTTAATGTAGGGGTGTCCCTTAAGAATACACTGATTATGATGCTCGTTACATTATTAGGCCAGGTTGGTATGGCTATTCTTTTAGCCATCATGGTTGATAATGTAAAACATTTAAAAGGATTTTTCAAAACTGTATATTTCTTCCCAATAGTTGTTTCAGCTACTGCATTAGGTCTTTTGTTCAACTTGATCTTCCTTTATGACAAGGGTATGTTGAACCAGTTGCTTGAGACATTCGGAAGAACAGAGCTTATCGATTGGAAGGCTGAAGGAATAGCTTTATTCACAATGATGCTCCCGGTTATGTGGCAGTATGTTGGTTTCTATTTTGTAATCCTCATTACCGGTCTTAATAATATATCAGATGAGCTTTATGAAGCTGCTTATATCGACGGCTGTACAACAATACAGAAGGTTAGATACATCTCACTTCCTTTACTTAGAAATGTTATCTGTACTTGTAGCGTTCTTGCTGTTACAGGTGCTCTTAAGGTATTCGACCTTCCTTGGACAATGTTCCCGAAGGGCATGCCTCTTAAGACAACATTCCTTACAGGTACATATATGTACTATCAGACAATGGAAGCTAAGAATGTTGACTACGGTTCAGCACTTGCTGTACTTATCGTTGTATTAGGTTTTGTATTATCAAAGGTTGTTAATGCAATCTTTAAAGAAACTGATTATTAGGAGGAAAGATAATGAATAAAGAAAAACTTTCAGTAGGTAAGATCCTAGTATATTTGTTTCTGATTTTTTGGGCTTTAACTACTATATATCCTATCATTTGGGTTATCCAGAATTCATTTAAGGCTAAGGATAAGATCCTTTCCAACTCATTTGCTCTTCCTTTTGGCGAACTTTTTACAGCAGCCAACTATCGTAAGGCATTTGGTAATTTGAATATTTTGGGTGCATATAAGAACAGTATCTTTATTTCGTTCGTTGTCTGTGCATGCGTTGTTCTTTTTGCAGGTATGTGCGCATATGCACTTAGCAGATATAGTTTTAAGGGAAGCGGATTCCTTTATTCTCTCGTTGTAGCAAGTATGATGTTCCCTGTATATGCTACAATCATTCCTGTATTCACAATGGAGGCTAAGTGGGGCATTACCAATACTTCAAGCTGGTTCCTTACCATGATCTCTGTAATACTTCCTCAGGTTGCAGGAAATCTCGCTTTTGCTATAATTGTATTAGTAGGTTATATCAAAGGGCTTCCAATAGAGCTCGAAGAGGCAGCATTCATGGAAGGTTGCAACGCTTACCAGATCTTCTTCAAGGTAATCGTTCCTTTAACAAAGCCTTCATTTGCAACTGTTGCTATCTTTGGTTTCCTTTGGAGTTATAATGACTTGTTCACTCAGATGTTCTTCTTAAGAAGACCCGAGATGAGAGCTATCACAAGATTGTTGAATGAGTTGACAAGCCAGGAAGGTACTAACTATGGTTTGATGGCTGCAGCTGTTACACTCGTTGTAGTTCCCGTAGTTATCGTATATATCTTCCTTCAGAAGTATATTATTAAGGGTATGACAGCAGGTGCTGTTAAGGGTTGATATAGTACCCGAATAGTATTCCCTTTTGTGACCTGCCAGTTTATGAAAGGCACATGAAGATTACTCTTCATGAAAAGGTAAGGTTATGTATAAAGTAGTAATTGTTGATGATGAACCTATAATTGTTCAGGGTCTGAGCAAAGCTATTGACTGGTCTAAATGGAATTGTGAGGTAGTTGGCTCAGCCTCTGACGGTATAGAAGGATTAAAATTAGTCAGACATTTATTACCTAATATTCTAATATCGGATATAAGCATGCCTAATCTTGATGGTTTGGGGTTAATTGCGGCTATTAAGTCGGAATTCCCCAATATGCAGGTCACCATATTGACCGGATTCAGGGATTTTGAGTATGCTCGTTCTGCTATAGAACTTGGAGTTACCCGATTCTTATTAAAGCCCTCCAAGTACAATGAGCTGGAAGAGGCCATTGCTGTTATGACTAACAAGCTGGCCGAGATGGGCATATCACCTGATGACGAACCAATACTGCCTGATGGATTGGATATTAGTGAAGATGAAGATATCAATTCAGCAAACAGTTTTATAGTTAATAATGCCATGGAGTATATCAGAGCGCATTATAATGAGAAGCTCAAACTGGCGGATGTCGCTGAGGAGATCTATGTAAGTCAGTGGCATTTGAGCAAATTGCTTAATAAGTATACAGGCCAGAATTTTTCAGAATTGATAAACGGTATCAGAATTGAGCACGCTAAGGAATTGCTGCGCGATCCGTCTATGAAGATATATGATGTTGCGAATGAGGTTGGATTTGTTGATCTTCCTCATTTTTCGCGAGTTTTCAAGAAGATTGCCGGCTTAAGTGCCAATGAATACCGAAATAGTGTTGGATTATAGAGGAGTCTTTTATAATGAAAGTATTTTGTGGAGAGACATACGAAGAAGCAAGCAAGATCGCTGCTTCAATCATTGCAGATCAGATTAAGAATAAGGATAATTCGGTATTAGGACTTGCTACCGGATCTACACCAATCGGAACATACAAGAATCTTGTAGAGATGAATAAGTCGGGGGAGATTTCTTTTAAAAATATAACATCTGTTAATCTTGATGAGTATCAGGGACTTGATGGTTCTCATGACCAGAGCTACAGATATTTCATGAATACCAATTTGTTTGATCATGTAGATATTGATAAGTCTAAGACATTCGTTCCTAACGGAAGTGAAGCTGATGATGTTAAGGCATGTGATGATTATGAGAAGACCATCGCAAGTGTCGGCGGTGTTGATCTTCAGCTCTTAGGTCTTGGTCATAATGGACATATCGGATTCAATGAGCCCGGAACTCCATTCGACAGCAAGACACATAAGGTAGCTCTTACAGAGAGCACTATCAATGCTAATTCAAGACTTTTTGCATCTATAGACGATGTTCCAAGATTTGCTTATACAATGGGTATCGGTACTATCATGAGTGCTAAGGCTGTTCTTCTTCTTGTTACAGGCGAAGATAAGCGCGATATAATCGATAAGGTATGTCACGGCCCTGTTACAGAGGATGTTCCTGCATCTGTACTTCAGAATCATCCTAATGTTATCCTTGTTGGTGACAAGGCTGCTCTTGGTGATAATTTTGCTGCTGAGCTGAGGTAATGCCATGAAAAAATTAAGAGGTATGGTATATACTGACAAGTGTGTATTTGAACCTTGTGAGTTGACTGTTGAAGGTAATAAGATCACTTCTGTTAAAAGCGGCGTTCAGCTGAATGACGAAGAGAGGGGAGTAATGATCATACCCGGTCTGGTAGATATCCATTCTCATGGATGTGTCGGACATGATACATGTGATGCCGATCCTGCCGGATTGAAGGAGATGCTTGATTACGAGCAGTCTCACGGTACGACGTCATATCTGCCTACAACAATGACATATAGTGAAGAGATCCTTGATAATATCATGAAGGCCATTGCCAAGGTTGAATCCCCTGTTCTTAAGGGTATCTATCTTGAGGGACCTTTCATCTCAGTTAAGAAAAAAGGCGCTCAGAATGAGAAGTATATCATGAAGCCTGATATTGAGATGTTAAGAAGACTTAATAAGACTTCAGGCGGGCTCGTTAAGGTTGTTGCTATTGCACCTGAAGAAGAGGGCGCTATGGAGTGCATTAAGGCCGGCAAGGATGAATTTAAGTTCTCTATTGCCCATACTATGGCTGATTATGATATTGCAAAAGAAGCTATAGAAAATGGTGCCAATCATGTTACTCACCTTTACAACGCGATGCCTGCGTATTCTCACAGAGCACCCGGTGTTATCGGTGCAGCGGCTGACGATGATACAACAAGAGTTGAGCTTATATGTGACGGTATTCATGTTCATGAGGCTGTTATCCGTAATACGTTCAAGTGGTTCGGAGATGAAAGAGTTATCCTTATCAGTGATTCCATGGAAGCAACAGGAATGCCTAACGGAATTTATTCTCTCGGTGGACAGACTGTATATATGGAGAACAGAAAGGCTACACTTGAAGATGGTACGATAGCCGGAAGTGCTTCTAATCTTATGGATTGTCTGAAGCATGTTATCAACATCGGTATTCCTATGGAGACAGCTATTGCAGCTGCTACAAGGAACCCTGCTAAAGAAGTAGGAATCTATGATAGAGTAGGAAGCATTGAAGAAGGTAAGCTTTCGGAAGTGCTTATTATGGATAAGGATTTTGAGCTTAAAAAGGTGATAATGTCAGAAGAAGATATCTGATATGAGTTATTTAGTCAAGTATGACTTAAATATATTTATAATCATTTATTTGCAATCATTGTCTTATTATTAATTTGATATGCCTTGCGGTGGAGCCGCAGGGCATATTAACGTTAATTGGATAATCAAAAGATTTCCCAAAGATTTGGATAATCTAAGTTTTTAAGGGTTGGTTTTAATGAACAATTGGATTATTACTGCATTCTTCAGCGAATAATTCGATCGACGGATTCTCGCGGAATTTATTTTCGTTATATACAATGCCGACCTGTCTGCCTTCGTTACTTGGCATTATGGGAACTTCTTTTAATAAACCATTTTGAAGGTCTTTCAGTACAAATTCTTTAATGACCGCGGAGATTCCAAGATCTGTTTTGGCAAAGTCAATGAGCAGGTCCATGTTCGATACCTCTATGATATTGGAAAGGATTATATTGTTTTGTGCAAGTGAGTTGTCGACGTATTTTCTGGTAATATTATCTGCATCAAGCATCATAAAAGTGGCCTCTTTTTCGATAGCTTCACTTGAAATGGCACTTCTAAGACGGAAATTATTAAGATAATTATCTGAGGCGACAAAGACATCGTGTATCTTCATCATCGGAATGACATGAAGATTGCTGTTCTTCAAGGTGGAATAACCGACAATTCCGATATCGAGACGGTTGTCCTCAAGAGCTTCAAGGGTATCATATGAAGACATGCAATGAATCGATATCTTTATATGAGGATTCTTCTGAACGAAGCTTTTAAGAGAAGGGAGAAGTACGTGCTTACATAAGGTTGTGCTGACACCTATTGTAAGGTGGCCGACACCAAGCTTATCGGCAAGTCTGATCTTATTTTCTCCGGCTTCTATTGATCTGAAGGCTCGTTCTGTTTCGTTGAACAGGATCTCTCCTGAAGTTGTCAGTGTAACGCCTCTTGAATTACGTATAAAAAGAGTGGTCTTAAGAGATTCTTCAAGCTTGGAGATGGCCTTTGATATGGCAGGCTGGGAGATATAGAGTGCCTTTGCGGCTTTGGATATGTTACCTGCCTTGCCTACTTCGTAAAATATGTAATAGAGATTAAGATTGTTCTGCATTGCTTCCTGTCTCCTTATTTTCTAAAGATATTGTCTACTAAGCTAAAGCTTTATGGAACATTAGCCTTCAATATTTATGTTGATCATAGATAAAGTAGCATTGTCTTTATTATAAATATAACCGGACATTATATCAAATATAATAATTATATATTTTGGGAATAGTAGAACATAGGTTATTATAATAGAGTATATTAAAAGATGGAATAAAGCTGACTCACCGGATAGTTGGCTTTTAAGAAAATGGAGGATATTAATATGGGAATGACGATGTCACAGAAGATATTGGCAGCACATGCCGGACTCGACAGTGTTGTTGCCGGTCAGCTTATAGAAGCAGATCTTGATCTTGTATTGGGCAATGATATTACAAGTCCTGTTGCGATCCATGAGATGGATAAGATGAAAGTCGACGGTGTTTTTAACAAGGATAAGATAGCGCTTGTGCCTGATCATTTCGTTCCGAATAAGGATATAAAGTCGGCTGAGCATTGCAAATGTGTAAGAGAATTTGCAAGGAAGAATGAGATAACCAATTATTTCGAAGTTGGTAAGATGGGTATTGAGCATGCACTTCTTCCCGAAAACGGTCTGACTATCGCCGGAGATGTGATAATCGGTGCTGATTCACATACATGTACATATGGTGCTGTTGGAGCATTCTCTACAGGTGTCGGAAGTACTGATATGGCTGCCGGTATGGCTACAGGTAAGGCTTGGTTCAAGGTTCCCTCAGCCATCAAATTCGTTTTGAAGAATAAGCCTGCAAAGTGGGTGAGCGGTAAGGATATTATACTTCATATAATCGGTATGATCGGTGTTGACGGTGCTTTGTATAAATCCATGGAATTCACCGGTGACGGCATTCAGTATCTTACGATGGATGACAGATTCACTATCGCCAATATGGCAATCGAGGCCGGCGGTAAGAACGGTATATTCCCTGTAGATGATCTGTGTCTTGAGTATATCAAGGAACATTCAGACAGGACTCCAAAGGTGTTCGAAGCTGATGAAGACGCAGAATACGACGAAGTTATTGAGATAGATCTTTCTGCACTTAAGCCTACGGTTGCTTTCCCTCATCTGCCTGAGAATACAAAGACAGTTGATGAGATCGGTGAAGAGATCAAGATCGATCAGGTAGTTATTGGTTCTTGTACCAACGGAAGAATGGACGATCTCCGTATCGCAGCCAAGCTTCTTGAGGGTAAGACTGTAGCTGACGGTATCCGTCTTATCGTTATTCCGGGTACTCAGAAGATATATCTTCAGGCTATGGAAGAAGGTCTGATCAGAACTTTTATTGAGGCCGGCGGTGTTGTAAGTACACCTACCTGCGGTCCCTGCCTTGGAGGTTATATGGGCGTTCTTGCAGAGAAGGAGAGATGTGTATCAACTACCAACCGTAACTTTATCGGCCGTATGGGTCACATCACTTCAGAGATCTATCTTGCAAGCCCTGCTGTGGCTGCTGCCAGTGCAATCAAAGGTTATATTGCTTCTCCGGAAGTGATAGGTTAATAGGAGGCGCAAAATGAAAGAAGCTAAAGGTACAGTAATCAAGTACGGTGATAATGTAGATACAGATGTTATAATTCCTGCAAGATATCTTAACAGTTCTGATCCAAAAGAGCTTGCAACTCATTGTATGGAAGACCTTGATAATGAGTTTTTGAACAAGATCAAGCCCGGCGATATCATGGTTGCCGGTAAGAACTTCGGATGTGGATCTTCGAGAGAACATGCGCCTATCTCAATAAAGGCATGCGGTATCAGCTGTGTAATTGCGGAGACTTTTGCAAGGATATTCTATAGAAATTCCATCAACATAGGACTTCCTATCGTAGAGTGTCCCGAGGCAGCTAAGGCTATCGCCAACGGAGATGAGGTTGAAGTTAATTTTGATACGGGTATAATAACAGATATAACTACAGGTGCGACCTTCAAGGGTCAGCCTTTCCCCGAATTTATGCAGAGGATCATAGACAGCGAGGGGCTGGTCAATTATATTAATAATAAGAATTGATCTTAGAGGTAACAGTTAGTCGACAATGGCTTCTGCGTGATCGATCAGGAAGAGTGGTCAGGGTGTTGGTGCTTAATGTGTAGATGCTTAGCAACAGTTAGTCGACAATGGCTTCTGTATGATCGATCAGCGAGTAGGTCATGGTGTTGGTGTTAAATGCGTAGAATAGAGCTTCGTGTAATTGCATTTAGCAAGGATTCGTTAAGTAATTGGCATTCCCGGTATAAAGAGAATCAGAGTATGTATGGTTATATTAAGGGTACAGTTGCATATATAGATAATCCGGTTATCATTCTCGATAATAACGGAATCGGTTATAATATCATCATGGGCAATGGGATCGACACCGTTCTGGAAGTAGGGGAAGAGGTTAAGGTCTTCACCTATACTTCGGTAAGGGAAGATGCCATTAACCTGTACGGCTTTATGGATCATAAGAGTCTTGATTTTTTCAAGAAGCTGATCAATGTATCCGGAATAGGCCCCAAGGTGGCGATCGGTATGCTGAGTGCTGCTTCCGTTGAAGATCTTATTATGAGTATCGTATCCGGAGATGCCAAGAGCATATCCAAGCTTCCCGGCATCGGCCCTAAGACGGCCGGCAGGATCATACTTGAACTTAAGGATAAAGTAGATGCGACTGAGGCTTTCGGCCAGGACAGTCCTGTTGACAACGGTCATTCGAGCGTCAGACAGGAAGCTATCGAGGCGCTTTCAGCACTTGGAATCACACCTTCGGCGGCAATGAAGGCACTTGCGGGTGTGACTGTAGAAGACGATATGAGAGCAGAGGATCTGGTAAGGATCGCCCTTATGAATCTGTAATAGTCAGAGTTTTAAGGTTAATGTTAAAAGCGGGCTTTTGAAGATAGCGTTTATAACCGGATTCAGATATAAGCAGATGATCAAAAAGCAGAGTTAAATGCGATAAACTGAGAGAATCATAGAATGATCGAAAAAAGAGTAATTGACACAAGTGTCAGATCTGAGGATCTAAAGAGCGAGAATGTCTTAAGACCCAGATTTTTACATAATTACATAGGTCAGGAAAAGGTCAAAGAAGCGATGCAGGTGTATATTGAGGCGGCTCGTAACAGGGGTGACGCACTCGATCATGTGCTTCTGTATGGACCTCCCGGATTGGGTAAGACAACACTTGCATGTATTCTGGCTAATGAGATGGGAGTGAATATCAAGATCACTTCCGGACCCGCAATTGAGAAACCCGGTGATATTGCCGCCATCTTAACCAAATTGAAGGTCGGAGACATCTTATTCATTGATGAGATACACAGGCTGAACAGACAGGTTGAAGAGTTCCTCTATCCTGCGATGGAAGATTATTGTGTGGATATTATGCTCGGTAGCGGGCCTGAAGCCAAGTCTATGCGTCTTGATATTCCGAAGTTCACACTTATCGGGGCAACGACGAGAGCCGGTATGTTGAGCGCGCCGCTACGAGACAGATTCGGAGTGATATTAAGACTTGAGTTTTATAAGGTCGATGAGCTTAAGACGATCATTACCAATTCGGCTAAGAATCTTGGAATAGCCATAGATGATGAAGGTGCTCTCGAGATGGCAAGAAGAAGCAGAGGTACACCGAGAATCGCCAACAGACTTCTGAAAAGAGTACGCGATTACGCTCAGGTTAAGTATGACGGTGTCATCACAAGAGATGTGGCTGATGAAGTATTGAGTCTTCTTGATATTGACAGACTGGGACTTGATACAACCGATCGAAGGATTCTTAAGACTATAATAGATAAGTTTGGCGGAGGTCCGGTAGGACTTGATACTCTTGCCGCTACGATTGGAGAAGATTCGGGTACGATCGAGGATGTATATGAACCATATCTCTTACAAAACGGACTGATCAACAGAACTCCCAAAGGGCGTATGGTGACAGAAGATGCTTATGTACATCTTGGTTTGTAATGTATTATACGGATTACTTGTTGCTTGCAAAGAGATATTGATTTGATTATAATAACGATAGAGTCGAAACAGGAACAGGGGATATAATTATGGCTATGAAGACAGAAGCAGAGGTTATCATCGGGGGCAAAGTGATAACTCTCAGTGGTTACGAAAGTGAGGATTATCTACAGAAGATAGCTTCATATCTTAACAATAAATATAATGAGTATTCGAAGGTGGATGCTTATAAGCGTTGTAAGCTTGATATGCAGAATATACTTATGCAGATCAATATAGCTGATGATTACTTTAAGGCTAAGAATCAGATAGAAGCTATGGAAGAAGATCTGGCTGCCAAGGATAAGGAGCTGTATTCTCTGAAGCATGAACTTGTCAATATTCAGATGAAGATGGAGAATATGGAGAAGAGCATGAAGTCCGATAAGGACGAAAAAGCCGCTCTTGATCGTAAGATCATTCAGCTTGAGGCAGAGATCAAGAATATGAAGAAATAATGGGAATCGTAAGATTCCCTTTTTTATCGCAGGGGCGTCGAAATTAAGATATCAGTGCAACTGACCGGCGGCCTGTGGGCGAGTGGGGACAATTTTATCTTCCTCATATGATTTGAAGAGTGTTTAAATATGAAAAAAGTTGAAGTGCTGGCTCCTGCCGGCAATATGCAATGCTTCAAGGCAGCGATGAATGCCGGAGCCGATGCCGTATATATGGCCGGCAAATCATTCGGAGCACGAGCCGGAGCAGAGAATTTTACAACTGAAGAATATGTAACCTGTCTTGACCTTGCTCACATTCTTGGTAAGAAGATATATCTGACGCTGAATACGCTGATCAAGGAGAGAGAATGGAGCGAATTGCAGGCTTTTTTGCAACCGCTGTATGAAAGTGGTCTTGACGGTGTTATCTTTCAGGATCTGGGTCTGATCGGATATCTAAAGAGTGAATTTCCGGGGCTTCCGCTTCATGCGAGCACTCAGATGACGATAACCGACAGTCACAGTGCGCTTGCGCTTAAGGAACTTGGCGTGGAGAGGATTGTGCCCGCAAGGGAGCTCTCGCTTAAGGAGATGAAGAAGCTCAAAGACGACACCGGTCTTGAGATCGAGTGTTTTGTTCACGGAGCCATGTGTTATTGCTATTCGGGGCAGTGTTTCTTCAGTTCTTTTCTTGGAGGGCGAAGCGGTAACAGGGGCAGATGCGCCGGTACGTGCAGACTTCCCTTTAAGCCTGTGCAGAACGGACGGGTGCTTAACGAATGCAGGGAGCAGTATCCATTAAGCCTTAAGGATATGAACTGTATCGATATCGTTCCGGAGCTTATCGATGCAGGAATTGATTCCTTTAAGATCGAGGGAAGGCTTAAGAGTCCGGAATATGTTGCGGGTACAGTCAGTATATATAAAAAAGCGGTAGATTCGTATCTTGAGACCGGAAAGAGCAGTATCGACAAGCGCGATCGTGAGATCCTGAGTACTTTGTACTTAAGGTCCGGTGTGATAGACGGTTATTATCACAGGCATAACGGCAACGAGATGGTAACGCTTGATTCGCCTTCGTATAATAATCGTAGTGATGCGACTGCGGATCATGTGAAGGATAAGATAATGAGCCGGGAGGCTAAGCTTCCCATTACTATTGAAGGATACTTCAAGTACGGTGAACCGGTTAAGGTGACAGCCGGAAGCGGTGAGATCAAAGCGGTTGTAGAAGGCGATCTTCCCGATAAGGCGCTTAACAGAGCGACAACGCGTGAAGAAGTTATCAAACAGCTGGGCAAAACAGGGGACACTTATTTCAAGGCATCCCGAATTGATGTTGAACTCGATGACGACCTTTTCTTACCTGTTAAGAAGCTGAATGAATACAGACGTATGGCACTTGAAGAACTTGAAGCTGGATTACTGTCTTCCCATAGACGCATGTGTCCTGATTACTCTTCAAGCGATAATCCGGCAGGAGAGGAAAAACCGAAGAAAGAGATTCAGCCAAGCGATTCATCAGAGAGATACATATCCGAAAGGCGGATTCCGGAAAGCGTGATATCTGAAACATTCCTGATCACAATCCAGGAGCGTGAACAGGCGGAAGCGATCTGCTCTTTGGCTGATGATATCGACAAAGATAAGCTTACAGCGTTCTTATATTATGATCTTATAGCATCGGGGAAGGGATCTGATCTTCCCGGTCGACTTAAGGAAAAAGGTATAAGAACAGGTATCGTCCTTCCGAGGATACTGAGAGCGGGAGAGGAAGCCTATTATAAATCGCTTGTTGAGTATCTTAAGAATCATGAGTGCCAGGTGTTGGTGCACAATCTTGAGCAGATGCATCTCCTTAGTGAGGAAGGGATAGGTCGTATGATCGCTGACTATACGCTTTATGGATATAATAAGTCAGCCCTCGCTTTTTTGCGGGAGAGATTCGATATGGTGACGGCACCTGTTGAACTTTCGGCTTATCAGATATATGATCTGGAGGACAGGGATCTGGTGATCCCGATATACGGGCACATTCCGATGATGGTAAGTGCCAACTGCATCAATAATACTCTCGCAGGCTGCGATAAGGGCAAGAAGGGCAATTCTTACGTGCTCAGAGACAGGTACAAGAAGGAGCATTACGTCAAGAGTTTCTGCCTTCATTGCTATAATGAGATATATAATGCGATCCCCAATTCTTACCATAAGAAGTTTAATGAGCTTAAGGCAAGGGGATTCAGTAATTTCAAAATCGATCTTACGGTCGAGGATGCCGCAGAGACATCTGAGATCATAAGATATTATCTTGAGGAGACGGATATGGCCTTCCCGTTAACGGAATATACAACCGGCCATATCGATAAGGGTGTACTCTAAATGTTATACATATACACTGAGATTTCTAAATACATGATCACATTTCTGATGATCCTATATTGTCTTGAATGCGTGATCTACGAGATCAAGGGCGAGCCTGTCTTTGATCACAATGGAATTGTCATACGACAGAGGATCTATTTTGTTCTGATACAGATCCTTGCGTTTTCGACGCTTTGTCTGAAACTTGGACAGCTGGACTATGCCTTTCTGGGCGTGATGGATTTGATCGTACTTCTGTCAACGGTCGTTTTGATGGAGATGATCTATCCTTCGGTCAATAAGGTACTGGCCAATAATATGATCATGCTGATAGGCATCGGGTTCATCATAATATCAAGGCTTGACTTTAATAAGACGATAAGGCAGTTCGTCATTGTGACTGTCAGCCTGTGCCTTGCACTCGTGCTTACAAAACTCTTTTCTTATTATAAAAAAATACGCGACTTGTATATTGTCTTTGCCGTTATTGGTCTTGCCATCCTTTTAATGGTACTCATCCTGGGACACACCGTTAACGGAAGTAAGATAAGTTTCTCGATAGCGGGACTTAAGTTCCAGCCTTCGGAGTTCGCGAAGATAATATTTGTGATATTTATCGCAGGTGCTTTTGCGGTTGCGGATAAGTTCTACAGGGTTTTGCTTATATGCGTTGTTGCTGCCATGTATGTTCTGGCACTTGTATTCTCCAGGGATCTCGGTAATGCACTGATCTTCTTTATAACATTCCTTTTTGTATTGTTCATCGCAACAAGGAATTATGCTTTTCTGATCCTTGGATTCATGGGAGGCGCGGGCGCATCCGTTATCGCATACAGGATGTTCTCCCATGTGCGTGTCAGGGTTCAGGCCTTTCTTGATCCCTTCAGTAAGATCGATAATCAGGGATATCAGATAACACAGTCGCTGTTCGCCATCAGCTGCGGCGGATTCTTCGGAATGGGACTTAGCAAAGGTGTGCCGGAAGATATTCCTTTTGTAGAGAGTGATTTCATATTCTCGGCGGTATCGGAAGAGATGGGTGCGATCGCGGCAGTCTGCCTGCTTATGATATGTTTCTCTTCATTTATGATATTAATGCGCAATGCGATGATCAACAGGAGCAGGTTCTGCAGACTTCTGCTTGTCGGATCCGCAGTGCTGTATATTTTTCAAGTATTCTTAACGGTCGGTGGCGGTATCAAGTTCATTCCGCTGACCGGAGTCACGCTGCCCTTCGTAAGCTACGGCGGAAGCAGTGTTATGACGAGTATATTCTTATTCATGATCTGTCAGGGCGTGATAGTAGTGAATAATGACAAGCTGTATGAAGAGTGGCTTGAAGAAAATGATGACAGTGAGGAAGAGTATTCGGATTATGACGAAGAAGAGGATACGAACAGTTGAAAATTGGATAACGATAGTGTTCTTTGGACTGATCTTTCTGTCAATGAGCATATATCTGTGCATCTATGTTAAGAATAACGAACAGACTCTTATCGGCAACAGTTATAACTCAAGACAGAAGCTTCTGGCCAGGGAGAATATCAGAGGCAGGATATATGACAGTGACGGCAATCTGCTGGCTGAGACACTGACGAATGAGGCGGGGGAGGAGTATCGCTCTTATCCCTATCATAATCTCTATGCCCATGCAGTCGGTTTCTCCAATCACGGTACAACAGGTATCGAGAGTATGGCCGGATTCTATCTGATCAATTCGGACATAAGTCTTAATGAGAAGATGGAGAATGACATGGCGGGCAGGAAGAATCCGGGCAACAATGTCTACACGACATTTGATACCGATCTTCAGAATGTTGCGTCAGATGCTCTCGGTGTATGCAAGGGTGCGGTTATCGTAACGGAGGTTAAGACAGGGAGGATACTTGCAATGGTCTCCAAGCCTGATTTTGATCCCAATACCATCCCCGAGAACTGGAATGCCTACGTTAACAATCCGCAGATGTCGGTGCTGCTTAATCGTACGACGCAGGGACTCTATCCGCCCGGATCGACTTTCAAGATCATCACTTCGCTTGAGTACCTGAGGGAGAATCCTACGGCGCTTCAGGATTATACATATACCTGTAACGGTAAATATGTCGATGAGGCCGAGAATATAGATATAAGCTGTTATCACGGCAGTGTTCACGGTAAGCTTGACTTTGTGGGATCGTTCGCCAAGTCATGTAATTCGTCGTTTGCGAACATAGGAATGTCTCTGGATAAGGATAAGTTTGGCAATACCTTAAACGGGCTCCTGTTTAACAGCGGACTTCCGATCGAGTATAATTATTCACAGTCGGATCTTAAGGTTGATTCGAAGACTTCTGATTATGATATGGCTCAGATATCGATCGGACAGGGTGATGCGATCATCACTCCCATTCATCTGAATCTGATCACTTCGGCAATCGCCAATAAGGGTGTTATGATGAAACCAAGGGTGATCGATCGTGTGACAGACGGCAACGGAAAGGTGATCAAGACCTATGCCGATGAGACCGAGAAGCGTGTTATGTCGGAAGATGAGGCTAAGGCCCTGAGCCTTATGATGGAAGCGGTTGTCCTTAATGGTACGGGCCGCAAGCTTCAGAACGATCATTATACGGCCGCCGGCAAAACAGGTTCGGCTGAGTTTAACGGCAATAAAGAAGATGCCCACGCCTGGTTCACGGGCTTTGCTCCGGTCGACGATCCCGAGATCTCCGTGACCATCATAGTTGAAGGGATCGGAAGCGGTGGCGACTATGCCGTGCCCATCGCAAGAAGAATATTCAATTGCTATTACGGGATCGATTAGTGTATACTTAATAAGCGAAGATTATTATATTCACATATGTAATCAGGAATAGTAGGGTGGGTAGTTGTGATCAGGTTTGCTCGCAGAATATATTGTTCCGAATCCATAAAAGGCATTCGGAGAATAAGGATTAAATGGCAGCTTATGACGGGCAGAGGCGATCTTGGTCTCTATATTGTGGCAGTCAACAACAATACCGGACATTTGGAATACTTTCATAACGCGATGTTCAAGCAGAGAGCTATCAGACGCGGTAATTATCTGATATGCGGATTTGCCGGCTCTAAGAATGAATGCGAGGATATCATTCTCAACATCACCGAAGATACTCTTGATGCCACGGGAAGCTTTGATCTGTGCGAATATGTGAGCAGGTGAGTGAGTGATTATGCTTGAGATCATATTGCTTTGTTTAAAAATAGCGGGAATTGTGATATTGGCGATCTTAGGACTTCTTGTCCTTGCTCTTGTGCTCATATTATTTGTTCCGTTCAGATACAGGATTTCGGTCCGTTATGATAACCGCAACGGTATCCTTGGCAATGGGCTTGTTACCTTCCTGCTTCGGATGATCCGTGCGGAGGCTTCGTATGGTGAGAAGTTTATCATTAAAGTGAAGTGCCTGTTTTTTACTATATATCCGAGGGAGAAGAAGAAACGCACCGGGAAAGATAAGGTTAAGCCCGCTAAGAAAGATAGACCCAAGGCTTCGGATGAAGCTAAAGATAAAGGGATAGCTTCGGCTAAAGATAAGATTTCGGATAATGATAAAAGTATGGATCCGGATAAAGATAAGATTTCGGATAATGATAAAAGTATGGATCCGGCTAAAGAAAGTGAGTCGGCTGAGAATAAGCCGGCAAATAAGGCAAAAGGCGATTCCAAGGGCTTTCTTTCTAAGTTCAATATCGATATGCTGAAAGAGTATTATGAGCTTCTTACCGAGGATTCCACTAAGGATGCTTTTGAATGTTGTAAAATTCAGTTTTTTAAAATAATTAAGAGTATCAAGCCCGGAACATTCAATGCAAGTGTTGTAGTCGGACTTGATGATGAATATAACTACGGAAGGGCGATGGCCTTCAGTAATATCCTGTATACTTATCTTAATGAGAATGTTATCATTCTACCGAACTTTGGCGATAAGGATATGGATATCAATGTTTTTATCAAAGGGAAGATCCGGATGATCTCGCTCGTTACAGCGGGTCTGCGGATATTGCTTAATAAGAATTGCAGGCTTTTTGTTAAAAAATTCAAAAGGGTGAGGGAAAAATATGAATAATTTTGATACGACAATGGACAATCTTCTTAAGAATGTGGACGGACTGTTATCAGCCAAGACAGTTGTGGGGGAGCCGAAGTATATCGGAGATACCGTTATCATCCCGCTTATGGATGTTTCCTTCGGTATCGCAGCAGGTTCCAATAACAGTGA
The DNA here is from genome assembly GCA_024684085.1 of Lachnospiraceae bacterium. GTDB lineage: Bacteria > Bacillota > Clostridia > Lachnospirales > Lachnospiraceae > Colinaster. Next base: position 95,960 of record JAIKXM010000016.1, on the reverse strand, counting down.
GAAGAGAGACGGTACGGGCGGAGGCGTTACAGGTAAGATGAATCCCAGCGCCGTACTTATCATTCAGGACGGCAAGACTAAGCTTGTAAGTATCAAGAATCAGGATACCCTTGCCAAGATCGTTGATCTTATTCCCGACGTACTGGATAAGATCTCTTCCAAGAAGAATGTTGATGTCAAAGATGAAGAAGCTGTAGAGGTTGTTACAGAAGATTACAAGACAGAGTGATGGATCCTGCAAAAGAAAGAGAACTGAAACAATATTTTTTCGGAGAATATGTAAGGCTTCAGAGCGAACGGAATGAAAATCTCAGGATATATGAGAAGTTCATTACGGAACGTAAGAATTTTGACGAGGATATGAAGCGTCTTAATGAGAAGATACTTCAGGAGAGGCGAAGGCTCAGGGAAGAGAATGAGATGTTTGCCAAGAAGACGGAACTCCTTGAAGATGCTTTCTTTCAGCTGGATCTTGACAGAAGACAGCTGGAGAGAGATAAGATCGAGTTCGAGCTCAGCAAGAAGCGTAAGTGCGTTACCAATGACGGTCTTAATCAGCCTGTTGTTGATTATGATGTGAGCATTCTGTTTCGAGGAGTGACTAGTCCTTCTTCACTTAAGAAAAGATACAGAGAACTTATGAAGATGTTTCATCCTGATAATCTTAGCGGAGATGAGAGCGTGATCTCTGTGATCGGAAGTGAATACCGCCGACTGAAGGTAGAGTATGAGAAGAAGGATAAAAAATAAACTTCGAAAATAATAAAAACTTCTTGCAATTCTGTTATAAGTCTGATATTATAACAATGTTGTGAGTCTGAAAGACATATTTGAACGATATATATGTTTTACTCCTTAAGGAGTCTTAATCTTGTCGAGCGTAAGTTGCACGGCATTTTGAAACGGACATTCGACAACGTTAAGTATGATATAAGCATGTGTTTATAGAGGAGGTGTAATTATGGCAAAGTGTGATATCTGCGGAAAGGGCGTTCACTTCGGTAACAACGTTAGCCATTCACATAGAAGATCCAATCATATTTGGAATGCAAATGTAAGAAGTGTTAAGTGTTTAGTTAACGGCGCATCTAAGAGGATGCATGTTTGTACAGGATGCCTTAAGTCAGGCCTTGTAGAAAGAGCATAGTTTTAGATCATTGAACCTCACCTTATCGGTGAGGTTTTTTATGTAATAGGAAAGCCAACAGATTGCTTTTGATCATTAAATATAGTTGGCAAATATCAAAACCCATGCTAAAATATAGCTGTTATCAAGCTGTGAGTATACGTGAGTACATATGAATCCTGCATTACAGAGAGGAATGTCACCGGTTGCAAGCATTCTATGCAGTTCATAATGGAAGTTTCAGTATAGGAGCTTTTTGACGAAAAGCCTTCGGGCGTTAAGTCAGATGTGTAGTGTCGCAGATAACGATACACTGTAAGAGTGCAGGTTAACCGATGGGTGACCTGAATTAGGGTGGTACCGCGAATAACATCGTCCCTTGTATTTACAAGGGGCTTTTTTACGTAATAGGAAATTGCTTCCTGTTACGCAAAAAACGCTCCGCTAAGGATGCGCACTTGCGCGAAAGATATATGATGCTAAAGCATCCGCGCTCGGCGCGGGAATGTCGCAAGCGACATTCTTTTTATTTGAAAGGAGTAAGTAATGAAAGAGAAGATCAATTTGATTTTTGATGAAGCTAAGAAGAAGATCACCGATGCTGCCAGTGAGAGTGAACTTCAGAATGTTAAGACTTTTTTTGTAGGTAAGCAGGGATCTCTTAGTCTTCTTATGAAGGAACTTCCTAAGGTTGATGTATCATTGAGACCTGAGATGGGTAAGCTTCTTAATCAGGTTAAGAATCAGGTCACAGAGTTGATCGATTCCAAGAGAATGGAACTTAAGCTTAAGGCATCCGAAGTATCGGCTGATTTCGACTGTTCGGTACCCGGGATCATGCCTCAGGAAGGAGGTCTGCATCCCATCACACAAATGTGTTATGACCTTAATGACGCCTTCCGTTCAATGGGATTCGAAGTATATCAGGAAGATGATATCACAAGTGAAATGTACGCTTTTGATAAGCTGAACTTCCCTGACAATCATCCTGCACGTGAGAGTATGGATACATACTGGATCGAAGGTCATGACAGTGGTTCTACGAATGAGAAGCTGTGTCTTCGTCCTCACCTTACCGGAGGAAGTGTTCGTTATATGCAGACACATAAGCCTCCTTACAGATTCGTATATCCCGGTCGTGTATACAGAAATGAGACAACTGATGCACATCATGAGAGAGCGTTCTTCCAGTATGAGGCGCTTATCGTAGATAAGGATATAACATTTACTTCAGGTAAGGTTCTTATTCAGACTATCTTAAGTAAGGTATTCGGAAGAGAAGTTCCGGTAAGAATGCGTTCCGGATTCTTCCCCTTTGTTGAGCCCGGATTCGAGATCGATATGGAATGTCAGGTCTGCGGCGGTAAGGGATGTAGTGTATGTAAGCATGTAGGCTGGATCGAGGTTATGCCGGGCGGTTCACCTCATCCCAACGTACTCAGGGCTGCCGGCCTTGATCCCGATGAGTATACCGGTTTCTATGTTAACATCGGTTTGGACAGATTGGTCATGATGCGTTACGGAGTTGATGATGTCAGATTATTCCACAGCGCTGACCTCAGATTCCTGAAGCAGTTTAAGTAAAGTGTTGACGTGTGTTCTTTGCACGGCATTACAAAAACGGATATCCGACGAATATATATAAACTAAATGAAGTGTAATTAGAGGAGGACAAGATGAAATTATCATTATCATGGATCAAAGATTATGTAGATCTTCCTGAAGATACAGATCTGAAGAAATTGGCATATGACCTTACAATGGATACTGTTGAAGTTGAGGACGTTGAGTTCCTTGCCAACAGATTCGATAAGATGGTCGTAGGTGTTATAGAAGCTATCGAACAGCATCCCGATGCTGATAAGTTAAGGGTATGTAAGGTTGATATAGGTGACGGTGAGATCAAGAATATCGTCTGCGGAGGTATCAATCTCGAAGTTGGAATGCGCGTTGCGGTTTCATGCCCCGGAGCGGTCGTTCGCTGGCATGGAGAGGGTGAACCGGTCGTAATTAAGAATGCGAAGCTTAGAGGAGTTCCTTCTTACGGAATGATCTGTGCTTCAAGCGAGATCGGACTCGGTGATCTCTTCCCTGCAAAAGAAGAGGCAGAGATCTTAGACCTGTCTGATTTTGATGTACCCGCAGGTACCGCGATCGCAGACGCACTCGATCTTAATGATGTTATTCTGGAGATCGATAATAAGTCGATGACAAACAGACCCGATCTCTGGGGACACTACGGAATAGCAAGAGAGATCGCAGCTCTTTATAATCTTAAGCTCAAGGAGATCAAGCCTTTTGAGACAGATGTACAGTCTGACTTCAATGTTGAGATAGATGATACAGTCAGATGTCCCAGATATATCGGTGTTCAGATTGAAGGCGTTAATGTTAAGCCCGCTCCCTTTAAGATGCAGAGCAGGATCTGGAGAGTCGGAATGCGTCCGATCAACGCTCTTGTAGATATCACCAATTATGTTATGCTTGCAACGGGTAATCCTACACATGCATTTGATGCGACGCAGATTGAGGATCATATCGTTGTAAGACGTGCCAAGGATAATGAGAGATTATTACTTCTTAATGATAAGGAACTCGAACTGTGCAGTGATGATCTTGTTATTACAGATGCCTGCGGCCCTGTAGCTCTTGCAGGTGTTATGGGCGGAGCAAAAGACTCTATCCTTCCTACAACAGAGCAGGTTATCCTTGAGGTGGCTAATTTCGAGTCTACGGGTATCAGAAGAACAGCTCTTCGTTATGATAACAGAACAGAAGCTTCTTCAAGATATGAGAAAGCTATAGATCCCGAGAGATGTGATCAGGCTCTTTCGCTCAGTATGCAGTATTTTAAGGAGATATATCCCGAAGTTAAGGTTACGGGTTACTGCGATAAGTATGAGAACAGATTAAAGAGAGCTGAGATCGATGTTAATCTCACATGGCTTGAGAAGAGACTCGGTAAGCACCTTACCAATGAAGATATCAGGAATAAACTGGAACTCCTTGGATTCGAAGTTGCGATCAATGGCGAGGATATGCATGTGATCGCTCCCACATGGCGTTCTACGGGTGATATCTCTATCAAAGATGACGTAATGGAAGAAGTTGCGAGAATGTACGGTTATGACAATTTCGAAGCAACACCTTTTACGACCTCTTTTGAAAGTGCTATCAATCAGAAGGATAAGGATCTTGTAAGGAATATCAAGGAATATCTTGCAATCCGTTGCGGCATGCAGGAAGTATATACTTATCCCTGGATGAATGACACATATGTCAATGCTGTTTTGCAGGATACAGAAGGTGTACTGAAGCTCTCTACACCTCCGGCTCCCAATCTTAAGTATATCCGTTCTTCGCTGCTTCCAAATCTCTGCGAAGCCGTAACAAAGAACGAGAGATACTTTGATGACTTCTCGATCTTCGAGGAAGCGCAGGTCTTCTATGACAGGAATTATACTTCTCCTTACGATGAGACCGAGTCACTTCCCGAGCAGAAGAGGAAAATTGCGGGCGCTTTTGCAAGCAGTACCAGGAAGATTGAGACTTTATTCAGAGAAGCTAAGGGCGTTCTTGAATATATGTCAAGATATACACATATGGAAGCCTTCACTTTCAAGAAGGAAGAGAAGCCTGTATGGTCTGATAACGTAGTATGGATGAATATCTACGTTCAGGATGAGTGCATCGGTGAGATGGGGCTTCTGTCCAAAAAAGTGGCGCTTGACTGTGGTATCAAGAATCTGTCGGTTATCCTGTTCGAGATCGACTCAACAATGCTTAAACCGCTTATCTCAAGAACCAATAAGTTCGAGCACCTTGCAGAATATCCCGAGACAGATTATGATGTTTCAATGCTGTTCGATGTAAATACAACATGGAATGAGATCTATGATGCCATCATGGGACCCAAGAAGGCCGCAGCACTTCTTAAGGAAGCTGCATTCATTGATGAGTACAGAGGCAAGCAGGTTCCTGCGGGCAAGAAGTCTGTAACTATAAGACTTACCATCGGATCTCCCGAGAAGACTCTTACTTCGGAAGAGATCGAGAAGGTTGCAAGTCAAGTTCTTAGCAAGCTTAACAAGAAAGTCGGCGGTGAATTGAGAACTCAGTAGGATTATTACATAAATGTGTTGAAGCTTAAGTGATTCTATCAGACTGCCGGATCCCTTAGGAGTAACAGCAGTCTGATCACCCGGAGCGGATAATTGTACGTTTGGAGAAAATGATATGAATAATAAGAATATTTGGCTTAATTCCAAGCAAAAAGATATTAAGAAGATAGATGCATTTGCAAAAGATTATATTGATTTCATTAGCAGAGGTAAGACTGAGCGTGAATGTGTGGATCTTGCGGTCAATCTTCTCGAGGAGAACGGTTATGAAGAGCTTAACCGTCTTATTAAGGAAGGCAGGACTCTTAAGGCAGGAGATAAGGTATATGCAACTCAGATGAATAAGTCTGTTGTTGCTTTCACCATCGGTCAGAAGCCCATGGAAGAAGGTCTTAACATCCTTGGTGCACATATCGATTCGCCCAGAATGGATGTCAAGCAGAATCCCCTGTATGAAGCAGACGGTATCGCTTATCTTGATACACATTACTACGGCGGTATCAAGAAGTATCAGTGGGTCACACTTCCTCTTGCAATTCACGGTGTTGTTGTCAAAAAAGACGGCACTACAGTTGAGATAAATATCGGTGAAGATCCGGATGATCCCGTATTCTTCATCTCTGATCTGCTCATTCATCTTGCGGCCGATCAGATGGAGAAGAAGGCTTCTAAGGTTATCGAAGGCGACGCACTTGATATAATCGTAGGTAATATGCCTCTTAAGAAGGAAGAAGACAAAGAGGTTAAAGAGGCCGTTAAGGCTAATATCTTAAGATTCCTTAAGGATGAATACGGCTTTGAAGAGGCTGATTTTGAGAGTGCAGAACTTGAAGTCGTGCCCGCAGGAAGAGCGAGAGAGGCCGGCTTTGACAGGAGTATGATCTTAGGCTACGGTCATGACGACAGGGTATGTGCTTATCCGTCACTTATGGCAGAGATTTCCGTTAAAGATCCCGTGAGAACCACCTGCTGTATCCTTGTTGATAAGGAGGAGATAGGTTCGGTCGGAGCTACAGGTATGAGATCGAATTTCTTCGTTAACATGGTTGCAGAAGTTATGAATCTTACCGGAGAATACAGCGAGCTTAAGGTAAGAAGATGTCTTGCTGCAAGTTATATGTTAAGTTCCGACGTTAATGCCGGATTTGATCCGAGCTACGCCGATAAGTTCGATAAGAAGAATGCATCTGCGCTCGGTAACGGAATGGTATTCAATAAGTTCACGGGTTCACGCGGTAAGTCGGGATCAAATGATTCCAATGCGGAATATATCGCCATGATCCGTAAGATCATGGATGAGGAAGGTGTTATATATCAGACAGCAGAGCTTGGTAAGGTAGATGTAGGTGGAGGCGGAACCATCGCTTATATCCTTGCTCTTTACGGAATGAATGTTATCGATTGCGGTGTTGCGGTACTTAATATGCATGCACCGTGGGAAGCTGTCAGCAAAGCAGATATTTTCGGTACATTTATGGGTTATAAGGTCTTCCTAAATAAGGTGGGTTTGTAATATAATGAAGACATCAGATTTTTATTTTGATCTTCCTGAAGAGCTTATAGCACAGGACCCTCTTACGGACAGGAGTTCGTCCAGGCTTTTATGTCTTAATAAGAGTACAGGGTTAGTTAAGCATCATGTTTTTAAAGAGATAATCGATTATCTTGAGCCGGGTGATTGTCTGGTGCTTAACAATACCAAGGTAATTCCCGCAAGGCTTCTGGGCGTTAAAGAAGATACCGGAGCCGGTGTTGAGATCTTTCTGTTGAAGAGGCTTGATGCTGACAGATGGGAGACGCTTGTAAGACCCGGTAAGAAGCTTAAGAAGGGCGCTCGCGTTACCTTTGGTGACGGATGCCTTAAGGCTGAGATCATGGATGTTGTGGAAGAAGGCAACAGGATAGTTAAGTTCGAATATGAGGGTGTCTTTGAAGAGATACTCGACAGGCTCGGAGAGATGCCACTTCCTCCTTACATAACGCATAAGCTTCAGGATAAGAACAGATATCAGACTGTATATGCCAAGTATGAAGGCAGTGCAGCCGCACCCACCGCAGGACTTCATTTTACTGAAGAACTTCTCGACAGGATCCGTGATAAGGGTGTAGAGACCGCCTTTGTCACCCTGCATGTCGGACTTGGGACTTTTCGTCCCGTGAAAGTGGACGATGTTCAGGAACATCATATGCATTCCGAATACTACGAGATCACGCAGGAGGCTGCGGATAAGATCAATAAGGCGAAGGACAGTGGCAGGAAGGTGATCTGTGTTGGCACTACAAGCTGCAGGACTGTTGAGAGCGCTGCCGATGAGAACGGAAGACTTAAGGCATGCAGCGGCAATACCCAGATTTTTATCTATCCCGGATACAGGTTCAGGGTGCTGGACAGCCTGATCACTAATTTTCATCTTCCGGAATCAACGCTTGTTATGCTCGTGTCGGCGTTGGCAGGACGGGAACATGTACTTGATGCATATAACATCGCCATTGAGAACAGATACAGATTCTTCTCATTCGGTGATGCGATGTATATAGGCGAGAACGTATAGTAAAATGGAGGGAACAATGGAGGAAAAAAGGAAAGCGGTCAGAACTGAGCTTACCAGCAGGCTTATCGTTAAGCAGTTGACAGGTGGCGATGGCGTCAAGGAAGTTGCCATTGAGGTTAATGATGTATCCAAGACAGGTGTTGGCTTTGATTGTACCGAGAAGCTTGAGATCGGTGCGATCTATGAAGGATTCCTTACTATATGGACCAAGGAAGTACTTCATGCTTTTATGGAGATCGTAAGGATCGTCAAGGATGAGGATCATTATGTCTACGGAGCTATTTTTGTCGGTATGCCTGAGACAGAGTCTCAGCGTATTGAGGTATATCAGGCATTCAATAAATAAAATGTACAGGATATCAGACAGATGAAATGTCTTATATTGGCAGGTGGAAGAGGCGACAGAATGTGGCCTCTTTCTCGTAAGAACAATCCCAAGCAGTTCATGCAGATCAAGAATAATCATTCCATATTTCAGGATACGATAGCCAGAAATATGGCTTTTTGTGATGAATTTATTATCTCAACGGGAATTGAATACGAATCCATCATAGAGAATCAGATGCGTGCCTTCAGGGGACTTAATTACAGATGTATCTACGAAGAAGAAGGACGTAATACCGCAGCACCGGTAATACTTGCGGCTCTTTCTCTTAATGATTCGGAGACTCTCTTTGTTGCTTCATCAGATCATCTTATCAAGGGTGACTCTTATAAGGATTCCATACTTGATGCCAAGAAGATGATCAAAAACGGTAAGATCGTTACCTTTGGAATGGATATTGTGAAGCCCGATACCAGATTCGGGTATATCAGGTATTCAGGGGAGGATGTTATAGATTTTACCGAGAAGCCGGATTCTCAAACAGCTGAGAAGTATTATAAGAGTGGTGATTATTATATCAATTCCGGTATGTTCATGTTCAATGTCGGTGATTTTCTCTATTCGCTCGACGGGATCGCGCATGATGAACTTGAGGTCTTACGGGAGATATATCTTAAGAGACAGGTGGACGGCGGTAATACCTTTTATTCGGGAGAGTTGTTTTGCAGGATAGAGAGCAGTTCCATTGAGAAAGTCTATTTTGAAAAAAGCAGCGATATTAAAGTAATACATGCGACCTACGGATGGCAGGACGTTGGAAGTCTCGACGATCTGGATGACTTTGATATTCAGTCTGTCAAGGAAGAACAGATCATATATAACAAATGCGATAATACTACGGTTATCAATCAGTCGACGGATAAGCTGGTACTGGTCAATCATTTGAAGGATGTAATGGTAGTCAATACGGATGATGCGGTATATATCGGAGCCAAAGGTCAGTCCAACGATCTCAAAGAGATCATCAGAGCTTCCGAGAGTATGTGGGGCTATTTTGACAAGAGTTCTGTATATTATGCAAATTGGGGTGAATATCACGTTCTGTCCGAAAACCGTGATAAAGGGATACTGGTCAGTAAGGTTATAGTTCTTCCGGGGCATACCTATAGGTATACCACAGCCGGTAAGGATACGGTTAATATCAGTATCATCAACGGTACAGGGCTTCTTAAGAGCGATAAGGGGACTGTTAATATAAGTGTCGGCGAATCTTATCCGCTGGATGAAGAAGAGTATCGTATATCATGTACCAGTGAGGATGATCTCATCTTTGTTGAGACTATCACTGGAATGGTCTTTAACGATACCAAGCTCAATTTTGATCAGAAGGGTGCGATCACATCCGAAGCGTCTCTTGGATATACACAGGAGCCGTTTGTGAAGCTCTCGCCGATCTATAAGGATTATCTCTGGGGCGGTACCAAACTCCGCGATGAGTTCGGTAAGGAATGTGATTATGATCTTATTGCCGAGAGTTGGGAATTGTCTGCACATCCCGATGGCCAGAGCAGGATCGCCTCAGGTCAGCATAAGGGTATTACATTTGGAGATTATCTGCACAAGATAGGTGATGAAGGGCTTGGCTGGAAATACGTCAGTGGCCGCGCTTTTCCGTTGCTTATCAAGCTTATAGATGCAAGAGACGATCTCTCGGTTCAGGTGCATCCCGGCGATGATTATGCGCTTGAACATGAGAATGAATACGGTAAGAGTGAATTATGGCATATCCTTGAAGCCGAAGAGGGTGCGTGCCTCTATGTCGGTTTCAGAAAGGATGTTACCGAAGAAGAGGTAAGACACGGTATTACAGAAGGCAATATCATCAATATGCTGAATCGTATAGATGTTAAGCCGGATGAGACTTATTATATTCCTGCGGGAACTGTGCATGCCATCGGAAAAGGATGCCTGATCTGTGAGGTTCAGCAGAATTCCAACTGTACTTACAGGTTGTATGATTACGATCGTGTTGACAAGTACGGACATCGAAGAAGACTTGATATAGATAAAGCACTGGATGTGCTCGATTATAAGGCTTATAAGGGTAATGAGGATTGCAAATATTTTCAATGTGAGTTTGTAAAAAGTGAGAGTACTTACTCGCTTTCGGTTAATGAAGAATCCTTCATTGCGCTTCTTATCACCGACGGTGAAGGTCAGATAGACTGTAGGATCAACAAAGAAACTTATAAGGATAAGGTCTGCAAGGGCGATTGTATCTTCGTGCCGGGGCGCAAGAAGACGATACATTTGAAAGGCAATATGAATTTTGCTGTTGTAAGATTATAGTATTATGTCGTATTATCCGTAGAATTATATTATAATAATATGAAACAGTCGTGTGTTACTGCGTGTAAAAGGTGGTGGTAGCTATATTTAATTATGACTTTTCAATTTCCGCATTATGCGCGGAGATCATATTCATAGGATTCTTTCTCGGAAGAAGGAAGCTTCCTATCCGACAGAATAAGATATTCCTGACGGCGCTTTTTGTTCAGCTCGTTGTTACGGTGGCTGATATTGCGTCCAGTCATATGGATAATTATTATTACAGATATGAAGTATGGCAGTTGTATCTTGTCAATATGGCATATTTTATTTCTTATGCCGCGAGAGCCTGTGTCTTCTTCCAATATGCAATGACAGTGACCTATTCCACGGATCAGAATGTATCCCAATGGATAGGGCAGCTTATAACAGCGCCTTTTGCCGTTTATTGTCTTATGATATTTTCGGCACCCATAACTTCGTTCACCTTCCGTATCGAGCAGGACTTCGGATATCAGAGGGGATGGGGATATGATGCTCTGTATGTTCTGTTCTTTTTCTATTTGGGAGCAACACTGCTTACCGTTCTTATGCATTGCAGGAAGATGAGCAGGGATCATCTGGTGAGTTTCGTCTGGTATTTTGTGCTTCTGATAATCGGTAACTACTTCAGGATAAGGTATCCGTATGTATTATCGATGGATGCTTTTTCACAGATGGCAATAATCATAATCTTTTTGTCGTTGCAGAATCCTGATTTTTACATTGATAAGAATACATCCCTGTTTGATGTTGATGCATTTTATGCGGTCACTCATGAGTGGAATATATTGGATAAGAGCTTCTGCTGTTATTGTTTCTACATTGATCAGTATGATGATATGAGGAATATCTATGATGTTACGGTTATGAACGATACTCTTCATACTATCGGCAGGTGGGTGCAACAGAACAGAGGACATGACAATGTATTCTACTTCGGAGACGGCAGATTCGTTGCTACCGGTAGCAGTTCGGAGGCACTGGAAGACTTCATAATGCGAGTGGAAGAGAGATTCCAGCAGCCATGGAAGATCAACATCGGTGAAGTCAGAATGGGTCTTAGAAGCGGACTTATGACTGAGGAAGTGGTGTCAAAGTGTCCGACGCAGTTAAGAGAATTGCTTTACTTCTATTTCTCTGAGGACTTCAATGAGAATAAGTCTCATATCGTTCTTGATGATGAACTTCTGGAGCGTATGCAGCGTGCAAGGAACGTTGAGAAGGCGCTTGACAGGGCTATTAAGAATGACAGCATTCAGGTATGGTATCAGCCGATTTATTCATACAAGAATAAATGTTTTGATACGGCTGAAGCATTGGTACGTCTTGAGGATGAAGAACTTGGACGTATGATGCCGGGAGAGTTCATCGAGAGAGCTGAGAAGACAGGTCAGATAATCGTTCTTGGCCGACAGATATTCAGAAAAGTATGTGCTTTTATCAGTGATAATGATCTTAAGAGCATGGGGATCAATTATATCCATGTGAATTTGTCGCCTATTCAATGTATGAACGAGATGCTTGTGAAAGAGTTTTCTTCCGATATGAAGCTCTATAATACCAAGCCGTCCATGATCGAGTTTGAGATCACCGAGACCGCTACGATAGAGACTGAAGAATTTCAGACTAATCTCAGACAGCTTGCACATATCGGTAAAGGACTTGCACTTGATGATTACGGAAGCGGCGCGACTAACCTTAACAGGATGATTCAGTGGCACATCAATATGGTTAAGATCGATAAGAACATAGTGTCATCGTTTTTTGAAAAAGGCGACCTTACGGTTATAACCGATCTTGTTAATATGTTCCATAATCAGAATCTCCTTGTTGTGGCCGAAGGTATTGAGACTAAAGAGATGACGGAGATGGCTGAGGCCGCTAAGGTTGATCTGGCTCAGGGGTATTATTATTCCAAGCCTCTTCCGGAACATGAATATATTCAGTTTCTTAAGGATCATACAGTATAGAACTTAATAACGTTGGGAATCTTGAACCCCATAAATGAATTGACCAAATTTTCTGTATATTCGAATTAATCATATTTTAATGAGTAAAATTATTGCGAATTGTGAGAAAATTTAGTACAATGCATTTATGGGGTTTTAAAATTTTCTTTTGGAGGAAAAAGACAATGAATGTTTATACTACTGACAAGATTCGTAACGTTGTATTGCTTGGTCACGGGGGTTCAGGTAAGACCAGTCTTGTAGAGTCAATGGCTTATCTTGCAGGACTTACTTCAAGAATGGGTAAGGTCTCTGACGGTAATACAATAAGTGATTTCGGCAAAGAAGAGCAGAAGCGTAAGTTCTCTATCAGCACATCCGTAGTTCCGATAGAGTGGGCTGATTGCAAGATCAATCTTATAGACGCACCCGGATATTTTGATTTTGTCGGTGAAGCTGAAGAGGCTGCAAGTGCTGCCGACGCGGCGATCATTGTTGTTAACGGTAAAGCCGGAATAGAAGTCGGTACTACCAAAGCTTGGGAATTATGTGATAAGTATAAGCTTCCGAGAATGGTATTCGTAACCGACATGGATATAGACAATGCTTCCTTCAGACAGGTTGTGGAAGATATGACTGCTAAATACGGCAAGATCATGGCTCCCTTCCATCTTCCCATCAGAGAGAACGAGAAGTTCGTAGGTTATATCAACGTTATAGCTGAGAAGGGCTATAGATGGAACGGTAAGGAAGTAACGGAGTGCGAGATACCCGATTATAACAGAGCTAACCTTGACCTTTGCAGAGATACCCTGATGGAATCGGTTGCAGAGACCAGTGAAGATCTTATGGAGAGATACTTCGAAGGTGATACTTTCTCAGAGGCTGAGATCAGAGCTGCGCTCCGTAATAATATCAATGACTGTTCACTTGTACCCATGTCGATGGGATCAAGCCTCTTGTGTCAGGGTATATATACATTGCTTGATGATATCGTTAAGTATTTCCCAAGCCCTGAGGCAAGAACTGTTGCCGGAGTTAATCTTAAGACCAATGACATCTTCGAAGCCAATTATGATTTCTCTAAGGCCAAGAGTGCTTACATCTGGAAGACTATCGTTGATCCTTTTATCGGAAAATACAGTCTTATTAAGGTTTACTCAGGTGTTATCAAGACAGATGATCTTCTCTACAACAAGGATAAGGATATCGAAGAGAAGATAGGCAAGCTCTATGTCCTTCAGGGTAATAAGCCCATCGAAGTAAGTGAGTTACATGCCGGTGATATCGGAGCCCTTGCCAAGATCACAGCTGCAAGAACAGGTAATACTCTTTCTACAAAGGCAACGACTATCCAGTACGGTAAGGCTGAGCTTCCTGTTCCTTATACATACAGAAGATATAAGGCAGTCAATAAGGGTGATATCGATAAGATAGGTCAGGCACTTCAGAAGATGATGCATGAAGATCTTACTCTTAAGAATGTAAATGATGCAGAGAATCATCAGATGCTTCTCTACGGAATGAGTGAGCAGCACCTTGATATCGTTGTCAGCAGGCTTCAGAATGAATACAAGGTTCAGATAGAATTATCCGATCCCAAGGTTGCTTACAGAGAGACCATTAAGAAGAAATCAGATGTTGAATATAAGTATAAGAAGCAGTCAGGCGGTCATGGTCAGTATGGTCATGTTAAGATGACATTCGAGAGCTCAGGCGATATAACCAAGCCTTATGAGTTCGAGCAGATAGTTGTAGGCGGTGCTGTTCCCAAGAACTTCTTCCCCGCAGTTGAGAAAGGTCTTGCAGAGAGTGTTGTTAAGGGACCTCTTGCAGCTTATCCCGTTGTCGGAATTAAGGCAGTTCTCTATGATGGATCTTATCATCCGGTAGATTCTTCGGAGCAGGCATTCAAGATGGCGACCATCCAGGCTTTCAAGAAGGGTATCATGGAGGCAGGTCCTATACTCTTTGAGCCTATTATGAGTCTTAAGGTTACTGTTCCCGATGCATATACAGGTGATGTAATGGGCGACCTTAATAAGAGAAGAGGAAGAGTTCTCGGAATGAATCCTACAGGTGACGGTAAGCAGGTCATCGATGCTGAAGTTCCTATGAGTACGATATTCAGATATTGTACAGACTTAAGATCAATGACGGGCGGAAGCGGAGATTTCTCTTATGCATTTGTAAGATATGAGCAGTGCCCGAGCGACATTCAGGAGAAGGAAGTTGCTGCCAGAGCTGCCAAGGTTGCCGAGAATAATATTGAGGATTAATATAATAAAATTGACGTTGATGTCAGATTTAAGGGGAGCAGATCGCAATAGGCGGTCTGCTCCCCTTGCTGTAGTAGTGACCCATGGGACGGGGTTTGTGCTCCACAATACTTAATTTGGTATTTTATCTAATAAGCTTGTACTATATCTAGTTTTTGTTGTATAATAACAACGGTAATTTTTGATTTTTTGCGAAGCCAATCTTTATTGCGGCCTCGTGTAACCGGAAGAAGTCGATGGGGTTTGAACGGTTACGAATATATAAGTAATGCACAGAGGTTAAAGATGTTAGAGAATTTGATCGGTCTTCGACCGGAGACTGTTACTCTTGCAGGGGCTGTCTTTGCTTTTTTATGTACATTTGTCTGTATTGTACTGTTCAGAGACAAGCTTCCACGTGATCAGGGCCGTGCTTTTGCGGTTGAAGGCAATAAATCGGTAGGGAAGTGCAGAGGCGCGGGACTGATATTCGTCCTGGTGTTCTTCATATGCGACCTTACATTTAACACATACAGTAAAGAAAGACTGTTATATGACCTGATAATAGTCCTTTGTATGTTCACCGGTTTTTTCGATGATGCTTCGAGTAAACCGTGGAATGAATATCTGAAGGGAGCCCTGGATCTGCTCCTCGGTATTGGAGTGGCCATTACTTTTCTGCATTATAATCCCAATGTGATAACCTTATCACTTTTGGGAGGCAGGGAGATCGTCATCCCGCCTGTTCTGTTCGGGATCGGTATTGTTGTCCTTGTATGGGTGGCAATTAATGCTACCAACTGTACGGACGGTGTTGATGGACTTAGTGCGACACTTACTTCGATAACGCTTATATCATTCGCATTTGCCGGATCGGCATATATGCAAACAGAATATCTGCATTCGGGGAAGAGTATACTATTCTTCATACTGACCCTTCTTGCCTACCTGTGGTTCAATGCCAATCCAAGCACTGTTCTCATGGGAGACGCGGGGAGCAGAGCAATGGGTATGATGATAGCGATCATGGCTCTGATGAGTGGGGATCCTTTGTTATATATTCCATTCTCGCTAATGATGATACTGGATGGCTTCATCGGCCTTATCAAGGTCTCATTGAAGAGATTCCTGCATATCAGTATCTTCAGGAATACGAGATTCCCCTTGCATGATCATTTCCGACATGTTAAGAAGTGGGATAAGAATCAGGTCGTCTTCAGATTCGTCATCGTACAGATAATGATCAGTCTGGTTGTACTTCTGTACAGGGGGAGCATTCCGGTTAAGTGATCTGTTCGCGCCTGTATGTGACATTAATTACATGGGTCACTACAGACATTGAGAGTATCGGCTTGGGATCAGATGATTCTATATGATAATACTTATTTCGCAGATGATGCGAACAACAATATAAATATAATAATAACGAACGAGAGGTATTTAAAATGGCAGAACCTTATAATCATAGTGAAGTTGAGAGAAAATGGCAGAAATACTGGGTAGATAATAATACCTTTAAGACAGATGTCTGGGACTTTTCTAAGCCCAAGTATTATGTTCTTGATATGTTCCCTTATCCCTCAGGCGTAGGTCTTCATGCAGGACATCCCGAAGGATATACGGCAACTGATATAATGTCAAGAATGAAGAGAATGCAGGGATATAATGTTCTTCATCCCATGGGTTATGATTCGTTCGGACTTCCCGCTGAGCAGTATGCTGTTACAACAGGTAATCATCCCAATGGTTTTACACAGATGAATATCGAGACTTTCTCTAAGCAGCTTAAGGAGCTCGGTTTTGATTATGATTGGTCTAAGATGATCGCAACGTCAGATCCCAAGTTCTATAAGTGGACTCAGTGGATCTTCAAGAAGTTATATGAAGCAGGTTGTGCCAAGTATGTTGACATGCCGGTTAACTGGTGTGAGGAACTCGGTACCGTTCTCTCCAATGATGAAGTGATCGATGGAAAAAGTGAGAGAGGCGGATATCCTGTTATTCGTAAGAATATGAAGCAGTGGGTTATCGATCAGCCTGCGTTCGCTGAGAAGCTCCTCGAGGGTCTTGATGAGATAGACTGGCCTCAGTCAACCAAGGAGATCCAGCGTAACTGGATAGGTAAGTCTACCGGCGTTGAGGTTGAGTTCGAGATAGTAGGCGGCGGTAAGTTCTCTATCTTTACAACATGTATCGAGACTATCTACGGTATCACATTCATGGTTCTTGCTCCCGACGGACAGATCGTTAAGGATCTTATGCCAAGGATCGAGAATAAAGATGAAGTTAATGCTTATATAGAAGAGACCATTAAGAAGAATGATATGGATCGTACAGAGCTCAATAAGACCAAGTCAGGTTGTGAGCTTAAGGGCGTAACATGTATCAATCCCGTGAACGGCAAGGAAGTAAGAATGTTCATCGGTGATTTCGTTCTTGCAAGTTACGGTACAGGTGCTGTTATGGCTGTTCCGTCTCATGATCAGAGAGATTTCGAATATGCCGTTGCTCATAATATCGATATGATCCAGGTAATAGACGGAAGAGATGTAAGCGAATGCGCCTTCGAGAAGCATGATTATCTCGGAAAAGGATGTAAGCTTATCAATTCGGAAGAGTTCACCGGAATGACAGTTGAAGAAGCCAAGGAGGCTATTACCGTTAAGCTTGAGAAGATGGGTGTTGCCAAGAGAACAGTCAACTACCATTTCAGAGAGTGGATCTTCGCCCGTCAGCGTTACTGGGGCGAGCCTGTTCCGGTGGTACACGGTGAAGACGGTAAGATTCATGTATTACCTGATGAAGAACTTCCTCTTATCCTTCCCGAACTTGAAGATTACAAGGGTAAGGGCGGTAAGGCTCCTCTGGAGAATGCAGTAGAATGGAAGCAGTATGACAAGAACGGTATTAAGGGTGTCAGAGAGACATCTACAATGCCCGGCTCTGCAGGTTCAAGCTGGTATTTCTTAAGATATATCGATCCCGACAATGATGAAGAGTTCGCTAATCAGGAACTCCTTAAGCATTGGATGCCTGTTGATCTCTATATCGGCGGTCCCGAGCATGCCGTAGGACATCTGATATATAGCCGTATCTGGAACAGATTCCTCTATGATAACGGCCTTTCACCTGTTAAGGAACCCTTCAAGAAGCTTGTCCATCAGGGCATGATCCTTGGTGAGAACGGTATCAAGATGGGTAAGAGATTCCCCGAATTCGTTGTGAATCCAAGCGATATCGTAAGGGAATACGGCGCTGATACATTGAGGATCTATGAGATGTTCATGGGACCTCTTGAGGTATCTAAGCCATGGAGCAGACAGGGGGTTGAGGGTGCCAGAAGATTCCTGAACCGTGTATGGAATTTCTTCACCGTATCCGAGAATCTTACCGATGATCCGATGCCTTCACTTGAGAAGGTATATCATCAGACTGTTAAGAAGGTAACTTCCGATTATGAGAAGCTTGCTTTCAATACAGCGATCTCCCAGCTTATGATCTTCGTCAATGCCGTATATAAAGAGGGCAAATGTAACAGAGATTATGCGCAGGGACTTATCAAGATGCTGTCGCCCATAACTCCTCACATCTGTGAAGAGATCTGGAGCAGATTCGGTTTCAATGAGACTCTGGCCTTCGAATCATGGCCCGTATACGATGAAGATATCGTTAAGGATGATACCGTTGAGATCGGTGTTCAGGTCAACGGTAAGGTCAAGGGGGTTGTGAATCTTGCTGTTAATGAAGATAAGGATTCGGCTCTTACCAAGGCCAAAGAAGTTGAGACGGTTGCCAACTTTATCAAGGACAAGAATATTGTTAAGGAAATCTATGTTCCCGGCAAGATCGTTAATATTGTTGTGAAATAATTATATCTGAGGGGCAGGACTTACCTGCCCTTTTTTGGAAAACAGGATTGATCATAGAAGATGAGTGATTTAACAGTTCGCGGACGCAGTTTCAGGACGCCTTCGGATTATCGCGCGGCTCTCAGGGATGAAGCTCTGATAGAATCAATTGAGGCTTCTCTTAACAGAGAAGATCGTGCAAGTATAATGGCAGCCATTGATAAGATGGCTGCGGATAACTTCAAGTTCGAGACCCTGGTGGGAGAAGACTATTTCGATGAGATAGCTGCATTGGAGAGGGAATTAAGATACAGGAAGAATGACACTGCAGACAGAGACAGAAGATCGAAAAAGTCCAAGAAGGATGACTCGTCCGATAAGGATAAGTCACCGAAAAGGTCTAAGAAGAATAAGAAGCAGGTCGATTTTGATGAATATGATACCGAGATGCAGACAAGGATCATAAGGGAGATGAAGAAGCTTGAGAGCAGACGCAAGCTCATTCTCATCATTCTCTTCATGTGTATATCGGGAAGCCTTCTGTATCTTGTATATTACTTCATGATGTACAGGAAGAATACTACAGATTATAACGCCTTGGCTGAACTTATCACTGAGGATAAGGGACAGTCGGAACTGGTTATCAATTATACCGATGAACCCGATGCCAGACCGGTTCTTGCCAAGTATGCAGAGCTGCTCAATAGGAATAAGAAGATCGTCGGATGGCTTACGATCGAAGGCTGTGATATAGATTATCCTGTACTGCAGACGGTCGATAATGACTATTATCTTGATCATAATTTTGATCAGGAATATGACAAAAACGGTGCTATCTTTATGGATTACCAGTGCGATCCCGCTCATCCCAATGATAATATGATCATCTACGGTCATCATATGAAGAGCGGCAAGATGTTCGGTAATCTTAACAGATATGCATCTTATGATTTCTATAATAAGAATAAGACGTTCACCTTTGATACCATCTATGAGGAAGGTACATATGAAGTCGCATATGTTTTCAGATCGAAGATCTACAATGAAGATGAGATAAGATTCAAGTATTATCAGTTCATAGATGTTGCGGGAAGGGATGAGTTCGATTCCAATATGGAGCAGATGGATATGCTGTCCTTATATGATACCGGAGTGACTCCTTTCTATGGTGATAAGCTCATCACATTGTCCACCTGTGATTCTTCCGAGAGGGACGGAAGATTTGTAGTGGTGGCTAGAAAAATTGACTGAAATTTTCCGAAAAATATAAATTTATTACCAAATATGCCGATATATCAGATGAGTATGTTTGCCATATTGGCAGTCCTTGAAAGGGAGAGGCTTAATGGGAATGACTAAGAAGAATGTTAAAGTTAAGAGAAGGATCAGAAAAACCGTAGGATCTCTGTTGATGGTATCAGCAATAACCGTTGCTGCCATTCCTGTTCCGGGGAACGTTGCATATGATCCTCAGACGGACAATGTCCCCATATATTCATATGATACCGACGATCAGATGGGAGTGCATGCACAGGCCAACGGAGACTTCCTTAAGAGCGATACGGTATCGGCCGGAGTTAATTTCGTCAATACCGGTAGGTCCTATACGCTGAGCGATGACAAGGGCTTCTGGGAGTTGGACTGGCAGTTCATGTATAAGGCCGATTCGGCCAATCAGAACGGTTTCATAACCGGATACAACAATATGTATCCTCAGCTCGATACGCTGGAACTTAAGAACAGTCTGTTCACCAATTACGTTAATGTACTCCAGAGCGATCTTACAGCCTTCGAGGAGAGGAACAGCAGTAACAAGACCATGTCCATCACCCTTTATTACGGTGACAATCCGGGCAAAACAGTTAACGTTGACCGTCTCGGCTATCAGTATTCCCTGGAGGGCGATCCGAACACATGGGACCCCAATGCCGATTATTATAAGTTCTTCACGACATATTTCAGAAGTGAATTCGAACAGTATGTTGCCGAATATAATGCATATCTTGATCCGGAAGATACTTCTGTTACAATGAAGCCCGCAACGGTCACAAGGTGTCTCTATGACTATGAGGCATATGATTCCGTTGACGAGCAGTACAGGTATCTGACTCAGAAGCTGCTCGAGGATAGCAAGAATTATAATATGACCCTCGAAGCCGTTACCATGTATTATTACAGCGGTGACGAGAAACTCACCAAGAATGTACTCGTATTCAGGATGAACGGTGGCAATGATACTTATATTACGCCCAATATGTCCGACAGATACTTCGTTGATGACAATAAGTTCATAGCGAGAGATTATATATCACTTTTGGGTATAGCTGAGAATGCCTTCAAGAATGTCAATAATGTATTTAATCTGACAATGACGAGCAATATCCAGTATATCTGTGACAGGGCTTTCTATGACAGTTTCTTGAGAAGCGTAAGCCTCTATGCCGGTGCACAGGTAGGCAATCAGGCATTTGCCGAATGTGATGATCTGACAAGCGTGGCTTTGGACGGTGTAACAGCTATCGGTAAGGAAGCATTTGCCGGTACTCATGTATCCAAGGTTGTTATCCCTCGAAGCGTTATCGAGGTGGGGGACGGAGCCTTCTATAATTGTGGATATCTGTCCGACCTTTCCTTCGAGGAAGGAAGCAATTCCAGCAAGAAGATTGGAAAGGCAGCTTTCTGCGACTGTGTTAATCTTAAGAATCTCACCTTCAATGATGCAAGGATCACTGCGATAGAGGATGCGGCTTTTGCCCTTACCAATCCTTCGCTTTTCGATAAGGATCAGTTGAAGGCTTTTGACATGCCCGATTATATATCTTCGGGCGCCAATCTCGGAGAGTACATACTGGCCAACAGACGTAATCTTACCAATGTGGATATGTCTTCCGGCCTTAATGATACCACTATACCCGATACTCTTGTGGCAGGCTGTACGGGACTTGCAAAGGTATATTTTCCGGATACCGCAGGCGGTGTTACCTATGATCCCACGATGTTCTACGGAGTGGCCAATCCCGATTTCTATGTTCAGGGACCGAAGCTGTACGGTAATAATCCTGCCAACACGAGGAAGTCTACTTGGTCAGCACTTATGCAGGCTGTTGCCGGACTCGATGAGAACGGTAATCTTAAGTATACCGGCGTATCGGTACCTTATGTATATGTTGACGGTGATGAGAATTATTATGAGATTTGTCAGGACAATTGTGTCATGTGTATCAATGATGAGGGCTTACTCAATTCCTGCGATTTTGCGCCGGGAGCGGTTAAGTCCGATCTTGACTTCGTGATCCCTGCATCTGTTGCCGGTAAGACGGTAACCGGTATTAAGGACGGGTGTTTCACTCCGGATATCCTGGCATACCTTAAGAGTCTTGAGATTGCTGACGGAAGTCAGATAAGAGAGATAGGAGACGAGGTATTCCGCGGAAGTGTACTTGAGAGCGTTAATATAGGTAACAGTGTTGAGAGTATAGGTGCGGGCACTTTTGCCGACTGTAACAGTCTTAAGAAGGTTACCATCGGTGAGAATATCGCATCCATTGGCAATTCGGCTTTTGAGAATTGTTCGGATCTTACAGATATCTATTTCGACAAGCCGGAAAGCCTTGATACCTTCAAGGCAGGTTCAATCGGAGATAAGGCTCTTTCCACCAACAGCGGTAAGCTTACTATCCACGGTGAGATCGGTGTTTCATATGCACCTTTTGCCTGGGCCATGAACCCCGCCAATTATGTTGACAATACCAATTATGTCAGGGCACTGTATCAGAAGCCTTCGATGACAGGTGATGATAAGTCGCTCTTTACCGTTATCCTTGACAATCAGAATAATCTCGCGACATTGGTGGATTATCTGCATTATGATCAGCTGGATGCCGATATCAGGAACCGTTACGAGGGCGGCGGCGTATTGAATGTGGATGAAGAGAATGAGGTCGATGCGGCTTACAATGTTGTTATTCCCGATGGTATTCAGTCTATAGACGCCAAAGGATATTTCAACAATTCTTCGCTTAATCCCGATAATGTTACTCAGTATTCGAACAATTCCAATATTGCGGCTTATGATATGCTTACCGGTATCAAGTATTACGGTACCTATAAGCAATACGGCCTGTTCAACGGATTATACGGTGAGTCTACAGGTTCAGATATCATGGATGCCGGTAACGGTCAGAAAGAGACGGAGGCTGTAGGTAATGACAGAATCACCAGCGTCAGCATGTCCGATGTGTGTTATCTGCCCGATGAGTGCTTCAACAGTTGTGAGAATCTTCAGACTGTATATCTCGGGGATAAGATAGTGGATGTTGGTAAGCTTCCTTTCCTCCATTGTACTTCGCTTACAAGCGTCGGCTGTGGTAATGACAATTTTGTGGCCGATAACGGTATACTCTATCAGAATATCGCAGACGGTTCCAAGATTCTGAAAGAGTGCTTTGCTTCCAGAGGAAGCGCTGTCGGTTCGAGCTCGATAAGTCTTAGCAACGATCCCGATCTTGCAGGAATCAGTTCAATAGATCCGGAAGCTTTTTCGGATTGTTATAATATCACCAATGTCGATCTGACCGGTGTTAACGGTTTCGAAGTTATCCCCGCCAACTGTTTCGACGGATGTAAGCTTCTTACGGAAGTTGATATCCCTGAGAATGTAGGCGTTATTGAATCAGAAGCATTTGCCAATACCGGTACCTATACCAAGGTTATCGTAAGAGGTCATGAGGTGTCCCTTGGCTCCAATGCTTTCCAGAATGTTGAACAGCCTTATCTTGTATCCTACAGTGATTCGGCTGTAAGAAAAGCGGCACGCAATCAGGGTGTTAATGTAGAGCAGACTCTTGATAATACATTTACGGTGAAGTTCTATACTTATGACGGACTTACTCTTATCAAATCGGTATTTGTTACCGAGGGTGGCAATGCGGAAGCACCCGATGAGAGCGAGATACCCGAAAGAGAAGGTTATAAGTTCGTTGGCTGGAACAGGAGTATTAAGAACGTCAGAGAGGATATGTTCGTTCTGGCGATGTATGAACCCATAGGATCGACATCTGATACCGATATTACTCCGGGTGTTACTCCTACTGTGACTCCTTCCGCAACGGACAGTGTTAAGCCTGCAACTCCCGGTGTATCACCCAATGTTACGCCCGGTTCCAATAATAATAATAATAATACGACCAAGTATCAGCTGACCGTAGTATACGGAAGCGGAACCGGACAGTATCCCGCAGGCACTACGGTCATCATAGAAGCTATTGATGCTCCCGCGGGCAAGGTATTCGATAAGTGGGTTGTGACCGGTACATCGGCAACTATATACAGTTCCACAAGTAAGGCGACTACCATTAAGACGGCGGCCGGAGAGACAGTTGTTACGGCTACATATAAGGATGCTTCCAAGTCATCCGGCAGTAGTGGAACGACTCCTTCATCGAGCGGAACGACTTCAAGGAACGGCAGTACAACACCTAATTCCGGAAGAACGATATCCAATAACGGTACTTCGGTCAATATCACCAAATCGGGTATCTCCAATACCGATAAGGCTTATGCATCCGTATCCGGATCAACAGACAGCTTTATCGTCAAGGTGACTGAGAGCAGTGATGCTGCCGATAAGGTTGCTACGGCTCTGGCCAAGAAGTTCGAAGATATGACACCGATCAAGTACTTCGCTATGGACATCAGTCTGTACGATTCAACCGGAGTCAATAAGATTGAAGATACAAGTAACTTAAGTGTTAATGTTACCATACCTATTCCGGATGCGCTTGTTCCCTATGCCGGCAATAACAAGGTCGGAGCAGTGTCGGGAGACAATCAGCTTGAGACTCTCGGCTGCAGATTCTCTTCGATAGACGGTATTCCATGTATCAGCTTCACTGCGAAGCATTTCTCACCGTATACCATCTATGTTGATACCAATAATCTTACACAGGGCACAATAGATTATTCACCCAAGACAGGTGATCCCATTCATCCCAAGTGGTTCGTTGCGATAGCACTCGCGGCTACTTCATTATTCCTCTTCTTCAAGAAGGACAGGAAGATGGTAGTACCAAAGGTATCTTAACGATAATAACTGTTCCCATTCAGTTCTGATTTATCCCGGAACTGAATGGGAACAGATAATTAATCAGATTGACCGATGGGAGTTAATATGAAACGGACGTTAAGAAGATCGATCGGCAGTTTGATGCTCATCTCTGCATTGATACTGGCATTGATACCGTCTGAAGCTCTTAATGCTGTTAATTACGTAGATGCTTTTCAGATGGACAACAACACATTGGCTAAATACACAGGCACGGCTTCGGTCGTGTCTGTTCCTGATGATGTTACCGCCATTGGTAAGGAAGCTTTTGCGGATGACAATATTGTTACTTCCGTGTCCATAGGCGCCAATACCGATCTTATAGATGAGGGGGCTTTTCTTAATTGCCGTAATCTTGTGAGTGTTACTACTCATGAGAGATTGAAGACTATCGATAATGCGGCTTTTGCAGGTTGTGAGAATCTTATGAGTGTTAATCTCGGCGCTTCGGTTGATACACTCGGATACGGAGTCTTCGCAGGATGTGACAAGCTCGAGAAGGTCAACATCAATCGCAATAATGATAATTTCGTACAAAAAGGTGGCGGTATATATGATGACAAGGTGGGGATGCTCTACGGATATCTGTCGGGCTATAAGAGCACCTATTACAATATGCCCGATACGGTCGAGAGCATAAGCAAATTCTCCTTCTGGAATAATAATACTCTTGATACTGTATCGCTGTCCCCGAAGCTTAAGTCTATTCCGGCATATGCCTTTGCCAACTGTCGCAATCTTAAGGCTGTCAATATACCTTATTCTGTTACGACTATCGATGCCAAGGCCTTTGAGAATTGTACATCGCTCTATAGTGTTATCATTCCCGAATCGGTTAAGGAGATAGCGCCTTCTGCCTTCGATGGTTGTACGCATCTTAAGATCATTGCGAATGAAGGAACCGCAGCCTACGAGTTTTTTAAGAATTATGACAATTCGGACATTAAGACAATAGAATATAGCAATTCATCTACTGTTAATAAGCTAATAGAGAGCGAAAAGGTTAGATCCGCATCTGAAGAAGAGGGGCAGACTGAAGACAGCACATATGAGGGTACGGAAGATGAGAACGGACTGGATTATAAGGAGTCCATTAAGGAAGTGGTTCCCGGCATAGGTCTTGTGGATGCGAGTACGGACCCCAGTAATGTTGAATATATTCCGCCTGAGGATACTCTTGAGATCATCAGCGAGGATGACTCGCTACTGGCCAAGACAATTGTGGTGGGCGGCAGAGCGGTGCTGTTCATAGATCCCAATGCAGGTATCAATACAGGTATGATCAATAGGAATAATGATTCCGGTGATACGGTATCGGGATCTGATAATGTATCCAAGTCAGTTGATAAGGGTACCGATGCTCCGGACGATGTGGCCGGTCCTGTTATCTATGATCCTGTTAAAGGAGGCTATCTTCCTAAGTTCACTGAGGTTAACGGTGTTATAGCCGATCATGCATATTATGCTTCGGATAAGCTCGCAGGATATACATTCGACAGTAATATCAGGCGTATTGGGGACTTTGCTTTTGCCAGGAGCAGTCTTGAGTCTATCAGGATACCTGATACGGTTAACGAGATCGGATATGGCGCGTTCTATCATTGTGATGACCTTAATGAAGTGGTTATTCCCTCGTCGGTTAAGTCCATAGAGGCGTATGCTTTTGACAAGACAGGTTATATCGAAGAGTTCAAAGCTAAAGGGAAGGGTGATTATCTGATCGTAGGTGACGGTATATTGCTGGCATACAGAGGGAGTAACGAAGAAGTGACAATTCCTTCCGACGTTAAGAAGATCGCGCCGGGGGCTTTCAGATCTCATTCAGAGATAAAGAGCCTTACGATACCCGGTAATGTTAAGGAAATCGGAGAAGACGCATTCAGAGATTGCAGCAATCTTGCTTCTCTTACGTTAGAAAACGGTGTTGAGGATATAGGAGACAGGGCTTTTATGAATTGTCCTGTTGAAGGTATCGTTATACCGGGGTCTGTTCGTTATATTGGTCTGCGCTGCTTCGATCTTACCGATTCAGGACTTGAAGATTCTGCTAAGGTTGTTGGATTCATGGGCAGCTCTCTTCCTGTTATCAAATGCGGAGAGACATCTAAGAGGCTTGATAATGACGATTACAGAAAAGATTCACTTTATAATGTGATATATGCGGTTGTTAACGAGGGTACTGATCTTGCCGGATCTGTTCTTGATGAGAATAAGCCCGGATTCTCAGGTCTTATACTCAGTCTTGATAAAGACAGAAACGGCGCAGAGACGGGAACGGCTTCCGTTGTTAAATGTAATATCTTCAGCGATGAAGTATTGTCATCCATACCGGATTCATTCGTATATAATGGCAGAGAATATTCCGTTAAAGATAAGGATAAGGCTGTGCTTGCCAAGAATAGAAGTGATAATAGTGTCGGAATAGAAGCGTATTATAATGATATGCCGAGTGATGACATAGAAGCGACCGTTCAGGGCAACGGTTTTGGCGGAAAGCTTAAGGTGAAGGATTCTGCCGAGACTGCCTTGCTCATAGGTAATGCTTACAGGAATGTCTTCAGCGAGGATGCTTCGGATATCAAAGGTTATACCATAGATCTTACCGATGATACCGATACAATCTCATTCAGTATGCTTGGATCGGAGAGTATCAGGGTAAGTATGCCTCTTCCGGATGATCTCTTAAGCTCGATCGTAAGGGTTGTAGCTCTTGATGATGACGGTCAGTTGGAAGAAGTCGAATCTCTTATTGAGGGTAATAAGATCACCCTGATCATGAATGAGATCAATAATATCGGTATGTTCGCCGTTGACCAGGATTCGCCGGGACTCTCTGTCAGGGATGGCCAGGTGGTGAGGAATTTCAAGAAGGACGAGTCACCGGATACTGCGGATCGAAGCCTTGAACTGAAGTATGTGTTCGCATTTCTTCTGGCTTCTTCGGGACTGTTCCTGTTGCTGTATAGGAAAAGGGCGTAAGATTGGATTGGATGAATTGAAGTTTCCTATAGTCTTGGCTATGGAAAGTCTGGAAGGTATTACTGAATGAGATTAATTGTTATTCTGAGTCCTACAGATAAGTGGGGTACAAAGACTGAATATACAAAGTTGCGTAAATTTCTCCATAAGGATGGGCATATAAGGATTGCTCCCGAGGTATTTATGCGAGTTGTACAGAATAGAAAGGCTTCGGAAAAGCATTACAGGAGAATAGATGAGGTAAAGCTGAAGACAGGCGTGGTTAGATTAATTCGACTCATAGAGAAGCAATATAATAATATTTATATGGTTACAGGAAAAAAGATTATCAAGAGGAGATGGTTGGAGCGAATTGTCATATAATGATATGATTAGTTTTGAGTATGGCGAGAAAAAACTAAGTGTAGTGGTGATCTTAGAGAATAATACATGATGTAATGGTTGAATGACCTGTCAAAAATGGTGTATCGAGACTATGAAAAATTTTTCTGTAAAAGAGATTTCCTAAGATAATTTCGAGCTGAATGGTGGTGAGATATCCGTTGTTCAGCTCGTTTTGACTATACATATTTGCGTTGACCTCGTCAAGTATTATGTTAGAATAAGTTTGTATTATATTCCAGTTTATTGACGATGACAAAAAGGTGTTTGATTGAAAACATTTAATAGGTCTTTGGGATGGCGAAAACGAAAATCGAGCTTTTTGAAGAGAATCTTATTGCAGAAGAGTTAAATGATGATAATCTGCAGGAATATGAAAAGTTGCTAAGAAGAGCAGGAAATGATTGGAATAGGATTCAACATTGTTTTATCACAGCATATAATTTTCCTGTTGAACGAACGAGTGATTCTGTAAAGTTAATAGAATTTGGGATTAGTAAATATGGTAGTAAACAAGGAGATATAATACCTGCTTATGAAATGCTAGGAACAATTTACGAACGATCAGGATTATATCAAAAAGCATATGATTTATATGTTGAAATATACCCTAATATAGGGAATTTTAGAGGAAGTTTTCCTTGGTGTTTGCTTGATACAAAAATACATGTCGACAACTTTAAGTACTCCGATGATATGAAACGATACTATGACTTATGTCTGAAGGAGAATGATTTCTCGAGATCCCTCTTACAACATCAATTCATATTGAAATTAGCAGAATATATCATTGCTGATCATAACAATAATTTAGATGATAAGCGCAATGCCTATGATGCGATTAATGAAATGATTGAGCCGGAATACAAGGGATTATTATATAAACACCTAAAAAAACATAACTACGAAGAAAAGTTGAAAATCTCAAGAGAGTGCCGAAAATATTTGAAATGTATGAAACGATAAATTCAGGTGTGTGGGAGACAGACCTGTCAAAAATGGTGTATCGTTCAACTTAACAAGCTCGCCGACTTTTGCTGCCAAGTATTTTGCAGTTGATCCTGTGTCCAGACCAACAAGCATTCCCTCTTTAATGTATTCAGCAGCTTTTTCTCCTGCGATTTTCTTTTTGTTTATCATGTTATCCCCTACATTTTTATCCATATTTACACTGTTATTATATCAATTCTTAAATGGTAGTGATATATTTAGAATGCAAGATTTGAGATCGCATACATTGATCGGTGGAGATAATAGTGGTGAACATGACTAAATACAAAATGCTTATAATGATTGCAACCGGGATGATCATGGCTGCATTGATTGGATGCGGAAGCGTTAAAGATGATGCCGGTTTGAATACGGAAACAGTGACTGAGACGGAAGAAGCAACTGTTAATGAGTCAGATGAAATGAGTGAGCAGGTCTCACAGGATAATGAAAAGGCTCCTTCTTTAAGAGAGGAAGCCACCAAAGATAATTCAGATGCTAAGGATTCGGCAGGAGATGAAAACATATATGAGCAGTTCCTTAACGATGAACTTGAACTTGATGGAGAAAAGTTCTCAGAGATATTCAGCTTTATGTATGAGGATTTCGACACTCAGCCAGTAACGTTCTACTATGATGTTGATGAAGACGGGAAGGATGAACTGCTGGTTTCAACCGTATTCTATGGCTATAACATATATGATGTGAGAGATGGGAAACTGGTATTGCTCGATTGCGGTGACGGAACGGCAGCTGCCTGCGGCGTGTACGAAGGAAACGGCCATATTTATGTCAGCCACAGCGATTTTTCTCATGCTGGTAGAAAAATGCTGACGCTTACAAGATATGACCAAGGAGGTAACGTTACAGAAACGATAACGATCAATGCCGAATACTGGGATTCTGAGACTGATATGTACGATGAGAGCAGTGACTTCACATATAACGGTCAAAAGATCACCATGCAGGAATACGAGGATTATATGAATTCATTTATCTTCATAGACCCGGATTCAGAAAAAGCAAGACCGGCTCCGTAATAGATATTTCTACTTAGATTTTTAAATAAACATCACACAAGTACATGGTCACTACAGACAATTTGGTTGAAAACGCTATAAGATAGGTAAATTCGCCTAAACACAAGGAAATGTATTTATGTCCTTTTGGATGAGGTGCAGCTACTTAAGGAATTTGAGGCAGTGCTGAACAGTCTGTCACGAATGAAGAATGTGGATGTATACGTGACCGGCAGTAATGCAAAGTTTTCTCAAAAGATATAAACTCAATAATACAGGCAATCAGATAGTAAACTTAGGCTGTCAAAATGACGAAAAAAATATTATGGTGTGGGCCATGAGGTGGCGGAAAGAGCGGTGGAAATTGGAAATTTCTGTGAGTTGTATAGCGTTATGGATAAGAAGAATACGCATTCATGGTATACTGCCGGAATGTTTTTGGAAACCAGATCCAAAAACAAAGGACTGGATAAGTTCTTTTCGTGGATTGAAGAGCAATAAGCATAACTCAACCTAACACTTGTCAACTATACACCTTTGGGAGTATAATGATGTTATGGAAAAGACAATCTATCATGGCTCAAACTCAATTATCGAAAAACCTATCTTTGGATTTGGAAAAGTCCGTAATGATTACGGTCTCGGTTTTTATTGCACAGAAGAATTAAGTATGGCAAAAGAGTGGGGTGTTTCAAAAGATGCTAACGGTTATGCAAATATCTATAAAATCGAAACTGATGGACTTTCTATCTTTGATTTGAATTCTGATGAATATACAATTCTTCACTGGCTTGCGGTTCTTCTTGAAAATCGAATCTTCGATATTAGTTCCGTACTTGCTCAGGAAGCAAAGGATTATCTTCTCAAGAACTTTGCAGTTCCATATCAAGAATACGATATTGTTATGGGTTATCGTGCAGATGACAGTTATTTCTCTTTTGCCCAGGATTTTATCAACGGTACAATTTCTGTACGTCAGCTCGGAAACGCAATGAAACTGGGAAAACTCGGAAATCAGTTTGTTTTGAAAAGCAAGAAGGCGTTTGATGCAATTAATTTTGAAGGCTACGAAATTGCAGAATCTGCTGAATGGTTTGCTAAAAAAGAATTACGAGATAAGAGTGCACGCCGTCAGTATTTTGATAAAGAGAAAAACAAACGACAGCGTGGTGATTTGTACATTATTCAGATTTTGGATGAGGAGATTAAAGCCGATGATTCACGCTTACGATAAGAATTATCTTTCAAAAGCTCAAAGTTCACTTGCCTCAATGATTGACTTTGCTGTTTATGACTTGAGCCTTCCTCTTGAAATGTTTTACCAGAGGTTTTTAACTTCTCCTGTGTCAGAACAGTTTGGATCAGGAGAATCTTCAATAATTGCTGGGAAATCAGGTGTAGAACTTGCTCTGGAAGTGGTAGGAGATGATAATCTTGCAAAAGAATATCGTCCCGTCGCAAACCGCAGTCCGGAATACTGGGTAGGGTGGGCACTTGCTTATTTTCAATGGCAGACTAATCTCTCTTTTAAGCAGATAAACTCATTGATTCCTATTACAGAAATACTGGCAATGTATGATCCTTATCACGAGATGGATATTTCTCAGTTTTGTGACAAAATGACAGAGCTTTATAATTCCCGAAAATCAGAAACAAATCTCAAAAAATATCGACTTGCTGCAGGCCTTTCACAAAGCGAATTAGCTGAAGTTTCCGGTGTTAAAGTGCGTACAATCCAGCAATACGAACAGAGGGTAAAGAACATAAATGCAGCAAAAGCAGAAAGCGTTATTGCATTGTCCAAAGCCCTTGAATGTCCGATAGAAATGCTGATGGAAGTGTAATTATTTGGATAAGATGTCTGGAGTTAAGTTTTTTAACTGGTCCGATGCCGTTCAGGAGACTTCATTCCAAGCTTGGTAAGAATCGTTGGAAAAGCGAGACAGTGGAACGTGACAGGCTGTTTCTGCGTAAGCTTAGTGTTATCAACTATAAAGATAGCAATTATCTGAAAGGAGGGAGGAAAATGTCGATTTTAGCGGCCTTTATGGTACCACACCCACCCATGATCATACCGGAAGTTGGAAAAGGTAATGAGAATCAGATTTCGGATACGATCAAGGCATACGAACAGGTGGCGGATGAAATTGCGAACCTGAAGCCTGATACTATTGTCATCACAAGTCCTCATTCCGTGATGTATGCGGACTATTTTCATATTTCCCCGGGCACTGATGCTCTGGGCAGTTTTGGTCATTTCGGTGCTCCGGATGTGAGTTTTTGTGAACATTATGATGTTGATCTGGCGGAACGGATATGTACTCTGGCGGAAGAGATGGATTTCCCCGCAGGGACATTAGGAGAAAGAGATCCTGAGTTAGATCACGGTACTATGGTACCGCTTTGGTTTCTTCGGAAGAAATACACGGAAGGTAAGATCCTGCGGATCGGTCTGTCCGGACTTCCGTTGTCGGAACATTATCGTTTTGGCGGGATCCTTGCAAGGGCAGTGCAGGAATCCGGGAAAAGGGTGGTGCTCATTGCCAGCGGTGATCTGTCCCATAAGCTTCAGACTTACGGACCCTATGGCTATGCCGAGGAAGGGCCGGAATATGATAAGCGGATCATGGAAGTGTGTGCTGCTACTGATTTTGGAGCGTTACTCGATTTTAATTCGGATTTTCTGGAGAAAGCGGCAGAGTGTGGGCATCGATCCTTTGTGATCATGGCAGGTGCTTTTGATGGGATAAATGTGAAGGCAAAAGTATTGTCTCATCAGGATGTCACAGGGGTCGGTTATGGGATTTGCTCATTTTATCACGGAGAAAAAAAATGAAAAGAGACATTTTCTCAGGCAATACGAGGAGAAGATTGTAAGAGAATATATGGAGAAAGCCAACGCAGGCGATCCCTATGTGAAACTGGCAAGAGCATCGGTGGAAGCTTGGGTGAGGAGCCGGACAAAGCTTTCCGTGCCGAAAGATCTACCGGATGAAATGGTTTCTGAGCGGGCCGGCACTTTTGTATCCATTCACAAATGCGGTCAGCTGCGTGGTTGTATCGGAACGATTGCGGCAACAACGGATTGTATTGCGGAGGAGATCATACAGAATGCGATCAGCGCTTGTTCACGGGATCCAAGATTTGATTATATTCGGGAAGAGGAACTTGATTTTCTGGAGATCAGTGTTGACGTGCTTCAAGATGCTGAAAATATTGATTCGCCCGAGAAACTGGATGTAAAACGATATGGTGTAATCGTGAGTTGCGGACGAAAGCGTGGGCTGCTGCTACCGAATCTTGAGGGTGTGGATACCATTGAACAACAGATTGACATTGCCAGACAAAAGGGTGGAATACGAGAGGATGAACCTTATCATTTGCAGCGTTTTGAGGTGACAAGACATCTGTAATAATATGTATCTTCCGATCTGTCTGAAAGTATTTGGATAGGTACAGCTTTGAGGGAGGTTTTTTATGGCAAAATGTCATGTTTGTTATAGGCATTGCGATCCGGCCGAGGGTGCATTGGGCTTTTGCGGAGGGAGAATAGCTAAGAATAACACCACAATTGCCTATAATTACGGGAAGATCACAAGCCTGGCTCTTGATCCCATTGAGAAAAAGCCTCTTGCACGATTTATGACCGGCAGTTACATTTTGTCTGTGGGAAGCTTCGGTTGTAATCTTCGATGCCCGTTTTGCCAGAATTACGAGATTTCCTGGTCAGAGGAGTCAAAACGGTTTGCAGAGCAGGCAGAGAGTTTAACTCCGGAGGAACTTGTGCAGATTGCGTTGGACACCCGAGACCGAGGTAATATCGGTATCGCATTTACCTACAATGAGCCTCTGATCGGCTATGAATATGTGCGGGATACCGCAAAACTTGGGAAAGCACATGGATTGAAAAATGTATTGGTGACAAATGGGACGGCGGAGCTTTCAGTTTTGTCTGAATTGTCACCCTATATAGATGCCATGAACATAGATTTGAAGGGCTTTACGGATGCATATTACAGTAAGGTCCTCGGAGGTTGCAGACAGCAGGTAATTCGTTTTATCGAAGAAGCGGTCAAAACAGCCCATGTTGAGTTGACTACCCTGATCGTTCCGGGCGAAAATGACAGGGAAGAAGAGGTACGAGAGCTGGCTCGTTGGGTTGGAACCTTTAAGAATCCGGACGGACAGGGTGTTCCTCTGCACATTACCAGATTTTTTCCCGGATTCCACATGACGGATCGTAATGCAACGGACGTACAGGCGGTATATCATCTTGCGGATGTGGCCGGAGAATATGTAGAATACGTGTTTGTGGGCAATTGTTAATGGTGTGTAAAAATCGTAAAACATAATATTCTTGACTATGCCGTACGGCTTATTATAGAATGAAATGAGAATAATATAGCCGTACGGCGTATTTTTATGAGATTAATGTGGAATTTGTTCGAACGGCTCAATTTGTGCGGAGGCGGAAGTGGTAGTAAACAATTCTGTTGATTTTGGTAAAATGTTGAAAAAACGCAGGAAAGAACTTGGACTGACTCAACGATATATCTCTGATTTTACCGGTTTCAGTATCAGCTTTATTTCGGATTTGGAAAACGGGAAGAGTACAGCGGAATTGGGTAAAGCTCTTTATCTTGCGAATATGCTGGGACTGGATATCGTTGTGAATGCGAGGGGGAAATAATGATTTGTTACCAGGTATATCTTGAAATCTCTTCTTTATGACTCACATTTGGAGGGGATCTCGCTTGCCCCGGCATACGATATGATAAGTACCGTAATCTATGAGAGCGCAACAAAAGAGATGTCTTTTAGCATTGGCGGGGCCAGAGATTTGGATGATGTTGATGAAGAGAGATTCAAAGCGTTGGCTGCAAGTGTTGGAATTGGTGAAAAATTAGCGATGAACAATTATCATAAGATCTTCGACAGGTTTGAAAGTGCACTAAAGGAATCTGCCAAAGAATTGCAGGAGTTGGGCTTCGGTAATGCGAAAACAATCGCAGAAAGAATTCTTATTGCACGCAAAAAAGTATTGTAAACCGTTCCCTTGACAGGGATGATAAACTGTATAAGGAGTTCGATGTGACTCTTTTGATAAGACAGGAGGAATAATATAATGGAACCTTATAACAATTATAACAACGGAGAGTATACACCTAATCATTATGATGATTTCCAAGACGGATTTCAGAGCTATGACGATATGAGCAACGGTTTTGGATCTGGCAATCCGGTGAAGACCACCATGCAACAGATAAGGACGCTGATGTATGAAGAGGTTATTGCCAAGGCCTTTCTCTTTATGGTGGCAGCACTGGGTATTACAGCTTTTGCAGCTTATACGGCCCCGTATTTCATGCTTAACTTGCTTATGAGTAGTCCCTCTGCGATATTTATACTCTTCGGCGCAGAGCTTGCCATTGTTTTTATATCCAATTCGGTACTGAAGAGGAACCACGTGGTTCTGGCGGCGGTTTTATATACCGTTTATTCTTACCTGACCGGAGCTACTATCGGTATTATCTGTTTGGCATACACAGGAGCTTCGGTAGCTGCAGTCTTCTTGATGACTGCAGGAATGTTCGGTGTGATGGCTATCTACGGACTGATCACTAAAAGAGATCTGTCCTCTATTGGATCACTGTTAATGATGGGACTTGTGGGAATCATTATTGCAGGCTTTGTGAATATTTTTATCCTTCGTAGCAGTGCTTTGGAATTCGGCATCAGCATCGTGGGTGTTCTTGTCTTTGTGGGGCTTACGGCATATGATGCACAGAAGCTGAAAGACAGAGTGGCTTATTCTGATTCGGACAGTTCGACTGCTATAGCAATGGCCGGTGCATTTGAGTTGTATCTTGATTTTATTAACCTGTTCCTTAAGCTGTTACGTCTGTTCGGAAGGCGCAAGTGATTTTGATTTGAATTCGCGCAATAAGCAATTAGTTGTGCGGCAATTGTTAGGAGATATATTTGTGGAATTTGATGATTATTATGAAGATACATTTGATAATTATAAATATGACAATTCAAGAAAAGATCATTTGAAGTTGTTTATCAGGCGGTTAATTATTGAGTCTGCTGTTATTGTGTCGTTGTTGGGCGTTGTTTTTCTATTTTACGGCTTATATCTGAAGTGTTACTGTACAGAATCCGTTAATGCGATAATTTATGATGCGCACATGGGAACTTTCGAAGATTCTGATTCTTGGTACGCCACTTATATATTTAATTATGACGGGAATTATTATAAAAAAGTCATATCTTACTCAACCAAATTGAAAGATAATTATAATATTGGTGATGTAACAGAACTGATGATTAATCCTACAAATCCGGAACAGTCATATTTAGCTGACGATATACCATCTCATATTTATACCGGTATTGGTTTAATAGTTTTCAGTATCTTGATGGCGATTATAATGTGGGTATATGCAAAATTTAAGAATCATATATAAATGTAAGAAGAGTTAATTGAATCCATAATGAATCGATCGTCGGGATATCGTTGAGAATCGTACGGCAATAAGGGTTCGAATTGAAAACAAAACTTGGATTTTTGATGTCGTATGTAGTAATATCATTATCGTTAATTTTTTATTTGACTGATTGATTATAGCTTGTGCAAAGCAATGGTAGGAGTATAAAGAAGTATGGAAGCGAATTGGAGAGTTCTGGGAATTGATCCAACAGTAGATAAAGCGGTTATTACTAAGGCTTATAGAGCTAAGCTTAAAAATACTAATCCTGAAGATGATCCGGAGGGGTTCATAAAGCTTCGAGGTGCATATGAAGATGCACTTGAGTATGCAAAGACAGGAAATGAAAAGAAAGCCAAATCAAATGATCTGAATAATATAGATAATCCTGTGCTTGCTACATGGGGAGAGAAGCTTGCAGTTGTTTATGATGATTTTGCTAAAAGAATTGATGAGAAATGTTGGAAAGAGCTATTTGCTGATGAAGTATGTGAAAGTATTGAGAGTAACGAAGAGGCGTTTGAGTATCTGATTGAATTCTTAATGGATCATTTTTTTCTTCCACATTCCATATGGGTGCTTATTGATGATAAATATAATATTCAAGGCAGGTATGAAGATCTTTGCGAAAAGTGGCCCAAGGAATTTTTTGATCGCCTGGTGATTCCTGCCATTAAATGGGAAGAAGCATTACCTTATAGATTATTTGTTCCGGGCAAAGATGGGGAAATTGTTGAAAAATATCTTGGTTTATACAGAAAGGCTGATGATATTCGCGGCAGAGAAGGGCTTGAAGCCATTACTGAGGCTGAAAGTCTGTCTGAGTCACATCCATATGGCAAGGCTTTGAAGTTCTCTCTTTCAGCTCAGAATAATGAAGAGGATTATGCCGGCAGTATTGTTGGTTTGGAAGAACTTGTTGAGAATTATCCCGACGATGATTCGATCAGGAATATGTATCTTGGAACTCTATGTGCCGTAAAAGAATATAAAAAATGCGAAGATAAATGCAGAGAGTATCTGTCCAAAGACCGTGACAATTGGGTGTTAAATAATACTCTGGCCACTTCACTTGCTGAAGCCGGCAAACTTGAAGAGGCGTTTGAAATACTAAAAAGTACGATGCGTAAAAGGAACTATTCCTTTGAAATAATGGGTGCACTGGGGGTACACAGAGCTCAAATTGCAGATAAAATCCTTGAGGACATAAGCATAATAAAAAATAACGGGGATAGTGATTATTATAAAAAGCTTGCCTGGTATACTATGTGTTCCTCAAAACCTGATATGAAGAAGGTTGCGGCTTATGCTAAGCATATTGTTCCGGAAGAAGTTGATGCTTATGATTATCATTCAATCATGACAGATGTCTATGCGGAGACAAAAGAGTATGATAAGCTTGTTGCCTGTAATGAGGAACTTATAGAGCGTATTGAATATGAAATCAGTAATTCTGATGGGGATTTAGAAATAAAGAACAGTTTGCTTTCCAGTCTGTATACCACTCAGATGGAGGCATACAGACATCTTGGAGATATCAAGTCTTCAAAGGATTGTATAAAAAAGGCTCTTGACAGATTTCCTGATAATGAGCTGGTAAGGATCGCTGTAGTTAGGACTCTTATTCACATTGAGGACTTTGAAGGTGCTGCTGACGCTGCATCCAAAATACTCGAAAAGGATAATTTGAATTATTTTGGCTGGTATTGCCTTGCCGAGGCTGCGTTTGGAATGTGGGACGATAATACAGCTTTTGAGGCAGGAACAAGAATGATTCAGATATTTCCCAATTACATCAGTGGGTATTTATTCCAGCTTCGTGTGTTGATTAGAAATAATGCATATGACCAGGCGTCGGAGGTAATTGATTATCTCAATGAAAAGGATATGGGTGATGACCCTAACCTTAGGCTATACAAGACAATTCTTTATGAAAATGATGATAAGGAAAAAGCATATTCTGAATATATTGAAATATATAATGAATTGGCTCGAGATAAGGATATAACGGATAAGCCTTATGAAAAGGAATTGTTGGAATCAAAGATTGAAGGCCATTGCCGTGATAAAGTCAGAATGCTGCGAAGAGAGGGCAAAGGTGAAGAGGCTGTAAGAGAATTAAAGACTATCTGCGAGTTGATCGATATTCCTTTGGATAGATCACCGCTTTTGTCTATTTATATGCAGTTTTCTATGTGGGATGAAGCTGAGGCATATCTTGCTTCCAGAGATGAGAGTATGAAACAAGAGACTCTTTATGATGAAATGGTATTAAATCTTTGCAAAGGAGATATCGATAAGTTTATTCAGTTTTATAAGAGGTTCAACATGAATTATCCTAATCTTTTGCAATACTATTCAGATATAGTATGCTACCATTACCTTAGATTGTGTGGGGATTTGAAAGGTCAGAAAGATTATTGGTATAAGAGGGTAAAAAAAAGTACTGATGATGAAGGGGATGTGTTCAGCGTATACTCAAGTCTTGCTTTTTCGTTACGTCGGCTGGGTAAACGGTTGGGGGCTAGAAAGTATGCCAAACTTGCTCTTACCGAACTTGAAAATGCGCTTAAAAACGATCCGAACCATGAAGCTCTATATTTGGCAGAGATGTCTCGAACATATGCTGTTCTTGGCGATTTCGATAAGGCACAGGAATCACTTGTAAAATGCAGGAAATGCAATTTGTGTAGTACCTGTGACTATTCTGAATGTAAGGATTCATATATTTTTGAAATGTTAATTGAGATGTTAAAGGGTAACTACTCAAAGGCTCATGAGATTGCTCGTTTTGGGATGAAGGAATGGCCTGATGATCCTGACTTTATTTGCCATGAATATGAAATGAAACGGTTGGGGGTATGAGATGTTAGTCGGTATTGATCTTGGAACTACCAATAGCCTTGTGACTTATTATGGAAAAAAAGGAGCGACTGTTATCCCTAATAGACTCGGGGAAGAATTAACCCCATCAGTTGTGAGTATAAATGATAAAGATGAGGTGCTGGTTGGTTCACTTGCACTTGAGTATGGAAGGCTTCATCCGCTTGATTGTGCGAAGGTGTTTAAGCGAAGTATGGGAACGGAGAAGGTCTTTAAGCTTAGAGGTAAAAGTTTCACTGCAACAGAATTATCAGCTCTTCTTTTGCGTTCACTGAAGGAGGATGCTGAAGTTTTCCTCAGAAAAAAAGTAGACCGTGCAATCATTAGTGTTCCGGCATATTTTAATGATCTGCAAAGAAAGGCAACGGCGGAAGCCGGGGAACTGGCAGGGTTGGAAGCTGTCAGAATCATAAATGAACCTTCTGCAGCTGCAATCACCTACGGCGTTGGAAAGGACAACAGTGAAGAGCGTTGCCTTGTTTTTGATCTGGGAGGCGGAACATTAGATGTTTCAATCCTTGAGTATAGTGATGGAATAATTGAAGTCCATGCTATTGCAGGAGATAACTATACAGGTGGAGAAGACTTTACCAGAGTACTGGCTGAAATGTTCCTTAGAAAATCGTTGATTGTTCCGGAAAGTCTTGACCAAAAGAAGATGAATATTGTTATGGCATCATCAGAACAGGCTAAGATTAATATTGGTGGTTCAAAGACTTTTTCCATGAGTTGTAAGCTGGAAGGTGAACTTATCGAACAATCTTTTTCTGTGGCTGAGTATGAAAAGAATTGCGAGAATCTGAAAAGCCGAATTAGAAAGCCTATAGAAAAAGCACTTAGAGATTCAGGGCTTAAACTATCAGACATAGATAGGGTTATTATGGTTGGCGGTGCTACAAGACTTTCTATAGTTAGGAATTTTGTGACTAAGCTATTTCATAATTTTCCGGAGTCCAATGTGGATCCTGATAAGGCTGTTGCCTTGGGAGCGGGAATAACATGTGGAATGAAAGAAAGAA
Organism: Lachnospiraceae bacterium; assembly: GCA_024684085.1. Taxonomy (GTDB): domain Bacteria; phylum Bacillota; class Clostridia; order Lachnospirales; family Lachnospiraceae; genus Colinaster. Next base: position 55,546 of record JAIKXM010000016.1, on the reverse strand, counting down.
ATAAAGAGATAAAAGAAATAGTCTTTATAGATGTATGTCCATTTACGCTTGGAACAGAGGTTATTATCAATAATGGTGTGTTCGATGAGGCGGGACACTTTATGCCTATAATAGAGAGAAATACTGTGATTCCCGTAAGTAGAACTCAAACCTTAGTAACTGCTTGTGACAATCAGTCAAAAGTATGTGTAAAAGTTCTACAGGGTGAAAGCAGAAAGGCAGAGAATAATCTTTTGCTGGGAGAGGTTGTTGTCCCGGTGCCTCCCGGTCCTGCCGGAAAAGAAGCTGTTGACATTACGTATACTTATGATGTTAATTCGCTCTTGGAAGTTGAGGTACGTGCCAATACAACGGGCGATAAGCGAAAGATCATAATCCAGAAAGGTGACAAAAAGCTTACAGAAAAAGAAGCTAATGAGAGATTGGAACAGCTTGCTTATCTCAAACAGAATCCAAGAGAAGATGAGAAGAATGCTCTTTTGTTACTTAGAGGAGAGCGGCTTTATGAAGAGTGTTGTTCGGATGACAGATATAGGATTGATCAGGAAATTATGCGATTCGAAAGAATTCTGGAGGGACAGGATAAGCACAAGATTGAAAAAGGTCGCGTGGCATTGGAAAAAGCTCTCGCTGAAATAGAAGAAAGAATTTATTGTTGAGAACTTTATTGTATGAGTGGATATAGTTGACGCTTTTAATGAAATAGTATATTATTTCATATGTTTGCGGTTTTTAGAGCAATATCAATATCATTAAATAAGGAGATCGGATTGAATAATTCAATTAAGAAACTTGTGTTTATCCTCTTATCACTTACCTTGGTGCTCTCGCTTTGCGGATGTACTAATTTTGCGAAGCAAAAGGCGCTGGAGGAGTATCTGGACGTTTTTTCTGAGGATTCGGCACAGTGGGACGTACTCGGTGAAGTGGCTGATGACATTCGGGATTCATCGAGGACAGCTATTATGGTATCCAAGATACAGAAAAATGTTGTTCCCGAGATTGCAACTCTAATAGAAAAAGGCGAAAAAAGAAATGCTGAAATTACGGATCCTGAGATCCGTGCGATCGATGATCATTACCTGGAGATGACCAAGAAAATGAAGTCTGGATTTGAACTTCTTGCTGAAGGTATTAATCAGAATAGTATTGCTAAGGTTAATTTGGCTAAGGATGAAATTAATGTGGCAGCCGATGAAGCTAAAGGTTTTATTGATGAGTTAGATGCATATACAACCCGATATGATATCAGGACAACCGATGCTTTGGATGAACTTAGAAATGAGATTTATCGGCTTCAGTCGTTGAAATAATCGATTTTCTTAATAAGAGCATTGAATAGATCAGTTGGCAATAATGGTTGGCAATAACGTTAAAATAATTGTTGACGGATTCTGAAAAATTGGTATAATAATATACGTGCAGTCGTTGCATAATAACCCAGATCAGTCAGACATTGGGACTGAAGGGAGGTAAGAACAGATGTCTAATATTATAGTAAAAGAAAATGAATCTTTAGACAGCGCATTACGTCGTTTCAAGAGAAGTTGCGCTAAGGCTGGTATCCAGCAGGAGATCCGTAAGCGTGAGCATTATGAGAAGCCAAGCGTTAGACGTAAGAAGAAGTCTGAAGCAGCTCGCAAGAGAAAGTATAACTAGTGAGTTTAAGGCCCTTGGGTAATTCCCGAGGGCTTTTTTGTGGAATAGGAAATTGCGACATTCTTGCTTGTGATATAGGAATAGTATGAAGTATGTTGTATTGATACTGATTGCCCTGTTTGTGATATTTCTGCTGATAGATGTAATTGATTGCAACAGGTTCGTTATCAGGAATACCGGGATAAGGTCTGACAAACTGAATAGGAACATAAGGCTTATACTGCTTACAGATCTTCATAATAAGGCTTTTGGAAAGAAGGGAAGGAAGCTGTCGCGTGCCGTTAAGTATCTTTCGCCTGATCTTATATGCATGGCCGGAGATATGATCACGGCAAGACCGGGCGTTGATAATAAGAATACTTATGATTTTCTGGAAGAGCTGACCGGTGGGGATGATGCTGTAAGCTGTCCCGTTATCTTCGGCATAGGCAACCATGAATATCGAATGAAGATATATCCGGAGACATATGGTGATTCATATGAGACGCTAAAGAAGTTCCTTGCCGAACGGCATATAGAAGTTCTTGAGAATGACAGTAGTGTCATATCTGATCTTAATGTATGTGTACAGGGGCTTATGATCGATCGAAAGTTCTACAAACGCTTTGAAGATGTAGAGATGGAAGATGATTATATTAAGAATATCACCGGTGCGGTGCCGGATGATACGAGATTCAATATACTTATCGCTCATGATCCGGAATACTTCGATAATTATGTGGACTATGGTTCGGATCTTATATTGTCCGGACACTTCCATGGCGGTCTTATGAGACTTCCTTTCGGCAGGGGATTCATCAGTCCGAGATTCAAGTTGTTCACTAAGTTCTCCGGCGGAACATTTAAGAAAAAAGGCTCTACTATGGTTCTGTCGAGAGGATTGGGCTCGCATACGCTTCCCATAAGGATATTTAATCCCGGAGAGCTTGTTGTTATCGATATCGTCAAAGATTGATAACAATTATTTCTATTCAATTTCTTATTAAAGATGTTATAAATTTGATATAATAAACTGGTATTGCAGATACTTTCTATATGCCTTTATTTTGCAATATTACTATTAATTAGCGGAGAAGACCATGGCTTTATCGGTTAAGTTGGAAGTGTTTGAAGGACCGTTGGACCTTCTGCTTCATCTGATAGATAAGAATAAAATAGATATATACGATATTCCGATCGTGATGATCACGGAGCAGTATCTTGATTATATCAAACAGATGCAGGAAGAGGATATGAACATTATGAGTGAGTTCCTTGTGATGGCGGCTACTCTTCTTGATATCAAGTGTAAGATGCTTCTGCCTCCCGAAGTTAACGAAGAGGGTGAGGAGGAAGATCCGCGAACGGAACTCGTTGAGAAACTGTTGGAATACAAGGTTTGCAAATACATGTCTTTTGAGTTAAAAGACCGTTCTCTTATGGCTTCGAGGTATGTATATAAGGAAGCGACGCTTCCGGAAGAAGTGGCGAAGTTCAAACCGCCTTTGGACTATGATGAGCTTCTGAAAGACCTTAATCTTCAGGAACTGAATCGTATATTCAGAGAGACGATCAAGCGTAATGAGAATAAGATCGATCCTATTCGAAGTAAATTCGGTAATATCGAGAAGGATGAGATCAATCTTGAAGGTAAGAGTAATTTTATAAAGGCTTATATTTGGGAACATAAGGTGCTTATGTTCAGAGAGCTTCTTGAGAGGCAGAACAGCAAGCTTGAGATCATAGTTACCTTCCTTGCAGTTCTTGAATTGATCAAGACAGGACTTATTGAGATAGAACAGAACGGAATAGATGATGATATAAGGATAACCGTTGCCGAGAATGTATCAGATACGGAATTCCTGCAGGCAGATCTTGAGAATGTCTGACGGCGACGCGGTGAGATGATATGACAAAGAACAATAAAAAAGCTATTATCGAAGCTATACTTTTCTCCTTGGGTGAGGCGGTTCAGGTGAGTCGTCTTGCAGAAGAGATAGGAGAAGATGTTAAGAGTACCCGCAAGCTTATGGCTGAGATGATCGAAGATATGAAGAGCGCCGGAAGAGGTGTGACTATAGTCGAGCTGGATGATGCTTTCCAGATGTGCTCAAAGCCTGAGATGTATGAATATCTTATAGATATAACCAAGACGTCACATAAGAATACACTCAGTGATTCGGCTCTTGAAGCTCTCTCCATCATTGCATACAAACAGCCTGTGACGAGACTTGATGTCGAGAAGATAAGAGGCGTTAACAGTGATTATGCCATCAACCGACTGTTGGAATTTGAGCTGATCAAGGAACTTGGAAGACTGGATGCTCCGGGGAAGCCCATTCTCTTCGGTACAACAGAGCAGTTCTTAAGAAGCTTTGGGGTTAAGAGTCTTGATGAACTTCCCGAGATATCGGCATCTCTGGTCGAAGAATTTAAAGAGCAGGCCGAGGCTGAAGTTCAGATCAAGCTGGATATATAAGACTTGGATATTGGGGTTACGTATGACTAAAGAAGAGATTAAGAACAAATTAAAAAAAGCCGGATATTCGGTTGATGTTGATTGTTCCGTGATCACTGTCTATATCGGGCGGGACGAAAGTATTAAGAATACGGTTAAGAAACTCAAGGAACTCTTTGAGAAATGGAATTATGATTCCAGCTTCAGTGTTAAGCAGCGTAAGTCTGATGATGGTAAGATCGTAGACAGAGATGCTGAAGATTCGGATGATTCAGATGAGGATGTTTTCTCAGATATGGAAGGCGTATCTGATGAAGAAGATGCATCATATGACGAAGTAATGTCGGATGAGCAGGATGCCTCATATGATGAGGAAGTGTCGGATGTGCAGGATGCATCGGCTGATCCCAAGTCGGTTAAAACTGCGAAGAATAAGAAAACCGAGGCAACAGATAAGAAAGGATCCAAGCAGGCGTCGGATGAGGATTCTGAAGAAGATGCCGAAGATACGGGGCTTCTCGATGATGATGACGATGATACCCTTTCGGGCATAGAGATAGACGAAGAGGATATGGATATGCTCCTCAATGAAGAGAGCATAGAGTTCTCTCTGGAAGATTTCGGTTTAGGCTTCTGATCGATGGGAGGACTGTCCTATGGATGATAAGAATAAAAAAGGTGGATTAAGAAAAAGGCTGATCCTGAATAATATCGCTCCCATCCTTGTCATGGGCATTGTGACTACTTTTTTTGTATATATCATTTTCAACAAGGCAATGACTGAAGAGATGGAGGATAAGCTTCATGCTGTGGCAGCTTCGGCGGCTGTAAGTCTCGATCTTGCTTATCCCGGTGATTACGGCATTAGGGTGATCAATGAAGAGGAATATGTTCTGCAAAAGGGCAATAAGGATCTTGATGAAGGACTGGCGATAATCACTCGTCTAAAGGAAGAAACGAGTGTTGATCTGACGCTTTTCTGCAAGGATGTCAGACAGATATCTACCATTCAGGATAAGAGCGGCAAGACTATCGACGGAACTGTTGTTAATAAGGCTATCTCCGATGCAGTTATTCTTGAAGGCAGGGAGATGTTCTATGATAATGCGGATCTTGGAGGAGAAGAGTACTTTGCCTGTTATTATCCGATATTTAATTCTAACGGTGAAGTCTTTGCCATGATCTCCGCAGGCAGGACAACGACTCAGATGAGACAGGAACTTATATTCAAGTCGCTGCCTGTTATCGGGATCTCGCTTGTGATGATGTTGCTCGCGGTATTGGCATCCACAATGCTTGCAAGCGAATTCTCTCAAGTCATCGATAAGGAGAAGAATTTCCTTGAAGCGGTTGCGGGCGGTAACTTAAGAGCAGACCTTGATGCACGTATTCTCGGCAGGAAGGATGAGCTAGGCGAGATCGGTAAGTTCATGATATCTGTCCAGAAGTATATAAGAGATATGATCGAGAAGGATGCTCTTACCAAGGTGTATACACGTAGGATAGGAGAGGCCAAGATCAAAGCCGTAAGAGAGAATGCACTTGAATACGGAACGCATTTCTGTATTGCGATGGGCGACATCGACTTCTTCAAGAAATTCAACGATGAATATGGTCACGACTGTGGTGATCTGGTGTTATCCGAAACCGCAGCTGTTTTTAACAGGATGATGTTTGGAAACGGCTTTGCAGTAAGATGGGGCGGAGAGGAGTTCATCCTTATCTTCGATAATATGGAGATAGATGAAGCTCTTGCAAAACTTTCCGACATTCGAAAAGCGGTCATTGATAACGCTGTTGAATACGAAGGCGAACTGTTGACGATAACGATGACCTTCGGTCTTATATCCGGTGATGACCGGATAATAGATAAACAGATCAAGGATGTTGACGATCTTCTGTATGAAGGAAAGACGGGCGGCAGGAACAGGATTGTATATAAAAAAGACGATGAAATGCACTCTATATCTGAATAACAGTATTCGCAACACTTACATCGGAGCGAGAGCCCCGTTTTGGTGAATATATTTCCTGTAACGGACAGGCACCTGTGAACAGTAACCTCTGCTCAATTGCACTCAAAGAAAAATATTAAAATTATATTTTTCTTTGAGTTTTTTTATGCTATACTACTAAATAGCGTGTAAAATTTTTAAATTTCATATATGGAGGGCTTAAAATGAGTACTACTACAAGTGCGAGCCAGAGAATTGCCTCTCTGCTTGACGAGAACAGTTTCGTTGAAATCGGAGCAGCAGTAACAGCCAGAGCTACTGATTTTAATCTGAAACAGAATGACACTCCATCAGACGGTGTTGTAACTGGCTATGGCGTGATTAACGGTAAGCTTGTGTATGTATACAGCCAGAACGCGTCGGTATTAGGCGGCAGTATTGGTGAGATGCATGCCAAGAAGATCGTTAATTTGTATAATATGGCTCTTAAGATGGGAGCTCCTGTTATAGGACTTATCGATTCAACAGGACTTCGTCTTCAGGAGGCTACAGATGCACTGAATGCATTCGGTGAGATATTTGCCGCTTCAAGCTTATGCTCAGGTGTGATCCCTCAGATAACAGCAATATTCGGTACATGCGGTGGCGGTCTTTCACTCGTACCTGCTTTATCTGATTTCACATTCATGGAGAAGGACGCTAAGATGTTCGTTAATTCTCCTGATGCTATCAAGGGTAATAATGCATCTAAGTGCGATAATTCCGCAGCTGGTTTCCAGGCTTCTGAGGCAGGTGTGGTTGATATGGTCGCTGATGAGGAGACGATCTTCGCTTCTATCAGAGAATTGGTATCTATCCTTCCTGATAACTGCGATTCTACCGCTTTTGATGATTGCGAAGATGATCTTAACAGAGCATGCAGCGGTATCGAGAATTGCGTAGGCGATACGTCTATCGCTGTTTCTATGATCGCTGATGATAATACTTTCTTTGAGACAAAGGCAGAGTTCGCCAAGGATATGGTTACCGGTTTCATCAAGCTTAACGGAGATACAGTCGGTGTTGTTGCTAACCGTTCGGAAGTTGCTGATGAGAATGGCGAGATCGTAGAGAAGTTTGATTCTGTTCTCAGCGCTAAAGGATGTGAGAAGGCTGCAGATTTTGTTAATTTCTGTGATGCTTTTGAGATTCCTGTTCTTACACTTACCAATGTTACCGGATTTAAGGCATGCATGTGCTCAGAGAAGAAAGTTTCACGCGCAGCCGCAGCTCTTACTGCTGCTTTTGCCAACGCTACAGTTCCTAAGGTTAATGTAGTGATCGGTAAGGCATTCGGTACAGCCGGTGTTGTTATGAACTCTAAGTCTGTAGGCGCAGATATGACGTTTGCATGGGATTCGGCTTCTATAGGTATGATGGATGCCAAGTTCGCTGCTCAGATCATCTGTGACGGACAGGGTGCTGATGCCATTGATGCATGTGCTAAGGAATATGCCGCACTTCAGAACAGTGTTGAAAGCGCTGCAAGAAGAGGTTATGTAGATACAGTTATTCTTCCTGCTGATACACGTAAGTATGTTATCGGTGCATTTGATATGCTTTATACCAAGGCTGTTGATCTGCCTGCTAAGAAGCATTCTGCAAAATAATTACGTATTTAAGAAAGGAAGATACAGGATATGAAGAAACATTTGATTGTTTTGGGTATGATCATAAGTCTTCTTGGAATCACAGCCTGCGGAAATAATTCCGGAGATACAGCTAATGCTTCGACAATGGATCAGCAGAGTGCCATCGACGCAGCAACTACTTATGTAGACGGTGCTGATGGGCTTATAAGCCAGGGGCTTGTTACAGCTGATGATGTTATCACAGCCGGTGCCAGCTATGGTTGGAGTGACGAGTTTTCCGATACCATGGGAGCGGCTGTAGAGAATTTTTACGAAGCCAAGAAAGATCTGGGTGATATCCAGGAAATAAAAGATATAACTTTTGAAGAAGATACGGAGAAGGGTGTAGTAACCATCAAATCCGTTATCGTAGGAAGTGAATTGGATCCCAAGGGTGATAACAGAACGGCGGATTGTACTATCACATTCGTGAAGAAAAGAGGCAGCTACGAATTTGATTCAATGCTTACCAATGTTAAGCTTACGACAGGTGAATTATTTACAAACGCCGGAATGAATACTCTTCTTGGTATGGGTACGGTTTTTGCGGTTCTTATCATTCTTATGATAATCATCTCAGGATTCAAGATTATCTATAATATGCAGAACAAACCCAAGAAGACTAAAGATGTTGCCAAGACGGCAGAAGATACTGTTGCTCAGATTATCGAGAATGAGGAAGCACAGGATGATACTGAACTTATTGCCGTTATATCAGCTGCTATCGCAGCATATGAAGGCTCAGGCAGTACTGACGGTTATATTGTAAGATCAGTCAGAAGAAGATTTTAATCAAACGGAGGAATTATTCTAATGAAAAATTATACAATTACAGTTAACGGCAATGTATATGATGTTGTAGTAGAAGAGGGTGCTTCTTCAGGCGCTGTTGCAGCACCTAAGGCAGCTCCCAAGGCAGCACCCAAGGCAGCTCCCAAGGCAGCCCCCAAGGCTTCAGCAGGCGCAGGTTCTGTTAAGGTTGAGGCAGGTGCAGCAGGTAAGGTATTCAAGATCGTAGCTAACGTAGGTCAGGCTGTTAAGAAGGGTGATTCGGTAGTTATCATCGAGGCTATGAAGATGGAGATCCCCGTTGTTGCTCCTGAAGACGGTACAGTTGCAAGCATTGATGTTGCAGTTGGCGATCCTGTAGAAGCAGGCGCAACTCTTGCTACACTTAACTAATATACTGACGTCGATAATGCGTTTAGCATAAGAAAGGAACATCATGGAATACATTATTAATACATTAGACAACTTAGTGCACCAGACAGCATTTTTTAATCTGACATGGGGCAACTATGTAATGATCATTGTAGCATGCGTGTTCTTATACCTTGCCATAGCTAAGGACTTTGAGCCTTTACTTCTTATCCCCATTGCTTTTGGTATGCTTCTGGTTAATATCTATCCGGATATCATGCTCAGCTTTGAGGATTCGGCTAACGGTGTAGGCGGTTTGCTATATTATTTCTATAAGCTTGATGAGTGGGCTATCCTGCCGTCACTTATCTTCATGGGTGTTGGTGCGCTGACCGACTTCGGTCCCCTTATCGCCAATCCCAAGAGCTTCCTGCTCGGTGCAGCAGCTCAGCTTGGTATCTATACAGCGTATTTTGGAGCTATCCTTATGGGATTCAACGGTAAGGCAGCGGCTTCAATCTCTATTATCGGTGGTGCTGACGGTCCGACATCCATCTTCCTTGCAGGTAAGCTTGGCCAGACTAATCTCTTGGGCCCCATTGCCGTAGCGGCATATTCTTATATGTCACTCGTGCCTATTATTCAGCCCCCTATTATGAAGCTGTTTACAACAGAGAAAGAGCGAAAGATCAAAATGGGACAGTTAAGACCTGTTTCCAAACTTGAGAAGATCCTCTTCCCTATAGTTATCACAATCGTTGTATGTATGATCCTTCCTACAACAGCTCCTCTTGTTGGTATGCTGATGTTAGGTAATCTTTTCAGAGAAGCCGGTGTTGTAAGACAGCTTGCCGATACTGCTTCAAATGCTCTTATGTATATAGTAGTTATCATTCTTGGTACTTCCGTAGGAGCGACTACAAGTGCAGAAGCATTCCTTAATCTTGCTACTCTTAAGATCGTAGCTCTTGGACTTTTGGCATTTATGTTCGGTACTGCCGGTGGTGTATGGCTTGGTAAGATTATGTGCGTTCTGTCACATCATACCGTCAACCCGCTTATCGGTTCGGCAGGCGTTTCAGCCGTTCCCATGGCAGCACGTGTATCGCAGAAGGTCGGAGCAGAAGCTGATCCTACTAACTTCCTGTTGATGCATGCAATGGGACCTAATGTTGCCGGAGTAATCGGTACTGCAGTTGCGGCCGGTACTTTTATGGCTGTATACGGAATCATGTAATATAGATTAAAGAATAATAAGGAGAAAACAAATGTCAAATCAGGTTAAAAAGCCGGTTGGAATCATGGAAACGGTACTTCGTGATGCTCATCAGTCATTGATCGCAACAAGAATGCCTACCGAGATAATGCTTCCGATCATTGATAAAATGGATAAAGTTGGTTACCATGCCGTTGAGTGTTGGGGTGGTGCTACATTCGATGCTTCACTCAGATTCCTTAAGGAAGATCCCTGGGAGAGATTAAGAAAGCTTCGTGACGGTTTTAAGAACACAGATCTTCAGATGTTATTCCGTGGACAGAACATTCTCGGATATCGTCCTTATGCGGATGATGTTGTATATAAGTTCGTTGAGAAGTCTATCGCCAACGGTATCGATGTGATCAGAATCTTTGACTGTCTTAATGATATCCGTAATCTTCAGGCTGCAGTTGATGCAACCAACGAGATCAAGAAGTTAGAGGGTAGAGGTAAGTCACAGGTTGCGCTGTCTTATACTCTTGGTGATGCATATACACTTGAGTACTGGGCTAAGATGGCTAAGCAGATCGAGGAGATGGGTGCAGATTCTATCTGTATCAAGGATATGGCCGGTCTTCTTGTACCTTATAAGGCTGCTGAGCTTGTTAAGGCTCTCAAGGAGAGTACCAAGCTTCCTATCCAGCTTCATACACACTATACTTCCGGTGTAGCATCAATGACATATCTTAAGGCTGTTGAGGCCGGTGTTGATGTTATTGACTGTGCTATTTCACCTTTTGCACTCGGTACTTCTCAGCCTGCTACAGAAGTTATGGTTGAGACATTCAGAGGCACAGAATATGATACAGGATATGATCAGGCTATCCTTTCTGAGATCGCTGATTACTTCCGTCCTTATCGTGAGGAGTGCATCGAGAGCGGTCTTATGAGCACCAAGGTTCTTGGTGTTAACATCAAGACTCTTCTTTATCAGGTTCCCGGCGGTATGTTATCTAACATGGTTAGCCAGCTTAAGGAGCAGCATGCAGAAGATAAGTACAATGACGTTCTTGAAGAGATCCCCAGAGTTCGTAAGGACTGTGGTGAGCCTCCTTTGGTTACACCTTCTTCACAGATCGTTGGTACACAGGCTGTATTCAACGTACTTATGGGTGAGAGATATAAGATGGCTACAGGCGAGTTCAAGGATCTTCTCCGTGGTAAGTACGGTCAGACAGTTAAGCCTATGAACGAGGAAGTTATCAATAAGGTTATTCCCGGCGAAGAGAGATTTACTTCACGTTCTGCAGAGGCTACAGGTCATACCGAGCCCGAGCTTGCAGGTATAGAAGAAGAGATGAAGGAATGGAAGCAGCAGGAAGAAGATGTTCTTTCTTATGCATTGTTCCCTCAGGTTGCTACAGAGTTCTTCAAGTATCGTCAGGCACAGCAGGAGCAGGTTGACGTGAATAAGGCTGATGTTAAGAACGGTGCATATCCTGTATAAGGAATATATATTAAAAGGTCTTGTCTGCAAGGATGAGACCTTTTTCTTTACTTAATAAATAACTGGTGTTATACTAATTTTAATAAGTTAATATTTACGTCTGTAGATGAATATTTTATAAGGGTATTCATATAGACGAATGGAAATATGTTGATATTAATTAAGACAGGTATCTTTTATATTTTTTTAAGAGCTGTTTTGACAGAATAAGGAGATGTAGATGGCCAGAAAAGAGACGATTACCAAACAATATCTGTTGGATACCGCATTTGAGCTTGCATGCAATGAAGGTATTGAGAATGTTACGGCGAGAAAGCTTTCTGCCAGGGCCGGATGTTCGACTCAGCCGATCTTCAGACTATATGAGAATATGGAGGCACTTTGGGCTGATATTTTTGAGAAATCTGTTGAGTATTTTGCGGATCATTGCAAGAGTTATGTATTGGATGAGAATACTGACCTTCCGTTTATTAAGCTGGGTATGTGTTATATCGACTTTGCCGTTTCGGATCCAAATATATTCAGGATGCTGTTCTTAAGCAATATGAGATTCGGGAAGAGCTTCTATGAGATATTGAACGGAAGAGACGGTATCGTTGCTGCAGAGATGAGCAAGGTTCGTGCTTCCGGCAATCAGGAGGCCGGTGAGATCTTCACCAATATGTGGATATTCATACATGGAGCTGCATGTATGTCAATTACCGGAGATTATGATCTGGATAAGAAGCAGACATATGATCTGCTTGTATCAACTCTGGAATCTTTTATGTAAAAGGGGTATTAAGTGGATACAAATATAGATATCATTAAGTTGATAGATAACAAATATATGAAGATGAGCAAGAGCCATAAAGCGATCGCATCCTTCGTTAAGGAGCATTATGATCAGGCTGCATTTATGACTGCCGCTCAGATAGGTGAAGAACTTGGGATCAGTGAGTCTACCGTTGTAAGATTTGCTTCATCTCTTGGACTTAAGGGTTTTCCGGAGTTCCAGAAGTCTCTTGCAGTATGGGTTAAGAGTAAGCTGAACACGGTGTCCAAAGTCGGCGCCAAGTACGGTAGCAGTTCGCAGTCGGAAGTTCTTAAATCAGTGCTTGAGGGAGACAGAGAGAAGATCGAAGATACGCTCGGTTCCATAGATCCGGATATCTTCGAGATGGCTGTTGATATCATATTGAAATCCCGTACGATATATGTCGTGGGACTCAGAAGCTGTGCGCCTTTGGCTGATTTTCTTGCGTTTTACCTTAATATGATAAGAGGTAATGTTGTACTGCTTAAGACTACAAGCGTGACGGAACTGTTTGAGCAGATGATAAGAGTGAATGATGAAGACTGTGTTATCGGCATCAGTTTTCCGAGATATTCGATGCGAACACTTAAGGCTATGGAGTTCGCTTCGGACAGGAATGCAAAGGTTATCTCATTGACAGACAGCGAGCATTCACCCATGTGTCTGTACTCATATTGTAACCTTTATGCACGAAGCGATATGGTCTCGATAGTCGATTCGCTTGTTGCTCCGTTAAGCGTTATCAATGCACTTGTTGTTGCTCTTTGTCTTAAGACGCCTGACAGCGTTAAGCATAATCTTGAGATGCTTGAAGAGACCTGGGGCAATTATCAGGTATATCTGAACGATGAGATCAATTTTATAGATGATGAGCCCATGCTGGACTATTCCCTTACCAGAGATCTTATGGGCAAGGAAGGCGAGAATTGAAGAAATGTATAGTTGTCGGCGGAGGACCTGCCGGCATGATGGCGGCAATTTCGGCATCCGAAGCCGGATGGAACGTTACGCTAATTGAAAAAAACGAGAAACTCGGTAAGAAACTGTTCATAACGGGTAAGGGTCGTTGTAATGTGACCAATGACTGTGAGGCTTCCGTGTTTTTCGATAATGTAGTGAGCAATCCCAAGTTCATGTACAGTGCATATTATTCGTTTGACAATAATATGGTCATGGATATGCTTGAGTCGCTTGGGTGTCGTCTCAAGGTTGAGAGGGGTAACAGGGTGTTCCCTGTATCGGATCATTCCTCCGACATCATAAGAACGCTTGAGAATAAGCTTAAGAGTGAACATGTTAAGGTGTTACTCAATAAGACACTTAATGACATTGTTGTCAGAGAAGGGAAAGTTACCGGAGCCGTTGTGGACGGCAAAACATTGGAATGCGACCGTCTGATACTGGCTACCGGCGGTAAGTCATATCCGCAGACGGGTTCTGACGGCAAGGTGTTTGATATACTGAAGAGTCTGGGACATAGTCTGACGTTTGTTAAGCCGGCCCTCGTTCCGCTTACCGTTAAGGATGAGTGGGTGTATAACTTACAGGGGCTTGCGCTTAAGAATGTTGCATTCACTCTTGAGGGACCGAAGCAGAAGACGATATTCAGCGATCAGGGAGAGATGCTCTTCACTCATTTTGGTATAAGCGGACCTTTGATACTCAGCGCATCGTCTCTGTATTCCAAGAAGGCATTCGGTCAGGAGTGCATGGGTTATATAGATCTTAAGCCTGCGCTTACACCTGAAATGCTTGATAAACGTTTGCTTAGGGATTTCGAGAGCAATAATAATAAAGCATTGAAAAATTCCCTCGATGCACTTCTTCCGAAAGCTCTTATTCCCGTGGTGATCGAGCTTAGCGGCAATGATCCCTTTAAGCAGGTCAATCTTGTGACTTCTGCTGAGCGTGAGAGGCTTAGGGGGATCCTTAAAAAGCTTCCGCTGCATATAACGGGCACAAGAGGCTTCAGTGAGGCTATAATCACACAGGGCGGTATCAATGTTAAGGAAGTCGATCCTTCCACCATGGGATCCAAGCTTATCGAAGGCCTGTATCTAACGGGTGAGATGCTCGATCTTGATGCGTATACGGGAGGTTTCAACCTGCAGATCGCGTGGAGTACGGGACATCTGGCCGGTATATCATGACCGGTATTGATCAATTAATCAACTTACATAGGAGAATCTTTATGAATATTGCAATTGACGGACCTGCCGGAGCAGGTAAGAGTACGATAGCCAAGATCGTTGCTTCGAAGACCGGAAACATCTATGTGGACACCGGGGCTATGTATCGCGCAATGGCAGTCTTTTTTATCAGTAAAGGGATTGATGCTGACGATACGGAAGCGGTTGAGGCTAATCTAAATGACGCTAATGTCACAATAAGACATGAAGGCGGAGAGCAGGTTGTTATCCTTAACGGCGAGAATGTCAACGGTAAGCTAAGGACCGAGGAGGTCGGCAATATGGCATCACGCATATCCGTTATCGCTTCGGTGCGCAGGAAGCTTGTTGACCTTCAGCGTGATCTTGCGCGTACGACTGATGTGGTCATGGACGGAAGGGATATCGGAACCGTTGTGCTTCCCGATGCGAAGCTTAAGATATTCCTGACAGCAGGTGCCGATGTCAGGGCTGAAAGGCGATTCAAAGAGCTCGCTGCGAAGGGTATCGAGGCTGATATCAAACAAATCGAAGCCGATATTATCGAGAGGGATAACAGGGATATGAACAGGAGCGAATCTCCGCTTAAGCAGGCACCTGATGCAGTTGTGATCGACAGTTCTTATATGACGATCGATGAAGTTGCAGATAAGATACTTGGTCTTGCAGAAGAGCGCAGGGAGAAACAGAATGCAGGTTGAACTGGCTAAAAGTGCCGGATTCTGCTTTGGCGTGAACAAAGCGATGGAGACGGTTCTTGGCAAACTGGAAGAAAAAGGTAATAAGAATATCTATACACTTGGGCCTCTGATACATAACGAGGAAGTGGTAAGAGACCTTGAGAAAAAAGGCGTTGGGATAATCTCCATGGAAGAACTTGATGAGAAAAGTGACGGCATTGTCATAATTCGCAGTCATGGGGTAGCCAGAGAGGTCTATGAACTGCTTGATAAAAAGGGGTATGAAGTCATTGATGCCACATGTCCCTTTGTGCTCCGTATTCATAAGACTGTTGATGAAGCTACGGCAAAGGGTGAAAGGGTTATCATAGTCGGAGACCCTGCTCATGCCGAGGTTCAGGGCATAATCGGATGGTGTAATTCAGAGCCTTTTGTGTGTGAGAATATATCGGATACGAATAAAATTCCCTTTGACACGAGTGAAAAAGTAACAGTTGTGTCACAAACTACATTTAATCTTAATAAATTTAAAGAAATAGTTGAAAAAATAAGGGATTTGGGTTATGATATTAACGTTGTGAACACTATATGCAATGCCACGGAGGAACGCCAGCGGGCGGCACGTGAATTGGCCTCCAGAGCCGATTGTATGATCGTTATCGGAGGGCAACACAGTTCTAATTCCCGCAAGCTCTATGACATCTGCAAGGAAGAGTGTGACAACACTTTATTTATACAGACACTGGATGACTTGAATTTAGATCTACCTAAATCTGTCCGACTGGTGGGTGTTACAGCCGGGGCTTCAACCCCAAATAATATTATTGAGGAGGTTCAAAATTATGTCAGAAATGAGTTTTGAACAAATGCTGGAAGAATCATTTAAAACAATCCATACGGGAGAGGTAGTAGAAGGTACTGTTATCGATGTTAAGCCTGAAGAGATCGTTCTTAACATCGGCTACAAGTCAGACGGTATTTTAACAAGATCAGAATATACCAACGAGAACAACGTAGATCTTACTACCGTTGCCAAGGTTGGAGACAAGATGGAAGCAAAGGTTCTCAAGGTTAACGACGGTGAGGGTCAGGTTATTCTCACATATAAGCGTCTTGCAGCTGAGAGAGGCAATAAGAGAATCGAAGATGCTTTCAATAATCAGGAAGTTCTTAAGGCTAAGGTTACACAGGTACTTGACGGAGGAATCTGTGTAGTGATCGATGAAGTAAGGATCTTCATTCCTGCTTCGCTTGTATCAGATACTTTTGAGAAGGATCTTAACAAGTATTACGGTCAGGAGATCGAGTTCGTAGTTACCGAATACAATCCCAAGAGACGTCGTTACATCGGTAACAGAAGAATGCTCCTTACAGCTGAGAGAGAAAAGCTTCAGAAGGAATTATTCGAGAAGATCAAGGTTGGCGATGTTATCGAAGGTACAGTTAAGAATGTTACAGACTTCGGTGCATTCATCGATCTCGGCGGTGCAGACGGACTCCTCCATATCTCAGAGATGAGTTGGGGTAGAGTTGAGAATCCCAAGAAGGTGTACAAGCCCGGCGATGTGGTTAAGGCATTTATCAAGGATATCCAGGGTAACAAGATCGCATTATCTTGCAAGTTCGAAGATGAAGATCCCTGGAAGGATGCAGATACAAGATTTGCAGTAGGCAATATGGTAACCGGTAAGGTTGCAAGAATGACAGACTTTGGTGCATTCGTTGAGATCGCTAAGGGAGTTGATGCTCTTCTTCATGTATCTCAGATCTCTAAGGAGCACATTGATAAGCCCAGCGATGTACTTAAGATCGGTCAGGAAGTTACAGCTAAGATCGTTGATTTTGATCTGAATGACAAGAAGATCAGCCTTAGCATAAAGGCTGCTATGGCTTCAGATGAGAAGGAAGACGAAGATGTAGCATCTGTTAATATCGAAGAGGTTGCAGCTGAAGAGGAAGCATAATGGCATACGATTATGACGCTTTTTGTAAGGACATTCTACTTTTAACAAAAATAGATCTTGTTAATTATAAGCAGGTTCAGATGAAGCGTCGAATAGACGCTCTGATAACTAAAGAGAGGTATCCGGGCTATAAGGAATTTGTAGACAGCCTTCGTAACGACAGGAAGAGACTTGCAGAGTTCGTTGAATACATGACTATCAATGTATCGGAATTTTATCGCAATCCTGAGCAGTGGGAGATACTGACCAACAGGGTCTTCCCGGATCTTATCGAACGCTTTGGCGACAGGCTGAATATCTGGAGCGCTGCCTGTTCAACAGGAGATGAGCCTTATTCGCTTGTAATGGCTCTTTCGGAACATCTTCCACTTGATAAGATCAAGATAACAGCTACCGACATCAGTGATGAGGTTGTGGCTAAGGCTAAGTTGGGACTGTATTCCGATAAGACCATACTTAATGTTCCTGACAAGTTCAAACAGAAGTACTTCACCAGGAACGGTGAGTTCTATCAGATATCGGATGAGATCAAGAGAAGAGTTACCTTTAAGCATCATAATCTCCTGAAGGATGATTTCCTCAAAGATCAGCATCTTATCGTATGCAGAAATGTTCTGATATATTTCACGGATGAAGCCAAGGATACGATATTCAGAAAGTATTACGATAGTCTTGCAGAAGGTGGTGTGCTGTTTATCGGAAGCACGGAACAGATATTGAAGTACAGAGAGATGGGATATTCAAGATTGGATTCCTTCTTCTACAGAAAGTAAATAATATTAAGAAAATGATAAGAACCGGCCTGTGGCCGGTTCTTATCATTTTTTTATGTAATAGGAAATTGCTTCCTATTACATAAAAACGCTCCGCTAAGGATGCGAACTCGCGCGAAAGGTAGACGATGCTAAAGCATGATAACTGTTATGTATGTTTCCTGGTAATGATGGTGTCGATTATATGATCGCAGTAGTCCTTAAGGGCAGTCTTGTCATTCATCATTTCATCGGTAAGTGTCAGATATAAGTCTTCCGACTGATAATCGGCTCTGAATACAGGCGTAAAGCAATCTTTCCAAAGAGGTATGAAGGCACCGGCGAATCGGGTATAGCAATTCTCAGGTGAGGCCTTTTCTCTGTAGTCGCTGTCAGTATATATGGCGACAGATTTATGGACAGCCATATCTTCGGTCGGATAATAATAATAGTTCTTGTAATCTTTATAATAAGTCTTAAGTTCACCGATAAATATCGGGATCTTGAACAGTATCCTGTTTTCGTTGAATGAGAAGAAGGTATTATCTTCGGATGAACCGTGTGTTATATTGGATGTTGATGACACATGTGTCATATTAGAGAAAGTTCCCTTGATCATAAGTTCGTGACTTGTTGAATCATTAAGGGATTTGTGTTCGTGTATATTTACTGAATCCAGAACGTATTCATGATTCCTGAGCATGCTGCATAAGGAGAGAATGGGAGTGATACTCAGCATACCTTCGATGTCATCGTGGTTATGAAGGAAGAGGAGGTTTTTGAATTCCTCATCTTTGGAATCTGAGAACTTCTTATAGATATCTATCAGTTCTTTGCCGGAGAGCGTATCTTTTCTCGGATATTTCATTCTGTTCTCAACAGTCTTTTGCTTATAATCATTAAAACAGAGAATATTCCTGTATTTGATAACTCTCTTATAGATATCGATACTCTGCATTGATGCAGGATCGAAGTTTATGTCATATAATTCAGCTCTTTTTGTGATAAACGGAATATCAAAAGTAGTACCGTTATAATGGATAAGAGTATCGTATCCTGAAGCAAGTTCAAGGAACTCCTCGATCACTTCAGCTTCGTTCGTGATAGATTCTGCCAGCCACTGTACACAGGTGTAATCATTGTCGGGATCATTGCGGAAGGCTGCTCCGATCATATATATGAATGAATTGCGAGGTGACAGACCTGTTGTCTCGATATCAAAATATAATGATTTATCGGCGTTCGCAAGATATTGTGGTAGTGCTTTTGGCGGTGCATACAGCCTGTTAGTCACTTTTATCATTGAAAATACTGTCCTTTGAGGTGTTGATCGTTAAAAATATCTCTAAACAATAATATCATAGGGATACAAAATATAGTAGTATTTTGCATGGATTAAGTGTAAAATTAAGATGTCTGTTGTTATAGTGAAAGAGACTGTATTAACAATTTATTATTAGAATTGGGAGAAGTTCTATGTCTAAATTTACTTTTACCGGTGGAATACATCCTTTTGACGGTAAATCCCTTAGTAAAGATAAACCGATAGTGGATATATTACCCAAAGATGAATTGGTATATCCATTAAGTCAGCATATCGGCGCTCCGGCTAAGGCTGTTGTCGCCGTGGGTGAAACGGTTAAGCGTGGTCAGATGATCGCAGAAGCGGGAGGCTTCGTATCGGCTCCAATATATGCATCTGTTTCCGGAACCGTTACCGGGATCGCTCCTCACAGGATCGTTACCGGAGATATGGTCGAGAGTATTATCATCAAGAATGATCACGAATATATCGAAGTTGAATATGATCCGGCTGATCCTGATGAGTTATCCAAAGAAGAGATAATCGCGCGCATCCAAAAGGGCGGCGTTGTCGGAATGGGAGGCGCGGGCTTCCCGACTCATGTGAAGCTCTCACCTAAGAAGCCTGAGACTATCGATTATGTTATCGCTAATTGTGCTGAATGTGAACCTTACCTTACCAGTGATTACAGACGTATGGTAGAAGAGCCCGAGAAGCTTGTGGAAGGACTTAAGATAATACTTCGGCTGTTCGATAATGCAAGAGGTATTCTTGCTGTTGAGGATAATAAGCCTGATGTGATAGATAAGCTTAAAAAGCTTACCAAGGATGAATCAAGGATACTTGTTAAAGCACTTAAGACCAAATATCCTCAGGGCTCAGAGAGACAGCTTATCTACGCTACGACCAAGAGAGCCATCAACAGTTCAATGCTTCCTGCAGATGCGGGATGTGTTGTTGATAATGTTGATACGATAGTGGCTATATATAACGCCGTTAAGAACGGCATACCTTTGATGGAGAGGATCGTTACCATCACCGGTGACTGTATCAAGAATCCTGTTAACTTCCGCGTTCATATCGGTCAGAGTTATAGGGAACTTATTGAGGAGGCGGGGGGATTCAGAACTCAGCCTGCTAAGATCGTATCCGGTGGACCAATGATGGGATTCGCCCTGTTTGATCTTGATGTTCCTACCACCAAGACGGCATCTGCGTGCCTGTGTCTGTCGGAAGATGAGGTATCTGAAGCTAAGTCTACAAATTGTATTAACTGCGGTAAATGTCTTGAGGTGTGTCCGGGACGGGTAATGCCTAGAAAACTTATGGATCTTGCGGTTAAAGGAGATCTTGAAGGCTTTGAGAAGCTTGGAGGCATGGAGTGCTGTGAGTGTGGATGTTGCAGTTACATATGTCCTGCTAAAAGACAGCTGACTCAGAGTATAAAGTCGGCAAGAAAGATCGTCCTTGCCAATAGGAGAAAGGCTAAATAGAAAGAGGTTAATTATGTCTGATTTGATGAATGTATCATCCAATCCCCATATCAGGTCAAAAGTTACGACTGGCATGATCATGTATTGTGTTATCATAGCACTTATGCCTGCTACGGTATTTGGTGTATATAACTTTGGCATATATTCGCTTGCTCTGGTAGCAGTTACTGTTGTCAGTGCCATCGTGACTGAATTGGTATTTGAACTGATATTCAAAAAGAAGATCACGATAGGAGACGGTTCGGCTGTAGTAACGGGACTTCTGCTTGCGCTGAATCTTCCTCCGAAAGCTCCGCTTTGGATAGGTATCATAGGAGCGGTATTCGCGATCTTTGTAGTTAAGATGTTGTTTGGCGGACTGGGACAGAACTTTATGAATCCCGCACTTGGTGCAAGATGTTTTCTGCTTATATCTTTTCCGGCAATAATGACTAATTTTGAGACAGGAATAGAGGCTTATTCGGGCGCTACACCGCTGGCCAGATTAAATGCAGGTGAGGCTGTCAATGTGCTTGATATGGTTCTCGGAAGAACATCGGGTACTATAGGAGAGACATCCGTTATTGCCATCGTTATAGGCGCTTGTCTTTTGATCCTTTTGGGTATAATCGATCTTAAGATTCCCGGAATGTATATCGTAAGCTTTGCGATCTTTATCGGACTTTTCGGAGGTCATGGATTCAACGGATATTATATTGCTGCCGAGCTTGCCGCAGGCGGACTTATGCTGGGAGCTTTCTTCATGGCTACCGATTACGTAACACGTCCGATCACACTAAAAGGACAGTTGTTATACGGCGTTCTGTTAGGTATCCTTACCGGTGCGTTCAGAGTGTTCGGATCGGGTGAGGGTGTCTCTTATGCGATCATCATCGGTAACCTCTGCGTTCCTCTTATAGAGAAGATCACGGTTCCCAAAGCATTCGGTGAGGGAGGTGAGCGCATATGAAAAATATGTATAAGGATATACTGATCCTCTTTGTTATCACTCTTATCGCAGGCCTCGTTCTCGGAGGTGTCAATGAACTTACCAAAGACAGGATCGCCGAGGCTGAAGCCGCGAACAGGGAGAAGGCTTATATGGCCGTTTTCTCAGATGCCTCATCTTTTCAAGAGATGGATATCAATGTCGAGGAGAGTGATTATGAACTCCTTGCCGAGAACGGATATGACAGTTTTGTCATAAATAGTATTAATAAGGCTATGGATGCTTCAGGCAACGAACTTGGAATCGTTATGGATGTAACGACAGGCAAGGGCTATGGCGGTGACATTGAGTTCACGGTAGGTCTTCGTAATGACGGAACTCTTAACGGAGTATCATTGCTTGAGATCAATGAAACGGCCGGACTCGGAATGAATGCCGAGAAGGAGCTTGTACCTCAGTTTAAGGATAAGAAGGCTGATGTATTTACTGTTACAAAAACGGGTAGTATCTCAGAGAGTGAGATAGATGCTATATCGGGAGCGACGATCACATCCAATGCCATCACTAACGGTGTGAATGCCTGCCTCTATTATCATAATTATATCTATGGAGGTGAAGAGAATGAATAAATGTATGGAACGCCTCTATAACGGAATCGTCAAAGAGAACCCGACTTTGGTTCTGATGCTCGGTATGTGTCCGACGCTTGCGGTTACGACCTCTGCGATCAACGGTCTGGGAATGGGCCTTACAACAACTGTTGTTCTGGCACTCAGCAACGCGATCATCGCGGCACTACGGAAGATTATCCCTTCCAAATCAAGGATCCCTGCTTTTATCGTAATCATCGCTTCCTTTGTTACAATTATGCAGCTGCTGTTACAGGCATATATCCCAAGCCTGTATGCGGCACTTGGAATATACATTCCTCTTATCGTGGTTAACTGTATAATACTTGGCAGAGCTGAGGCTTATGCCTATAAGAACAGTGTTATCACTTCGCTTTTTGACGGGATCGGTATGGGACTCGGATTCACGTTCGCCCTTACTGTCATCGGTATGGTAAGAGAGTTCATAGGCGGTGGCACTATATTCGATATCGAACTTAATCTGTTCACACCTGTGGCCATATTCAAGATGCCTCCCGGTGCTTTCTTCGTTCTTGCGCTTCTTACAGCAATTCAGAACGCCGTTAAGATCAGGGGAGAGAAGAAGGGCAAGGATATGTCAAAAGTCGGATCGGGCTGCGACGGTAACTGTTCTGCATGTCCTAATGCTGATAAGGAGGGTGAATCATGAATACGGTTAAAGATCTCCTGCTTATAATGATCGGCTCCTCTCTTATGAGCAATGTTGTACTGAGTCAGTTCCTGGGCCTCTGTCCCTTCCTTGGTGTATCCAAGAAGGTCAATACGGCGGCCGGAATGGGTAGCGCGGTAATCTTCGTTATCACGCTTTCAAGCTTTGTCACCGGCCTGATATATAATTACATTCTTACACCTCTGAACATAGAATACCTTCAGACCATAGTATTCATTCTGGTCATCGCGGCTCTTGTTCAGTTCGTTGAGATGTTCCTGAAAAAAAAGGTGCCTTCACTGTACAAGGCACTCGGAGTATATCTCCCTCTTATTACGACCAACTGTGCGGTTTTAGGTATCGCTCTTACCAATGTTCAGAAGGATTACAATATCTTGTATGGTGTTGTCAACGGATTTGCGACTGCGGTCGGTTTCACTATCGCGATTGTGCTTCTTGCAGGTATAAGAGAGAAGATCGAAGATAATGATTTCCTTCCTGCCATGAAGGGAATGCCCATTGTTCTTGTGGCGGCAGGTCTGATGGCTATAGCCTTCTGCGGATTCGGATCATTAAGTTTTTAAGAATAAAGAAACGGTGTAGATCATGATAATGAATATTATTATAGCGACAATAAGTATCGGTATATTGGGACTCCTTGTGGGTACATTCCTTGGGATATCGGGCAATAAGCTTGCCGTTGAAGTCAATCCTAAGGAAGAAGAAGTGCTTGAGGCTCTGCCCGGCAATAATTGCGGCGGATGCGGTTTTGCAGGATGTTCGGGACTTGCGGCTGCGATAGCTGAGGGTAAGGCTCCTGTTAATGCCTGTCCTGTCGGAGGAGAACCGGTTGGAGAGAAGATAGCAGCCATTATGGGTATGGATGCTGAGAAAAAGGTAAGACTGACCGCTTTTGTAAGATGTCAGGGAGACTGCGAAAAGTCAAAAAGAGATTATTCCTATACCGGACAGGCTGATTGCAGTATGATGACTTTCGTTCCGGGCGGCGGACCCAAGAGCTGCAACTACGGATGTCTTGGTATGGGTAACTGCGTAAGGGCTTGTATGTTCGATGCAATTCATATCTTGGACGGAGTTGCAGTCGTTGATAAAGATAAGTGTAAGGCCTGCGGTAAGTGCGTTGAAGCCTGCCCTAAGAGTCTTATTGAACTTATACCATATGACAATGTAGTTCATGTGGCATGTAATTCCAATGACAAAGGACCTGTTGCAATGAAGAAATGCGATTCTGCCTGCATCGGTTGCGGTATCTGTGAGAAGAACTGTCCCGTGGATGCCATCAAGGTAGATGATTTCCTTGCAAAAGTAGATTATGACAAGTGTGTCGGTTGTGGTCTTTGTGTATCAAAATGTCCTAAGAAAGCGATAGTGTTCGATGAGATTTGATGATGATTTTGATAATGACAGTAATTCGGTATCATCTGTCATGTATATGGTGCTGGGAGTATCATTCTTCATCCTGTTTCTCTTTGGTGTGATACTGCTTGTTAATAAAGATGACAATAGCAGCGATCATCATTCGGCAACTGTAAAAGAGCGGGAAACTGTGGATGAGATAACCGTCAGTTCTTTGACAGCAGACGACCTTGATATCTGGGATATGTATCCTGTCGAAGAGACTCTGTCCCAAGAGGATTCTACGGAAGCCGATAAGAATAAACCGGAACCTACTTTATCTGCAGAGGAAAGACAGGCAAAGATCGATGAGGAGATGAATGACGGCAAGCATTACAGGCTTGAACTTGCTGACGGTACACATGAGTGGCTCACCATTAATCCTTCGATAGAGAAGAATAAAATAGATCCCGTAGATCTTGTCAGTAATAACGGATATCTTAAGTATTACGGCGGAGGAAGATCCTTCCTTGGTATCGATATCTCCAAGTATAACGGTAATATAGATTTCGCAAGGGTTAAGAGCAGCGGCATAGATTATTGTATGATCCGTGTGGGAGCCAGAGGCTATAAGACAGGCATACTTACGATGGATGATAACTTTTCGACCAATATAGCGGCCGCAACGGAAGCGGGACTTGACGTGGGAGTGTATTTTTATTCGCAGGCGATCTCTGTTGAAGAAGCGGTTGAAGAAGCGAATTACGTAATAGATGCGATCAAGGATTATCAGATCAAGTATCCGGTTGCCATAGATATGGAACTGGTCGATAATGATCTTTCGCGTGTTGAGACTCTGAGTAAAGACGAGAGGACCTCGATCACGGCTGCTTTTCTCAATCAGATAAGCAGTGCGGGTTACAGGCCGATGATCTATGGCAATAAAGAATGGCTGATGAAGAAGATCACTTTATCTTCCTTCGACAGTTCGATGATCTGGCTCAGCGATCCGGCTGATAATACCGACTATCCTTATAACTTCTCGATGTGGCAGTACAGCAATACCGGTCTTGTGGACGGTGTTGATACGGAAGTGGACATGAATATCTGTTTTGTTGATTATTCGGCAATGTAGTTCCATATCTTTTTACTGACACTAATGTCATGATAGATATCGGCGTAGGTTCTGGCACTTATCTCTTCGATATAGTTGATGCGGTAATTGCGTTCGATACCGTTGCCGCGTAAGATGTCTATCGCTTTGTTATAGGCTATGGCGGCCTGAATGGGAGTGTCATAGTAGCCGACGGTCATATAGCCGTTGATATGTATCCTTGTACGGTACATATGCCTGTTCTTATGCAGGATCGGCTCCACGCCGTTGTAAGAGTTGAGGATCTCGATATTCTCGTATCGGTAATCGGTATTGTCACCGTTCTTGTGATAATAGTCACGACCTTCGACTGCATTAGGCTTGATGCCGTAACGAGTCTTGATGGAGACCTGCATACCGTAATCGGCAACAAAAAGGTGAGATCCGCGCCTCATGATCTTATGTGAAGAATAATAGAAAAGATCATCGATTGAGAACTTAAGCTCGGTCTGAGGGTCAAGATAATAAGATAAATATCTTTTTCGAATATATATGGGAGTTGCTATATAGAGATCGTTATCGCGGTAATTGATGATGACTACCCATTTCTCGAAGGGGAGAGGCTCGTCCTCGGAATAGTCGTCCGTCCCGATACTCATATCTTGTGAGAGTCTGCATGCCGATTCGTAGGCTTTACCTGCAGTAAGGGGTGAATCGAAGCTTCCCAAAGAGATATGCTTACCCTTAAAAGTGAAGGAAGAACGGTATATTATACTGTTGTTTTTACGGGTAGTTGCATACACTCCCGGCAGTTTTGTCTGTGTTGTATTCATATCAAGATTATAGCATATGGATAAATTGATTATAATGTTATAATATTGCTACAATTATTTGATATGATTTGTTAAAAATGTTATAATATATTTAAATTTTTTATTTGGAGGATTTATGGAAATATTGTATAAGAGCACGAGAGACAGTGAGAAGCGTGTTACGGCTTCTCTGGCGATCCTTCAGGGGTTGTCGGAAGACGGAGGATTGTATCTTCCTACAGCTGTCCCTTCTCTTGATAAGTCATTCGCGGAACTCTCCGGAATGAATTACAGAGAAATTGCGTATGAGGTAATGAAACTATTCTTCACTGACTTTACAGAGGAAGAATTAAGATATTGTATCGACAAGGCTTACGATTCCAAGTTCGATACAGAGGAGATAGCTCCCATTAAGAAAGTAGACGGAACTTACTATCTTGAACTGTTCCACGGTTCCACGATAGCATTCAAGGATATGGCGTTATCGATACTTCCTTATCTGATGACGACATCGGCACGTAAGAATAATATAACCAATGAGATCGTTATTCTTACAGCAACATCGGGTGATACCGGTAAGGCTGCTCTGGCAGGGTTCGCTTCGGTTCCCGGAACAAGAATAGTAGTGTTCTATCCTAAGGGAGGCGTAAGCTTCATTCAGGAACGTCAGATGATCACCCAGAAGGGAGACAATACTCTTGTAGTAGGCATCAGAGGTAATTTCGATGATGCACAGTCTCAGGTGAAGGCTATCTTTGGTGATGATGAATTTAAGGCGGAGCTTGATAAGGCAGGATTCCAGTTATCAAGTGCCAACAGTATCAATATAGGACGTCTTATTCCTCAGGTTGTATATTATGTTTATTCTTATGCGACACTTCTTGCAAAGGGCGAGATTAGTGACGGAGAGATGATCAATGTAACAGTACCTACCGGCAACTTCGGTAATATTCTTGCAGCATTCATTGCCAAGAAGATGGGTACTCCGATCGATAAGCTCATATGTGCTTCCAATGAGAATAAGGTATTATACGACTTCTTTAAGACAGGATTATATGATAAGAACAGAGATTTCATCCTGACTAATTCGCCTTCAATGGATATCCTGATCTCAAGTAATCTTGAGAGACTGATATACCTGATCGCCGGTGAAGACAGTGAGGTCAATAAGAGCCTTATGGAGGATCTTAAGAATAAAGGTTCGTACACGATCACCGATTCGATGAAGGCTAATCTTGATTCCTTTGTGGGCGGTTTTGCAACAGAAGATGAGACTGTCGGAGAGATCGCAAGACTCTACAAGGAAGACGGATATGTGATAGATACACATACGGCCGTGGCTTCATATGTATATAATGAATATAGGAAGTCTACAGGCGATGATAAGAAGACTGTTATAGCTTCTACGGCTAGTCCTTATAAGTTCATTAACAGCGTAATGAAAGCAGTCGCTCCGGATGAAGCCGGAGAAGAGTTCGCACTTGTTGACAAGCTGTCATCGATCTCGGGCGTTAAGATACCGAATGCTGTTGAAGATATAAAAAATGCCGATATATTACATAACATGGTCGTTGATATCGATGAGATGAAGAATACCGTAAGGGATTTTCTTAAGTAATAGAAATTGTCATTCATGCATGACTTATTGTACTTTCTTTTTGGAACAACTGTATATTTGCGGATACATACATATGAGATATGTGTTCGCTAAATATAAATTCAAATTGCCGGGGGACAATGAAGAGAGGTAGGAATGCTTATGGTTAGAAAAAGAACTACAAAAAAAGAGAAGACTGAGCGTAAGTTTAAGTTTCCTCTTAAGGGGCTGTTTGCAAAACTGACAAACAGTAAGGTTTTTGCGGCGATCGCCGGCTTCTTCAAAAAGATCTATACCAGGATCAAAGACTTTATCACAGAAAAAGCCGATCTGCATGTGGGCAGTATTAAGTTCAAGCTTTTGATGGGATTCTTAATTCCCTGCGTGCTTATTATTGTCTCAGGTATCCTTTCTTACAATATGGCTCGTAAGGCCGTTATAGACAGATACAAGGTATCCATGCAGAATACCATTCAGAAGACCGCAGAGTATTATGATCTGCTTATCACCAATCTTTCTATCAGAGTAAGCCAGATCACTTATGATGATACTGTTAAGAAGTATTACCGTGGTTCTTATGCGGATGATCCTCTTTCGGAGAGAAAGATATCATCGAATGTTAAAAAGTATATCCTTACTTCCGCTCTTTCAGATGAATTTGTCAGCAAGGTTTACGTGCTGGCAGATTACGGGGATAATTTTATATCTGACAGTATGTTGAAGGTGCCGAGTTTCGAGACTTATTCACAGTCGGATGACGGTGCTATTCAGCTTGAGAGCGAAGAAGACGTTAATTATGTCGGCAAGCATACGGCTCTTGATGAATTGTCCAAGAATGATTCCAGCAGTTATGCTTTTGCTCTTCAGAAGAATATGGTAGATAAGAAGTCCAATCCTATCGGTGTCGTTATAATGGATATCGAGATGGATGCCGTTAAGGCGCCTCTCCTTGATATGGATATGGATGAAGGTGCTATGTGTGCCCTTATCACAACCGACAAGAAGCAGATTGCTTCAACAGATGAGCAGTTCTTTTTCGGAGATATGTCAGAGTATGATGATTTCGTAGCTTCTGAGGATGAGGCAACATCTTTCTATGCTAAGGATGGTTGGGATTCATACCTGTATATTTTCCATAAGCTTGAAAATTCCGGTTTTGTTGTATGTAGTAGAATCCCTGAGAAGGTGATATCTGAGCAGGTATCACATATCAGAATACTTTCGGTAATAATAATCCTTGTTGCAGTTGCTCTGTCTGTAGTACTCAGTATCTGGATCCTTAAGAGACTTATCACAGCTATCCGCAATATCACCGTTGCACTTAATGAAGTCGCTGCAGGTAGATTGAATGTAGTTGTTAAGCCCAGTAAAGATCAGGAATTCGTTCAGCTGAACAGACAGCTGGAACACATGATAGAGAATGTAAGATCACTTATCATGAAGACAAATCAGGGTTCCGGAGAAGTGGCTGAGGCCGGTATGACCGTTGCCAATACGACGGATACGCTGGTAAGTCTTTCAGACAATGTGCATGAAAGGATCGTACAGGTTAGCAACGGCGTAACAAAGCAGACTCTTGATGCCAATAACTGCCGTGATACCATCGGAGGTCTTGCAAGAGATATCGAGGCTGTTTACTCAGATGCCAAGGCTGCCGGAGAAGTGGCAGAAGGTGCAGGAAGAACAGTTGGTGAAAGTATCAGTTATATGCATGATCTGTCAGATAAGGCTTCAGAGACAGCTGAGATCACAGAAGATCTGATTGTTAAGGTTAATGATCTGTCTCATGAGACTAATGCTATCAATCAGATCGTTGAGAGTATCAATAACGTATCCGATCAGACAGCTCTGCTTGCTATCAATGCTTCCATCGAGGCTGCTCATGTTGGTGCAATGGGCAAGGGCTTCGCAGTAGTTGCCGAAGAGATCAAGAAGCTTTCCGATCAGACAGTTGAAGCTGTTGAAGAGATCAAGAAAATAGTTGAGAGAATAGATGAGAAGAAGACTACCGTTGCCAAGATAACAGAGGCAGCATCTGAGTCTATCAGAGAGCAGTCACGTGCGATGAGCGCAACTGCAGAATCATTCGCAGCTGTTAGAGAAAGCGTTAAGAATCTTATCAGTTCACTTTCTGATATCACTCTTATCCTTAAGAGAATGGAAGACAGCAAGGATCGTTCTATTGAGATGATCAATAGTATGACCGAAGTATCTGAGAATAATCAGGAAGCTGCAGCCAGCATGCAGGAGAGCACAGCTCTTCAGACCGAGCAGATCTACATTCTTAAGAAGGCGGTTGAATCTCTTGGTATCGAATCTGAGGCTCTTAGCGAAGCTATCAGTCAGTTCACAATGTAAGATAAGATACAGACTTGTATACTCTGAGAAGATATTGATCGTATCTGAATCGATATCTTAAGAATAATAAAAAAGCGAAACATATGAAATTCATATGTTTCGCTTTTTTTGTAATAGGAAATTGCTTCCTCTTTTGTTATCTGTCTTCCAGGGCCACATATTCCTGATCTGTACATAAGGTCTTATATGCAGGTCTGATGATCTTGCCGTTATTATTAAGCTCCTCCATGCGGTGAGCTGCCCATCCGGAGATACGAGCCATTGCAAAGAAGGGAGTATATAATTCAAGAGGAAGATCGAGCATGCTGTATACGAGCCCTGAGTAGAAATCCACATTGATACACACGCCTTTATGCATCTGACGTTCAGCTGCAATGATCTGTGGAGCAAGCCGTTCAACCGTGGAATATAATTCATATTCCTTCTCCATATGTTTCTCCTCAGCAAGCTTACCTACAAAGGTACGCAGGATCTCGGCTCTCGGATCCGACTTGGAATAGATCGCATGTCCTACACCATAGATAAGGCCCTGCTTGTCAAAGGCTTCCTTGTTAAGAAGAGCCTTGAGATAGCGGGTGATCTCTGCTTCGTCTTCCCAGTTGGTGAGATTGGCTTTCATGTCTTCGAACATCTGAACAACCTTGATATTGGCACCACCATGTCTGGGACCCTTAAGAGATCCGATGGCTGCTGCCACAACCGAATATGTATCGGTCATCGAAGAAGTAATAACATGAGTAGTGAAAGAAGAGTTGTTACCACCGCCATGTTCCATATGAAGAACAAGACACAGATCAAGTATCTTGGCTTCAAGCTCTGAATAAGAACTGTCGGTTCTGAGTATATGCAGGATATTCTCTGCTGTAGAAAGAGACAGATCGGGTCTGTGAATGATCAGACTCTTACCGTCATGATAATGGCTGTATGTATGATATCCGTAGATCGATAAGAGCGGAAACAGACTTATCAACTGAAGACACTGTCTCAAAACATTGGGCATTGAAGTGTCATCGGCATTGTCATCATATGAATATAATGTAAGAACACTTCTGGCAAGGGTATTCATCATATCCTTGCTGGGAGCCTTCATTATGATATCTCTCACAAATCCTGTGGGAAGAGTTCTGTAATCTGATAACAGCTTGGAAAAAGCAGTCAGTTCTTCACTGTTGGGAAGCTTACCGAAAAGCAAAAGATAGGTAGACTCTTCGAAACCGAACTTCCTTCCGTTTGAAAATCCGTTACAAAGATCTTTGATATTATATCCCCTGTAAGTAAGAGTACCGTAATCGGGCACAGTCTCGCCGTCAACGATTTTGGTAGCTCTAACATCTGAGATATTGGTAAGACCGGCAAGAACACCGCGTCCTTTAAGATCTCTTAATCCTCTCTTAACATCATACTTGGTAAAAAGATCGGGATCTATGGTTGTGTTATAGTTGCAAAGATTGCTCAACCTTTCGATCTCGGGCGTGATGGTAGAATAGAATTTTTCACTCATTAAATACATCCCCTCTTGGTTCATTTCTCAATTATCAGTCTTTTTGATTTTACCATGAACAAAACGCTTAGAACAAGTTAAAAACAGGCATAACCGAAACTTTAATAGTTTTTTAATAATTTATAAGTTCAGTTTTTAAGTAAAGATGATTATAATTAAAAAAGACCGGTAACTGAAGATAGTATACATTTGAATATACGATCTTTGAGTGTTATCCATAACCTGAAGGGAAGATTGCGACCATGAACAGCAGACTGGAAGATCTTAGACACTTTCTTAACAGTAAAGGTATATATGCATATCTTTTGACCAATTCCGATCCTCATAACAGCGAATACCTTGATGATCATTATAAGAAGATAGAATGGCTTACGGGCTTTACGGGTTCCAATGCGACTGTTGTCGTAACTATGGATGAGGCTCTGCTCTGGACTGACGGAAGGTATTTTGTGCAGGCTGAGAAGGAGCTTAAGGACAGCGGTTTTGAGCTTATGAAGATGGGCGAGAAGGGTGTATTAAGTGTATCGGATCATCTTAAGAAGTTGCTGGAGGAGGGACGTATATTTGCCTTTGACAGAGATTCGATCACGGCTTCTTTTATAGGGAAGATTAAGAAGGCTGAGCCTGATGTGATATTCTATGACGGAGAAGATCCGTTGGATCAGATATGGAATGAACGACCGGAACGCACTGCGGCGCCGATCTTCGTACTGGATAATGAGTATTCCGGAAGGGAATATTACGATAAACTCATAGAGTTGCAGGATAAGATGAATGACTGGGAATGTACGCAGTTCTTCGAGAATAAGCTTGATAATATAATGTGGCTTCTTAATCTGCGAGGGAACGATATCAGGTGCAATCCGGTGGCATTCAGCTTCCTCTTTGTGGGTGGCGGGAACACTTTCCTGTTCCTTCAGAACAAGGCCGTAAGCGAGGATATAAGGCTTTATCTTGTGTCCAACAGGGTTGCTCTGTGCGATTATGAAGAGATTGAAGACTTCCTCAAGGATTATCCTTATGAAGGACCGACTATGTTAAGCGAAGATAGTATGCCCTACAGATATTGGCAGTGCATTAAGGATGGCTCTAAGATTAAGTCTGTTCCCAATGTCATAGATCTGATGAAATCTGTGAAGAATAATATCGAGATTGAGAATATGAAGAAATCCTTTCTGTATGATTCACTCGCAATGACAAGATATCTTAGATACCTTAAGACTTCGGATCTTACAGGTGAGACGGAATATACGATAGGTAAGAAGTGCGATGAATACAGAGCCGGTATTCCCGGCTTCCTTGGTCTCTCTTTTGATACGATATGTGCCTATGAAGGTAATGCCGCGATGATGCATTATGAGGCGACGGAGAACGATTGCAGTTCTGTGTATAATAAAGGACTTCTGCTGACGGATTGCGGAGGTCAGTATTACGGCGGGACGACTGATGTGACGAGGACTGTTGCACTCGGTGAGATAACGGATGAAGAGCGCATCTCTTTTACATATGTGCTTAAGGGAATGCTGAGGCTTATGAATGCTCACTTTCTGAAGGGATGTACGGGCAGGAATCTTGATATTCTTGCAAGGAGTCCGCTGTGGGAGCATGGAATGGATTATAAGTGCGGAACAGGTCATGGAGTGGGATATTGTCTCAGTGTTCATGAAGGTCCGCAGAATATCAGATGGAGATATAATCCCAATATGCCGGAGACGGTACTTGAGAGCGGGATGACGGTAACAGATGAACCGGGTGTGTATGTTAAGGATAAGTATGGTATCCGAACCGAGAATACGCTTCTTGTAACCGATGATATTCAGACGGAGGACGGTGAGTTCTTAAGATTCGAACCGCTTACCTTTGTGCCGATCGATCTT
Organism: Lachnospiraceae bacterium; assembly: GCA_024684085.1. Taxonomy (GTDB): domain Bacteria; phylum Bacillota; class Clostridia; order Lachnospirales; family Lachnospiraceae; genus Colinaster. The sequence goes on along the minus strand of JAIKXM010000016.1, from coordinate 22,003 downwards.
GACTGCGTGGATGTGAATCTGCTTGATAAGTCAGAGATCAGGATGCTCAACGAATATCATAAGGCGGTATGTGATAAACTGCTTCCTCTGATGGATAGTGATGAGGCCGAGTGGCTTCTGGAAGCGACCGGAGAGGTTAAGTAACAGATTATAAATGGAGAGTTGCAGATGATTAAGAGGATACTTAGTGAGATCGGGGAATATAAGAAGGCGTCACTGTTAACGCCGTTCTTTATTCTGCTTGAAGTATTATGCGATATCCTGATCCCCTATCTTATGGCTTCGATAATCGACGAAGGCATTAACAAGGGTGATATGGGTCATATCGTGCAGACGGGCGGACTTATGATAGTCGTGGCACTTTTGGGACTGTTGTTCGGACTGCTCGGCGGTGTGTTCGCAGCAAAGGCGAGCACAGGACTGGCAAGGAATCTGAGGCGAGCCATGTTCGACAATATACAGAATTTTTCATTTGCCAACATTGATAAGTTCAGTACGGCGAGTCTGATCACACGTCTGACGACCGATGTGACCAATATTCAGAACGGTTATCAGATGTTCTTGAGGATGATGATGCGTGCGCCCGGAACGCTTATCTGTGCGCTTGTGATGTCTTTTATGATCAATGGCAAAATAGCTTCGATCTATGTTGTTGCCGTGATCTTCCTTGCGTTCTCGCTCTTTCTGATCATCAGAAGGGCAATGAAGTATTTCAGACAGGCATTCCCGAAGTACGATGAGCTTAATAATTCGGTTGAAGAGAATGTGTCGGCTATAAGAGTTGTAAAGGCTTACGTAAGAGAGGAAGATGAGATCTCACGATTTAAAAAGGCAAGCGGCAATATCTATGATATCTTTGTAAAAGCCGAAAATAATGTTATATATAACGGTCCCATTATGAGCTTCACGGTATATACATGTATTCTGCTCATAAGCTGGATCGGTGCAAAGATGATAGTAAGCAATACGCTTACGACCGGTGAACTTATGAGTCTTCTTGCTTATTGCATGAATATCTTAATGTCACTGATGATGGTATCCATAATCTTCGTTATGTTTTCCATTGGAGGAGCGAGTCTTGAGCGAATATATGAAGTACTCAAAGAGACTCCTTCCATAGCCAATCCGGATTCGCCCGTGACGGAAGTGAAAAGCGGCGATATCGATTTCGAAGATGTCAGCTTTGTATATGATAAGAATGCCACGGAACCCGTGCTTAAGAATATCAATCTGCATATAAGATCCGGAGAGACGGTCGGTATAATCGGTACAACGGGATCGGCCAAGACATCACTGATCAATCTGATAAGCAGATTGTATGATGTTCAGAGCGGAAGCGTATCTGTCGGTGGCGTTGATGTGCGCGAATATGACCTTGAGACATTAAGAGACAGTGTGTCTGTCGTGCTTCAGGTCAATACATTATTCTCCGGAAGCATACTTGATAATCTTCGCTGGGGACGTGCCGATGCGACCGAAGAAGAGTGCATTGATTGTTGCAAGAAGGCCTGCGCGGATGATTTCATAAGGAATTTCCCCGATGGGTATAATACGTATATTGAACAGGGCGGAAGCAATGTATCCGGCGGACAGAAGCAGAGACTCTGTATTGCCAGAGCTTTGCTTAAGAATCCCAAGGTGCTGATACTTGATGATTCTACAAGTGCGGTTGATACGGCTACTGATGCTTCTATCAGAAAAGCGCTGAAGAATGAGCTGCCGGAAGTGACCAAGATCATCATCGCTCAGAGAATCGTATCCGTGATGGATGCCGATAAGATCATCGTTATGGAGAACGGTATGATCAACGGCATGGGTACACATGATGAACTTATGGTAAGTAATGATATATACAGAGAAGTATATGAGTCACAGACCTCAGGCGGCGGTGACTTCGATGAGAAAGGAGGTATGTGATTATGCCGGGACCCGGAATGAGACCACCTCGCGGAATGAAGCCTACTGTTAAGAATCCCAAAGAGGTCTTCATCAGACTGATGGGACTTATCTTTAAGAATTATAAGTTTCAGTTACTGGCTGTTTTTACAATGATTTGTATAAGTGTATTGGCTTCAGTACAGGGTACAATGTTCACAAAGAGTCTGATAGATGATTATATCACTCCCTTCCTGCTGGATACCGATACACCGGATTATCAGCCTCTGCTGCATGCGATGATGCGCGTTGCGGTATTCTATCTGATCGGTATCATTGCCCAGTTCAGTCAGGGTAAGATCATGATCTATGTTACTCAGGGCGTGATGAGAGACTTGCGTAATGATCTGTTCGAACATATGGAGAAGCTTCCCATCAAGTATTTTGATACCCACAGTCATGGAGATATCATGAGTATCTATACTAATGATATTGATACTCTGAGACAGATAGTATCCCAGACGCTTCCGCAGTTTGTGAACAGTTTATTCACTATAGTAAGCGTGTTCATAAGTATGTGTGTGTTAAGTGTTCCGCTGACTATCCTTACTGTCTTTATGATAGGTATAATGATGATGGCTACCAAGAAGGCTGCCGGCGCATCGGGCAGATTCTTTGTTGAACAGCAGAAGAATCTCGGCGCAGCCAACGGATATATTGAAGAAATGATCAATGGTATGAAGGTCGTTAAGGTCTTCTGCCATGAAGATGTATGCAAAGAAGAGTTCGGTAAGCTCAATGATGATCTCTTCGAAAGTGCAGATAAGGCCATGAAGTATTCCAATATACTGGGACCTATCAATGCTCAGCTTGGCAACTTAAGTTATGTGCTGTGTGCCGTAATCGGTGGCTTCCTGGCTCTTTCGGGATATACCGGACTTACGCTCGGAGCTCTTGCTAGCTTCCTTACCTTTAACAGAAGCATCAATATGCCCATCAATCAGATATCTATGCAGATCAACAGTATAGTAATGGCTCTTGCGGGAGCTGACAGAATATTCGGTTTGCTTGATGCCGAGCCTGAGACCGATAACGGTTATGTGGAACTTATTAATGTAAAAGAGACCGCTGACGGCTATGTACCGAGTGAAGATCCCGGTGATAAGCTTATGTGGAAGCATTATCACAAGGATACCGATGAGACCGAGTATAAAGAATGGAAGGGTGATGTGGTCCTTGATAAAGTAGACTTCGGCTATACTGAGGATAAGATGGTCCTTCATGATATAGATATATATGCCAAGCCCGGACAGAAGATCGCATTTGTCGGTACTACCGGTGCCGGTAAGACTACGATCACCAATCTGATCAACAGATTCTATGATATTCAGGACGGTAAGATCAGATATGACGGTATCAATATCAATAAGATCAAAAAAGCTGATCTCAGACATTCGCTCGGAATAGTACTTCAGGATACCCATCTATTTACAGGAACGGTTGCCTGGAACATCAAGTACGGTAAGCCTGATGCTACGGATGAAGAGGTTGTGGCTGCTGCTAAGCTTGCAAATGCAGATTCCTTCATAAGAAGACTGCCGGATGGATATAATACCGTTATCACAGGCGACGGAGCTAACCTTAGTCAGGGACAGAGACAGCTTCTTGCAATTGCAAGAGCTGCTATCGTTAATCCGCCCGTGCTTATACTGGATGAGGCTACATCAAGTATTGATACAAGAACAGAGAAGCTTATACAGGAAGGTATGGATAAGCTTATGAAGGGCAGGACAACCTTTGTTATCGCACACAGATTGTCTACGGTCAGAAATTCGGATTGTATCATGGTACTTGAGAATGGTCGGATAATCGAAAGAGGCGATCATGATGAGCTGCTCGAGGCTCATGGCAAGTACTATGAATTATATACGGGTAACAGTATTGCCGGATGATGTTACGGGTGATGAATACATTGAGCCAAAAGCGTAGAATATGTTGAAAAAACGGCGTGATTATATTATAATATACCTAACCTGAGGTGATTGTTTCCTGATATTTTGAACCTACAATTACTTTAAATGGGAATCCTATATCTTTAGAGCTATGTCAGGCCTCCGTGCGAATGCATAATAGCAGTGGTAGACAGAATTCTATTTGCGGTAACCCACCTGGCTCGATGCTAGGAGTCAAAATTCAGGGCTTTGACCCAGGTAATTAAAATAGCAGCTTCGAGGCTGCTATTTTAATGTGATCACTTAACGATTTATGAGGTTTTATGCTAAAGAAAATATTATTGATATTCGAGGACTTTGGAATGAGTCTTAAGAGGGAAAATATCAGAGCTTATGCTTCGAGTGCGGCGTTTTTCTTTTTTTTATCATTTGTTCCGTTTTTGCTCGTGATATGTTCGATCATTCCTTATACTCCGGTCTCTCAGGATAATATCATTCAGTTTATTGAGATTATTTTTCCTTCCGCTATAGATGAAGATATAGTGTCATTTGTGGATTATATATATTATAGTTCATCGGAGATCCTCCCTGTGGCAGTGATCCTTGCGCTTTGGTCTGCGGGACAGGGTGTGTATGGTCTTCAGACCGGGTTAAATGTTATTAATAAAGTATCAGAAGAGAAGAATTATCTTCTTCTAAGGTTAAGAGCCTGTTTGTATACTTTGGTCACTTTGGGTACTATGCTCATCACATTCCTTATGTCGTTGATGGGTAGACGATTCCTGTCTGTTATATATATTCATGCACCAAAGGCCGGGCCTTTTTTCAAGAAGATCATAGGATACAGGTATCTGTTTAACTGGGTCGTGCTTGCGATCGCGTTCACCTTTATATTCGCATTGCTTCCTGACAAAAAGCTGAAACTGAGATTCGAGATTCCGGGGGCGATATTTGCCGCCATTACATGGGTACTGTTCTCATGGCTGTTTTCAATATATGTAGATAGGTTTAACGGCTTAAGCTCCTATGGAAAGCTGTCATCTATAATCCTTGTGCTTATATGGTTATATGCCTCATTTTACATCTTATTTGTGGGGGCGAAGCTGAATAAGTATTTCCAGCCGGTCATAAAAGTTCTCTTTAAAAGAGAAAAATAGAAATCCGACAGGAAAACTGTTGACAAAGGGTTGTTATGTTTATATAATGATTTAGTGCGTTATAGGAGTTAATTATGCTTATTAATCTCTCCGATGTATTTTTGGATAAGGTTCCGCAGTTGGATATGACTGTAGAATGTGATGAGAAGAACGTGGTTGTTGCATCAGACAGCTATGAGATGCAGGATGCCGGACTCATTCATCTGACAGTAAGATATGTTCAACAGGACAGGGTTGATGTTGTTTGTGAATATGACTGTAAAGTTATGTTGCAATGTGACAGATGTCTTGAACCGGTTTCAGTTCCGATATCCGTTCGTTATGAGGATACGATTTCAACGGTGGATGAGGAGTTCGGATGTGAGTTTCTGGAAGATTACAAGCTTGATCTTACGGGTCTTGTATTAAGTGAGATAACTCTTAATTGGCCGACAAAAGTTCTTTGCAGGGAAGACTGCAAAGGTATATGCTCAATCTGTGGAGCCAACCTGAATTCAGGTGATTGCGGTTGTGACAGATTTGTTCCTAACCCGGCTTTCGCAGGATTAGCCGAGATTTTTAACACTGGTAAGGAGGTGTAACGATATGTCAATTTGTCCAAAGAATAAATCTTCTAAGGGTAGAAGAGATAAGAGAAGAGCTAATTGGAAGATGACTGCTCCTACACTTGTTAAGTGTAGTAAGTGCGGCGCATTAATGATGCCTCACAGAGTATGTAAGGCTTGCGGTACTTACAATAAGAAAGAGATCGTATCTGTAGATTAATTACGGAAGCAAGGAGATGAGAGATCATCTCCTTTATTTATGGAAAAATATTGAGAAAAATTCGATTCGGGAAGCGTAAAGTACAATAAAACGGACATTTAATAGGATATCCTTGTATCAGAAAGAGCGATCAGACAGGCATGGAAGAAATGGGCTGTAACGTCTGTTTCCGGCACGCTACGAAAGAGATAGGCTGTAAGGTCTGTTTCCGACACGCTACGAAAGAGTACAGAGATTTGATCGTGTCTTGATCTTAACAAAACAATGTTAACAATACACAGGGAGAGGTGTTCGTATGAGTATTTTAAGAAAGCTTTATCTTCATTCAGAGACTGTAAAGGCGGTATGTTTTATCATTATGATAATGATCATATTGGTATCGGGGATCACAATGTTTAACGGCTTCACATCGGAAGCGTCTGATATTAGCATAAATGATGATTATCATAAGAAGGCCGAGAGACAATTCGTGGCGGATATCAAGGAAGAACTTCAGAGTATGGGTTACAGGAACTGTGCAGTAACTCTTCTCAAGGAGTTTGACGGTGTTTCGACACTTGATTATAAGTTGGTGATACATCACAGACTGCTTGAAGATAACATGGATAACAGAGATTCTGTTACTGAGATGATATCATCTGAGAGATTTAAACTGAGTGATACGCCTGTGAAGGTTGAGTTCTTCGAAGGATAGAAGAGAAACATATTATTAAAAATGATAATCGACAAAACAAAAGTCTTTATGTTATAGTAGACCTGTTATGGATATGATTATGGATTGCATCCTTGATGCATTGATAGATTTGGTTAAATTAATACCCTTTTTATTCTTTACATATCTTTGTATGGAATATCTTGAGGGACATCTTCAGGATAAAGTGGGCAATATATTAAGAAAGGCCGGTAAGAGCGGTCCGTTATGGGGTTCTGCACTGGGTATCATTCCTCAGTGTGGCTTCTCAGCTTTCGGAGCTAACTTTTACGCCGGACATCTGATATCTGTGGGAACGGTAGTAGCTATATTCCTCTCTACATCAGATGAGATGCTTCCTTTGCTCCTGTCTGCTGAGATTCCGGCAGTGACAGTGATACTCATCCTTCTTGGGAAGGCTGTGATCGGATTACTGATAGGCTTCCTTACGGATTTTGTGATAGGTTCGTTTTTCAGTAATAAGATCAAGGCAACAGATATACATCATTTCTGTGAACATGAACATTGCAAGTGCGGACATAACATATTGAAGCCTGCACTTATGCATACATTGAGGATCGGCGGATTCATATTCGTTATCTCGGCGATACTGAATATCATTATTGAATTCGTAGGTCTTGAGAATGTTACGGCGATCGCTGAAGGAAGGCCGGTACTTGGTGTACTGATCGCATGTATCGTAGGTCTGATACCTAATTGCGGTGCCTCGGTCGCTATAGCAACTCTGTTCATAGACGGAGTCATACCGGTTGGTACGATGATGGGTGGATTACTTACGGGAGCCGGAGTCGGACTTCTTGTATTATTCAAGGTTAATGATGATATCAAAGAGAATCTGATAATAACTTCGATCATTTTTGTGACCGGTCTGATAAGCGGAATCCTGATAAATCTGGTATTATTATAGAATGGTCGATTGGATCTACCGGTATTATTATAGACTGATTGAAATGTCGATCTGATCACAACGGTATTACTATTGAATTATGGAATGATCGATCTGATCACAACGGTATTATAAAAAACGATCGGATCAATGGGGTATCATTTGATCCATAAGAGGATCTGACAGATTGTCGATAAGTCTAAATCTCTTATTAATAGAATTATAGTGAAAGGTTTATTATGAATGAATTAACAAAAGTTGCCTTAGATGCTATGGGTGGTGATAACGCACCGGCCTGTAACGTTGAAGGCGCTGTTCTTGCGGTTAATGACAATGATCATCTTAAGGTTGTTCTTGTAGGTGATGAGAAACAGATAAGCGAAGAACTCTCTAAGTATACTTATGACAAGTCACGCATTGTAGTCGAACATGCTTCGGAGATAATCGAGAATGCCGAACCGCCTGTTGTGGCCATAAGGCGTAAGAAGGATTCATCAATAGTTAAAGCCATGAATATGGTAAAGAACGGAGAATGTGATGCTTATGTATCTGCCGGATCTACGGGAGCTACTCTTGTTGGCGGTCAGGTTATCATAGGCAGGATCAAGGGCGTGGAGAGATCACCTCTTGCTCCGTTGATACCTACAGCTAAGGGAGCAAGCCTTCTTATCGATTGCGGAGCCAATGTTGATGCAAGGCCTTCGATGCTGGTTCAGTTCGCTAAGATGGGCTCCATATATATGAAATACGTTATGGGAGTTGACAATCCCAGGGTCGGAATCGTTAATATCGGAGCAGAAGAAGAAAAGGGTAATTTGCTCGTAAAAGAAACTTTTCCTTTACTTAAAGCCTGTCCTGATATAAACTTTATAGGTAGTATAGAAGCAAGGGATATTCCAAACGGCGATGTCGATGTTATCGTATGTGAAGCTTTCGTCGGTAATGTTCTCCTTAAGATGTTTGAAGGTGTCGGCAACCTCTTCCTTACTGAACTTAAGAAAGGTATGATGTCTACTCTGAGAAGTAAGATAGGGGCATTTCTTGTGAAACCGGCTCTTAAGGATACTCTTAAGAGATACAACGCATCGGAATATGGCGGAGCTCCTATGCTCGGACTTAACGGACTTGTAGTTAAGACTCACGGAAGTAGCACAGCCAAGGAGATCTATAATACTCTGATACAGTGTGTTGAGTTCAAGGAAGCTAAGATCAATGATAAGATACGTGCTGTCATTGCTAATAATAATAATGAATAATACAATTTGAGAGGGTTTGAAATGGAATTAGAAAAGCTTAAGAAAATTATTGCAGAAGTGTTAAGTGTCGATCCTGAAGAGATCACAATGGATACTACATTTATGGATGATCTTGGTGCAGACAGTCTTGATGTATTTCAGATTATTATGGGTCTCGAAGAGGAATTTGATATTGAGATTCCCGCTGAGAAAGCTGAAGGTATTACAACCGTTGGCGAAGCAGTTGAGATGATCAGGGCCGCACGTAATCAGGAAGACTGATTGAACAAAAAGAAAAGATGATTAGCCCTGTTTTCAGGGCTTTTTCTTATGTAATAAATAGTAAATTGCTTCTTTTACTAAAAACGCTCCGCTAAGGATGCGCACTCGCGCGAAACGTTAATAAATGATTAATCTACAGACAGATTGAGGTGTGATCAGGCATGGCTAAGCATTTGGAAGCTTCAGTACTCGAAGAACGTATAGGATATCATTTTAATAATAAGAGTCTTCTGGATTCGGCGCTGACTCACAGTTCATATGCCAATGAGCTGAAAGTCAATAAGGTTCCCGATTATGAAAGGTTGGAATATCTTGGAGATGCTGTGCTTGAACTTGTATCAAGCGATTATATCTATCATGAGCATCCTTCCATGCCCGAAGGTCAGATGACCAGACTTAGGAGCAGTATTGTATGTGAACCTGCTCTTGCTTACTGTTCAAGGGAATTCAAGCTTGAAGAGTTCATAAGGCTTGGCAAGGGAGAAGAGGCTACAGGAGGCCGTAACAGGGACTCCATCATATCGGATGTATGTGAGGCTATCATAGGTGCGATATATCTTGACGGCGGTATCGAGCCTGCTAAAAAGCATATATTGAAGTATATATTGTCCGATCTTGATAATAAACAGCTTTTCTATGACAGTAAGACTATATTGCAGGAATATATTCAGAGAAATTCAGAGAATCGGTTTGAATATGTTCTAATAGGTGAAACAGGGCCTGATCATGACAAAGTATTCTGTGTCAAGGCAGTGCTTAACGGGAAGACTATCGGAACCGGAGAGGGCAAGACTAAGAAAGCCGCAGAACAGATGGCGGCTTATAAGGCTCTCAAGGAAATAAACATAAAGCGGGAATAAAATGTATTTAAAAAGTATTGAGGTTCAGGGATTCAAATCCTTTGCCAATAAGATTAATTTTGAATTTCATAATGGTATTACCGGAATAGTAGGACCTAACGGTTCCGGTAAGAGTAATGTTGCGGATGCTGTCAGATGGGTGCTCGGTGAACAGAGGATCAAACAGCTTCGAGGGGCATCAATGCAGGACGTTATTTTTTCCGGTACGGAATTAAGAAAGCCCTTAAGTTATGCATATGTTGCCATTACTCTTGATAATTCCGATCATCAGCTTGCCATTGACTATGATGAGGTAACTGTAGCAAGAAGATTATACCGTTCGGGAGAATCGGAGTATCTGATAAACGGTTCACCCTGCCGACTTAAGGACATTAATGAGATGTTCTATGATACCGGTATCGGTAAAGAAGGTTATTCTATCATCGGACAGGGTCAGATCGATGCCATTCTTTCGGGTAAGCCCGAAGAGAGAAGGGAACTCTTTGATGAGGCTGCAGGTATCGTTAAGTTCAAGAGAAGGAAGCTTACGGCAGAGAAGAAACTGGAATCCGAAGAGGCCAATCTTGTCAGAGTAAGCGATATCCTTAAGGAACTTGAACGTCAGGTCGGCCCTTTGGAGAAACAGGCTGAGAAGGCTAAGGTATACCTTCAGAAGAAAGAGATCCTTAAGAATCTCGATGTCAATATGTTCCTCCTTGAGAATAATGATCTCAACGAACAGTTAAAATGCGTTAATGATCAGATAGATACTGCCAATTCGGAGTATAAGGAGACAGATGCCAAATATAAGTCCATTAAGGATGATTATGAGAGTACTGCACTTCGTCTCGAGCAGTTAGAGAAAGATATTGAAGAAGAACGTAAGAGCTTAAGTGAGACAAGCGTTATCAGAAGCCGTCTTGAGAGTCAGATCAATATCCTTAAGGAACAGATCAATTCGATCAACGGCAATAATGAACATCTCTTTGTAAGAAGAGATAATGTTACTTCTCAGTGTAATGAAAAGAAGGCGGAAGAGGTCAATACTCTTGAGGCAAAAAAATCCGCAGATGAGATGCTCTCTAACGCCCTTGCTGAGAAGAATGAGATAGAGAATCGTCTGAATGAGGTTCAGAGCAGGATCGAAGCTCTTAATACGGAAATAGAGGATTCCAAGAATAATATCATCAATGCCCTTAATGAGAGAGGTAATATCAAGTCACGTCTTGAGAGACTTACAACCGTTAAGGAACAGATAGATATCAGGAAGGCTGAGCTTACCAGTAAGCTTGTAAGTGCGCGTACTGACGAAGCAAGACAGCAGGATATCATCAGGAAGTATCAGGAAGAATTTGATTCCATTACGGAAGAAATCAAGGTACTTAATAAAGAAATCGATGAATTGACCGGTAAGGTCGATGCTTTCAAGGGAGAATTATCTTCTCTTGATGAGAAACTGAAGGATAAACAGCTTGAATATCATCGAGATATGGCCAGACTTGAATCGCTCTCTAACATAACCGAGAGATATGAGGGTTACGGCAACTCCGTTAAGCTTGTCATGGAACAGAAGACAAACGAGTCTGGAATAGTCGGTGTTGTTGCCGATATCATCAAGGCTGATCGTAAGTACGAGATCGCTATTGAAACCGCTCTTGGAGGTAATATTCAGAATATCGTTACCAAGGAAGAAGAAACGGCTAAGAAGATGATCGCTTTGCTTAAGCGTAATAAAGCCGGAAGGGCAACCTTCCTTCCTCTTACGAGTATCAAGAATCCTCAGGAATTTAAGACCAGAGAGGTACTTGACGAGAAGGGTGTCATCGGAATGGCTGATGAACTCGTTAAGACTGATAAGGAATATGCCGATGTCGCTAAAGCGATGTTAGGCAGGATAGTTGTAGTGGACAATGTAGACAATGCTGTTAAGATCGCTCGCAAATACAACTACGGCATCCGAATGGTCACTCTAGAAGGTGAACTTCTTGTACCCGGCGGTGCCATATCAGGTGGTGCTTTTAAGAATAACAGTAATCTTCTCGGACGTCGTCGTGAGATGGATGAACTTGAAAAACTTATCGCCACTACAAAAGATGAGATAGATGAGATCAATTTCACTATCGACAGGATCAAGAATGAACGTAATGAATGCAGAGCGGATATCGAGAAGAAGAAGCTTGATCTGCAGAATAAGTTCATTACGCAGAATACATGCAGGCTTAGCCTTACAGCTGCCAAGAATCGTCAGGAAGAGAGTCTTGCCGATGTTGATTCACTCAGAGCCGAATCAGGTGATATCGAGAAGAAGATCAAAGAGAATGACGAAGAACGTCAGCGCATAGAAGATGAATTAAAGGCATCCTTCGATCTTGAGAAGGATAATGAGAAGATAATCAATGAACTTCAGGTAACTCTTGAGGAGAATCATAAGGAAGAGTCGCTTGTTCTTGATATGCTCAAGGCAAAAGAGGTCGACACTGAGAAGTATAAACAGCAGGCTGACTTCGAACAGACCAATCTCAACAGAGTTCTTGCCGATAGGACAAGGATTGAGGATGAACTTCAGGAGATCATCGAGCTCATTGAGACCGGTGAGCAGCAGATAGTTGAGAAAAAGGCCAATATCGAAGAGATATCCAAGACTATCGCAACTTCTTATACTACAGAATCAGATACGGAGAAGAAACTTAAACAGGACATCCGGGACAGAGAGACTCTCAGTGAGAAACAGAAACAGTTCTTTAACCTGAGAGAAGAGATCGCCGATCATATGTCAAGGATCGATAAAGAACTTACCCGACTTCAGGTCATCAAAGATAAATGTGAAGAGAATCTTCAAGGACGCATCGATTATATGTGGAATGAATATGAGATCACACTTGTTGATGCCGAGACCATGAAGAATCCTGAGATGAACGATCTTGGAAGTATGAGAAGTCAGGTTAAGGTCGTACGTGAAGAGATCAAGAAGCTCGGCGACGTTAATGTCAATGCAATCGAGGATTATAAGGAAGTATCCGAGAGATATAACTTCCTTAAGACTCAGCATGAAGATCTTATAGAAGCCAAGAAGACTCTCGAAGGCATCATAAGCGAGCTTGATATTGCAATGCGTAAGCAGTTCAAGGAGAAGTTCAAGGCTATCGAGACAGAGTTCGATAAGGTATTCAAAGAGCTGTTTGGAGGCGGAACAGGTACTCTTGAACTTATGGAAGATCAGGATATCCTTGAGGCAGGTATTAAGATCATCGCGCAGCCACCCGGAAAGAAGTTGCAGAATATGATGCAGTTGTCAGGTGGAGAGAAGGCACTTACTGCAATAGCCCTCCTTTTTGCGATACAGAATCTTAAGCCTTCGCCCTTCTGTCTTCTTGACGAGATCGAAGCGGCTCTTGACGAGAGCAATGTAGGAAGGTTCGCTAAGTATCTTCATAAGCTGACCAAGCATACTCAGTTTATTGTTATAACTCACAGACGTGGTACCATGGAGAGCGCGGATCGCCTCTACGGAATCACTATGCAGGAAAAAGGAGTATCTGCGCTGGTATCTGTTAATCTTGTAGATGATGCGCTCAAATGATCAATGAATAATAAAGAGAATAGAGGACTTTTTGCCAGATTAAAGCAAGGTCTGTCAAAAACGCGAGACAATTTCACAAAAGGACTTGAGGATATATTCACAAGGCATGACAAGATCGACGAGGACTTCTATGAGGAACTTGAAGAGACTCTTGTTATGGGTGATGTGGGTATAGCCGCTACCGAAGCAATCCTTGATAAGCTAAGAAGTGATGTTAAGAGTAATAAGATCAAACGTCCCGATGAATGCAGAGAATACCTTATCAACGAGATCAAAGAGCAGATGAAGGTCAATGAAGAGGATTATGAATTTCTTGATCGTCCAAGTATCATCATGTTCATCGGAGTTAACGGAGTAGGCAAGACAACGACTATAGGTAAGCTTGCTTCCATCTATCGTTCCAAGGGTAAGAAGGTCATCATCGCTGCTGCCGATACCTTCAGAGCTGCCGCAACAGAACAGCTTGAGGCGTGGGCAGAGAGAGCCGGTGTTGATATCATCAAAGGTGCCGAGGGCGCAGACCCGAGCAGTGTTATCTATGATGCGGTAATGGCTGCAGGTGCACGTAAGGCTGATGTTCTTCTGTGTGATACGGCAGGTAGGTTACATAACAAGAAGAATCTTATGAATGAGCTTGCCAAGATGAACAGAATAATCGAGAAGAATTATCCTGATATGAAGAAGGAGAATCTGATCGTATTGGATGGTACGACAGGTCAGAATGCCCTTGTACAGGCAAGAGAGTTTTCGCAGGCGGCTCCCATATCGGGTATCATACTTACCAAGATGGACGGAACGGCCAAGGGCGGTATCGCAGTTGCAATTCAGAGTGAGCTTGGCGTGCCCGTCAAATATATAGGTGTCGGAGAGGGGATTGATGACCTGCAGGAGTTTGATCCCGACAGTTTTGTTAATGCTCTTTTTGAGCGCAACAACGAAGATAATGATACTGAGTCAGATCAGGAAGAATAAGAGGTTGGATTATGCTTTCATTAAAAGATTTTGAAGAGGCAAGCGAGGTCGTATCCAAGGTTGCCCGTGAGACCAAATTAGTATACAGCGATTACTTTTCTGAAAAAACAGGCAACAAGGTATATCTTAAGCCTGAGAATATGCAGTTCACAGGTGCGTATAAGCTTCGCGGTGCATATTATAAGATCAGTACACTGACAGATGAAGAGAGGGCAAAGGGACTGATCACAGCCTCGGCCGGTAATCATGCTCAGGGTGTTGCTTATGCCGCTAAGTGCTTCAATGCAAGAGCAGTTATCGTAATGCCTACAACAACTCCTCTTATCAAGGTAAATAGAACCAAGAGTTACGGTGCGGAAGTTGTTCTGATGGGTGACGTATATGATGAGGCATGTGAATATGCCTATAAGCTCGCTGCGGAGCAGGGGCTTACCTTTATTCATCCCTTTGATGATCCGGTTGTTGCAACAGGTCAGGGAACCATTGCCATGGAGATCTTCAAGGAACTTCCTCTTGTTGATTATATACTTGTGCCGGTTGGCGGTGGCGGACTTGCCACGGGTGTATCTACACTTGCCAAACAGCTCAATCCCAAGATCAAGGTTATAGGTGTTGAGCCCGCAGGAGCAAGCTGTCTTAAGGCTTCCATTGAAGCGGGCAAGGTAACTACTCTTGATCACGTTAATACTATCGCTGACGGTACAGCCGTTAAGACTCCGGGTGAGAAGATATTCCCTTATCTTAAGAAGAATCTTGATGATATCATAACCGTTGAGGATGAGGATCTTGTTGTATGCTTCCTTGACATGGTTGAGAACCACAAGATGATAGTGGAGAATTCCGGACTTCTTACAGTTGCTGCTCTCAAAAAACTAGAGTGTAAGGACAAGAAGGTCGTATCCATCCTCTCAGGCGGTAATATGGACGTTATAACAATGTCCAGTGTTGTTCAGCAGGGCCTTATCATGAGAGACAGGATCTTCACTGTTTCCGTACTTCTTCCCGATAAGCCGGGTGAGCTTTCAAGAGTCAGCAGTGTTATCGCTAACGAGAACGGTAATGTTATCAAGCTTGAGCATAATCAGTTTGTATCCATTAACAGAAATGCGGCTGTTGAACTTCGTATCACTCTTGAAGCTTTCGGTACAGAGCATAAGGAGCAGATCCTCTCGCGTCTTGAGAAAGAGGGCTACCTTCCCAAGATCGTCAGAACTTCTGTATAGTATGATATGTTAAATCTATAAGCTTATATAGCGTTATTCGAAGAGTCAGAATACAAGATTTGCCATTTGATTGAAATGATAGTATAATAAATTAGTTTTGATCTGTGGAAAGGAGATATCCTATGAAAAAATCAAATATGAATACTCATATGGGTAATATTACCATTGATAAAGAAGTAATTGCTCAATATGCCGGTTCTGTTGCCATAGAATGTTTCGGTATCGTAGGCATGGCGGGTATCAATGTTAAGGACGGCCTTGTTAAGCTTCTTAAGATGGATAATATTACAAGAGGTATCAATGTAAGCATGCGTGATAACAAGCTTGTGGTTGATTTTCACGTTATTGTTGCCTTTGGTGTGAGCATTCCTGCTGTTGCTGATAATCTTATCAGCAATGTTAAATATAAGGTTGAAGAGTTTACCGGCATAGAAGTTGAGAAGATCAACATCTATGTTGAAGGCGTTCGCGTAATAGATTAAAAGCATGTGTAAATGAAGTGTAATTATAGAGGAGCCTTTTTTGTTGTCGTGCGTTCTTTGCACGACACTACAAAAACGGACATCCGACGAATAGATATAAACTAAAAGATGTGTTTTTAGAGGAGGACGAAAACAGTGGTTAACACTATAGATTCGTTATTGTTACAGAAGATGTTTTTGGCTGGGGCCAAAAGCCTTGAATCCAAGAAGGAATGGATCAATGAACTTAATGTATTCCCCGTTCCCGATGGTGACACAGGTACCAATATGACGATGACGATCATGTCGGCGGCAGGTGAAGTTGTTAAGCTTCAGCAGCCGGAGATGCCTGAATTATGTAAGGCGATCTCATCAGGGTCACTCAGAGGTGCCCGTGGTAATTCCGGTGTAATCTTATCCCAGCTCTTAAGAGGCTTCACAAAGGCCGTTAAGGAGAGTGAGGAGATCGATATAGATCTTATGGCTACAGCTTGTGAGAAGGCTGTTGAATCGGCTTATAAGGCCGTTATGAAGCCCAAGGAAGGTACTATCCTTACAGTTGCCAAGGGTATAAGCCTAAAGGCAAGAGCATTGGCTGATGAAGGCTGCGACAATATGCAGGTATTCATCGAAGAGCTTATCAAAGAGGGTGATCTGGTACTCAGTCAGACTCCCGAATTACTTCCTGTTCTTAAGCAGGCCGGTGTTGTGGATTCCGGTGGACAGGGACTTATGGAAGCCATCAGAGGCGCATATGATGCCTTCATGGGTAAAGAGATCGACTATTCATTGGATGATAAGTCAAAGGGATCTTCCGAAAGTTCAACTACTGTAAGTAAAGAAGCCGATATTAAGTACGGTTATTGTACAGAGTTCATCATCATGCTCAATAAGAACTTCAACATCAAGCAGGAGATGGATTTCAAGGCTTATCTCGAATCTATCGGTGATTCGATTGTCGTTGTAGCGGATGATAATATAGTTAAGGTTCATGTTCATACAGATGATCCCGGTATGGCTATCCAGAAGGGTCTCTTCTTCGGACAGTTATCAAACATCAAGATCGACAATATGCGTCTTGAGAATCTGGAGAAGATCCATAAGGAAGAAGCTAAGGTTGAGGAAGCCCTTAAGGCTCAGGCTGCCGAGAGCAATAATGAAGTAAGCGAACCCGTACCTGCCGAGAAGAAGCCTTACGGTTTTGTGGCAGTATCTGTAGGTGCAGGTCTTGATGAGATCTTCGGATCTCTCGGAGTTGACACCATTATCTCAGGCGGTCAGACAATGAATCCAAGCACAGAGGATATTGTCAATGCCATTAAGGGAGTTAATGCCGATACCGTATTTGTACTTCCCAACAACAAGAATATCATCCTTGCAGCCAATCAGGCACAGTACCTTGTAGAGGATAAGACGGTCGTGGTTATACCTACCAAGACTATCGCTCAGGGTATAACAGCCATTATCAATTTTGTTCCCGATCTTTCGGTTGAGGACAATACCGATGCCATGACAGAAGAGATCGGACACGTTAAGACCGGTGAAGTTACTTACGCTGTAAGAGATACCGTTATCGATGATAAGGAGATCCGTCAGGGTGACTTCATGGGTATCGGTGATAGCGGAATCCTTGCAGTAGGCGCAGATATGGATAAGGTAGTCAATGACATGGTTGCCGAGATGGTAGATGACGATACCGAGCTTATCAGCATCTATTACGGTGAGGATGTTACTGAAGAAGACGCAGCACGTGTGGCTGACGCGATCAAGGAGCAGTACAGCGGTTGTGATGTTGAGGTTCAGATGGGTGGTCAGCCGATCTACTATTACATCATTTCGGCAGAATAGTTTTTTCGGCATCAGATCTGAATAACAGATTCGGTCTATCCGATCCGAATATATTTGGATGAACAGATCATTATGATTATTGAATTAAGTTTAAGGACCGTTACTAACGGTCCTTAATTGATATATGGGAATAACGGTTTGATATCATGACTTCAATACGTGAGATAAAAGGCGTCGGCGACAAGACGGCTGACAATCTTGAAAAACTGAATATTCTTACAACCGAAGATATGCTTAATTTTTTCCCGCTGAGGTATGAAACATTTGAGCCGCCTGTCAGCTTATCCGAAGAGAAAGTCGGCGAACTCTGTGCCATCAAGGGAAAAATAGCCCCGTCAAGCATAACCCAGCACCGAAAGGGTCGCCTCCATCTTACGAACTTTTCTGTCATGGCAGATGGCGGAAGGCTTAAGGTTACGGTCTTTAATATGCCTTATCTGTCCAAGGTACTGTCGAAGAAGGATACCTGTATTCTTAAGGGTGTGTTAAAGCATGATTCTTATGGTTTTTCAATGGCTCAACCGATGGTATATGACGTCGATGATTATATGGAGACTGTAGGAAATTTAAAGCCAATCTACAGAACTGTTAAGGGGCTTGGCAATGCAACGCTTCATAAGATCGCCTGTAAGGTAATAGACGGGTATGACTTTAAGAACGATTATCTTACTGATGATGAACTTAAGCGGTATTCGCTTATATCCATGCCGGAAGCTGTTAGGAATATGCATAATCCTTCGTCAATGGATGATTATCTGAAGGCAAGACGCAGGATTGTATTTCAGGAATTTGTTGATTATATCCTTCCGGGTAAGCTTGAAGGTGCCCGGAAAAAAAGAGTGTTCTCCAAGCCAATGATCGAGGTCGCTCACACAAAGAGGCTGATCGAAAGCCTGCAATTCGAACTTACCGGGGCACAGGCCAAGACCTTTGAAGAGATAAGCGCCGATATGACAAGCGGCTACTGCATGAACCGACTGATACAGGGAGATGTCGGAAGCGGTAAGACGATAATCGCTTATCTTGCGTTGTTAATGAATTCCTGTAACGGGTATCAGGGAGCGATGATGGCTCCGACCGAAGTGCTTGCAAAACAGCATTTTGAAGGACTTAAGTTCATAAGCGAGATGTTCCCCGATGTATTCAGACCGATACTTCTGTTAGGCTCAATGACTGTCAAACAGAAAAAGGAAGCGTATGAACTGATATTATCGGGCGAGGCCAATGTTATCATAGGTACACATGCTATATTCCAGGATAAGGTCATATATAAGGAGCTTACACTTATCATAACCGATGAACAGCACAGGTTCGGTGTACGTCAGAGGAAGCTTCTGTCTGAAAAAGGAGAGCAGGTTCATGTTCTGGTAATGTCCGCAACCCCTATTCCCCGTACACTTTCCATGATCATGTATGCCGGGCTGTCCGTATCTGTAATGGATGAGCTTCCGGCTATGAGAAAGCCAATTAAGAATGCTCTTGTCGATGAGAAATACAGGAATAAGCTTAATGAGTTCATCAGAAAGGAAGTTGATGCATCCCACCAGGTATATATCATCTGTCCGATGATCGAGGATAATGATGATTCGGAACTTGAGAATGTGGTTGATCATGCGGAACAGTTGAAAGAGATAATGCCTGAGTCTTACCGAATCGCATATCTTTTTAGCAAAATGGATGCTGATAAGAAGAATAAGATAATGGAAGACTTCGTGTCGGGCAATACGGATATTCTCGTGTCTACTACGGTCATAGAAGTCGGAGTCAACGTGCCGAATGCCACGCTTATGGTGATCGAGAATGCTGAGAGATTCGGCCTTTCGACACTTCATCAGCTGAGAGGAAGAGTTGGCAGAAGTGATCTTCAGAGTTACTGTGTTCTTGTGACTGATAAGAAGGATAAGAAAACGACAGAACGTATGAATATACTGTGTAAGAATAATAATGGATTCAGGATCGCTGACGAGGATATGAGGCTTAGAGGACCCGGAGATATCTTCGGAATAAGGCAGAGCGGCGATTTCGATTTCATGATCGCGGATATATATAATGACAAGGATATTTTGATCAGTGCATCAGAATATACCGACAGGATGATCGAAAACAAAGACACCGAAGTTGGAAGAAAACTTCTTGATTCGATAGGGACAATGTGCATTAAAGCGGTTGACTTTAAATCCATATAATTTTATAATTAAATCTCGAGTACGGCGGAGATTATTATGAAAAAAATTGCGATTATTACAGACAGTAACAGCGGAATAACACAAAGAGAAGCTGTAGAGCTTGGAATTAAAGTCATTCCCATGCCTTTTATGATCGGCGGTAAGGAATACTTCGAAGATGTTAACTTAAGTCAGGAAGAATTCTATACACTTTTAGAAGGTGATGATGATATTTCCACATCCCAGCCTTCACCGGAGAATATTCTTGGACTGTGGGATGAGACTCTTAAGGAATATGATGAGATATTATACATTCCCATGAGCAGTGGCCTGTCAGGATCCTGTGCCACGGCGATGATGCTCGCGGAGGATTACGAAGGCAAGGTATTCGTAGTCAATAACCAGAGGATCTCGGTTACGCTGCGTCGCTCCGTAAATGATGCCATATCTCTTATGAATCAGGGACTTGATGCTGCGGCCATTAAGAAAGTACTTGAAGATACTAAGATGGATTCGAGTATCTATATCATGGTTCCTACACTGACTTATTTGAAAAAAGGCGGCAGACTTACTCCTGCGGTAGCGGCGATAGGTTCCCTGCTCAAGATCAAACCTGTTTTACAGATACAGGGCGATAAGCTTGATTCTTTTGCCAAGGTCAGAACTATCAATCAGGCCAAGTCGGTTATGATCAATGCAATTAAGTCTGATCTTCAGAACCGCTTTGAGGGTGCAAGTCCTGAGACTTTTGAGCTCTACGTAGCTCATTCCAATAATCCTGATGAGGCGGAAGATTTCAGAAAAGAGATCGAAGCTGAGCTTACAGGTTACAAGATCACATGTGTAGATCCCCTTTCACTGAGTGTAAGCTGTCATATAGGCCCCGGATCTTTGGCTGTTGCGTGTGCCGTGATTAAATAATTGATTAGATTTAGGTTCATTGCTTTTGTGGCGATGAACCTTTTTTATAATATAAGAATGGTTCCGATTACATGAAAAACGTTCCTCTAAGAGGAGGTGAACTCGCATGTAAAGTTGATGAACCAAAGGCATGCGAACTTACACAAAAGGCAGATGATGCATAAGATGCACACTTTCGCGAAAAGCAGATGAAGCAAACGCATCCGCGCACCGGCGCGAGGATGCCGTAAGCGACATTCTTATCTGTTATGGCAACGAGTGAAGATGTTGCCTTTATAGGCTCAACAGGGCACAATGGCTGTAATAGTTATATAACAGGCCTATAGGAGTTAAATCACTATATATAATAAAATTTTAATAAATTTTATCAATATTTAGTGTTTTCTGAGTCTCGCTTAATGGTAAATGTATTTTACATATGCTATAATATCAAAGGTTTTTATTTATCATTTCTATATCCATGTATTAATAAGCTGATATTTTGATTTGGGCTGCGGTACAGGGTTGGAACTTGGTTACTATTTTGAACTGGTGCCTTCGGCGGAGGTTACGGGCATCGACCTTGCACCGGGTATGCTTGAGGCACTACGCAACAAATTTCCTGATAAGAATATGACTTTGATTTTGGGCTCGTATTTTGATGTGCCGTTTGGCGAGAATTCTTTTGATGTAGCGGTGTCTGTGGAATCTCTTCACCATTTTACAGTGGAGGAGAAAATACGACTGTATGAGAAACTCCTAAAAGCGCTGAAACCCGGAGGAAGCTTCATCCTTACGGATTATTTTGCAAAGTCCGATGAAGAAGAGTGTTTTCGCCGTGCAGAGCTGCTTCGCTTGAAAAAAGAACAAAACATATCGGACGATACTTTTTATCATTACGATACACCATTAACAGTTGAACACGAAATAGAAGCCTTAAATAAAGCGGGTTTTTCATCTGTTTCAGTTTTGAACAGCTGGGGACCGACTTCTGTGCTGAAAGCAATCGAATAAATTCCGGTTTGCCGTGGAGATACAATGCTTTTATACCATTATTTTGATAAGAAAACAGGTCCGTTCCGGAATCTGTCGGACCTAAGCGAAGAAGAAGCTTATAAGGTGCTTCTGTCCATAAAGGCCGAGAAGCCCGA
>JAIKXM010000026.1 GCA_024684085.1 Lachnospiraceae bacterium | reverse complement strand
ATTCACTATAAACGCCTATGTGGGCGTCGGCACTTAGCGAGGCAAAGCCGAGCTTAGTGTCCGCTACGCTCACATCGGAGCGAGAGCGCCGTTTCGGTGAATATATTTCCTGTAGCGGACAGACACCTGTGAACAGTAACGCCCCGGAATCTCCACAGCCTGGGGCTGCGTATGCTTACGATCATCTTCATTGCTGTCGAAAGCGCACTCGCTTCTCTCTGCTACTTAAGGGTGATGTCGCTTGCGAAAAAAATATAATCAATGTACACACGAGGAGGAAGTAAAATGAATAATCAGGTACAGGAAAAGATCATCAAAGGTCGTAAGATCGGAGGACTGGTATTGTTTCTTACACTTATGGCTTATATCGTTGCAGTTCCCGTTATAATCTTTGCATCTGCAAACGGCATATGGCCTCTTTCGGTTCTTGCCATAATCTGGGTCTGCGTAGGATGGATCTTCTGGTGCGGTCTTAAGGTGTTAAAACCTAATGAGGCACTTGTTCTTACACTTTTTGGAAAATATGTCGGAACACTTGAAGGGGACGGGTTCTATTTCGTTAACCCTTTCTGCACAGCATTCAACCCCGCAGCAGGCACAAAGCTTGGACAGAGTGGCGATGTAAAAGCTTCATCCCCTCTTGTTGTAGCGACGAGCACTACGAGCACTACAACTGCGGAGATGATGAGCAAAAAGATCTCTCTTAAGGTCATGACCCTTTCCAATAGCAAACAGAAGGTCAACGATGTACTTGGCAATCCCGTAGAAGTTGCGGTAGCTGTTATGTGGAGAGTTAAGGATACAGCCAAGGCAGTATTCGAGGTTGATAACTATAAAGAGTATCTTTCACTTCAGTGCGATACCGCAGTCCGCAACGTTGTTAAGGTTTATCCCTATGATGTGACCGATAATGTAGATACTACCGGAGATGGCGAAGCGGATGACGGAAGCCTTCGTGGGTCGACCGAACTTGTTGCAAGTCGTATCAAGGATGAGATCCAGAGCAAGGTTGAGAGTGCCGGACTTGAGATAGTTGACGCACGCATCACTTACCTTGCATATGCTCCTGAGATCGCTGCCGCAATGCTCCAGAGACAGCAGGCAGCTGCAGTTGTCGATGCAAGAAAGCTCATCGTGGACGGTGCAGTTGGCATGGTCGAGCTCGCGCTTGAGCGTCTCAATGAAAATAACACAGTTGTGCTGGACGAAGAAAGAAAGGCTGCCATGGTATCTAATCTGCTCGTAGTGCTTTGCGGGAACCATGATGCACAGCCTGTGGTTAATTCAGGGAGTTTATATTAATGGCTGATAAGAAGCAGGTTCCACTCAGACTGTCTGAAAAACTGTATAATGCCCTCGCAGAGTGGGCTGAAGATGACTTTCGCTCCGTGAACGGACAGATCGAATATCTGCTCACGGAGTGCGTAAAGCAGCGCAGGAAAAACGGCAAGTATGTAGGACAGGATATCGATGCACCGCTTGATATAGTTATCGAAGATAAAAAAGGATGAAACATATACTTATACTTGATTCTGAGCCGGGGGTTTTTAAAAGGGAGCATAAAAGCGTGCTTTCGCAAGATTTGTTCGTAAAGCATTATAAAGAGTGATAAAATAAAAAGGGCTTATTATCAATCCTGCAGTGCGCGAACCTGCAATGGATCTGTCAAAGAGTACTAATTAGTGATCCTGCAGTGCGCGAACTGTAATGGATCTGTTAAAAAGGGGAGAACTTAAGGATGGCGGTTGATAAAGAATTACCTGTTAAGGATGGTACAACCTTAGCCGGCAGATATCCTGCTGCAAAGACCGGTTTGACTGAGACGCCTTCCGGCGAGAGAACGCATATAGGATTCTTCGGGATCAGAAATGCCGGAAAATCAAGTCTGGTCAATCGTATAACGGATCAGGAGCTTTCGGTGGTATCCGACGTAAAGGGAACGACCACGGATCCGGTTAAAAAGGCAATGGAACTTCTGCCTTTGGGACCTGTCCTGATCATCGATACTCCCGGCTTTGATGACGAAGGGAAGCTTGGCAGTGAACGTGTCAGGAAGACTAAGGATATCCTAAGGACCTGTGATATAGCCGTACTTGTTATCGATGCAGAGATCGGGCTTGGTGATACCGATAAAGAATTGCTGGAATTGATAAAGGAGAGAAAGATACCTTATCTGACCGTCTTCAATAAGACGGATATTGCTGCGCTTCACGAAGTTCCGGAGGGTGCTGTAAAGGTGAGCGCTTATACGGGAGAAGGTATTGATGATCTTAAGGAGAGGCTTGCAAGGCTGATGCCCGAAGGGCATGAGAAGCAGCTTGCCGGAGATCTTGTATCCCCCGGGGATCTGTGCGTGCTCGTCTGTCCTATCGATGAGTCTGCGCCAAAAGGCAGGCTCATATTACCTCAGCAACTGGCAATAAGAGATCTTATGGATGCAGGCGCCATACCTGTTGTGTGCAGGGATACCGAGCTTCAGACGACGCTTAATAAGCTTGGAACCCGGCCGGCACTTGTGATCACCGACAGTCAGGCCTTTAAAAAGGTATCGGCTTTAGTGCCGGATGAGGTCCCCCTGACTTCTTTCTCCATCTTAATGGCAAGATACAAAGGCTTTTTGGAGACAGCAGTAAAGGGTGTTGGCATCATAAAGGGTCTTAAGGATAATGACAGGATCCTGATGGCGGAAGGGTGTACACATCACAGGCAGTGCAATGATATAGGTACGGTCAAGATCCCCAATTGGTTAAGATCGTATTCCGGCAAGGAATTATCCATTGAGACCTGTTCGGGCAATGAGTTCCCTGAAGATCTTACATCATACAGGATGGTCATACATTGCGGCGGATGCATGCTTACTGAGAACACTCTTAAAGCCCGGATGGAAGCAGCGATAAGTCAGGGGGTACCCTTTACCAATTACGGACTTGTTATTGCTTATATGACAGGGATCCTCGAACGCAGTCTTCGCATGTTTCCTTTCCTTCACGGTTTTCTGAAGGAGGATGCAGATGCAGGAGCGTGAGAAAGAACTGATTGAAAAACTTGCTGAAGAAAGGCTTCTTACCGAGGAAGAGTTTGAACAGCTGATCGTCTTAAGTGATGAGGAGGCGCGGGAGCTTATAGCGTCGCTTGCAACTAAGCAAAGGCAGGCTGTTTTTCAGGATGCGATCTATACGAGAGGCCTTATCGAGATAAGCAGCATATGTAAAAACAACTGCTACTACTGTGGTATCAGAAGGGATAACTGTTTAGCCGAGCGCTACCGACTCACGCAGGAAGAGATAATTTCCTGCGCCGGAGAAGGTTATGAGCTCGGTTTTCGGACTTTTGTATTACAGGGCGGCGAGGATGCTTTTTTTACTGATGATGTCTTGTGCGATATAGTTGCTTCACTTAAAGAACTCTATCCGGATTGTGCGGTCACCCTGTCCATGGGTGAGAGGAGCAGGGATAGTTATAAGGCGCTGTTTGATGCAGGGGCAGACAGATATCTTCTGCGGCATGAGACGGCTGATCGGAAGCATTACGGATCATTACATCCCGCGGAGATGTCATTCGATAACAGGATGCGCTGTCTTAGAGATCTCAGGGATATAGGATATCAGGTCGGCTGCGGTTTCATGGTCGGTTCGCCATACCAGACGCCGGGAACGATCGCGAAGGACCTCAGATTTATCGGGGACTTTCGGCCGGAGATGTGCGGCATCGGACCTTTTATTCCTCACCGCAATACGCCCTTTAAGGATGAGTCTGCAGGAAGTCTTGAGATGACGCTTTTTCTGTTGTCCGTGATACGCCTGATGCTGCCGGATGTGCTGCTGCCTGCCACAACGGCTCTGGGCACTGTTGATCACGGGGGCAGGGAGAAGGGAATACTGGCAGGAGCAAATGTGGTAATGCCCAATCTTTCTCCCGTATCAGTAAGGAAAAAATATGAGCTTTATGATAATAAGATATGCACCGGTGAAGAGTCGGCTCAGTGCAGAGGATGCCTTGAGGAACGAGTAAAAGCGGTCGGCTGCAGACTGGTCGTCGATCGCGGAGATTCACCGAGGGTCAGAAAAACAATCACAGAGGAGAAATGCAACAATGGCAAAATATGATCCGAAATCATTAAAGGCGGAAGAATTCATTAATGATGAGGAGATCCGGGCAACCCTTGAGTATGCGCAGGAGAATAAAGATAATGTCGAATTGATCGACAGGATACTCGAAAAGGCAAGGCCGGTGAAGAACGGTAACGGCTGTACCTGTTCGGGACTGACTCACAGGGAGGCATCGGTGCTCCTGGCCTGCGAGATACCCGAAAAGATAGAGAGGATGTATGAGATAGCGGAAGAGATCAAGCTGGCTTTTTACGGAAACAGGAT
Organism: Lachnospiraceae bacterium; assembly: GCA_024684085.1. GTDB lineage: Bacteria > Bacillota > Clostridia > Lachnospirales > Lachnospiraceae > Colinaster. The sequence goes on along the minus strand of JAIKXM010000026.1, from coordinate 79,273 downwards.
CGTGCTGTTCGCGCCTCTGTATCTCTCCAATTATTGTGTTAACGGTTGTCTGTATTGCCCTTATCATCTTAAGAACAAGCATATCGCAAGGAAGAAGCTTACGCAGGATGAGGTCAGGGCGGAAGTTATAGCTCTTCAGGATATGGGACATAAGCGTCTTGCGATAGAAGCGGGTGAGGATCCGGTTAATAACCCGATCGAATATATCCTTGACTGTATTAAGACGATCTACAGTGTTCATCATAAAAACGGTGATATCAGGCGTGTCAATGTCAATATCGCGGCAACTACGGTTGAGAACTATAAGAAACTGAAGGATGCAGGCATCGGCACATATATACTCTTTCAGGAGACTTATCATAAGGAAAGCTATGAGAAGCTTCATCCCACGGGACCGAAGCATGATTATGCGTATCATACCGAGGCTATGGATCGCGCCATGGAAGGCGGCATAGATGATGTAGGACTTGGTGTTCTGTTTGGCCTTGAGATGTACAGGTATGAGTTCGCGGGTCTTATAATGCACGCCGAGCATCTGGAAGCGGTGCATGGGGTAGGACCACATACCATAAGTGTGCCCCGTGTCAAGAGAGCGGATGATATCGATCCGGATATGTTCGATAACGGTATCGATGATGAGACCTTTACAAAGATCGCCGCATGTATACGTCTTGCCGTTCCTTACACCGGAATGATAGTCTCTACAAGGGAATCTGAGGAAGTGCGCAGGAAGATGTTAAGAGTCGGTGTGTCACAGGTGAGTGGAGCATCGCGTACATCTGTCGGCGGATACACTGAGGAAGAGAGACCTCACGATACGGAGCAGTTCGATGTATCCGATCAGCGAACACTGGACGAAGTCGTTCGCTGGCTTATGGAGACAGGCCATATACCTTCTTTCTGTACCGCCTGCTACAGAGAAGGCAGGACGGGTGACCGTTTTATGAGTCTTTGCAAAAATGGACAGATTCTGAATTGCTGTCATCCCAATGCGCTGATGACCCTTGCGGAATATCTGGAGGATTATGCGTCGGAGCAGACGAAAGAGACCGGATACAGGATGATCGAAGAGGAACTCAAGAACATTCCCAATGATAAGGTGAGAGACATTGCCACGCGGAATATCAATGATATAAGATCCTCTGACAGACGTGATTTCAGATTCTGATGATCGGGAGATGGCTACTGTTTACACCCCGTGTTTTTGTAAATAGCTACAGGAAATATATTCACAAGAAACGCCTATGTGGGCGTCGGCACTTAGCGAGGCAAAGCCGAGCTTAGTGTCCGCTACGCTCACATCGGAGCGAGAGCGCCGTTTCGGTGAATATATTTCCTGTAGCGGACAGATACCTGTGAACAGTAACTATTACGGAAGTAAAAAACATACTCCCACTGCGATTTTCAGGGGAGGATAAGCTTTTCACTCAAGCCCTTTACCGCCTTGATATATCACTTACCGATCTGAATAGAATCCAGAACATACAACACATCATCCGGCTCAATAGAGTCATCATCATACAGATGAATGGCTACAACAAGACCGCCGTTATCGTTATTATCCTTTCCTTTTACCCTTGTAAAGGCAAATTCCGCCCTGTAATTGTCATAATTGGCAACATAATGATCGAACTTAAGTCCCTTCGATGACGTACTCTGCTCAGTCGGGAAGTCCCATGTCGCAAGTTCATAGAGTCTGAACTTCTCCTTAGGGCAGATATTATTGATTATGCTCTTCTCTATATCGTAAGTCTTATCCCTGTCTCCGCTCTTTTCCAAAAACTTATTATTGTTGAAGTAAAAGATACAAAAGACTTCCGGAGTCTTACTTCCGTTCAGACCATTGATGTAATAACACTTCCCCACCTTATCGCTGAAGATAGTGTCATTGAAGATCTTCGCATAATCCTCTTCCGCCACCTCGGTATAAGTCCAGGTATAAGGAATCTTATATGTTATGCGATCGTCAACCATCGATACACTGACACTGTTGCTGTCCTTATAACTCTTTCCGCCGTAGATATAATGATCCTTCTTTAGCTTCATGGCATCTTTGTTCAGATGATCCGCACTGATCCATACCCGGCTGTCTTTCTTATCGAACTTAAGCTTACCGTATACAGTAACCCCTTCGCCGGCCTTCAATGCGATAACTGAAGATTTGTCGCTGACACCAACTGCCACATTAACTCCATCGAAATTGACCGTCAGAGACTTCTGATCTTTGGCAATACTCTTAACAATGCCTGTTGCCACAATATCCCTGTCTTTATACACAGACTCCGCATTAGAATAGTTCTCTTTCGCAGCATCGGCAACCCTGTCGACGGCACAGCGCTCATAGACCGGTCTTTTATCCATATTCAGTTTCGGAACCCCCATCGAGAAGATCGATCCCGTGAGGAATATCATGAGAAATGGCAGGATCACTGCTATTCTCCATGCTTTTCCCTGCTTCATGATTGCCTTTCTTTAGGTTTCACACCCTGTTTATTAAGATAATCCAATATTGACCTGTACACCCTGTAATCGGCATAGTCATCCATGATGATAACATCACCCTTTCCGTCATACACCGTCGGGAATCTACTCTCAAACGGTCCTCCCGAGACAAGGCTTTCATTGATGTACACCTTAGTCCCTCTGACCCTTATTGTAACGGAAGCATTATTAGGTTCATCCGAAGTCTCATCCCTGTTATCCACATTGGGATCATCATCCTGCTTATCTATCGGCTCATCCGGTTCTTCCTCGACATTCGGGATATCCGACATATTCGGCATACCGCTCCCGCCTATCAGCGAATCTATCTTCACCAGCCGATTGCCTCTCTCATCAACATTTCTTAATCCTACTGAAAAAATGCCTGCGCCTGTGAGAACTGCCTCAGCCACCAATATTCCAATGATCAGGATCATCTTAGTACGCTTATTCCTGTTCAAAGTACCCGGTCTCCTTTTCCTCAATATCCGTTCGATCCACATTCATTGAAGTGATCGCATCGATCAGCTCATTATACGTGGAAGCCAGCGCATACTCATCTATAACTGTTATCTTACTGCCTGCTGCCACAGCCTCTTCTATCACGCCTCTTGCCTCAGACACCTCTTCATATTCCTGTCCGCCGATCACTATCTTATTAAGCCTTACGCTGACAGTAAGTTCTCCCTGCCTGATTTCTTCGTCCGCTTTGGGATTAGGGGTGATTGAAGCATCCTGTTGCTTATCGTAATCCGTTGTCAGATCCCCAATACTGTTCCTTACGATCTTAACGCCTATCAGTAAACATATGATGATCGCTATCACCAGCACAAAGAGAATGAACTTAACGAACCCGGCTCCCATATTCCTGTGGAGAGCGTCATCCTTAGGCCACATGATCTTAAGCAGTAACAGGAGCACGGCTATAACAACCGCAATTATCACAATATTATTACTGATATTCATCACTCTTCCTGCTTTCCTGATACATAGAAATTCTCATATTCTTCATCAAGTTCATCAAATAATGCAGTCATCTTCTTCTGATCCCTGTATAAGATACGATTCTCATTAAGTGTGATAAGAACCGGTATCTCCTTATGATCTGTCAAAAATGCAACAAGCTCGTCTTTGATATCACCATAAGCAGTCTCTTCTTTCTCAGGTGTTATCTCGATCTCTTCGAATGCAATATCACTGTTATATGCCAGCCTGACATGTCTGGTCGCCGGATCATCAGTCTCGTAATCCGCGTAGAGCGTGACATACGCAACCAGCTGATCGGCATTCTCATAATTACCAAGCTGATCCTTATAAAACTCACTGTCATCTACTGCCTCTTCAAGTTCTGTAGTAAGCTTATCGATCTCTTCCTGAGTTGTCTGTGCGCTGAGCGACTGCTGGCACATCACTACCATCAGAACTATAAAGATAACATCCAATAAGGGAGTCAGGTCTATCTCGCCCACTCCTCTTTTGTTCCATTTCTTCATGCTGTAAAGCTCCTCTATATTACCGTCGGATGTCCGTTTTTATAATGCCGTGCAAAAAAATCTCCCCTATTTTTTAATGTTCTCAAGTGAGATCGCTTCGTCATATAATCTGTCGATCTCATCAAACAACAGTTCAACCTTATTAAGCTGTGCATCCGGCCCTGTAGAAGCATAGATCTTCAACACAAGGGAAGCCACCAGGCCGATGACTGTTGAACTCAGAGCCGTAGACAGAGATGAATACAAGGCATCGAAATTCTGATCCTTAACTGCCATCAGTCCCGGTATGAGTCCAAGCACCGTTCCCAAAAGACCTGCAAGAGGAAGGGTAGATATAAAGCCTGCCCACTTGATGTATTTAACCACCTGCTCGCTAAACTCTTTTCTAACAGGATCATGCTTACGTTTGTTGAATTTATGCGAAACCGGTCTGTCTATATTACCTTCGACATCAACGCTTACCTCTCCCTTTGTACTCTGGTAAGCCTTATCCGTATCCTTCTCGATCTTGAATAAATGATTCTTAACCTCACTCAGTTTCTTGATGATCGTGACAGACCATATAAGTATAAGGCCGTCAAAAATCCACTCAAATGCGCTCATGTTTTTCAAAAAATCAATTACTATCACTTTCGTCTCTCCTATAATTAAATAGTCACAGCCTGATCACATTATGCCATCAGGTTATCTATGCCGATAATACTTTAAGCAGTTCTATTCTTATATCTACTTCTTATTGGACGGGCTCGGTATACCCTTATTCTTAAGTACCGGTGCTATGAGCACTTTACCGCTTCCCCTGTAGGTGTTGACAAGCCCTTCGCCGGAAGCCACCGAACCCACAAGTGTCGGAGTCGTCCTCTCGACCGTGAACGCCAGATCCGACGACCATGCTATCGCCATATTGCCGTCGATCTTGATAACATCGTCATCAAGCGTAACTTCTATCAGCTCACTCCTCGGAACCGGACTCTCAAGCGCCACAATGCCTTCTCCGATAAGCCTCGTATTGAACAGGCCTTCCCCGCCCAAAGCCGCTGAAGATATGGTCTTACGCGCTTCAACCTTGATCTCGACACTGTCATAGCAGGCAAGGAACATACCGTCCTCTATTACCATCCCACTCTGCCATTCCTTAAGATCTTCAAGTATCACATAACGGAAGCTGGGTTCCAGTACCAGAATACCGTCTCCCGTATATAACGGCTTAATGGCTGTCTCGCCCGTAACCGAACTTCCCACGATATTCTTGATCAGCCTGCCGACATTCCTGACATCGGTCTGAGCCTGAATATCGCCCAGCATCAGTTGCATTCTTCCCTTTTGCGATATGACACCTATGTCATCTTGAAGTTGAGCAATAAGCTGTCTCTTGCGAACATCCATCTTGGATGCAAAGTAGGCTATCTGTGCCATCTCGGGCTCAACCGAAAGATCCCTCTCGTATTCAACTACCGAGAATATACCTTTTTGCGCTGATAACTTTTTGGCAGCTGATGATTCAAACAGATTAGTTGTGATCATATTCCCCTCCGTTTCCCAAAACTCACCTTTTTTATTATACCACGCATACACTGATATTAGGTGTAAAAGGTCAAAAACAGATGGCCATTTAGAAGCCATCTGCGCATTTAATATCCATATTAAGTCCGCCGAACTATCTGATCAGATTAATGCAGTCATACCTGACAGAACTTCCTTTGATAGAATAGTCCGGTTTGATATCTCCAAGGTAAGGAGCCTTGGCCGGTCGCTTGATCACTATCCGCTTTAACGCTCTTTCCATAGCAGCCTCAAGCATACGTCCTCCGTCTTCCTCCGGAGCTTCAAGCTGTTGCAATAACTGGAACTTCTTCTTGATAAGTCCGCTTTTCTGCCTCTTTGGAAACATCGGATCAAGATATATGATATCCGGCGGTCTGCTTATTATCTCCTGTGAATTAAGGATATCGATACAGTTACCTTCCGCAAGATGCATTCTTGATACTGTCTTTCGAAGATCCTCATCCTGTCTCATCCTGATAAGTGTATCGTCAAGAAGAGCTGCTATCACCGGATTATATTCACACAAGATGACCTCATAACCTGCGGCCGCAAGTAAAAGTGAATCTTCTCCCATCCCTGCCGTCGCATCCATGATAAGCGGAGGAGTCACCGCATTCCTGATCGTTGTCGCCCTGACTAACATCTCGGTGCGAAGGTTATTCAATGTCAGTCTTTTTTTCATGGAGGAATAATCTCCTCGCATAAAGAGTTCACCATCCGACAGGCTTAAACCCTCTGAATTAAGGATAAGCCTTAAGCGGGTATCTGCCACCGATCGGAGTGCAACACCAAGATGTTCGGCAAGTGCCACGGCACGCTCCCTGTATTCGTCACCCTCATATACTACGCACAATTCACTACTGTTCATCTATACATATCCTTAATAGCTTAAGTATCTGTAAGCCCGGTATCCTGCCCCGCCGACACAAATCTCCGCCGTTATGCAGGAAAACCTGTATAAGACTTCTCTGCCATATCACTTTTATCCGTTACTTCTGCTCGACGATTGAACGCCCTTTCCACTTACCGCTCCACCAGCGATGCAGGAGAATGAAGCCTCTTATACATTCATCCGAAGCCGTTCCGAAGATTACTCCCATCGCGCCAAGTCCTGCGATGATACCTGCTGTATATCCGACTGTAACACCCAACCCCCACATAGTGAGTATACCCACAAGGAGCGGGAATATGTAATCTCCCGATGCTTTTAGTGAACAGACGAAGGTCATGTTCATGCATCTTCCGATATCTACGAAGACATTGGCTCCCATTATCCCGAAAGCTATGGCGATGATGGCCTTATTATCGGTAAATATCCTTAAAGTAAGCGGGCTGAGAAGCCAGTTGGCCGTCGACAGTGCGATAGTTACAGGCATCGACACTCTGAAGGTCTTGAACACTCTCTTCTGCGCCGCATCATACTTAAGTGCCCCCACAAGATGTCCTGTGATTATCTGCGTCGCCATTGCGGAGGAATTGGAGAACACATTTGCAAAAGACATTATCGGTGTACAATAAGATCTTGCGATAACCGCTTCATTACCGATACTGTTAATGAAGGACAACAGAACCAGCTGATACATATTGTATGACATGCTCTCTCCCGCTGATGGCAGACCTATCTTGATCATCTTTACGAGCATTTTTCCTGGAAAAGGACGAAGCAGTTTAAGATGCAGTTCGCCCACTCGGAACCGATAGAATACCACGACTGCCGAAGCCAGGGCGACTATCCTTGCGAAGACAGTAGATATTGCAACACCCTTAACTCCAAGGCCGAGGAAACTCAACGATCCATAGAGGAAGAGATAATTGCCCACAATATTGATCACGTTCATTGCAAGCGAGATATACATTCCGACCTTAGTATAACCGTTACACCTGAGTATCTGTAGCATTACATTATAGCAGGCCTGAAGGAACAGAAACCCGCCTACGATCATTATATAATCAGTGGCATCTCCCATCATCTGAGGCGAAACATTAAGAAGTGTCATGGCAGGTCTTCTGAGTATGACTATAAACGCACTTAGGGTCATTCCAAACAAGAGATTGACTACCATTACAAGCGAATATATGGTATTCATCATCTCATATCTCTTGGCGCCCAGATACTGTGCCACCACAACAGATGTAGCCGTAGCTATGATACCGAACATGAGTATAAGCAGGCTCATGATCTGATTGGCATTGCCCACCGCGCCAACTGCTATCTCAGAACAATGACTCAGCATCAATGTATCAATATTCTGGATCAGAATATTGAGCATCATCTCCGTGAACATCGGTCCTGCCAACCGCATCAACGGAGTATTCTCATTTATCTCTCTTGAATCTGACATTATCATTCCCCTTTTCATCCAAACCAAGACTTATATATAATTCCTATCCAAGGCAAATATCCCTTCTGATATCCGCATTCTGAAATAATGCTTTTGAACGAAATCATTACCCTTCTTTCCTAATCGTTGGCAGATGGTCCAGGATCCTGCCGGCCACGATTCCGATCAGCATCCCGCATACGGTTCCGGATATTAACAGAACCGGGGCATAATATATAACGCTTATCCCGCCTGTGATAACACCTGCCGCTATAAGCTGTCCCATATTATGGCTCACACCGCCCAGGATACTCACGCCGACTATAGACAGACCTTTTATTCTCTTCATTATGATCATCACAAGAAGACTTAATAGCCCGCCCGCAAGACTGTATATTATCGAATAGACATTTCCGAACATAATGCCCGTAAGGACTATACGCAATATCATTATCATCAGTACTTCCGGAACACCAAACAGGAATAATCCTGAAAGCATTACAAGATTGGCAAGTCCAAGTTTAACTCCCGGAATACCCGTGAAGGCAGGCAGAAGCGACTCTATATAACCGAATATCATTGCAAGTGCGACCAACAGCCCATCTGATGCAATTCTCACCGCTATGGATCTTCTATCCGAATCGGATCTGCTCATACAACTATCCCCATCTACGCGCTTCTATGTCTCTTCGTCTGATCATATCACTATCATCAGATCTCTTCGTTCAGCCGATCATTACACCGGGATCATCAAATGTACCCATCTCATCTCATCTGATCACATCATCATCCCGGCCTTCTATAGTCACGACCAGTCTGTGAGGCAGACATACAATAGTCTCTGTATTCCTGCTTATGGAACCGGTCTTCATACATATCTTATCCGGGCAATCTGCTTTGCTCACTCTTGCCTCTCCGTCCCTGATCTCGATAACATTGATTCCCCATTCATCTTCGATCTTAAGCTCAAGATCGACATCAAGAGGGTAGCGACCGTATACTTTTCCATCGACTTTTACAAGAACACTCTCTCCTTCATAACCCTTATAAAAGAAAATCACCGCAAGTCCGATGATACCGACGACCAGCAGAACAGCAAGAGCTATTATATCTTTTCGCGTCATGACATGATTATTCATCAGGAATCTGCCTTTCTTATGATAATAAGATCCCCATCTGTTTCAAGATCGTCTGCCACACCTTCGGTTGCATATATCGTCCCATCTTCATCAAGGAGGATCAGATCATAATCCTCATGGAACCTGCTATAGAAGGCTTTTGCCATATCAAGTCCTCCTACGAATATTCCTGTAGAAAGCGCATCACAGGTTGCTCCGTCCTCACCTATAACAGTAACCGACACAAGTCCCGAATCCACGGGATAACCTGTAGCCGGATCTATGATATGATGATATTTCTTACCTTCATATTCGAAGAATCTCTCGTAACTGCCGCTGGTTATGACAGCCTTGTCATTAACTGACAGGATCCCCAGATAATCTCTGTCGTCGCCGGAACCGTTAACGACATTCGTATACTCCTCGGGACATCTTATCGCAACCCTGTAAGCTTCGCCGTTATCTTTACTGCCGTATACCCTGACATTACCGCCGAGATTGATTATCGCGGAATCGATATCATAATTCTTTAATAATCCGACTATCCTATCGGCAGCATAACCCTTGGCGATCCCCCCGAAGTCTGTCTCCATACCCTCAGGCATCACGATCTCACCGCTGTCTTCATTAACCTCGATAAGCCTCATATCCACAAGAGGCAACAGTTCGTGCAACTCTTCTTCAGAAGGTATCCTGTATTCTCCTGTATCAAAACCCCAGGCTTTTTTCAGAGGATAAGTCGTTATATCGAATCCTCCGCCGGTCATATCGTACACTTTCTTCGAAGTGTTAAAAAGGAACATCATATCTGTAGATACAATGCCCCTGCCTTCTTTATTGAGTTGAGCGACCTTAGATGAATCACTTGTCGCCGAGAGCTCTCTGTCCAGACGCTCGATCTCTCTAACCGCTTCCTCTGCCGCCGCCTCGCAGTCCTTACCGGTCACGCTCACGGTCATATAGGTATTCATCGCAAATATATCTCTCCGGCACTCACGCCCATGTCCCGATCCCGTATATATCAGCATAAGTACGAGCATCAGGATCAGCACCGCCACCGAGAGCACACGCACCGTTTTCCCTTTAGTCAAAGTCCCAAGATCCTCTATTCGAATAATATCTTCTTAATCACACCTGTAAAAGAGAATGTCGCTTGCGACATTCTCGCGCCGAGCGCGGATGCTTAAGCATCGTCTACCTTTCGCGCGAGTGCGCATCCTTAGCGGAGCGTTTTTTATGTAATAGGAAGCACTTTCTATTACATAAAAATAATGTCGCAAGCGACATTCTTGCGCCAAACTCATTCGACCGATCAAAACATGCAATTACCTGATCATCAGTCGCATAATATCGTTATACATAACGAATATCATAAGTGCCACAAGGAACAACACACCGACCAGATGCACGATCCCTTCCTTCTCAGGCGGTACAGGCTTGCCCCTAAGTGCCTCGATTATAAGGAATACCAGTCTGCCTCCGTCGAGAGCAGGCAATGGCAGTATATTGAGTATTCCGAGATTCACGCTTAACAGCATGGCTATATTACACATATTGATAAACAGCACAAGCGGTCCATACGGAAGTGCCGCATCCTTAACCTCTCCGATAGTCTGTGCCATGCCGACAGGTCCCATCAGCGAATCCTTAACGCTGTTGCCTGTGATCACCATCGCAAGACTCTTCAGTGTTCCCACAAAACCATACCTGACTTCATAAAGCGCATACTTAAACGCCTTAATGTTGGAACAGTCCACATATTCGCCGTATCCGTTAAAACCGACAAGATATCTGTCTTCCTCTTCGAGATACTTCGGTGTGATCGTCACCGTATACTTCTTACCGTCACGCAGATACTCGATCGTCATATCCTTATCGCGATTGATATACGTATTGATATAGATCTCGCTCGCAATATAGACCTTACTTCCATTCATGCTGACGATCACGTCGCCTTCCTGTATTCCGGCCTCCTCGGCAGGATAGCCTTCCATAAGCCCCGTGATCACGGGTGTTGAAGATCCGGTGAACCACACAACGATGATGGCAAGTATATAGGCCGTCAGTATATTGAACAACGGTCCTGCAAAAACAGTGGCGATTCGGGAACCGACCTTCGCCTCAGAGAATGGAACCCCCTGCACTTCATCGAGGAAGCCGGCATCATCTCCGCCTTTCATCCCGGCAGTATCCTTTCCGTCCTCTCCGGCCTTGGCCTCTTCATGTCCCTCTTTCTTCACATCAGGAAGATAGGCATCGTCAAGATCGTATATGCAGGCTCCGCCGAAAGGAAGAAGTCTTAAGTTATACTCTGTGCCCTTCCTCTTGAACCCGAATATCTTTGGTCCGAAGCCAACAGTAAATTCATTGACCCTGATCCCGTTTAGCTTGGCTATTATCAGATGACCAAATTCATGCGATACAACGATCACACAGAATATGATAAAAAACAAAATAATTGTTCCTAAAAAATCCACTGCATTATTCTCCCAAAACTCCGGCAACATGATCATATGTCTCCTGCTCGGCACGAAGTATCTCATCAACTCCGGGGTCAGCAACAACCTTATGATCGTTCATTGCGCCTTCGATAAGCTCATATATCTGAAGGAATCCTATCTTCTCATGCAGGAAGAGATCAACCGCTTTCTCATTGGCCGCGTTAAATACAGTCGGCATCGTACCGCCGGCGCGAGAAGCTCTTACTGCAAGCTCCAGACCCTTAAAGGTCTCATTATCGGGTTCCTCAAAAGTGATACGCATCAAAGTCTTCCAATCTATCCTGTTCCCCTGCATAGGTCTTCTGTCAGGATAAAACAGCGCATACTGAATGGGCAGTTTCATATCGGGCACTCCCAGCTGAGCGATCACCGCGCCGTCTGTAAACTGTACTCCCGAATGTATTATACTCTGAGGCTGGAGCAATACATGAATCCTGTCTATATCAACTCCGAACAGCCACTTGGCTTCTATGACCTCAAGTCCTTTATTACACAGAGTTGCCGAATCAACGGTTATCTTCCTTCCCATTGACCAGTTGGGATGTTTAAGAGCATCTGCAACGGTAATATCCGTTAACTCCTCTCTTTTACGACCTCTAAACGGACCACCTGAAGCTGTAAGAAGGATCTCATCTATCCTGTCAACCGCCTGCCCCTGCAGAGACTGGAAGATCGCACTGTGCTCGCTGTCTACCGGAAGTATCTGCACACCTTTCTCTTTGGCGAGCGGCATGATTATATGTCCGGCCGTTACAAGCGTCTCCTTATTGGCAAGAGCTATCGTCTTACCGGCATTAATGGCCGCTATCGTAGGTCTTATTCCGATCATTCCGACAATGGCAGTGACAACAATGTCACATTCTTCCATTGAAGATATCTCGATCAGGCCATCCATACCTGCCACTACCCTAATGTCCGTATCAGCAAGTCTGACCTTAAGTTCCGAAGCCGCTGCCTCATCATACATACATACATATAAAGGGGCAAATTCCCTTGCCTGCTTCTCTGCCAGATCCACGCTTCTGTTAGCGGAGATAGCAGTCACCTTAAGACTCTCGCTATTCTCTCTGACCACTTCAAGGGTCTGTGTTCCTATCGAACCTGTTGACCCAAGGACTGTCAGTCTCTTAATCGATCCATTCATTCCGATCCGCCTCTTCTTCCTATCCGATGCTTATCATAAATGCATAATAGATAATAGGTGCTACGACTACAATGGAATCTATCCTGTCCATTGCTCCGCCATGTCCCGGTATTATCCAACCGTAATCCTTGATAGAGTAATCTCTCTTAATCGCCGAAGCTGCAAGATCACCCACCTGCGATATCACACTTCCGACTGCCGAAGCAACGGCGAACTGCCATATAAGCTCCATATCGCCCACGCCGTTTATTGCACAGAAATACCCGTATACTCCTGCAATGACAGCCGCAGTCAGTATACCGCCGATCGCGCCTTCGATAGTCTTCTTAGGGCTTAAGACCGGCGCCAGCTTATGCTTGCCGATAGCCACACCTATGAAGTATGCACCGGCATCGCTTGCAGATGATGCCGCAAGCACAAGAAATACAAGATACGCCCCCATCTCAAAATCAGTCCTGATCTTATATATATAACTGAACAGGAACGGTGCATATATAACACTGAAAACGCTTGCCACAGCCTGACCTGCATTATAACGCGGGAAGGTGAATACATACACCGCAAGATTGGCAAGTACAAGAGCTATGAGCAGAATGAATACCATATCTTTATTCTCCCACTCCGGTTTGAAGAAGAGAATGAAGTAATATACCAATATTCCGATATAGCCTGTAACAGACAGGCCGTTAAATACCTTATCCCCGATCACACCCATCGCTTTGGTAAGTTCATAAAATGAGACTACACTTGTCAGACAGCAGAACGCTATCAACGGATATCCTCCGAATATAAAAGTTGTCGCAACGACAGCAAGCAATGTAACCCCGCTTATAATCCTTATCTTCATAAGAGATACTCCTTTGAAAAATGATTTATTTTAACCCGCCGAACTTTCTGTTCCTGTTATTATAAGCCTCAACAGCCTTCTTCAACTCATCCTCATTAAAGTCAGGCCATGCACACTCACAGAAGTAAAATTCGGTATACGCACTCTGCCACAACAGGAAGTTAGATAATCTCTGTTCATTACAGGTACGTATCAAAAGATCCGGATCCGGTATATCGCCTGTATCCAGTGCCGCATTTAACATCTTCTCATCTATCTCATCCACTTTAAGACTTCCGTTTTCAACATTTCGGGCTAACTTTTTAACAGCCCTTACTATCTCATCACGGCCGCCGTAATTAATGGCTATCTGGAAGTTCAGTCCCGTATTGCCGGATGTAGCTTCCTCAAGATCCTCGATGCTCTTTCTGATATCCTCATCCAGTCCCGACTTATCACCTATAACTCTGACTCTCATATTATTCTTATTGGCACGCTTCTTGGCATTGATCATATAATTCCTCAGAAGCTTCATAAGAGCTGTGACTTCTGCTTCGGGACGAGACCAGTTCTCGGTCGAGAATGCATATACGGTAAAATATTTAATACCCATATTCCAGGTGATCTCGCACATATCTTCCACCACCTTGGCTCCCTGTACATGTCCCGCATTACGGGGAAGTCCCTTGGCCTTAGCCCATCTTCCGTTGCCATCAAGTATTATGGCCACATGCTTAGGTATCTCCATAAGCCCTCCTTTACAAACCCGATTTGCAATATCGCGCCAAGGACGCACGACTGCAAAAGACTTATAACTTAAACATAGCAAAAGGGTTATCTCCGCCCAAACGCGTCGACTAACCCTTGCGCTGATATAAACAGAACGTTTCTCACGTTCTATACTGTCATTATCTCTTTACTCTTTGCATCAATAGCTGCATCGATATCCTTGATGAACTGATCTGTGATCTTCTGGAGTTCATCTGTCAGATCCTTGATCTCATCCTCAGACACCTCTTCTTTTCCAAGCTTCTTGAATGCGTCATTGCCGTCACGTCTGATATTACGGATAGCAACCTTGGCATCTTCACCCTTCTTCTTAACTTCCTTGGATAATTCCTTACGTCTCTCCTCGGTAAGCTCAGGAAAAACAAGACGGATGACCGAACCGTCATTCGAAGGTGTGATACCTACATCAGATGACATGATAGCCTTCTCGATCTCCTTAATAAGGCTCTTCTCCCAGGGTGCTATCTGGATCATTCTTGCTTCAGGAACCGATACATTACCCACCTGCTGAATAGGTGTGGGTGTTCCGTAATAATCCACCTTGATCTTATCCAGAACATGGGGATTGGCTCTTCCCGCTCTGATAGTCTGGTAATCTGCCTCCAGATAATCCAATGCCTTCTGCATCTTATCACTAAATGTTTTTACTCTCGAATCCATCTTATTCCTCCTATTAACGTAATATTAAATCTGCTTCAATGTCGTCGGATGTCCGTTTAAAAAGGCTCCCCTATTAACATACTATTGCATCTGTTTCAATGTCGTCGGATGTCCGTTTAAAAAAGTCCCTCTATACTGTGACCTTTGTTCCCTTGAACTCACCCTTAACCGCATTGACGATGCTGTTATCTTCGTTAAGTCCAAATACCCACATCGGCATCTTATTGTCTCTTGCAAGTATCGAAGCCGTCATATCAACAACCTGAAGATTCCTGGCTATAACTTCATCGATAGAGACTTCATCATATCTGTGTGCATTGGGGTTGACCCTTGGATCGTCATCATATACCGCATCAACCGCCTTGGCCAGAAGGATAACGTCTGCGTTCACTTCTATCGCTCTGAGCACAACACCCGTATCTGTAGAGAAATAGGGATGTCCTGTTCCTCCTGCGAAGAACACTACCATATTCTTCTCAAAGTATTTATTGGCACGATCTTTTGAGAACAGTTTTGTAAAAGAGCCGCACTCAAAAGGTGTCAGGATATTGGTCATCATCCCGATCGAACGGAATATCTCGCTGACATAGATACAATTCATTATCGTTGCAAGCATTCCTATCTGATCTGCCTTTGGTCTGTCGATACTGTCGCTGCTTCTTCCTCTCCAGAAGTTGCCTCCGCCTATAACAACACCGACCTGTATTCCGTCATCAACAAGCTCTTTGACCTGCCTTGCAACTCCCAGAATAGTCTCATCATCAAAACCGGTCTTCTTATCTCCGGCCAGCGCTTCACCGCTGAGTTTTAACATTACTCTTTTCATATAAGCTGTCCTTCTCCCTTATCACTATTAGTCTTTGAAGAAATTAGAAGGGCTCACATCAGCATAACACTGTGAACACATACCTTCTACAGCCGCACCGTTATTGATCTGTACAGCCTTGGACTTGATATTACCCATTACTATAGCGGTAGAATCAAGGATTACAGGTCCGTGAACATCTATATCACCCTTAACCGCTCCTGCGATAATAGCGCTTGTTGCATAGATATTACCTCTGATGACTGTGTTCTGACCCACCTTAACGGCTCCCGAACTTGAGACATCACCTGTTATGTTTGCTCCCTGTGCATATACCTCGGAAGCCTCGGAATTACCGACTATCTCACCTGTTATGTTAAGCTTGCCGAGTACATGTATATTGCCGTTAACAGCTCCGATAAGATCAAGTGAACCATTAGAGATCACATCTCCGTTAACTGTCATGCACTGTGTAATGGTAGCGATCTCATCGCTTACCTGAGGTGCTGAAGGATTCTCAGAAACTTCTGCCGGCTTACTGTATTCCAACGGCTTATCCGTCATTGTCATCATGGTCTCCGGAATGCTGATGGCAACTTCCTCTGTACTGTCGGCATATTCAGCCAATGCCTTATCCATATCTTCCGAAGCAGCTATCATATCAGCCACATCAGCTGCTCTCTCTATTCCCATTGCCTCTTCCGCAGCGGCAAAAAGAGATTCCTCACTGAGATCTTTTTCTTCCTTATCCGTATCCGGTACAAGCTCATTAACAGCCTGCGATAAATCTTCCCTTAGATCCTGAAAAAATCCCATTTTACATTTCCTCCAAGTGTTTATTCTGTCTCTGTTTCAAGATGTCTTATCTTAACCGTGTCTTCCGTTATGGGAAGTATCACCGTATCTTCCATTGCCTGAATCTGTTCTATTATCTGTGGCAAAGCTTTCACTGTAGTATCCTTACCTGCGGCATCGTGGAATAAAATAACAGCTGTCATGTGATTAGGAATAGCGCTCATGCAGTTATTCACAAGCCTGTTCACCGATATCTGCGGATTGGTCGCATCTCCGCTTGAGATATTCCAATCAAGATATGTTGCGCCGTTTTCCTCAACGTATTCACACAGCTCTTTCATATCTGTCTTGCTTACTGTATTACTGCTGCCTCCGGGGAATCTGTAATATACAGGCGTAACTCCGGTCGTATCTGTCAGATAATCCCTTATCTTATTAAAATCCTTCGCAAAACTCTCCCGACTCCTGTATATATCACTATACACATGACTGTAAGAATGCATTCCGAGCGTATGCCCGCGCTTAACTATCTCTCGATACAGATCTTCATTATCATCCGCATTCTGTCCCGTGACAAAAAAAGCTGCTTTGACATCGTACTCATCCAGTATATCCAATATCTTGATCGTATTGATACTGGGGCCGTCATCAAATGTCAGATATACTCTTCTTATATCATCGGAGGCAGGTTCAGATTGGATAACCTCCTCGATTTCGGGCGTTCCGTCCACATCTTCAGTCCCTTTCCTGGATGCGAGTTCCATGAACAATCTCAATCTCTGCTGAAGTTCCTCATTCAGTACAAGCTGTGACTCATATTGAGCATTCATCTCCGATAAGGCATTACCGGTTCTGTGAAGTCTTACTCCCAACCAAACGCTGAGTGCGGTAGGGATAAGGATCATAAGGATTAATCCGGCAATTATCATTCTCTTCAATCGCTTAACGCGTCTGCGCCTCATTGCGATATACTTGCCTTGATCCATCTTACTGCTCCGATCAGATTCTTACGAAGCCCACAGTATATGCGGACTTCTGTATTTGATTCATATACATATACTATGTAAGATTATACCTTTTGAATATTCTATTTGCAATAATTACTTAGGGAAGACCTTCTTGTTGAGAGGTGATACATTTCTCACTTCAAGTCCCTCTATACTGCTGATAAATTTCTCGAATTTTGAGAAACCATACTCCTTTGGTGTGAAATCGGGGAACTCATTATTGATCTCAGAACTGAGGCTTCCCAGATTAACACCCTTCTCACCGTGAGCCCTTACCATCTCAACAATTCGATCCTCAATGACCGCTTCCTTACCCGGCATATCAAGCGTCACGGTAATTGAAGTTCCTATATGCGACATTGATAAGAAATCGAACTTCTTAAGGAAGATTGAGAACTTAGAGTAACCGTAGTTACGTGTATCGAAAGCGGGATATCTCTTCTGAAGTCTGCTTCCCAGCTCGCCCATATCTATTCCGTTAGCCTCATTACCGTTCTCAAGGATAATATCCTTAATAGCGGCTGCTATAGTCTCAATAGGCGTGATCGAATTCTGATCATCCTCTCTCTCTGAAGCCGCCTTCTTCTTACCCTGACTCTTGCCTTCAGTTTTGCCCTCTTTCTTGGCAGCAGAAGCCTTGGAAGATCTGTCCTTCTCATTGTCATCATCCATATCGTAGATCTTATCCAGGAACTTGAACTCATTGCAGGCCGCACAAAACGGCTGTGGCGCCTTGGACTCTCCCAGGCCTATAACGATCTTACCGGCTTCCCTTAATCTTGCAGCAAGTCTTGTAAAATCGCTGTCACTTGAACATAACGCAAAGCCTTCGACTTCTCCGCCATACAGGATATCCATCGCATCTATGATCATTGCGGAATCGGTAGCGTTCTTGCCGTATGTATAACTGTACTGCTGAATGGGCGTGAATGAATTGGCCAGCAATTTCTTCTTCCATGTCTTAGCCGTGTCTCCCGTCCAGTCGCAATATACTCTTTTATAAGTAATGATCCCCTTATTTGACACCTCGTTGATAATACTCTCCACGTATTTGGGAGCGATATTATCGGCGTCTATCAGAATCGCAAATCTCTTCTCCTCTGCCATTTCCATTCCTCTTTTATATTCCGGCTTCCGTAGCCTGTTCTTTATTCAATCGAAAAAATCATTGAACCGTCAACCGTATCATCGCCGGTCCGGCCTCATTAGTAATCCGTTAATCCTGTCTAAAGATATCTCTTGTATATACTTTGTCTGCAACATCATCAAGACAATCATCATATCTGTTGGCGATGATGGCATCACTTACTCTCTTAAATTCATCAAGATCACCTATGACCCTCGAACCGAAGAATGTAGTATCAGCTTCAAGTGTAGGCTCATATATAACAACAGTAGCGCCCTTGGCCTTCACTCTCTTCATGACACCCTGAATACTGCTCTGTCTGAAATTATCCGAATTGCTCTTCATTGTCAGTCTGTATACACCGATCACAACATTCTTCTCCTCATTCTTATTGAAGAGACCGTTTTCCACATAATCATAGTATCCCGCTGTTTTTAATACCTGACTTGCAATAAAATCTTTCCTCGTACGATTGCTCTCTACGATCGCACCGATA
Organism: Lachnospiraceae bacterium; assembly: GCA_024684085.1. Taxonomy (GTDB): domain Bacteria; phylum Bacillota; class Clostridia; order Lachnospirales; family Lachnospiraceae; genus Colinaster. The sequence continues at coordinate 60,166 of JAIKXM010000026.1, read as the reverse complement.
AGATTCTCCGGAACATCATTGTAATTAGCCAATAACTGCTTGGTATCCTTAGGCAGACAATATCCGCCATATCCAAAAGAAGGGTTATTGTAATGCTGACCGATCCTGGGATCAAGACATACACCATCAATGATATTCTTGGTATTAAGTCCCTTCATCTCAGCATAAGTATCAAGCTCATTGAAATATGATACTCTTAGTGCAAGATAAGTATTGGCAAAGAGCTTAACGGCTTCCGCCTCGGTTGTACCCATGAAGAGAACCGGTACGTCTTCCTTAAGAGCGCCGTCCTTAAGCAGACCGGCGAACATCTCTGCCCTGTCCTTAGTCTCTTCATCACATCCGACAATGATCCTTGAAGGATAGAGATTGTCATAGAGAGCCTTACTCTCTCTTAAGAACTCGGGACTGAATAAGATATTATTGCAACCATATCTCTCCCTTGCATGAGCTGTATAACCTACCGGAACGGTAGACTTGATTATCATTGTGGCATCGGGATTAACTTCCCTGACGATTTCAATTACCGCCTCAACAGCAGTCGTATCAAAAAAATTCCTGCCGGGGTCGTAATTGGTAGGTGTAGCAATAACAACAATGTCTGCATCCTTATATGCAGTTGCCGCATCAAGTGTAGCTGTCAGATCCAATTCCTTATTGGCAAGATAATCTTCTATATAATCATCCTTAATGGGAGACTTCCTGTTGTTGATCATATCAACCTTCTCAGGTACAACATCAACAGCTGTAACATGATTCTTAAGAGCAAGAAGTGTTGCCATTGAGAGTCCCACATATCCGGTACCTGCGATCGCTATCTTAATATCTTTGTTCATCTTTTTTGATTTCCTTCCGTTCCGGCTTAATGCACACGTCCTTCTTATTATAGCATAAAGATGAATATTTGGCTTCAGAAAAAGAAATCGGGGCAAGCCGCACGCCTGCCCCGATTTCTTTCATCTATCCTGCACATGATACACTTTCCTAACGGATCTCTTCCTTCTCCGGGTCCTCATCTTCGCCAACCTCATCAACGGTTGCTCCTAAAGGAACCTCTTCATCACGGATCTCCGTAAGCTCAACTTCTGTGTCCGGAACCTCCACAATCTTATCAATAAAACCTTCTAACTGTTCCGGAATGTCTACAGTCTTCGCTATAAGTGTACCACCAACATAAATTCCGAATATCGCTATCGCTAAATATAATATCGTTCTCACCTTCATTGCTAGTCCCTCCTTTTTTGACTAAGCCTCTTTTCTCCCTGTTGATACATCTATGTTTAGTTGTAAACAGGCATTACCCCATCTTTATGATTCTATTGTAACACAACCAAATAAAAATGCAAGACTTTTTTTAAAAAAACCGCTTTTTTTACAAATATTTTTCAATTTTCGCCAATAATACAGTCTCTTCTCCTCCTTTCGCGCGAGTGCGCATCCTTTAGCATCATCTACCTTTCACGCGAGTGCGCATCCTTAACGGAGCGGTTTTTACGTAATAGGAAGAAGATTCCTATTACACAAAAAAAGAGCCTAACAATAAGTCAGACTCTCAAATACTTTTTAATTATCTCCCTTTTTGCATTTGTGTTGCTCATGATAGAATAATTCAAATCGAAGTTTGTGCATCAATTCCTGCTCTTTTTGGTTTTTTCGATGCTTAGACCATCAATGCTTTTTTGTTCTGGGCATCGGAATTACAAAAATTGCAAAAATCGATGCCTAAAATTATCAAAATACGACGTTCTGGGCATCGGAATTACAAAAATTACAAAGATCGATGCCTAAAATTATCAAAATACGACATTCTGGGCATCGGAATTACAAAAATTGCAAAAATCGAGGTTTATGGAGCTGAGTACATCTTCTTGACCTGGCGGTCAAGAAGCATCCCTCGCTCTAAAGAGCTCGGTCAATTCCAGTTGACGATTTGTCAAGTAGAAACACTTTTGTAAAAAGGGAGTTAATTATTATTGATACCCCGATCAATAACCATTCAGCTGTTACAGATCCTGCAATTATTTCCCATTAAATATCGCCACAAATGTCTTGGCAAGGATCTTAACATCAAGCGCAAGTGACCATGAATCAATATAATCCACATCAAGCTTCAGTATATCGTCAAAATCAACTATGCTGTTGCGTCCGCTCACCTGCCACAATCCGGTTATACCGGGCCTGAAGCTGAGGCGCTTCTTGTGATAGGGACTGTATTGACGGAACTCATCAACTGTCGGCGGTCTTGTACCCACCAAAGACATATCGCCCTTAAGCACATTAAAGAACTGAGGGACTTCATCGAGCGAGGTCTTTCGCAAGAACCTTCCGACTTTTGTTATCCTCGGGTCGTTCTCCATCTTGAACATCAGCCCGTTCATCTCATTATCTTTTTCAAGATCCTTCTTAAGAGTTTCAGCATCCGCCCTCATGGTACGAAGCTTATATATCTCAAAAACGCGGCCATTGCGTCCTACTCTGTTCTGTTTGAATATTACAGGCCCCGGCGAATCAAGCCTGATCAGCGGTCCTATGAAGATAAGCTCCAGCAGGAAGAACACACATCCCACCAGACCTCCGATTATATCTACAACTCTCTTTATGAATAAAAGAGCAAAAGGTGCGATCCTGTATGCATATGTCACGGCATAATTGTCACCGAACCTGGTGACCGTCTTCTGCCTTGCACCCGACAATTCCATAACAGGCATCTGATAATGCACTGTAACTCCCATCTCCGAGATATCATTCATTATCTTCAGAGCCTCACCCTTATATTCATCGGTGGCGGCTACATACACCTCATCAACCGAAGCCTGAGTACAATAATTAACTGCATCTCCAATCCCTGCCACAACAGGAACCGTATCAACGAACTCCTCTTTACTGTCACCAAAGAGTATCAGTCCTATAAGCTCATACAGATACTCGCGATCAAGCTTAAGCTCATCAACAAGTTCTTTTGCCTTGGCCGCATCGGCGATTATAAGCAGGCGCCTTCTCTCCAGCATCTGCTTGACCATTGTGGGAAGCAGCTTCTTCCACAGCAAATGGATAGTGTAGATAATACCTGTATCTATCAGAAAAACATAAGCCAACAGACGACGTGAGAATTGTTCGGATATCTTCAGCATGAAGAAGATGATGATAACTCCCGTAACGATCACGGCCACATTCCAGATCACTATCAGCAGTTCCTTGAAAGGTCCTCTTTTGAAAAAATCGGAATATGAGTTCCTTATAAGATTCAATCCAAGAAACAGTCCTATAAGCAATATCATCAGGATCGTAATACTATCCTGCTTCATCATACTCTTGAAGATCTTAGGATATCTGATATATACGGACAGCACCGTTCCTATCAAAAGGCCGACGCAATCCATTAACATCAGCAATAATATCTTGGCTCTTGATTTGGCCTGATACATTAAATAATCCTCCAGTCAGAATGGAATCATTTAACATGCAGTGTAAATGTACATACGTTAGACTTGTTACCGTCCGAATCTACTGTATAAATGGTAGCGGTATAAGTACCCGCTTTATTGACATCATAACCTGTACATTTTACGTTCTTAAATAATGTCTCGTAATTGTCCTTATCATCGCTCATTGTCTTAAGCAATGCCGTCCATGCAGGACGCGAACCCAACGGTACGGTGAAATCACTGCCGTTCATTACGATATAAGGAGCTCCACTATTAGAAGGTGTTTCCTGAGTCTTAGGCTCCTCTTTCTTAGGTTCTTCCTTTTTCTCTTCCTTCTTAGGCTCCTCTTTCTTAGGCTCTTCCTTCTTCTCTTCCTTCTTAGGCTCTTCCACTGTCTGCTCCGATTCTTTAACAGTCTCTTCCTCGACAGTTGTCTCTTCCGTTTCTGTTTCCGCTTCTGTTTCCGTCTCAGTCTCTGTTTTCGTCTCTGTCACTTCTGCTTCTGTGTTTTCCTGAGATTCTTTCTTAGCCTTCTCAAGATCACCGACCGAAAGATCATTCTCTATTCCCGCATACATAGTATTGCTGTTATCAAATACAGCCTTAAATCGTCTTGAAGTCTTGGCAAAATTAGCGCTTAGATCGCTGACAGCATAATATACAACAGCAGTATCGGTATCACTGTTGCCTACTATCTTCTCTACAACTATTCTGTCTGAGACATCGCCGTCAACATTATCGTAGGCATTGATGCCCACCACCATCTTGGAATAATCCATGCCTTCCACATATACGGCATCGGTATCACTGAAAGTGAATTCCGGCGCCACTTTATCCATCTTCATAAAGAAAAACGCACAGACTCCAAAAAGGATAACATTCACAATACACAGACCAACTATAAGTAATTTATTCACTCCACCAAACATAGAATCAAACTCACCTTTATAAATACAAGCCTTACTTTAGTCTACCGTTAACCTTCATTCCCCAATCATTTATTAAAAAACTCAGTATAAGTTTCATCAAGATCTACGATCCTGTCTCTCTCCGCTTTTGTCTCGGCTTCCTTGGCAGCATCGGTATTAACGCTCTTGATAGCGCTGTCCTCATCGATCATAAGACGAGGATTGTCATCTTCTTCATGACCGTAATTGCCATAATATTTACCGTAATACTTGCCATAATACTTGCCATAATACTTGCCGTAATGACCGTATACACCCTTACCGGACATATCCACACGGTTAAGTACAGCTCCCAGTATCCTGCAGTCCGCCTTGATAAGCTGATTCTTAACAACCTCTGCGAACTTATGGCTTACCGAATTACATTCAATTACCATCATAACACCATCGCATTTCTTACCGACGATGGCAGCATCGATTACCGAACCCAAAGGAGGTGTATCGATGATAACAAAGTCAAAATTCTCTCTTAACTCATCCAATAACTTGCCGAAAGTAGCGGCTCCCAATAACTCTGAAGGATTAGGCGGTATCGGACCTGAGAATATCATATACAGGTTAGGTACATTTGTAGTACATACTACATCGGGCAGATCCGATTTACCTACCAGGATATGAGTAAGTCCTCTTCTTACCGCACCTGTCTTATAACGTCCTACAAGAACGGATTTTCTCATATCGGCATCCACAAGCAATGTCTTGTTACCCGCACTTGCGAAAGCCTTTGCAATCTCCATGGCAACGGAACTCTTACCTTCATTAGGCATACATGATGTCACGGACATAACCTTGACATCCGATCCGCAGAATTCAATATTTGATCTTAATGTTTTAAACGCCTCACTGGCTCTATATGTCTGCTCATTGGCAAAAGTTAATTTTACTTCTTGCATGATTCTCTCCCGTACTGTTTTTATGCTTTCCTATGCCTGTTAAACATGCGCTTCTTTTTCTTCTCACCGTCATACTCTTCCTGCATAACAGGAATGATTCCAAGTGTACTGAGTCCGAGATATTTTTCAATATCATCCGTACTCTTGATGGTATCATCAGTCAGATACCTGATAAGCACAATAACTATAACGAAGAAAGCTCCGAGCATACCGCCAATCACAAGCCATCTGAAGTTATTCGGTGAAGCCTTACTTGTAGGCATATTGGCAGTCTCAACGATATTAACGGCATCTATATCCATAACGTTCTTAATATGGAAGCTCGCCGATTCGCGTACTGCATTGGCGATATTCATGGCAGCGACCGGATCGCTGTCCTCTACAGTAATGGACACGATTCGTGTATCCGAAGGTGTTGAAACAGCGATCTTATTGCAAAGTGCCTTATAATCAAGATCAAGCTGAAGTTTCTGAATAACCTCCTCAATAACATATCTGGAACTGATCAATTCCGCATAATCCTTAGTAAGCTGCGTTCCTAACTGAACATCAGAATAAGTTACTGTCGAGCTATCGTTCTTATTAAGAATATATATCTTTGTGGTCGACTGATATGTGGGTGTTATAAAGAATAAGCTTATCGTCAGACCTATGAGTCCTCCCATGACACCTACAGGGATAATGATCCACAATTTCGAAATAAGTAGTCGCAGTAACTCGAGCAGATCGATTTCGATGACATCGTTACTATTGTTCATTTTTTCAAAAACCTCTCTTAAAATGTAATTTATATCAAGCTGTACTGGTTAAGCCGACTCGTCCGATCATCCTCCCCCGGGGTTCATCTGGCTCACAGCAATATCACATTGCAACAAACCGACTGATCCTTGACAGCACAAGATCATATATATTCATCATTGATGATCTTCATAGGGTTATCCCTGAATATCCTGACGGCAGTTTCCTCACCATACTTGGAAGCCACCTTGCTGATGCATTTATGCAGCTTAGGACTTCTCTTACCATCGTTATGAGCATCGGAAGCGATAAGATCCACCTTCCTGTCCTTGAGCATCTTCTTGCAAAACTGCTTGACCTTATATCCCAATTCTCCCATTACCGAATCGGCATTCAACTGGATCACACAGCCCATACTCTTAAGCTCATAAGCTCTCTCCGGATGATCGACCACATTGATATAACGCTCCACATGGGCGATTATAGGCAGATAGCCTTCACTCAAAATCGAATAGATGCCGCTCTTAATATAATCCCAGTCATCTGCGGGTGAGAACTCAATAAGTACATATCTGCTACCCGCCATGGCGGACGCCTTACCAATACTTAATCTCTCGAAGATATCGCTCCTGTAATACACTTCATTACCGGCATACAGCCTTATGTTAAGACCGTTATCAGATACCAGCTTCTCGAGCTCGGCAACATGAGCCTTCAGCTCATCAGTATACAGATTCCTACGGTTAGGCTTATTATGCGGAGTAAGAATAATATCGGTAATACCGTCTTCTGCCGCTATCTTAAGCATCCTAAGACTCATATCCATATCTTTGGAGCCGTCATCGACTCCGGGGAGAATATGATTATGAATATCAAAAACTCTGTCCATATGTTCTTCAAAAATCCCCCGTATATAGGTGATCAAATTTTGATCTATTTAAGACCTTCGCTCAGATGCCAGATATCTCTGTCATAATCCGAGATCGTTCTGTCTGATGAGAAGAATCCTGCCTTGGCAATGTTGACCAGCATCATCTTCTTCCATGCTTCGGCATCGAGATAATCCTCAAGCATCTTATCCTTAACCTTGATATATTCTTCGAAGTCAAGCAATGTCATGAACCAGTCCTTGCCGATAAGCTCCTTATGAAGTCTTGTCAGATTCTCCTTACGTCCCACTTTCATAAGTTCGGGACTAATGATATAATCAACAGCCTGCTTGATAATCTTGCTGCTCTTATAGAACTTGGAAGCCTGATAATCAGCCTTCTTGTAATGCTCTATAACTGTATCCGAATCCTTGCCGAAGATGTATATATTGTCATCCCCTACAAGGTCATGTATCTCGACATTTGCTCCGTCAGATGTTCCAAGTGTAACGGCACCGTTAAGCATAAGCTTCATATTGCCTGTACCCGAAGCTTCCTTGCTGGCAAGGGAGATCTGCTCTGAGATATCCGCAGCGGGAATGAGCTTCTCGGCATAGCTTACATTATAATTCTCTACCATTACTACTTTCATATACTTACTGACTTCCGGATCCTTATTAATGACCTCCTGAAGACACAGCAACAGATGGATGATATCCTGAGCTATCACATATGCAGGTGCTGCCTTACCACCGAAGATGAATGTAACCTTGGTCGCAGGCTTCTTACCTGCTTTGATCTCAAGATATCTGTGAATGATATAGAGCGCATTCATCTGCTGGCGCTTATACTCATGCATCCTCTTGATCTGAATATCATATACGGAAGTCGGATCGATATCCTCGCCTTCCTTGACCTTAATATATTCAGCAAGTTCAACCTTCTTGGCATCCTTGATCGTCCTGATCTTATTAAGGAAAGCCTTATCATCCTTAAACTCAAGGAGCTTCTCAAGTTCAGCCGCATTTTTCTTATATCCGTCTCCTATCTTCTCAGAGATAAGAGATGTCAGTTCTTTATTACATGACAGAAGCCACCTTCTGAATGTGATACCGTTAGTCTTATTATTGAACTTCTCAGGATAGATCTTATAGAAGTTATTAAGCTCGGTATCCTTGAGGATATCCGAATGGATCGCAGCTACACCGTTAACCGAATAGCCGTAATGAATATCAATATGAGCCATATGGACATTATCATCTTCATCGATGATATATACCGACTCATCATCAAACTTCTCACGTACCTTCTTATCCAGATCGTTAATATAAGGAATAAGCTGAGGTACGACCTTCTCAAGATATTCCATCGGCCATGTCTCAAGCGCCTCTGCAAGGATCGTATGATTGGTATAGGCACATGTCTTAGATACAACATCAATAGCTTCATCCACCGTAAATGCCTTATCCTCTACGAGAATCCTGATAAGTTCCGGAATGATAAGCGAAGGATGCGTATCATTGATCTGTATCGCAACATGATCCTGCATCTTGCGAAGATCATAATGCAGAGCCTTCATCTCCCACAGAATAAGCTGTGCGGCATTACTTACCATGAAGTATTCCTGATAAATCCTTAACAGATTACCTTCCTCGTCCGAATCATCCGGATACAGGAAAAGAGTGAGATTCTTATCTATTGCAGTCTTATCGAATTTGATACCCCTCTTAACGAGCGACTCATCAACAGACTCAAGGTCAAAGAGATGAAGCTTGTTACGACCGTTATCATAACCGACAACATCTATATCATAGAGACGTGAGCGCACCGATCTGTCCCCGAACTTAACTTCAAAAGACAGATCTGTCCTCGTAAGCCACTTATATCTCTCTATCCAGTCATTCTTCTCGGCATACTGACGCCTGTCTTTGAATGACTGCTTAAAAAGACCGAAATGATAATTCAGTCCGATTCCGTCACCGGGAAGTCCCAAAGTCGCTATGGAATCAAGGAAGCAGGCAGCCAGTCTTCCAAGACCGCCGTTACCGAGTGAAGGTTCGGGTTCCTGGTCCTCAATGGCATTGATATCCTTCCCGTATTTGGCAAGAATAGCCTTAACCTTGTCATACATGCCGAGGTTGATAAGATTATTGCTCATCAGCCTTCCTATAAGAAACTCGGCCGAAATATAATATATCTTCTTACTTCCTGCGATCTCAGTCGTAGACTGAGTGAGTCCTTTTACAAGCTCGAGCACAACAAAATACACTTCTTTGTCGGTGCAGTCTTCAAGATTCTTCTTAAAGAGACTCTTGGCGATATACTTGAGCTCGTCTTCCATATGATCTTCTATTACATTGCGCTGAAGGGTTGATTGTAATGCCATAATGATCTCCTATCATTAACAAAACAAATACTATTCTCCGATACTCTCAAATTCCTCAATGATCTCCCTTGACGGTGCTTCCGTCAGAAGAGATACTACAACGATAGCTATAGATCCCACAATAAATGCAGGAAGAAGTTCATATATATTCCATGCACCTCCGATAGGACGTACAAGGTATTTCCATACGAATATCATAACACCTCCGGATACCATTCCGGCGATCGCACCCTTAAGGTTAGATCTCTTCCAGAACAGAGCGAACAGCATAACCGGTCCGAAGGCTCCACCGAATCCTGCCCATGCGAAGGATACAATGGTGAATACCGAACTGTTGGGATTCCATGCAAGGAACAAAGCAATAAGAGCGATGGCTGCTACAGTACTTCTTGCAGCTATCATGGATGTCTTATCCTTAAGCTTCTTACCTGCAAAATCCTGAATAAGGTTCTGTGATACTGCGGAAGCAGCAGCAAGAAGCTGAGAATCCGCTGTTGACATTGTACTTGCGAGGATTCCGGCAAGAGCCAGACCTGCAACAAGCGCTATAAAGAATCCATGCTCAGACAATATCATTGAAAGAGCAATGATGATAGTCTCCGAACTTGACGAATCCGTAAAGGTCTCGATCATTCCTGTCTTGGATACGGCGTTACCGATGATACCGATAAGAATGGCAACGAACATTGAAACAGCAACCCAGATAGAAGCTATTCTTCTGGAAGTCTTGATCTGCTCTTCATTCTTAGATGCCATGAATCTTAAGAGGATATGAGGCATACCGAAGTAGCCGAGTCCCCATGCAAGTGTAGACAATACAGTGATCGGGCCGTAACCTGCCGCAGTACCCGAAGCAGGATCATAAGTTGAAGAGAATGACAGGAATCCGGGAAGAGCCCTGGCATTGTCAACAACAGCGTCCCATCCGCCTGCTATATTGATACCGTAGAATACCATTACGATAAGAGCGATAGTCATTACGATACTCTGAATAAGGTCGGTTGTGGATACGGCAAGGAATCCGCCGAGTATTGTATAGAGTACGATGATGACCGCACCTACGATCATTGCAACATGATAATCAACACCGAACAGTGTGTTAAACAGTGTGCCGACTGCCTTGAAGCCCGATGCCGTATAAGGGATGAAGAATATGATTATTACGATCGCTGCGATGCATGTAAGAATATTCTTCTCATCTTTATATCTCTTTGAGAAAAAATCAGGAACTGTGAATGCACCTATCTTATAAGAGTATTTGCGAAGTCTCTTGGCAACAAACAGCCAGTTAAGATATGTTCCTACAGCAAGACCGATAGCAGTCCAGCCTACATCACACAGACCTGTAAGATAAGCAAGACCAGGAAGTCCCATAAGCAGATATGAACTCATATCAGAAGCTTCTGCACTCATGGCAGCTACAAGGGGACCTAACTTTCTTCCTCCAAGGTAGAATCCCTCAGATGAAGAATCGCCTTTCTTTCCGTAATACACACCTATACCTATCATTAGTAACAGATACAGTACAATAGCTACTACAATTCCCGTCATAACAACATTCTCACTTTCTGTTTTTTCCCGTGGCTATCCCACAATATATACTATACTCCAATAAGGCCGTGGAAACAGTCTTATTAATTATACTTTTTTGCCCTGTCAAAATCAACCCGGACAATTCAGCCCCTTCACTACCGCAACTAAGCTTTAAGTAAACTCAGAACGGACAGACCGCATTGTATTTAACGATCAATTCTGTCTCTATCCGGTCACAATTCAAGTTTGGTAACTTCGTATTCCTTATTATCCTTCGGATTGACTATATTCTTGATCTCCGAATCTCTCGCAGACACCGAGATTATTGAAGCATCATCCAGATCAACCATAAGCTCACCGTCAAGATCCCTCTTTATATTACGGAAGATAACAACAGCCTCCGCATAGCAGGCATTTCCGTCCGATTGAGATATATTGGACTCAAATACCATCTTAACATCATTGACCCTTGCCCCATCTTCACTAAGATTACCGGACTTGATCAAAGAGAAATAAGCCGATATGAAATTGACTCTTCCCCACCTGAATGTATACTTACCATTCTCTGTGGAATACATCTTACTTGCCTGAGTGAATACTCTGAGACCGTATTCATTGGCGTCACCCGAATCATTACCGAACAGCGAAACAGCTTTTTCCTTCATCGCCGCGATGATCTCAGGCGTAAGATCCGCAGGATCGGTTATGTACTCTTCAATACCTTTAACCGTGTATTCTCTCTGATAATCATCATTGTAATCTTCGAAGGCGATCCCCAGTGCCGTATAATAATCTTCATCTATAAGAGCCTTTACGGTAACGACATCGCCCAGACGATAGTACTCTTTCTGATCAACCACCTGAAACTCGATATTGTCAATGATCTCATTCTGACTCATATTGACCAGTTCTATCTCAGCAAAAGGCGATACGCCGACCGAGATGATATCAACATCTTTAAAGACTTCATCTTCGGTGATTATGTTCGCTTCAGGGAGATTATCAATGACCACTTTTCTCTCTTTACCCGTCACCCGAAGCTTCATCTCCTTGGCAAGAGCCTTGTCATAATTGCATATAACAGTGATCTCATCTCCGTTGCTGATATTCTCCGACTTATCGAAGACGACTTCAACCGTCCTTAAGAAATCCCTGTAACTGCTGCTCTCATCCACAACATAACCTATGCTGCCCTTTGAATCATACCCCGATATGGTAATGCTGATCAGTTCCATCAGATCCACTTTCTCATATCTCATATATGATGCAAAATATAAGGCAACTGCGATCCCTGCAAGGCAAAGAAACGCCAGTATCTTAAGAACCGTATTCCTTACTCTTCTCTTATGTCGTATGTTACCGGTTCTCTTATGCTTAATAACCCTTTTGTTCTCTATTATCCCCATATCTGTTATTTCTTTGACTTACTTTCCATAATAGCATCGATCGAACTGATGCAGGCATGACGAAGCCCTTTCTCCTCCAGAGCCGCAACTCCTCTTATTGTGGTTCCCTTAGGCGAGCATACCTCATCCTTAAGTACAGCAGGATGAGAACCCGAATCCATCTGTAACTTCGCACTTCCGAGCATTGTCTGTGATATCAGCTTATATGCCAGTGCTCTGGGAAGACCATACTTAACTCCTGCATCGGCATAAGCTTCCATTACCATGTCCATAAATGCAGGACCGCATCCTGCAACCGCTCCTCCGATTCCCATAAGTTCTGTAGGAATGGTCTCTACCATACCCAGGCAGTTAAAGAGTTCCTTAACACTTCTGAGTTCCTCTTCGCTAAGTGAGTTCTTCTGCTCGAATAACAGAACTCCTTCACCTACCATTGCCGGTGTATTGGGCATTACACACTGTATCCTTGCGCTTCCCTGAAGAATTGCATCAAAATTATCGAATACCCAGCCGGCCGCAACCGATACCAGAACCTTACCTTTTATCGTATCCTTAATATCCTTAAGAACATCTTCTATCTGATATGGCTTGCAGGCGATTATCACTGTGTCAACGCTCTTGACAAGTGCATTGGCAGAAGGTGCCGCAACGAATCCGATCTTGGAAGCATTGGCCTCCAGCTTACTCTTGGTAGGTGCATAAGCATATACATCCTGTCCGTCTATGATACCCGAATAGATGAATCCGGCTGCCATAGCCTGTGCCATATTTCCCATTCCGATAAATCCGATCTTCATTCTTAACTCCTCCTTCTGATCATCCGACCATTTTGATCCGTACAAGCCTTTCAGAGCTCTTACGACTGTGTCATCCGACATCCTCTGAGCTTTTTGAGACTCTTACGGTCACGTCATCCGACAATCTCCGATCTTTTTCAATTATTCTACTGTAACACTCTTAGCCAGATTACGCGGCTTATCCACGTCAAGGCCTCTGGCAACGGCCATATAATAACCCATCAGCTGAAGCGGTATTACTGCAAGGCTTGTAGTAAAATGCTCATCTGTCTTGGGTATATATGCAACAAAATCGGCTCTGTCCTCGATCTCATAATTACCGTAGGTCGTAAGTCCCATAAGGTATGCGCCTCTTGACTTACATTCGACCATATTGGATATGGTCTTCTCATAGAGAGCACCCTGGGTTATGACACCGATTATCAGGGTTCCGTCTTCTATAAGACTTATGGTACCGTGCTTCAGTTCACCGGCCGCATATGCTTCACTGTGAATATATGAGATCTCTTTCATCTTAAGGCTTCCCTCAAGACTGATCGCAAAATCTATTCCTCTTCCTATGAAGAAGATATCATGCGCATTGGAGAACTTGGAAGCGAACCACTGAAGTCTCTCTTTATCTTCCAGTATCTTCTCTATCTTGGCAGGGATCGTACGCATCTCATCAAGAAGTGCAATACACCTGTCATGATCGATCACTTCTCTGATCCTGCCGAACCAAAGTGCCAGCAGGTAGAAGGCTATAAGCTGTGTACTGTATGCCTTGGTAGTCGCAACCGCTATTTCAGGACCTGCCATCGTATAGAAGATATCGTCTGCTTCTCTCGCTATCGAAGAACCTATCACATTGACAACGGCAAGTGTTCTTACTCCTTTTTCCTTAGCGAGTCGAAGAGCCGCCAACGTATCCGCAGTCTCACCGGACTGACTTACCAGTATGCACAGGCTGTCCTTATCCAGTATCGGATTACGATATCTGAACTCACTTGCAAGCTCAACCCTGACAGGTATCCTTACCATATCCTCAAGCACATACTGAGCGGCAACTCCCACATGGTAGGCAGAACCGCACGCAACGATATAGATCTGCTTAAAATTCCTGATCATCTCAGGTGTAAGATTGATATCCTTGAAGCAAAATTCATTATCCTTAACCGAAGCATTGATGGTATCGATGATCGCCTTGGGCTGTTCATGGATCTCCTTCATCATGAAGTGCTCGTAGCCGCCTTTTTCCGCTGCTTCCGCATCCCATGTGATCTCTGTCAGTTCTTTCCGGATCTCATCACCGTCAAGATTGTAGAAGTGAACATCTCCCGGTGTTAAACGGGCGATCTCAAGATTACCGATATAGTATACATTTCTTGTATACTTCAGTATGGCAGGTACATCCGATGCCACAAAAGACTCTCCCTTTGTAACACCGATTATCATCGGGCTGTCCTTCCTTGCTACCCAGATCTCTCCGGGATAATCACGGAACATTACAGCCAGAGCATAAGAACCTCTTACACGTACCATTGTCTTGGCAAGCGCATCAATAGGGCCGATGCCGTACTTATTGTAATAATAGTCCACAAGCTTGACAGCCACTTCTGTGTCCGTCTCGCTGTAGAACTTATAATCATGTCTGAGCAGCTTGTCCTTGAGTTCCTGGAAGTTCTCTATGATACCGTTATGAACGCCGACTACTCCGGAATCATCCGTTATGGTCCCGCCCTTAGGCTCACATCCCGAGATATGGGGATGAGCATTTATCTCCGACGGCTCTCCATGGGTAGCCCACCTTGTATGACCGATACCGCATGTACCCTTAACGGCATGACCTTCATCGGTCTTCTCAACCAGCTTACTGAGTCTTCCTTTGGCTTTTACAACCGATACAGGCTTATCCTTATCACGGACTGCGATACCTGCCGAATCATAACCTCTGTACTCAAGCTTAGACAGCCCTTCCAATAATATCGGGGCTGCCTGTTTGTTACCTGCATATCCTACAATTCCACACATTAACCTTCTCCCATCTGTGTCATTAATTGAATAACATCTAACTATGCAACACTACTATGTAATTGTCACAAACCAAATAATTATATCATGCCATAGCATGAAATACAATTGAGTAGGCCTTATTAAACTCCTCACCCTTAGCCAGATGATTGGTGTACTCTCTGTCGGCAAGCTCTCCGTCAAAGCCCTCGATATCACATCTTCCGTACCATGGCTCTATACATACAAAAGGAGCGTTCTTCTTCTCGGGCGACCAAATGGCGATAAGAGGCGTATCAAACAGAACATCCACTACAGGCTCGCCCTTACTGTCAAGGAGACTCACCTTATTAAGCGGCTGATCCTGCATGATATATGTACACTCATCAAAGAATCCTTCAGTGATCGTGATCACCCCGTTTTTGACAGGAAGATCTCTTTCCTCTCTTAAGAGCAGGCCTGTCTCATAGGAATTGCCATGATACCTGATCGAATCAGATGCAGGTACATATCCGCCCTTACCATCCGATCCGTATAATGCAAAACTGTAGCCTGTTTTGTCTTTCTCTCCATGGACCGGACAGAGGAATGCAGGATGCGCACCAATGGAAAAATGCATGTCCTCTTCGGTTTTATTGATAACCTTCCATCTCACATCCAGCTTATTACCATCAAGGACATAACCGATCATCAATTCGAAATCGAAAGGATATTTGCTCTTGGTCTCCTCGTTGGATTCCAGTGAGAACCAAATCTCAGAACCTGTTGATTCCTTCAGGGTGAACTCCATATCTCTGGCAAAACCATGCTGAGTCATCCTGCATTTTTGCCCTTTATAGATGTATCCGCCTTCCTTAAGATTACCTACAAAGGGGAACAGAACCGGTGAAGTACGTCCCCAATAAGCCGGATTACCGTACCACATATACTCTCTGTTCGAAGCCTTGCCAATTACCGATTTAAGCTCTGCTCCATGAGAATCTATCTCAGCCTTTAACACATCATTTTCAATAAAGTAACGCATTTTTACACCCATCTCCTTCTCTGATTTGTCAATAGAACAGGGTATATGATATCGCCCCTGCCCGAGTACCGCAGTCAGCAGGCATCCGCTGACATATCCCCCTTTATTAATAAGAAAAACACAGCAAGCGCCATCAATCATACAGAACTTGCTGTGTCATATACATTAATGAGCGCGGGTCTCGATCTCGTTCTTAACCTTGGCTATAAAATCATCAAGAGTCATTGTCTCTGTCTCACCGGTATCACGGCTTCTTACGCTGACCATGTTCTCGTCAGCTTCTTTCTGTCCTAAGATAAGCATATAAGGAGCTCTGTCAACCTGCTGAGCCTCACGGATCTTATATCCGATCTTCTCGTTACGGTCGTCAAGAACAGTTCTGATACCTGCTGCATCAATGGCTTCATATACAGAGCCTGCATATTCCATAGTCTTCTCACTTACGGGAAGCACCTTAACCTGAAGGGGTGCAAGCCATACAGGGAACTTACCCTTGGTCTCCTCAATGATATAAGCCATGAATCTGTCAAGTGAGCCAAGGATAGCTCTGTGAAGTACAACGGGAGTCTTCTCATTGCTCTCGGAATCCACATACTTAAGATCGAACTTGGCAGGGAGACAGAAATCAAGCTGACAGGTAGAGAGTGTATACTCAGCACCTACGGCAGGCTTAACATTAACATCAAGCTTAGGTCCGTAGAAAGCAGCTTCACCGATCTCTTCGGTATACTCGATACCGATATCATTAAGAACCTGTCTCAGGGCATTCTCTGCGGTGTTCCACATCTCATCATCGGGATGATACTTCTCTGTATCTGCGGGATCTCTGAGTGAGAGAACGCATCTGTAATCTGTGATTCCAAAATCCTTGTATACGTCAAAAATGAGGTCTACTACACGGCTAACTTCGCCCTCGATCTGATCCGGTGTTACGAACAGGTGGGCATCATTCTGACAGAAGTGTCGTCCTCTCTCGATACCCTTAAGAGTACCCGATGACTCGAACCTGAAGTCATGCGCGATCTCACCGATCCTTATGGGAAGTTCCTTATAACTGTGAGGTCTGTTGGCATATATCATCATATGATGAGGACAGTTCATGGGTCTTAATACGAAGCTCTCACCCTCAACCTCCATAGCCGGGAACATATTAGCCTTATAATGTGCCCAGTGACCGCTGGTCTCGTAGAGTGCTACGGTTCCTACACAGGGAGTCATAACATGCTGATAACCGAGTCTTCGCTCTTTTTCCTTAATATAATTCTCAAGCTCCTGCCATAAGGTATAACCCTTGGGAAGGAACATGGGGAGACCCTTACCGATAAGATCGTCTGTCATGAACAGACCCATTTCCTTACCGATCTTTCTGTGGTCTCTTGCTCTTGCCTCTTCCATCTGCTTCTCGTACTCATCGAGTTCTTCCTGTGTACGGAAGGCAACACCGTTGATACGGGTGAGCATCTTATTCTTGGCATCGTTCTTCCAGTATGCGCCGCTCTGTCCTGTGATCTTAAAAGCCTTCAGTGCCTTGGTATAAGTGATATGAGGGCCGACACACATATCCAGATAATCGCCCTGCTGGTAGAAGCTTATTACCGCATCATCAGGAAGATCGCCGATATGCTCTTCCTTGTACTTTGCCTTGCGCTCATGCATGAGCTTAACAGCCTCTGCCCTGTCTAAGATAAAAGGCTTGATCGGAATATTCTCCTTGATGATCTTACGCATCTCATCTTCGATCTTCTTAAGATCCTCGTCAGAGAGCTTGGTCTCTCCGAGATCAACATCATAATAGAAACCTCTCTCGGTTGCGGGTCCGTAAGCAAAGTCTGCTTCCGGATAGAGTCTTTGAATAGCCTGAGCCATGATATGGGCTGCAGAATGCTTAAGTACGTGCTGAACTTCTTCTTCGGGACACTCAGCTACCGTCCCATCACTATAGATGATCTTCATACTTTACCTTCTTTCTAAAAATTAGAATGTCACTTGCGACATTCTCGTGCCGAGCGCGGATGCTTAAGCATCATCTTCCTTTCGCGCGAGTGCGCATCCTTAAGCATCATCTTCCTTTCGCGCGAGTGCGCATCCTTAGCGGAGCGTTTTTTTATGTAATAGGAAGCACTTTCCTATTACAAGAAAGAATGTCGCTTGCTACATTCTCGCGCCGAGCGCGGATGCTTAAGCATCATCTTCCTTTCGCGCGAGTGCGCATCCTTAGCGGAGCGTTTTTTATGTAATAGGAATTACTTTCCTATTACATAAAAAAACACCCCTGGGATATCCCAAGGGTGCATAAGCACGGTTCCACCTTGATCTTTAACTTCATTACTCCTTATCGCGGAAAACGGGCTGTTTATGTACATATGAAATATGACTTTCTGACAGCCGGCTCGGAAGCGGTATCATCCATATCTGTGTGAAGCAATCTCAGCCGGCAGCTTCTCTCTGTCCACAGTGCTAATGGAATCATTCTTCGTCAACACCTAAGCGGTATTATAGCACAAGCTTTTTATTATTGCAATAAAACCTTGAATCGGCGTTCACCGATACTGTTCACGAGGGGTACTGTTCACAGATATCTGTCTGTTACAGGAAATATATTCACCGAAACGGCGCTTTCGCTCCGATGTGAGCGTAGCGGACGCTAAGCTCGGCTTTGCCTCGCTAAGCGCCGACGCCCACATAGGCGTTTCTTGTGAATATATTTCCTGTAGCCATTCACAAAAACGCGGGGGCGAACAGTAACTTCACGGGTATCTTTACGCTGCAGGACAATATATTCAATCGAGCAGGGGGTAGCCGTACAAATTGATCTCCACATCCACCCCGGTCGGAAGCTTAAGCTTATGAATAATATTTTCATAAATCGACAAGTATCCATTCCATTTAAAACGCAGTTCGGAAGTACACAACGTATTATCGTCAAGATTGCTTTTTCCCCTTGAAAGAACTGAAAAACAAGATCTAAACAAATCACGGAATCCGCCACGCCTTTTATTCATCTGTCTTTCGATATCCCACGAGCCATTATATGACAGAAAATTCTCGGTTATCAGAACAGCCTCATGGAGAGTCTCCATATTTTTTGACCTTAGAACTATTATCCCCGACTCATATCTGTCAGTGCCAACTGCATGCTTTTGAAATCCCCATTGCTGAATCTCATCATTAATTCTCACATCTCTCTCAGCAGGCACCTTAACCTTTTTATTAATTATTCCGCCATTCATATACTCACACATTCCATTACAACTTTTTATCCTTTATCAATTCATAGAGATTCTTCTTTTCCCTCTGCGCAATGGTAACTCCTTTTCCATATTCGGTATGATCACTGCTTACAGTCATCCTCTTTCTCCCGCGGTATCCTTCCGTAGATTTCGGTAAGACGCCTGATACTGTCGGCAAGGTCATCCGACAGGAATCCCGGTTTAACTCTCCACTGCCAGTTATCAGCCGCCACTCCGGGATAATTGATCCTGGCTTCACGCCCTTTGACCAGATAATCCTGAATGGGAATGATACACAGATCCGCCACCGACCTGTACGCTTCCCTTATGAAATCCCACACAAGAGCACCGTAATCGGTATTCATGCTGTTAAGATATCGTCTTGTGAAATCTCTGTCGCCGTCACCGATCTCTTCGACCCATGCCCTTGTGGGCGTATTATCGTGAGTACCGGTATAGACAACGCAGTGTCGCTCATGCCTGTGCGTTATATAACAGCTGTCCCAACTGGTAAATGCATACTGCAGAACTTTCATACCCGGAATATTGCTGTCATTCAGAAGCTTCACATTATCTTCCGTTAAGGTCCCCAGGTCTTCCGCTATGAGTCTGAAGTCACTTAAGTCTCCAAGCTCCCTGAATACGACCTTGAAAAAGTCCATTCCCGGTCCCTTGACAAGATTGCCCTTTTCAGCAGTCTCATCTCCTGCAGGAATCGCATAATACTCGGCAAATCCATGAAAATGATCTATCCTTACGGAATCAAAGAGTTCATAACTTCGCTTCAGCCTCCTGATCCACCAGTCATAATCATCTTTGGCATTAGCCTTCCAATCATATATGGGATTGCCCCATAACTGTCCTGTAACGGAATAAGCATCCGGAGGACATCCGGCTACAACGGAAGGTTCTCCGTCCTCATTGATGAGGAACACTTCGGGATGTGCCCAGAGATCAGCTCCGTCCGCAGATACATAAAAGGGAATATCCCCTATGATCTTGACATTCTGCCTGCCTGCATACTCCTTAAGGGCATCCCACTGACGCTGGAACTCATACTGGATAAATGCATAAAAATCCATTTCCTCCCTGAGTTCCTTGACCGCCTTCTTAATAACGTCAGGCTTTCTTAATCTGTATCCGTCTTCCCACTTTTCTCTTGCCTCTCCATCGAAATTCTTCTTAAGTGCGGTAAAAAGGCAATAATCCTCAAGCCAGTATTTTTCCTTCTTGCAAAAATCCTTATACCCGGCTGTCTTATCAAGCTCCTTCTCCATGAACCTGTCGAAGGCGATCCTTAACAGATCATAACGGTTATTGTAGAGAGCACCGTAATCAACTCTCTCCTCATCATTCCCGAAGTACATCCCATCCGCTTCGTCCTGCATAAGAAGTCCTTCTTCGATAAGCTTATCGGGAGCAACGAAATAGGGATTACCTGCAAAAGCCGAGAACGGCTGATAAGGCGAATCTCCGTAACCGGTCGGCCCGATCGGAAGGATCTGCCAATAACCCTGTCCTGATTTTTTCAGGAAATCAACAAATTCATATGCCTCCTTTGAAAGGCATCCTATGCCGTACCTTGACGGCAATGAAAAGATTGGATACAAAATACCGCTTTCACGCATATTCGAACCCCCTAAACATATTATTTATGTCGGCGTAACGAATCGTTCGCCCCATACCTCCCGGTCGGAATGATCGATATCCGCCAAAGTCTCGAAAGGATAGACAATCCCGGCAGAGGCTCTTATCCGGTCCATCTGCCCCATCATCCTGAGGCTCTCCTTAAGTGGCATGGACTCTGTTTCCGTCCTCCCCTCAAGTATCGCATCGGCGCACTCCAGAACCTCATATTCATATCCGTTCACCATGGAAGGCGTATCTATCGTCTCTATAAGATCATCGTCCGCATCGTAGATCTTGATCCATTCGGGATTATTGGTCGGTGCAAAAATAAGGTAGCCTGAGTCGCCTGCGATTTTGCCATAATTGGAAGGCTCGTCCACACAAGAGCATTTTGCCCGGGCTGATACTCCGTCACTGTACCTGATATTGATGATATCGGTTGCATCGACTCCTGTCGGGAGCTTAGTGCACTCAACATCCACACCGATAATGTCACCGTTATGAAAAAGCGCCGGAACCGTAAGCGAATAGATCCCAAGATCCAAAAGGGCGCCGCCGGCAAGTTCGGGACGCTGAAGACGCTCAACATGGCTTATCGGTACTGAAAAATCGGATTCAATATACTGAACACGACCTATTCTTCCCTCTTCGATCAGTCCGGTGATCACTTTGCGGGACGGCTGATATCTGGTCCACATGGCCTCAGCCAGGAGAACTCCGTGTTCTTTAGCCTGCTTCACAAGCTCCTCGGCCTGCTTCCTGTTGGCACAGAAAGCCTTCTCCACAAGACAGTTACGCCCGTGAGTGATACACAGACTCGCATTGGCGAAGTGCTCGGAATGAGGCGTGGCAACATATATCAGATCCGCCTCTTCATCTTCGGCCAGCTGTTCATACGAATCATAGGCTTTACCAAAGCCCCACTTTGCCCGAAAAGCTTCCGCTCTTTCCATACTTCTGGATGCAACGGCGTACAATTCCACTCTGTCCTTAATGCCTGACAGAGCCTCAGCCATACTTCCGGCTATGTGTCCCGCACCCAGTATCGCAACCTTGATCTTCCTCATTGTAAATCCCCCCATTTTTTACATTTATACTTATGTATATATTATATACTTTTTATGCATTAGAAACAATTCGGACCACAGTCATTTCTGAACTTTTGTTCAAAAGACTGCGGTCCGAACCCCCTCACAATAATTAAAAATCATTGTATATCCTTATTCGAAATTAAATACTTCCCTACTTACTTAGTCAATTCCGTTATTGTGAAGGCCAAATCGGATCTCTTCGATCATAGCGGATACCTCATTAAGCTTACCCACGACTACCTTCATCCTTGACCTCTCATCCTTATCGATTATGCCGTCTTTCATTATTTCGACAAGATCTTTGGATACCACTTCCATATCCTGGCTGTATCCCAGAAAACGAAGCACGAGTCTGTCAAGATTAGTCTCATCCTGATTGGGTTCTGCGTTCTTAAGCAGATAGTCCGTTGATACATGAAAAAGATCACTCAATGCCACTACTTTATCAATCTCCGGATAGGACGCATCAAGCTCCCACTTGGATACCGTCTGTCTGCTGACGTTAAGTTTCTCAGCAAGCGCAGCCTGTGATAAATTGGCCTGTGTTCGCAACATATAGATTTTTTCCGCGAGATTCATGATATTCTCTCTCCCCTCATATTACTCACTATTGATCCTATCCAATCCCCCGGTGCGCTAACACAATTCGTATTGTAGCAGACCGTCTGACCGATAAAAACCAACCGTGCTTTTCAATTATCCGTTTTTGAGCAACCGGCGGTTGCTTTTTTCACCCGATGCTCTTTCAGTATCGCCACTATCTTATCATAATTATCTTTTTGATGCGGGAAACTGCAATCGGTACATACCTTGACCGTTCCTTCATCCTTCTCCCTGAATACAGGGTTACCCGGACAGTCATCTATATTATATAACGGACAATAACAAAAAAGACAATTAAAATCTTCCACACCCTTATGACAGGGATAATACTTACAGTCTTTGTTCGTAAAGAATCGATGTGAATACTCCATATCCGATCACTCCTGTCCACGTATCCATCCGTTTATGCCAAACAGATAATAATTCTTACATAACTCCCGATCCATAGCCTCTCTTGCTTTTCTTACAAAAGATAACGCAAACTCAGGATTGGAAGGATAATACAGATGAGGGAATCCAAGCCAGTGATCGTCCCCTGCCACAATACATGAATAACTCTTATCCGTACCCGGTTTTACTGCCGTACAGTCATAGTTCTCAAGACCGCTTTCATAATAATGGAACTCGTGGCCTCTGACACTTGTGTCATTTTTTAAAAAACACCTGCCATTATCATTAACTTCAACATATCCGAATCGTACAAGCCTGTCCGTATAATAACAGTCCTCATGTATTACTCCGGCCATCGGATATCTGTTGCCATCTTTATCTGTTATCGTATCATGCAGATACATGAAGCCGCCGCACTCGGCCACCATCGGGATACTCCCAAAGGCCTCTCTGACAGATCTTAACATCGACTTGTTCTCGCTTAACTGCTGAGCATACAATTCCGGATATCCTCCGCCAAGCAATACACCTTTACAGCCCTTAGGTAATTCATGATCATGTATCGGTGAGAAGTAGGTTAATCTCGCACCGCAATCCGTGAGCAGCTTCAGATTATCTTCATAGTGGAAGCAGAAGGCTTCATCCTTAGCCACAGCTATAAGAGGCCTTTCCTCTTCGGTATGGATGATCTCATCTTCCTTAAATCCGGTAACGGGCTCCGCACTCTCTGCAATATTCAGTATATCTTCTACCGATACAGACTTCTCCAGCTCCGTCGCCATCTTCCTTATACGGTCTCTGATATCAGCGATTTCCTCAGGCATCATAAGCCCAAGGTGTCTGCTCCCTACCACGACATCCTTTAGTTCCGGCATGCATCCGATGACCTTAACCTTCAGTTCTTCTTCAATCACCGGCTTTATCCTCTCACAAAAAGCAGGAGATATTCTGTTAAGGATAACACCTTTGATAAGATGTTCACGATCATATGACAGAAAACCTGCTATCAGAGGAAGGAGCGAACGTCCCATTCCCTTGGCATCTATCACAAGTATTATCGGTGTTTTCGTAACTTTTGCCAGGTGATACGATGAACCCTCTTCACTCACACCGCCGATACCGTCAAAGAGTCCCATCACGCCCTCAATGACAACCGTGTCACCTTCTCTGCGGTCTCTTACAAGAAGTCTCCTTGTCATCTCTTCTCCGCTAAAATAAGTATCGAGATTACGTGACGGTACTCCCAGCACCTCTTTATGAAACATTGGATCTATATAATCGGGACCGCACTTGCAGGATGCAGTTTCCACACCCCGATCCTTCAATATCTGCAAAAAAGCACACGTGATGGCAGTCTTACCGCTCCCGCTGTGGGGAGCTGCGATCATCACACGATTTAACTTCATACTACTTCTCCTTTTCCAAGATCAAAGGAAGCTATCCATACCGGATTCTCGGCCTGCATTATATGATAATCTCCGGCCGTCCGGCTTCTGGATACCTGTACCTGTACTATATCTTCATTTCTTACAGGGTAAGATGACAATATCTCTTTAAGCTCGCATATAGTCTCCATACTGATGGCATTGATCACAACACGGATACCGGGACTTATCTGATATAAATGGTCAAGTATAGCCCTCATCCTGCCACCGCTTCCGCCTATAAATGCATGTGTAGGAACAGGAAGTCCCTCCAATGCATTAGGTGCTACTCCGGTAATGATACTTATATTATCAAGAGAGAACTTACGCCTGTTCTCTTCGATCAGCTTAAGAGCTTCTTCCTTACGCTCAATGGCGTACACTTTTATACTATCAGAAAGGGCGGCTGCTTCGATCGCAACAGACCCTGTTCCGCTTCCTATATCATACAGAACCGAACCTTCATTAAGCTTAAGCTTGCATATACTGATATCCCTGACCTCTTCCTTGGTCATGGGAACCTTATCCCGTATGAACTCCTGATCCGCAGTTCCGTGAGTAAGCAAACGCGTCTTTTGCTCCGGATTGATGATAAGGCAGGTGTATAACCCGTCCTCTTCTGTCATAATGCACTCATCAGGCGTTAGTTCTTCTATTCTTTCATCGGGATATGACAGTCTGAAGCCTGCCCATATCCTGCAAGTATTCATCCCATTATCAATAAGGAGTCTTCCCAGCCGTTTAAGATCTTCAACACCGGACATAAGCAGGAATGTCTTGTGCGATGATCTTATCCTGTTTGGCAGATTGGGTGTATTTTTACCATGAATGCTGCATATAGCAGCGTCATCGTAACTGATACCCACTTTGGATGCCAGATATGAGACTGATGATATACCGGGCATGATCCTTAGATCCGCCCTCAGTCTTCCGGCTTCTGTCTCCTGTTGTAAGGCCATACTCAGATTACGGCAACCGCTGTAGAAGCCACTGTCACCGGAGAACAGTATCACAACTGTCCTGATCTTCCCCTCTTTATCGTTCGCCTGAAGATCACAAAGATAAGGGACTATGTCTTCTGCTTTGTACAGGGCTTTTCTCTCAACACGAGCCTCATACTCTTCTATCATACGTCCGGCCCCAAGAATGATATCAGCCTCTGCGATAGCCCTCTGAACCTCGCAGGTCAGATTATCCTTCGAACCCATTCCGACGCCTGCCAATATGACACGCATGTCATATACATCCGCTGTCCCGGGTGCTTCAGAGTCACAGGCATCACACAATCCTTCAATCTTACGGCAGACTTCTTCAAAAGATAAACCGTTATCTTCATCTTCCCTGTCGATAACGTGAATACTTATTCCGGCCGATATAGCCGCATTAACCTTCTCTCCGTAACCGCCGTTAATTCCGCTCTTCTTGGTCACAAGATGCCGGATATCATACTGGCGGATCATGGCTTCATTCATCTCTTTGGTAAACGGGCCTTGAAGTGCCAGAATCTGTCTGCCCTTAATGCCATGCGAAGCACAGATATCAAGACTCTCTTTACTCGGGAGAACCCTTACGAACAGTCTGTCTTTAAGCCCTTCATACCTGCAATATACCTCCAGTTCCTTACTGCCGGTTGTAAGCAGGATATTGCCCTCGGTATTCATAAGTGCCTTAGCGCAGGATCCGTTATCATCATAGTATGACATTCCGTCATAACTGTAATCCTCACCGGAATCACGCTTAAGACGCAGATACAATATACCCGCCTCGGACGAAGCCTTAAGGATATTATCAGTCACGATCCTGGCGTATGGATGAGTAGCATCAACAACAACCGCATAATCACCCTCAACGATAAACCTCTTTATCTCTTCACAGTCCATCCTGCCCTTATGTATATGAGAAAAGCTATCCTCTTTCAGAACTATCTCACCATATTCTGTAGCAACGCTGACCGTATGCTCTAGGCCTAATGATGACAGGCGCTCTGACAATTCTCTTCCTTCAGTTGTTCCCGCAAATAGCAGTATCTTTTTCAATCTTATAACCTCGTTTAGTTACTAACTTGCCGTTAATTATCTCCGATCCCGAATTACCTATAAAGACCGTTGTGAACATATTGACTTCGGAATCTCTTAATTCATTAAGCGTGCAGGTGACGGCCACCGTTCCTTCCCTGCCGATGTTCTCAACATATCCGCAGGCACGTTCCCCCTCGATCGTCTTAAGCAGGATGTCGCAGGCTCTTCTCAAGTGATCCTTGCGTTTATGGCTCGAAGGATTATAGATTGCAATGGCGAAGTCTCCTTCAGCTGCTGCCACAAGTCTCTTCTCGATCTTCTCCCACGGCGTCAACAGATCGCTCAGACTTATGACACAGAAGTCATGATTAAGAGGCGCACCAAGGACTGCCGCTCCGCTGACGGCCGCTGTGATCCCGGGAATAACGATGATCTCCGTCTCAGGATGATCCTTGCCCATCTCAAGCATAAGCGACGCAAGTCCGTATACGCCGGCGTCACCGCTGCATATAAGCGCCACTGTTCTACCCTTATCCGCTTCCTCGAAGCAGAGTCTGCACCTCTCCGTCTCCTGCTTCATGGGTGTAGACAGAATCTCTTTATCCGCGAATCGCTCACTCAGAAGTGAGACATACAGGGTGTAACCCACGATAACATCCGCGCCTGAAAGCGCGGAAACAGCCTCCGCCGTCATCATATCCTCTCTGCCGGGTCCCATCCCGACAACATATATCCTGTTATTCATCAAATGTAACTCTCCACTCTCTTTTAGCTATAGCTATCGTCATCCCATCCCGTGCTGTCTTATTGCAAAAAATACTTCCATTTCCTTCGCAACCGGCCAGAGCTGCTCTCTCGCACACATTATCAACTCCGACCTGCTCCATCACGAATTCGGATGATCTAAAGTCCCCCGTAAGACTGCCGAGTCTCCCGGCAGAATATGTCACAAACGGGATATCATTCTTCCTGCTCCAACTTACAAAAGCCTCTTCGTCCTTCTTCTTATCTATGGACGCAAGGGCATATACCGCATCCATACGGATCCCG
Source organism: Lachnospiraceae bacterium (assembly GCA_024684085.1). GTDB lineage: Bacteria > Bacillota > Clostridia > Lachnospirales > Lachnospiraceae > Colinaster. The sequence goes on along the minus strand of JAIKXM010000026.1, from coordinate 32,703 downwards.
AACTTATTAAGCATTTCCTCAATAAAGGCTTCGACTTCCGCCGGATCTTTATCCTTCCTGCATCCCATTCCAATCACATATTCACAAGGGATGAGCCATATGCCGTAACTGCACTTAGGGATCCCGGAGGTGATCAGTATATCAACCTCATCCTCAGGCGGATATGGGATCAGTCTGATGTCATCACCGGTCTCTTTCTTCATTAACGGATCGATACATCCACTGTTATCCCCGTCAATACTTATGGTTATCGCTTCTCCCGCAAGTACCTTGGACGATACTGCGGCTATGCCTTCTTTATTGAATATCTTTAGTCCGTTTCGCTTAGCGAATATATCTACAGCGAAACTTCCCCTTAGATCCGTCGCAGTAGTTATGACCGGGATCGCTCCTATATAAGCGCCAATCGTCACAGCGAGCTCATTGGCACCACCGATATGTCCCGACAGAATGGGAATGATATAACGACCGTCTTCATCCATGACAAGAACAGGACTGTCCGAAGTCTTATCTTTAATAAAGGGCGCGATCGCTCTTACCGCTATCCCGCAGGCTCCTATGAACAACAGTATATTACCTGCCTCCATCTGCCCGTACGCCCAGCTTGCGATATCGTCGTCCCATACTTCCTGTCCCTCAGCCGGTGCAGTCTTTGAACTCTTCACGAACTGCTTCACTTCCATACAGGATGACAGGTCGCATGAGTGCTTACTGTATTCATGGGCTGTCCTCTCAGAGAGCCGCCTTCCTTTTTCCGTAAAACTGATAATACTTAGGTTCATCTGTCCGTTATCCCCTGCCTGTACTCCGTTGAAAAATCCGGTGCATACAGTCTTGATCTCTGATAACCGTTATGCGCAATAACATCTCCCACGACCACCAGAGCCGTTTTGCTGATCCCGTGCTCTTTAGCGGTATCTGCAATAGTTCCTACAGTACAGATATAAGATTCCTCCTCGGGCCAAGTCGCCTTATAACACAGCGCAGCCGGAGTTTCCTTATCATACCCGCCTGCGATAAGACGCCTGCTCAATTCTTCGAGCATCCCTGTACTTAAATATATGCACATCGACGCCCTGTGTGAGGCAAGACTCTCAATACTCTCTTTTGCGGGAACCGGAGTTCTTCCTTCCATCCTTGTGATGATAAGCGTCTGAGATATATCGGGCAGAGTATACTCAAGGTTAAGCGACGCAGCCGCCCCGAAGCACGCACTCACCCCCGGGCAACTCTCATACTCTATCCCAAGTTCATCCAATATATCCATCTGCTCTCTTACCGCACCGTAGACACTTGGGTCTCCCGTATGCAGTCTGACCGTATTCTTCCCTTCTGACTCGGCCTTCCTGATAATATCGATCACTTCATCAAGGGTTAGTAAAGCACTGTTATGGATCTCACATTCCTTTTTTGCGAACCGGAGGAGTTCGGGATTAACAAGCGAGCCTGCATATATAACCACATCTGCTTTTTCAAGAAGATCCTTACCTCTTACGGTGATAAGATCTACAGCTCCTGTTCCTGCGCCAACAAAATTGACCATTCCTCTACCCCCTTGCTTACCGCCAGTTCTCCAAATTCATTGGAATACATGATGCAATCGATCTGAAGTCTACCTTTCACTCTCTTATCAAGATAATAACAGATCTTATCCATCGCCATATCCATTACTGTCTTTAACCTGCCTTCATCGCGTATGATCCGCAGAGCTTCTTCGGTTGTCAGACAGTCAAGTATCGCCCTGATCTTATCTATGTCAATTCCTGCTCTTACCGACAGAGCGGCAAGTATCTCCATTCTGCAATCGCCTTCCGCGGAATGTGTATTCATCATACCGCCCACAACCTTAATGAGCTTCCCGATATGGCCTGTCAACAACAGCCTGCCAAAGCCTATCTCCACAGCCATATCCAGAGTATCTCCGATAAAATTGCTGCACTTCACACTTCTGTCCAGATCGTAACCGTATGTCTTCTGCATATGATCACGACCGTAATTACCGGGAGAGATCACTACATGATCATACCCCAGCGCCTTACGCTGACTGAGTTCCACCTTAATGGTATCAAGAATGGCTCTTGTACTCATGGGTTCCACTATCCCGCTTGTGCCTAAGATAGAGATGCCTCCGGTTATTCCCAATCGCTGATTAAAGGTCTTCTCAGCAATCGCCTCACCTTCGGGAACGGATATCACAACCTTAAGATCTCCTCTGTAATCGGTAAGTTCGCAGACCTGTCTTACTTCCCTCTCGATCATCTCTCGCGGAACATGATTGATGGCGGCATTGCCTACAGGCTGATCAAGCCCCGGTCTTGTCACCCTTCCGACACCGGCACCGCCGTCTATCACTATCCTGCCGGTACTTGTATTCTTATCGGCATCTCCATCCGTGCCCGCAGCGCCTGCTTCGTCTTCAACTATCGAAACAGTCGCACATATCATCGCACCGGTCGTAACATCGGGATCGTCCCCTCCGTCCTTCTCCACGGCACAACTTACTTCCATACCACTCTTACATATATCGTGGATCTTAGTCTTATATAAGATCCCGTTAGGTGTCTCTATACTTATCTCTTCCTTATTCGTTCCGGTAAGAAGCATATATGCCGCCGCCTTGGCAGCAGCCGCAGCACAACTTCCGGTCGTGAATCCATATCTCATCCCAAGTCATAACTCCCAATCTTCACAGTGAAGCCTGTAATCCTCATAACATACCGTTTTTACTGTCTCATACATTACATAGCGACGCCTCTCACGATCACTCCATGCCATATATCAGGGCATTGCAGATGGCAGCGGCGATATTACTGCCGCCCTTCCTGCCCGCATTCACGATATACGGAACATCTGTCTTCATGATGAGTTCCTTGGCGTACTCCACATTAACGAATCCGACCGGAACCCCTATTATAAACGCCGGCCTCCATTCGCCCGATCCTATCATCTCATTCAGTCTGATAAGAGCCGTCGGAGCATTCCCTATCGCAAAAATAACCGGCACTTTAATCGCCATCGCTTTTTCCATGCTCACAGTAGCTCTTGTGACCCCTCTTGAAGCGGCCTCTTTGGCAACATCTTCATCCGCCATGAAGCAGTGAACCTTACCACCGTAACGCGCCAGCCTCTTCTTATTGATACCCGCCAGTGCCATATTGGTATCCGTGACTATATCCGCTCCGTTTGCGATAAGCTCCCTTGCTATCTTAACTGCATTCTCAGAATACTTAAGAGTCTCGACATAATCAAAGTCAGCACTCGTATGTATCACTCGTTTTGTGACAGGAGCCTCTTCCTCAGGCAGGCTGATCTTAAGCCTATTCAGTTCTTCGGTTATGATCTCGAAGCTTCTCTTCTCGATCTCTTCAGGTCTCAGACATTCATGTTCAGCCAAGATATTCACCCATCACTTTCAATAATCTGTCATTCTCTTCACGGGTCCTTATCCCGATCCGATAGTACCCACGGGTAAGTCCTCTGTAATTCTCGCAATCCCGTATCAGTATCCCTCTCTTAAGCAGCAGGTCATATAAAGGGATATCACACTTTATCAGCAGAAAATCAGCCTCACCGGAACATACCCAGACTCCCATTTCACGCAAACGCCCCGACATATACTCTCGTTCGTTCTTAACATATTCAACAGTCTTGAATATATACCCCTGCTCATCTGCACATACTACTCCTGCCGCCTGAGCGAAGGTCGACACATTCCATTCGGGCAACTGTTTCGCTATCTGTTTATTCAGCTCTCTGTCCGTACATATTAAGAAGCCAAGCCTTACTCCGGGGATCGCGAAGATCTTGGTGTAGGCGCGTACGACCAGAAGATTATCATATTCCCTGACAAGATCTGTCATGGAATGATCTTCACCGCAGAAATCGATGAAGCACTCATCCAGTACAACCCTTATCTTCTTATCACGACACTTCTTAAGAAGATCTATCATATAACTCCTGTCGATCAGCTTACCCGTAGGATTATTGGGATTAGCCAAAAAGATAAGATCCACATCATCGCTTATGGAATCCATAAGTCCCTCATCAGGTTCATATTCATCCGCCTTCATTACATGGAATATCTTATCAGCCCCTGCGGCATCGGCTACATATTCATACCCATAGAAAGAAGGAACGGGTATAAGCACCTTAGCCGGATGAATGGCATGAACGATAGCCATTAAGATCTCCGATGCTCCGCTTCCTGCAAGAACATCCTCTTCGGCAAGATCCCGGCGGAGTGCCGTTTTCCGACGAAGAAAACTTGAGCTGATATCGGGATAAATACAGCACTTATCCACGGCATCCGTAAGTGCCTGCCTAAGAGCCTCAGGCATGCCCAGAGGATTAAGATTGACCGAAAAGTCCATATCGATATTCCTGCCAATGATATCGCCTCCATGGATTCCCATCGTCCTCATCCCCCTTTCACATAACTTTCACTCATACAACAACCTGCTTATCGGCTTATCTGCTTACCCACTTGTCTATAGGCAAAATACTAACATGATAACTGTACAGATAATCGTACAGATCCATGCGCTAAGATATAAAAGTCGGTTTGCCCGCCTTATATCATCGACCTCTATTTTCCTAAGATCATCTCCGATGTAAGGCTTCTCAACCCGCTTACCGAAGTAAACGGCATCTCCCGCGAGCCTAACACCAAGTGCTCCGGCACATACCGATTCGGTCTGCGCAGAATTGGGACTTGCATGCTTCATGCGATCCCTCTTGAATATTCTCACCGCCTGCCTGCCATCCAGATCTTTTCCGCCTATGAAGGCCGCAATGATCATTAGACATGCACTTATCCTTGCCGGCACGAAATTCACTATATCATCAAGATGAGCGGCCGTTCTTCCGAAATACAGATACCTTTCATTCTTATAACCGATCATCGAATCCATCGTATTTATCGCTTTATAGCAGAATCCCAAAACAGGCCCGCCCAAAGCCGTATACAGCATAGGTGCGATACTGCCGTCAGATGCATTCTCCGCTACCGTCTCGACAGCCGCCTTAATCACGCCTTCCCGATCAAGAACATCGGTATCTCTCCCAACGATCATCGACACAGCCTTTCTCGCATCCGCAAGTCTCTCTTCTTCCGGTTTATCCGAAGTAAGGCATCCATACACCTTCATACTCTCAACCTTCAGACACTTCGTTGCAAGTATCTGATACGTCATAACAGCCTCTGCTGCCATTCCGACATATTTATTGATATGGTAAAAAATAAGGAGACTGACTCCCGACACAGCTAAAGTGCATAGAACAACCGTAACTGCAAGGATCATACCCCTTACTCTTTTCTTCCTGTCATCATATTCTTCCTTAAGTAATAAGCCCTCAAGTCCGGATATCAGTCTTCCGATCAACCTGATCGGATGCGGCAATACATAAGGATCGCCCAATATCATATCCAGTATGAAGCCTATCACAAAAGCCAATACATGGTATTTCATATTATTCCCCAAATTCAAACAGAAAAAATCCTGCCCTTACACATTGATGCATGGCATCAAACCGAGACGATCAACATCACTTATGATAAAACTGCCGTTTTGTACGGTAAGCGTGCATGTATAGCCCTCTCCGTTCGGGGTAAGATAATCATAATAATCTCCGCCGTACAGCGTAGAGAGCAGTGACATTATCGTACCGCCGTGCACTATCATCGCCACACTTTTCAGATCACCGCCAAGGCTGTTCGACATACGTTCGAAGCCCCCGATGCATCTCTTTATATATGTACCCCTGTCTTCTCCGTCCGGAAAAGGCAAGCGTCCGTTACTGTCTATCCAAGCCTGATAATCCCGGTCATTTTTCAGTTCGTTATGATCCTTGCCCTCGAACCTTCCGAAATCTATCTCACTCCATTCCGGTATGATCACGGGTGTCTTATCAGGATATATGATCCCCGCAGTCTCAATACATCTCTTCATGGGAGATGTGAACACAAGATCCGCCGAAGGATAGATACCCGCCGATACACCTTCCATTAACTTACTGACACCTTCATCGGCAAGACTGTCATCCGTCTTACCGATGTAACGATGCTCAAGATTGGCACGGACTGCACCGTGCCTCACCAATATCAGTCTTATTTTATCTTCTGTGGAATACCGCATATAATACGCCAAACCTCATCTGCTTCTTCTGCCAGACTTACCAGAATCTTACCTGTTCTCTCCCTGTACTCTCTCTCAAAAGCATCCTTGGGAACGATACCGTTACCGGTCTCGTTGCTGATAATTATGCAGTTATTCTCTTTTTCAACAAACTCAGCTATCTCTTCTTCGGGAGATGCATTTTGCTTAATCCGCTCCCTAACCCACCGATGAAGATTATAGATTATGACGATCGTGTCATCTTCAAGCCTGGTCGTCACTTCCTCATCAGGCAATATACCGTCAAAGATCTCATATTGATCATCTGCGAGTCTGCGTGTAACCGCATGTAGCTTCCCCTGTGCATATCCACCAACTACCAGTCTCATACAACCCCCTATGATTCCCATATATTTATTATCATTAGAGCAACAAGAACAGCTTCCTCGCACATAAGCACGAAGTAACCGGCAGTATCCCCCGTAATCCCGCCTATATTCTTATAGCAATTATGATGATACCAAAAGATTGACAATAGTGACACACATACGGCTGTGATACCCGCCATCGGGTCAAGCCATATCATTATTCCCGTGCATGCAAGCGCCTGTATTATCAGACTGCACAGCACTGCTCTTTTGTGCGAACTTCCCGCACACTCAAAGAGCATCCCTTCAGCCTTGGCCGGCTTAAAGGTAACTACAGCGATCCCGCTTAAGGATCTTGCAAGAACGAAGCTCACCGCATATATCCCGACAAGCTTATTGTCCGATATCGCGGAATACGCTCCCGCATATATTGATCCGTAAAGTGCGAGCATGATAACCGCAAATGCACCTATATGCGGATCTTTCATTATCTCAAGCTTTTTCTCTGCCGGTCTGTAAGATCGGAAAGCATCCATCGTATCCATATACCCGTCTATATGCATACCGCCCGTGATCATAACAGGAACAGCCATGCCTATCAGTGTATAACACAGAAGATTCACGCCACGCATATCACATAACAGCTTCCATGCCCAGACGAGTGCGCCGATCACAGCTCCTACCCATGGAAAAAAGCAGAGCATATAGCGCATATCATCTTCATCCCATTTAAAATGCGGCATGGGAATCCTTGAATACATTGAAAAAGCAATTATTAACCCCTTTATAATACGCATCTCACTTAACCTCTACGGGTATTCCCGCCACGATCTCCACGACCCTGTCTGCCATTGATGCAAGTCTTTCATTGATCCTGCCCAGGGCTCTCAGATATTCCATGGTACCTTCTTCATAGTCATCTCCGTCTTCGAAGACATTATTGGTCACTATGACGAGCTCATCAACCGAATCGTTAAGACTGACGATACCCTCTATGATCTTATCGGATACCGTCTCACAGTCTGATGTCCCTTGATCCGTAAACATCTCATTGGCTGTCAAATTTGAGATACATTCCAATAATACCATGTTTTTATTGACATTTGTGTCACTTTTTATTACTTTTACAGTCTTTTCCACATTTCGAGGCATTTCAATCGTATGAAAACCTTTTCCCTGCCTTTGCTGACGATGCTTCTCAACCTTTTTCCGGCCTTCATCGTCATACACCTGCATAGTGGCAAGATAATATTTCCTGCAGTCTCCGGCTTTTTTACATATATATTCTTCTGCGTAAGCCGATTTACCGCTTCCGCTTCCTCCGATTATCAGTGTGATCATTTTTCAATCCTGCTTAACGTTCTTACTTGTGTTCTTATTCCGCTCCGGCACCGGCTGTTGCCGTTCTTCCCTGTAGCCTTATTCCGCCCCGGCACCGGCTGTTGCCGTTATTTTCTGCAGCCTTATTCTGCCCCATGTACTGACCACTGTCGAACCACCCCGAAGTCTGTTTATCGGTCGTCGTACCTCTTATATTGCTCTACCTTAATCTCCGCAAAATCCGTATTATCGTGATAGATGCTCATCGCAAGGTCGAGAAGCGACAGCATCATTACCGCTCCCGTGCCCTCACCCAGAGCAAGATCTCCGTATATCACAGGACTCATTCCGAGCGCCTCTTCCAAAGCTCGCACAGCCGGTTCACGTCCGCTGTGTGAAGGGATCAGATATTCTGCCGTCCCCTCTGCAAGCTTTTCCGCCACCAAGGCTGCTGCCATAGTGATAAGACCATCCAACACTATGGGCACATGATAGATCGCTCCGCCTATGCATACACCCGCAAGTCCCGCTATATCAAGCCCGCCTACAGCCTCAAGAACCGTAAGAGCATCTTTGTCATCAAGCTTATATTTCTCAAGAGCATCGTTTATGACCTGTTTCTTGCGTTCAAGCCCCTCATCGCTAAGTCCCGCTCCCCTTCCGGTTATCCGATCCGGATCAAGATGAAGCAGGGCTGATGTCACCGCCGTTGCTGTCGTGGTATTGCCAATCCCCATCTCACCGATGGCAATGATATTAACACCGTGCTCTCTGCACTCTCTCACAGCATCGATCCCGACTCCGATAGCTCTTACGGCTTCCTCCTCAGTCATCGCAGGCTCTGTAAGGAAGTCTCTCGTTCCTTTTCTAATCTTCCGATCGAGTACACCTTCTATGGAAGAATCACAGTTGATCCCTATATCGATCGGGATGATCTTAGCGCCGATCTGTCTTCCCATCCTGCATACGGATGAACGCCCCTTCGCCATCGACTGAGCTACCAAAGCGGTCACTTCCTGTCCCGTCTGTGTCACGCCCTCATTCACAATGCCGTTGTCGGCACACATGACTATCACAGCCTTCGAAGATAGATTGATCTCATCACTTCCGGTTATTGCTCCAATCCGCGCTGTGATCTTCTCGAATCTTCCCATTCCGTCAATCGGCTTGGCGATCGTGTCCCATTTTTTCCGCACAGATGTCCTTACCGGATCATCCGGCCTGTCTATTCTTATATCATCAAGCTCCGCCCGCGTCAGTTTACTCCACGCGCGCTTCCCTGAGCATTCCATACACTTCCTCCATGTTCAGATGCAGTCTCAGTATATCTGCCAGCTTATCATATTCCTTCTCTTTAAAAGATCGGTAACTCAAGTGTTGACCTTCCTCAACCGTTACCCCCTTCGCGCTTGCAACCGCCCTGACGATCCTGTCAGCTATATCTCCTTCATCGAATATGCCATGAACATACGAGCCGTACACATTTATGCCGTCAGAACATATAACCGGAAGCGCCTCGAAATAAGTCTGTCTGACACCTGCATCAATACCTAACGGCGCTGTCCTCGTAACATCTTCATTAAGCTCGTCAGCCTTTGATCCACTTGCATCCGCTACGCAATACTCCGTCACGCCCATATGGATCTCATATCCTTTATACTCGCAACCTGAGATACAGTTTAACGCCCCTTCAAGTACAGGCAGACTTCCCTGAACCTGACGCCTTGTCTTCTCTTTTTGCAGGATGGTCGTAACAGGTAACAGTTCCATTCCGCGCAACTTTCCGCCTGCTTCAACTCCATCCGGATCGGATATCTCACACCCAAGCATCTGGTAGCCACCGCATATCCCGATCACAGGCACTCGCGAGGACATTTTCTTAACGGCCGTTTCCAGACCGTTACTTCGCATCCACTTAAGATCCCCCATGGTATTCTTACTGCCGGGCAGGATAATGATATCCGGATGCCCCAATTCACTTATCGATGTGACATATCTGACAGATACCTCAGACATCAGTTCAAAAACATTGAAGTCTGTGAAGTTGGATATCCTCGGATATCTGATCACAGCTATATCGATCACTCCTCTTTCCTTATGATCGAACCGCTCAGTCAGACTGTCCTCATCTTCTATGGAAAGATCCATATACGGTATCACACCCGTAACCGGAACCTTACCTTTTTCCTCCAGCATAGTGATACCGGGATCCAGAATACTCTTATCACCTCTGAACTTATTGATCACAAGTCCCTTAACTCTGTCTCTCTCGTCATCTTCCAGAAGCATAAGTGTTCCCAGCAACTGTGCAAAAACGCCTCCCCTGTCGATATCTCCGACCAATAGCACCGGAGCATCCAGCATACACGCGAGCCCCATATTGACGAGATCATTCTCCTTGAGATTGATCTCGGCAGGACTGCCCGCACCTTCGATCACGATGATGTCGGCGGATTTCTCCAGTTCATTGAAGGCTTCCTTAATATACGGAATCAGTTCTTTTTTATAAGAGAAATAATCTTTTGCGCTCATATTGCCGATCACTTCGCCACCCACGATCACCTGTGAGCCCGTGTGATCGGTAGGCTTAAGCAATATGGGATTCATGCACACCTTTGGCTCGATGCCGGCTGCCTCAGCCTGAATCACCTGAGCTCTTCCCATCTCAAGCCCCTCGGCGGTTATATAAGAATTAAGCGCCATATTCTGCGACTTGAAGGGAGCAACCCTGTAGCCATCCTGCTTGAATATCCTGCACAATCCGGCCACCAGCAGGCTCTTACCCGCATTGGACATCGTCCCCTGTACCATTATGATCTTCGCCATCTCATATACTCCATGGTCAATCCGATACTCAATTTACAATCCCCGCTCATGCAATACTTAATGCATGCTCGATCGATCAACACTTAATGCATGCTCATAGATACCAAAGGAAGTTTTCCTCATAGATACCACAGGAATTTTTCCTCATAGATACCACAGGAAGTTTTCCTCAGATATACCGAACAGTTCCCCGATATATCCCTTCGTGAATATCTCCTCCGGACTTCCGCACCTGTCCACATATCCGTCTTTAATGCACAGGATCTTGTCCGATATTTTCCCGGCAAGCTCCAACTCATGAAGCGACATTATGACCGTAAGATCCTTCTTCCTCTTAAGCTCCTGCAAGCACGATAAGAACTCTAATTTGTATCTGATATCAAGATATGATGTCGGTTCATCAAGTATTATGATATCCGGTTCCTGACATATCGCCCTTGCAAGCATCACCCGCTGTTTCTGACCGTCGCTCAGCTTATCAAAGTACGCATCCCCTATTTCGGTAACATGCGTAAGCTCCATGGCTTCCCTTACGGCCTCACGGTCGGCCTTATCCGGAATTCCGAATCTCCCTGTATAAGGGTATCTCCCCGTTGTAACAACTTCTTCACATGTCATCAGCTCTGTCATGATCCTGTCAGTCCATACGACCGCCATGGTCCTGGCCATCTCATCGCGGGATATATTCTCTTTATCCTTGCCGTCAATTATGACACGACCGTCAATAAGCTTTAACTGCCCCGCGATACTCTTAAGAATAGTTGACTTGCCGGCTCCGTTCGGACCGATCAGAGTCAGTATCTCGCCCTTTTCAAGAGCAATATCGATATTCTCTATCAGCGGGTGTCCGTCATAACCCACGCTCATCTTCTCAGTTGTGATAAAGTACGCCATTATGACATCCTCTTCCTGTTCCTGTTTATCATCACCCACAATACGACCGGTGCTCCAAAAACAGCAGTGACTGAGCTTATACTAAGCTCCGTAGGTGCGATCAACGTCCGCGCGATCAGATCGCATAACAGACATGAGATACCGCCCCCAAGAAAAGACGCCGGTATCATTATGATCGGCTTTGCGCTCTTCATCATTGCTTTCACAAGATGAGGAACTGCGATCCCAACAAATGACACTGGACCTGCGAAGGCAACAACACTTGCCGACAGAATCCCCGTAAGGATCACCATCAATGCCCTGAGCCCCTTTAGATTCACCCCGAGGTTCATTGCATAGGAGTCGCCAAGAGTGTAAGCTTCAAGCTGTTTTGCGATCATAACAGTCATAATGAAGGCAAGCAGCACCACCACGCTCATAACCGGAATATTATCCCATGAGATTCCGGAGAAGCTTCCGCGCGACCAGTTATGGAGATTGACGATCTCCGCGTCCCCTGCGAAAGTTATTAGGATCTCAGTCACGGCGGAACAGATATAGCCTATCATTATACCGCTCACGATAAGCGTCGACATCTTATCCACTCTGCCCGCGATCACAAGGACGAATCCCATCGATATCATGGAACCGACAAACGCCGCCGCTATCAGTGTCAGAGAATTCACCCTGATGGCGCGTCCCATAAGGAATATCATAACGATCGCCACTACCATCTTCGCACCGGACGATATTCCAAGAACGAAAGGTCCTGCTATCGGATTGCGGAAAAAAGTCTGCAACAGGTATCCCGAAAGGCTGAGTGCCCCTCCGAGGATCATGGCAGCAACAGCCCTTGGGAATCTGATGTCCCAGATGATCCGCTCGTTGGTGATATCCGTTCCGCCAAGAGACCTGAGTATCTCGCCGAACGATATCCTTACGCTTCCTATACAGATATTGAAGATTAACAGCATTACCATACCAATTCCCAGTATGAGAAAAGATATCAGATAACGCATCCGTCTATCTGACTGCATACAGTTCTCCCTGATCTCCATCAACACTGCTAAGATACTTCATTTCCGACGCCACTAACGCAGATGAATAAGATACTTCATTTCCGATGCCACTAACGCAGATGAATAAGATACCTCATCTCCTTCTTAGTATCGCGATGGAGCATATTGTGAATATCGGCGATCATATAGCCTATTGACATAGATTGCTGATACATATCATTGGTCGTACACCATACATCACCGTTCTTAACCGCCTTGAAATCCTCCAAAACAGGACATTTCTCAATGATCTCTTCTATAGAAGTGACACCACCGTCAACAGAACTGTTATAGATGATAAAGTCGGCATCCTTAGCACCTGCGTAGAACTCTTCCACCTGCATGTTCATGGTGGTTCTGGCAGATTCTTCTTCGCCATCATATACAGGCAGATAGCTTCCGCCCGCAAGCTCTATCATCTTGGGAACATAATCGCTGCTCCGTCTGATCTGAACCATCCCGTTCGATGTAATATAGAAAAAAGCCACAGTCAGGTCTGTTTTCTCATAAGAAGAGACCTCTTCGAGGATCTTAGCCTGCTCTCTAAAGAGCTTCTCAGCCTCTTCTTCCCTGTCTGTCAGCGCGCCGAAGAACTTCACCCATTCCACACGTCCCAGCGGATGAGTCTCATACGAAGAATACTCGATCATGGAGGGGATATCGAAGCTCTTAAGATTCTCCAAGACCTCTGGTGAGTGAAGTATCATAGTGTTCTCTATGACCAGTGAGCATCCTTCGGATACGATAAGCTCATAATCCGGCCTGTTGTACTTACCGGCATAGAGGATGTCGCCCCGCTCCATATATTCCCTGGCTTCATCGATATACCAGTTCTCGCTTTTTTGACCGGATAGTCTGATCGTATCGAGTGCGTCAAGCTTGGCGAACATATCCATGACTGAGGATGAGACAAGATAGAGATCCTTAACCGGTCTTCGTAAGACTATCACATCCTCCGAGAGTCCGGACGGGATCTCAGCTTTCTCCGGTACAAGCAGGATCTCGGTTCCATCCTTGATCTTAAGGAGCTTATAGCCTCCCTCATAATAGTCAACCGAGTAATTCTCGGCGTATTCGAGTTCCATGCTCCTCTCATATATGATACTATTGTCCGTTATGTCAGAAGAAGGACTGCCACAGCCCATTAGCCCTGACAGTCCTGTCATAATTATGCATATAGCGATCAACTTCAGTCTGTTGAACATCTATCCAATCCCTTCATCCGATTTATCAAGCCGTGATCAACTCAGCCCGTATATGTATCTATATACTGAAGGTCAACTCATCCCCGGCCGATATCGATCACCTATGATCACTCCGGCTTTACAAGCGTATCTGAATGGAATGTAAGCACATATTCGATCTCGTGAGGCTTGCTCATGGCAACCGTATCACCGATCACTTTGATCCCCTGATCGAATCCCGCCACCGGTATTTTAAAGGCCGAATTACCTTCCGTATTAATGGGAAGATACTTCTCGCCGTCAACGATCATATAATCATAATTAGGACTGCTCCATACCAGAATTGCATATATCTTGCCATCTTCCACCCGAAGGTCGACCGGAGACTCAATATACGCCTTTCCGCTTCCGCCTTCGAAATCCATCTGCACTATATATTTTCCATCCGTAAGTCCGGCAGGATCTACATTACCCGAATCCTTTGAAGCACCTGCATCTGTTGCATCAGTTGCATCGGTTCCGTCTGCTGCCTTAGCCTCAGTTTCCTCTTCAGAAACAGCCTCGTCCAATGGCTGTGGCTCCTTAACCGATACCTTATGATCGTACCACTTGCCCTTGGTTCCAATTAGCGCAAGATCAAATTCCTCTCCGATCACGGGAACCGGAACATCGAAACCGTGCACTTCCTCGCTTATCCCGTCCGAATATGTCACCGTATCAACTGTGGGCTCCAGGAGTACAGCGCCTTCCTTGGCGGCATCCTCTGCCAGTCCGCAATAAAGGTTAAGGACACTCTTTGAAGGAAGCGAGATATGTATCGTCATCTCTCCGTTTTTAACAGTAAGAACGCCCTTGCCCTCACAGGTCTCGTTAACATGGAACATATTACTGTCTGTTTCAAAAACAGCCCTGTACTGACCGTCAGCAAGTCCCGCAGCGTTAGCCGAACCCTCTGCCGGAACATCGGCAGTCTCTTCCACCGATGCAGACTCGTCTGTAACTTCCGTATCTGCTTCAACCGCAACACTTTCTTTTTTACCTTCGGTTACAGCGCTCTCACTGTCTGCATCCCCCAAAGAGCAGCCTCCCAAAAGGAGGCAGCCCATAAGGATACAACATAATAAACTGACTAATTTATAAATGCTCTTTTTAGCTTTCATTTTCACAAACTTCTTTCTTATGTAAAATGATTATTCACCTATAGCAGCCTTAGCGTGCTGAACATAGATCTGCTGGATCTTATCAACAGAACCAAGTCCCTTGATCTGAGGCTCTACAGAATCGAAGTTACCTGATGCTTTGAACATACTGATCCATGAATCCTCATCCTCTCCGGCCATATCATTGTTGGCATGATCACCTGCCACTACCATAAGAGGACGAAGGATCACCTTCTTGTAACCGGCTGCAGCTACAGCATCGATAACTGCCTCACATGCTGTTTCTTCGGGTTCACCTTCAACTGTACCGATAAATACATTCTTAAACATAAGTTCATTCATCTGTGTCTGCATCTGGCTGTATGAAACCTTAGCCACATGAGCTGTTCCGTGTCCCATGAATACGAATGCAACCTTATCTGCATCAGCTGCCTCAAGATTGGCATAGCCTGCATCCTTAACGGCTTCAGCTGTTACAGCCTCTGCAACTGCCTTCTTATCGTCATTTATTACTGTTGCATCTGCTCCAACCTCGCCAAGAAGGGGCTCAGATATCTTAATGCTCTCGAATTTATCCGCATATTCATCAACAACAGCCATCAATTCATCATACTCTGCTCCATGCATAAGGTGAGTAGGCTGAATAAGAAGTTCCTTAACCCCGTTATCAACGGCACGCTGCATAGCCTGCTCAACGTTATCGATCTTCTCGCCGTCACGAGCCTGGATATGATTGATGATGATCTGAGCGGTGAACGCTCTTCTGACTGACCAGTCAGGGAAAGCTTCTCTCATTGCATCCTCAATTCCCTTGATATCGGCAACTCTGCTTCCGTTAAAAGAAGTACCGAAACTTACAACAAGGATCTCCTTCTCACCTATATCGTCCGCATTGGCAGGATCGTCGAGTAAAGCATCACCTGTATTAAGGCCGAAGTAATCAGGATCTGCATATTCACCTTCTACAAGACTCTGCTGTTCAGTAGTAAGATTGTCCCAAGCTTCTTTTGCCTGCTTACACTGTTCATCTGTTGCATCTGTTCTCTCCTGAACATAAATAGCATCGATAAGAGCCGCAACCTTAGCTGCCGCCTCCTCATCAGAGTTAACCTCTGTACCTTCGGCGTCAGCCGCATCAGCCACATCATCTGCAACTTCTTCCACGATCTCCTCGTACTGAGCCACTTCACTTTCAATGACATCTGTGTCACTTACAGTACTACCGCATGCTGTCAAAAGCATAAGACTGAGTACACCTGTTAACAAAAGCGCGATTTTCTTCTTCATAATCTCCTCTTTTCTGCATACAATGCTTAATATTGATCGAATACCGGAATGGCACACAAAAAAAACCTCTTTACCTATGAACTTAAGTAAAAAGGAGCATTGCACACGAAAAAGACACATGAATCCCTGAATCTACAATTAACAACCGAATAACGTTCTAACGAAATCCGTTATAAGAAGGAATCCATATATATTCTCATCATAACGTACAACCTTTTAACTCGTGGCCTGAAACTTTCGCTTCCGTACAGCAAGCAGGCAGGTCTCCCGGCTCATAGATCATTGCATTTCGCCATCTTCCCGGTCTCCCAGTGATATATCGGCTGATACTCCCTAAATACGGTGACGAGTTCGTACAGGATTCACACCTGTTTCCCTTTTCACCTGAAGCTGAATGTCTTATACCATTCCCTTCAGACACCTGTTTGCTAAATATTCAACTCACTTTACGATATCACAATTCCCGCGACCTTTCAACTGTATGTTAAATATTACATATAGGCATTGACTCACACCTAACTATTTGATACCATTCGTAATTAGTGAAGCTTGTATTATCAACAAGCTTCCGAACACTGATCAGAACTCAACAAACACTATAAACATATATTAAAAAAGGAGAAATTTAGACTATGTTTGATTTAACAGAACAGGTAGCAGTAATCACGGGAGCAAGTTCAGGACTCGGTCGCCAAATGGCATATGCATTTGCAGATCAGGGCGCAGATCTTGTCATTCTTGCAAGGCGTGTGGACAAATTAGAGGAACTGAAGAAAGAGCTTGAGCAGAAGAACGTATCCGTTCTTGCCTTAAGCTGTGATGTTACATCTACCGAAGACATTGATAATGCCGCCAAGAAGGCAGAGGAGAAATTCGGCAAGGTTGATATCCTTGTCAACTGTGCGGGTTCATCTAAGGACGCAGGTGTTCTTGAGATGAAGGACGATGAGTGGGACTTCACCATCACAACCGATCTCACATCTGTTTTTAAAGTAACACGTGCCTTCGGTAATATAATGAAGAAGAACAACTACGGTCGTATCATCAACATCGCTTCTATGTACGGTCTCGTAGGTAACGAAGAGATACCCACCATCGCTTATCATTCATCAAAGGGTGGTGTTATCAACTTCACCAGAGCTGCCGCAGCAGAACTTGCAAAATATAACATCACTGTTAATTGCGTCTGCCCCGGATACTTCTATACAGAGCTCACGACCGCAGTTCTTGATACTGAACATTTCCAGGCCTTTGCCAATATGCATGTTCCGTTGAAGAGATACGGACGTGAAGGCGAGCTGAATGCCGGTATTATCTTCCTTGCCAGCAAAGAGGCTTCTTACGTTACAGGCGTAATGCTTCCCATCGACGGCGGTTATACCTGCGTTTAATTCCTGATTTGAATAACTGATCTAATAAATTAACCCCTGTTTATCTGACACTGATGATAAACAGGGGTTTTACTCATTTAAAAACACATGATCATAATATTATATTACAGCATATTAAGTTAAGCTAATTCTAATATCTTGAATCACCGAGGAAGGCTAATACAACAAGACTTGCGCCTGTATGTGTTCCGATCATGGGACCGACATTACTCATGATAAAGTTCTTATATCCGAACTTTTCTTCAAGCAACTGACGTACATAATCGGCATCATCCGCCACATTACCATGGCAGATCATCAACATATCTTTATTACCGTCGAATTCAATTCCCTTATGCATCTCAAAGGCCTCAACAAGATAAGCGAGAGCCTTCTTGCGTCCTCTAAGCTTCTTGGGTACTACGAGCTTGCCTTCTTCATTAACAATAAGGTAGGGCTTCACACTGGCAAGTGAACCTATAACAGCGCTTGTGCGCGATACTCTTCCACCACGCCAAAGATCAAACAGATTATCTACAGTGATTGCGAGAACAAAGTGCTGTATATTATCATTCAACCACTTCACAGTCTCATCAAAACTCTTTCCCTCATTTCGCATCTTAACTGCATACCATACAGCAAGACCTTCTCCAAGAGAACCCGTAAGTGAATCCACTACTTCGATCTTCTTATCGGGATAAGTCTCCAACACTTCGGCAACACCGGCTCTGACACTGCCTACAGTTCCTGAAAGTCCGGAAGATAAGCCGATATAAAGAAACTCATCAGCCTCATCTATATGTTCTGTAAAATACCCCTTAGCCTGCTCCGGATTGACCTGTGATGTAGACGGCTTAGCGCCTTCCGAAAGCATATTGTAAAAATCTTCAGCAGAAAGGTCTTTATCTTTTCCGGCAATAACCTCTCCATCAAGGATGGTACTCAAGTAAATACATCCGACCTCATTCTCGACCATCCAATCCTTTGGTAAGTCTGCACCGTTGTCTGTTATAATCTGAAACATTAATCTTTACCTTTCTATCCTGTTTTTAGTCTCTGTAGTTTCGCATTACTTCTTTATGTAGTATTCAAAACTACATCACTAATTAACTATTATATAGTAATAACCTCCTTACGTCAAATATATTCGACAATTCATACTAAAAACAACTTATTTAGCTCTTTTCCTGATCATATACCATGCCACAATTGTCACGATAACATATCCGGCCAAGGCAACGGCAGAAGACTCGATGCCAAATTCTCCTCCCGTTATGGCAAAAGAATCCGACTTAAGCACATATGACACGATAGAGGAATCATCGGGCGCCCCTGCAATAGCAATACCGCCTCCAATGATCAGAATATTCCAAAGGGCATGTACCAATCCATTATCCCATACCGAACCACTCTCGATAGTGATCATTGAGAACATCACGCCAACCGCGGTACCGGCTATGATCACAAGCAGACAACCAAACGGAGTGATATCCATGCCGAGGATATGAACGATACCGAACAACAGAGACGGAACAAATATCCCGATGTTTTTCCCAAAAGATTTCTCTAACGAACGAAATATCACACCCCTGAATACGATCTCTTCAACAAAACCGGCTGCTATTCCGGTAAAGAATATACCCGAAGACAGGGTGTCAAGCATCTGCCTGTTATTCAGGCCGGAAGAAACGTATTCTCCCGGTATCATAAGTAAATATACCGCAATTACGCCGAGCGGAAGCAACAGCCCTGTCAGTATCCAGCGAAATCTCAAAGAGAATCTTTTTATCCCCAGTTCATCCATATCAAGATGCATAGCCTTACCCAGAATCATCACTACTCCGAATATTGCAAACACAAGGTATAAAATACCTGCCAGGATATTACATATCCAGTTAGGAACGCCGCAAAGAACAAAAACACTTCCGATCAGGCCGGCCAACAACTGTGCAACAATCAATATCACGATACCAAATAAAGCACAACCTATAGATTTCTTCTTACTCATCATCATCTCCCACAACTCAATATTTTTTGATTATTCTTGGAGTCCTCTTAATCCGCATTGATCAATCGTCCGGATATGATCTCTTAATAATTAAGGCTCCTAAATGCTCTCGATCTTGATCAGGTTAGTGTTACCGGACTGTCCGTTAGTCATGCCGCCGGTTATTACTATCTTATCTTCACTCTGCAATTCAAAAGTCTCTTTAGCCAGACGCTTGGCACTGTAGAACAGCACCTCCGTTGACGGGAACACCTCACACCTGACAGGTGTTACAGCCCATGAAAGAGATAGTTTACGCCACGTCCTGTCATCAGTTGTAAGTCCTATAATATCAACAGGGGATCTAAACCGTGATATCATCCTTGCGGTCATTCCTGAAATAGTACTTGCCACTATCACCTTGGCCTTCAGATCGATCGCCATCTGACAGGTGGCATGCGAAATTGCGTCAACCTCATTCTGTATTATGAAATCATTGTTATGGAATCGCTTGGTATAATTAATCGTATTCTCAGTCGCCTCCGTAATCCTGACCATCGTGGCAACCGCCTGTATTGGATATGCACCTGCTGCGGTTTCACCTGATAACATTACTGCGCTTGTCCCATCATAAACCGCATTAGCTACATCTGAGGCTTCAGCTCTCGTCGGTCGTGGATTATGGATCATTGATTCCAGCATCTCTGTTGCAGTTATTACTCTTCTCCCTAAAAGTCTGCATTTAGTTATCAATTCCTTTTGTATAGCCGGTAATTCTTCCATGGGAACCTCAACTCCGAGATCACCTCTGGCAACCATGATACCGTCACATTCTTTACAGATCTCATCGATATTCTCGCATCCTGATCTGTTCTCGATCTTGGCGATCAATTCAACATTGTCATCATAGCCAAGATCTTTAAGCAGCGAATGAACACTCTTAAGATCGTCTGCGACTGACACGAATGAGCAGGCAATAAAGTCTACCCCGTTTTTTACACCAAATGTTATATCCGCAATATCCTGCTCGGAAAGATACTTCTGCTTGATATGCTTACCCGGGAAACTCATACTCTTACGATCCGACAATTCTCCACCGGTAATTACCTCTGTCTCAATAGTATCATTAGTCGTAGCAAGCACCTTGAACTCAAGCAAGCCGTTGTTCAACAAAATCGTATCGCCCTTAGCGAGTTCCTTGGCGAGATTCTTATAACTTACGGACACGTGATTCTTATCACCTTCTACCTCTTTTGTGGTAAATGTGAACTTCTGCCCGTTATCAAGCGTAACCTTCCTGTCTTTAAAAGTCCCGATCCTATATTCAGGTCCCTTGGTATCCAGCATTATCGCGATCGGCAGATTTAAGCTTTCTCTGACCTTCTTGATCATCTCGATACGCTTAAGATGCTCCTCGTGTGTTCCGTGTGAAAAATTCAAGCGAGCTACATTCATTCCCGCCTCACATAATGCTGTGATCATCTCTTCCGACTCACATGCCGGTCCAATCGTACATATAATCTTTGTTTTCCGCATAAGTATTGACTCCTTCTTTAATGATAACCAACGCCATACCCTACAAATAAATATGTAACCCATAAAGACTGCCGTAAAAAATGCGACATTCTCGCGCCGAGCGTGGATGCATATGCATCATCTTCCTTTCGAGCGAGTGCGCATCCTTAGCTGAGCGTTTTTGCTATCTTTGCAGCATAGACGTAAGATCGTGTGATTCCTCTGAGACTAAAGAATTCAATTATCTAACGATCACTCTTTACAAGCATTCTTCCTGTCAATGTCAACAACTTTATACTTAATTCCTTTTTCTTTAAATCGATCAAAAAGTATATCTGCATCGTTATCCAATTTATACTGTAATTCTTCAGGATAAAGTGGAATAACCTCATAGAAATTTATTACCTTTCCGGATGACAATTTCAATCGGATATCACCTCTTTTATTAGAAGCAAAATCGAGTACAACACTATTAAATTGGGTATTGGATGCATACGCAGTTCCCTCTTCATCATCCTGAGTAGTATGTCCATACCCAAGCCATGTGTCACAGTAGATCGGAAGTCTTGCTATTCCTTTCAATACTCTTATAGGCCAAAAATCTGTCTCGTTATTACTCTTAATATTCCAGTTTTCAGGAAGATATATTACATATTCCGCATATTCAAGCTTATCATCGAGCAATTCATCAGGAACATTCATTTTATAAGCTCCTGCCCCAAGAGTAACCAACTTATAATACGGTTCCTCATCAGATGGTGGAATAAGGCATACATCAAGATGAATATCCGGCGATACAAGTTCATGAAAAACTGAAGCAAATTCCCCAAAAGCATCACAGATATATTTTTCAACTTCCTCTTGCTCGTCTTCACCATAAAGGTACATTGGGCTTTTCGACATAGCCTTTTTAATCATAATCTTTTTTATTAACTTTTTTATTATCGCCATAACCAAACTCCTTTTCATTATCTAAAAAGACTGCAACCTGGTGCTTCTTTTTTATTGCAAAATGGCTAACCCATTAATGCAGTAGTCTTGACCTTCTAATTTGAATCACGCCAAATTCTTATCAATAAACTCAAAATACGGTTTCTTATTTACCTCAGCGCTATGTTCAAGATACCATTCAGCAGCATCTTTTAATCCATCTACTAAAGATAATGTTTCCGGGTATATTTTACTTTGACGGGATACATCCAAATAATACTCATAATTATAAAAACTAAAATAATTTCTCTGTTCAATATCTTCATACACATTTACAAAAGATGGAGTTTTGCCCAAACTCTCATAGCATTTTGTAACCCACTCTTTAATTGATACAGCTTCAACATTACCAACATTTAAAATATGATTTTCCGGCTTCTCGTTTATAATTACTTCCATAAGCTTGCATAAATCTTTCACATGGAAGAATTGCAATTTCATATCACCATCTTTGGGTAAATAGAATTTTCTATCTGCTAAAGCGCAATCAAACACAAATGCTTCTCTATAAACATTGTTCATAGGTCCATATAAATAAGGCGGTCTTAATATATATGCATCTTTAACTCTTTCAAGTAATGCTTTTTCTGCTGCTATTTTGTCGGTTCCATACGTACCCCAAAACTTATTTACAGATTTCTCTGATTCTTCAAGAAATGGCTGATTACCATACTCCGGATACACAGCACTGGAACTAATCATAATATACTGCCCATAAGCGCCTAATTCGGTAACAAGATCAACAATGTCCTTTTCATTATAAGCTGTTATATCTGCCACTACATCAAAAGAGAGTTCTCTCAATATACCCTTTAAATTATGTCTATCGCCCTCAATGAGTTTTACACCTCGGACTTGTGGCTTAGTATTTCTGTTAAGCACATAGACTTCATAACCAGCGTTAACAAAATATTCAGCTGCATACTTGCTCACGAAGGTTGTGCCGCCTGTTATTAATATTTTTTTCATATACTCCTCACCTCTGAAACCATCACTTAATTCAAATGCCTTCCAATATATATTACCATACTCCAGCCACTAACCATGTGTTGGTGGCATTTTTTATTCTCTCGTTATGTGAAAAGGCTAATATTCACCGATATCTTTACACAACAAGTCAATATATTCTCCGAAACGACGCTCTCGCTCCGATGTGAACTGCAACAGCAATTTCGTTCCAATAAATTCCGATTCTATAAGACAATCATATTCCATCTTGCATATTCTCCCTGTTTAACCATATATCCCCGGTTCGTGACTCAAAACCGAATGGTACCTTTCCTACTTTTCTAACGCCAACCCAATCAATCTGTCTGCTTGATCTGACATGAACAGGGGAATATTCAGCACATCTCCGTCCAGTTTAAGATTATCAAGCGAAAACCTCACGCGTAGCTTAACCTTATCCGGAAACAGCTCCTTGAACTTCTTAAGACTTTTGCTGGCGGTATTAGCCTCAGATTTGACCTCCACCGGAAAAAGATCGTTTTCTCTTTGTATCAGGAAATCAACTTCATAAGGTGGATTGATCTGGGTCCAATACCGCGGCACCACCTCAAACTGAGTTATTAGGCTTTGTAACACATAATTTTCCGTCAGAGCCCCCTTAAACTCCGTAAACAACCGGTTGCCTTCGCCAAAAGCGGTAGGGGCAAGTTGCGCCAGACGACGAAGCAGACCAACATCTACCAGATAAATCTTGAATGCAGATAAATCATCGTAAGCAGCAACCGGAAGGCCGGGAGCAGAAGTACGGTATATTTTATGCACAAGACGCGCATTCACAAGCCACTGCAAAGCATCCTCGTATTCTCGAGCGCGTGCGCCCTCTTTCACGACTTTATAGATGAATTTTTTATTATCCCTTGCCAGCTGTGACGGCAAAGATTTCCAAATCATGGAAATCTTAGGAAACTCGCTAAGATTGGGGTGCTTCGCGAAGTCGCGTTCATATGCACCCAAAATATCGGATAGCGCCTCCTGCATAGCAACCACATCACGCGCTTCAGTCCACATCTTGACTGACTCTGGCATACCTCCGGTTACATAATACATTTTCAATTTTTCATAAAGCAGATTGAAAAAAGCATCCGGAATCGGTTCAATGATATCAACCTGTTCCAGATACTTCGCAAGGTTATCATCACCATTTGCCATAAGAAACTCGGTAAATGTCATAGGGTCAATCTGCATAAAATTAACCTTACCTACAGGAAAAGATGACGGCTTTGCGAGTGCGATACCCAACAAAGAACCTGCACAAGCAATATGATACTGCAGTGCGTTCTCACAGAAATATTTCATGGAGTTAATAACTTTGGGACAGTCCTGCACTTCATCGAAGATGATAAGAGTTTTTTCAGGCATTATTTTCTGCCCGCTGGCCATCGTCAGATTTTGCAGAATGCGATCAACATCTTTGCTCATCTCAAAGAACTGTTTGTATTCTTCATTTTCATCAAAGTTGAAATACGCAATATTATCATAATAGCATTTGCCAAATTCCTTCAATATCCACGTCTTACCGACCTGACGCACACCTTTCAGAATAAGTGGCTTTCGATAAGTGGAATTCTTCCACTCAAGAAGCTTATTTAAAATCAACCGTTCCATATCAATTCCTTTATCACAATATTATTGATATTTTAGTGTATAACAATCACACTATTATTATATTTGACATCAACAAAAAACACAAGTTCAATTCAAAAATAATCACCTTATTGCTCCGCAGAATCCAAAACAACCGATGCCCCTATACACTCCTGCTCTATCTTCACGTTATGCTCCAACATATACCGGATGGTCTCCTCCCACTGAGGGTACTGCCTGGCAAGCTCTTCCAACCGTTTCCTGTCATTCCCGGTAAGCTTCCTCCCATATTCTTCATATCCGATAAGCGTATCAAGATCCATATTATATTCGTGAAAAGGTATCCCGGTCTTATTCCTCAGATCCTTCAGAATGGAGAATCCGCCTGCATCTATGTCTCCAAAGTGGTAATACTCGGCATCAGGCAAAGACTTATATATCTCGTTCAACAACCTCCTCCTGACACCGTTATGATAGCCTCCAAGATAAATGATAAGACAGTCGCTCTCGTGCCAACTGAAAAAAGTTGTAAGATTCTCGATCGTAAGCACCTTCTTAACCATTGACAGATCTGTGAAACGTACATTTTCAATATCCTCTCCTGATAAACCGATGCCCTGATTCAGACTGTCCAGCCGGATCACTTCCCGGCCTATACTTAATCCGGCATTCCCTTTGATATACACATAATTCGGCGTATGGTATATATGGTATTCAGCAAGGATCTCATCATCCTCCATATCATCGAATCCTTCACCGAACCTTCGGAATATGCCTGTTATCTTGTGCTCCACACCCTCGAAATATTTAGAATCCCGAAAATGCGTAACGGAGAATTCTCTGATATAACGTTCCTCTACATTCTGCTCCACACAATAAATGGTATGCAGAAGTCGGATAATATCCTCAGCCTTATTCAAGTCAATGTATTCTTTAACTGATTGATGACTGCTCAGTCTGGATAGAAGATATCGACCGAACCTGTATACAACCTTCTCCGTTACTTCTCCCTCTTTCACTTCATCCGACAATAGCTCCAGATATCCGTCAAGCAATCGGATAGTATCCTGTTCCAGTTCACTCTTCGGCATTCTTCCCACAGCGGCATAGATTTCATTCAGCCGTTCTGTTCTCATCCGGATCTTTTCTATCTGATGATCCTTAATATCATTCTTCCAGAGTATCTCAACAAGGCCTTTATCTTCCAGACTTTTCATTAAGATATGGATCGCCTCGTACTCCTGTGAACTTTCATCATAATACTGAGGTATGTTCCTCTTTGTGAAATTATAATCTATATGAACAGTCCGCTTGTTCTCTCCGATCGAGAGCAGGCTGTTCTCATACGAATCCAACAATGCATTCAGGACTATATGATCATATCGAGCCATTAATGTATCTCTCCACAAAACTTACTTTCTCATCTGTCATGACCAAAAGCGTCTCCTCGACTGCCGGACTGATATACTGGATCTTATCCGGCGGAGCAGCGATCAGAATCTGCAGAGGGAGCTTGCGCAGGAACTGCAATACTCCACCGATCCTCTCATCATCCATATTATTGAAGGCCTCATCGAACATTACGAGTCCGATCGCCTCACCGCCGATATTATTGCGATAGAGCTGTACAAAAGAGGCCGCCACTGTAACATAGAAAGGCGTCTGTGTCTCACCGCCGCTCTTCTCCTCACAGACCTTGGAATACAGCGAATAATTATTGTCACTGTGAAAAATACGGATATCATAATCCATATAAGTCCGATAATCTGTGAATTCATCCAGTGCCTTAGCGGTATTATCATTATCCAAGGCCAGACGTTCGAACAATTCCTCGATCACGGCTTTATGAGTCTCATGGAAAATACCGCTGAAAATAGACTCCCCCTGAGTAGCGTTAAAATCATCCATGATCATCTCATAATACTGACGATACTTTTTACTTGGCATATATAAGAATTCATATCGCTCATTGCTGAACAGGATATCCTGAAGCGCATTATTCAGATTCTTGAATTCACTCTGCGCCGTCTTCATATTCTCCTGAAGTTTTGACAGGAACTGTTCTCTGAATTCTTCTTCCGCGGCCTGTCTCGCAGACTCTACCTTCTCCTCATACTGCAGTAGTTCCGAATCTTTTAATTTGACCAATTCACACTCGAAATCGGGATAACCCTCCATAGTTGCCGCCGCGCCGAAATCATGCGCCGTTTTATATTCCGTCATGGACTCCTTCATTACAGCTTCCGCATCTCCGATTTTGGTCTGATTAGCCTTACGAGCCCTGAGATAATTATCTTTGAACTCGGAATTGGATCGCTCTGTTAATCTCTTCTCATATTCCTTATCCCAGATAACACTCTGTGTGCCTGCCCTGGAACCTATCTCGAGATAATTAACCGTTAATGTATCCAGATCCGCCTGTTTAAGCTTAAGTCGTTCATTATTGATAGCGATCCTCTGATCAGTCTGGCCGATCATACGCTCAAAAGAACTGCTTTTTATACCCAACTCTTTCAGAATAGTCTCCAGATCGGACAACTGAATCTGCTTCTGGATCATATTGGAGTTCTTCTCCAGTGCAGCAATATTATCTTTACACTTTTGTATCTCGGCAACATTCTGACGAAGCTCTGCCAGGACATCAATACGATACTTGATATCAGTATCATATTCCGTTGTAAGCTGCTCCAGCACCGAATCTATAGTAGTGCTTCGCCCTGCCAGATCCTTCAGATGTTCCTTCAATGAAGCAATCCTGACATTGGTCTGTTCCAGCTGAACCTTTATAGCATTCTGACCTATGTAAGGAGTCTCAAATATCTCAGGCTTTATGGCACTGGCCACATGATTTTGATAACGCATACACTCCCTGGTAATGGCAGTCTTATGCTTCTTCAATTCCTGATAAGTGTCACACATAGTGACCTTCCCAAGGATCATATTAATATAACGCTTAGCATATTTATTCTTCGATGTGACCACAGTGGCAAGAGACATCTCCGGCGCCGAGTCATATGCATCCAACTGCTGCGTATTGATCAGACCAACTCCAAAAGCCTTCTTCTCCCTACGCAAATTGTCGTATGTACCCAATGCGATATCAAAATTCTCCGGCTCGACCAGAATATAGAATCGCTGAGTATTCAGATATCCCTCAACTGCATTACGCCATGAATCATCCGTAATCTCCAAAAGCTCGCATAATATTCTGGGTGCGGGAGTTCTCCCTATTCGATTGAACTCATCTCTGATCGCAGTCATCACACGTTCAACATCGGGAGGATAAGAGAACCTTTTTCGCTTAAGATTGTCTGCCTTAAGTTCCAGTTCATGTCTCTCCTGTTCATCCAGGCTGATCTGATCGCTGAGCTTCTGCCTCTGCAAGATCAGTTGGTTCCACTTCTCCGCCTTATATGTGATAACATGCTGAAGATTATTCTTAACTTCCGACAGCTGCTCTTTTTTCTCAAGATCACCCAGCTGTTCATAATATACGCGGACTGAGTCGTCGATATCCTTAATCTCCAACAGGTTTCTTGCCTGTTCTCTGGCCTTGGCTACACTTCTCTCCAGGTCCTCCCTCTCCTTAAGGAGTTCCTCATTATCCCGCTGAAGCTCCCTAAGTTTTTTCTCCTGTTCATCCCTCGCTATAAAGTCCTTATCACCGGCCAGCTCCGTTCGAATGTCATCCCGGATCTGTTGCTTCTCATCCTGTTCTCTTCTGACTGCCGCCAATTCCTTATTATGATCTCCCCGACGAATCTCATCGGCACGTATCTCATCCGCCAATCCCCTGATCTCTTCCTTAGTCAGATCCGCATCAATACGTGCAAGGAAATATTCGTACATCTTATCTTTTTCCAGGCCATCAACCACTGATTCATGTGCCTTGAATATTCTGTCCAACTTGCCTATACGCACCTTCACATCTTCCAGTGTTCGCTGAAGATCCTGATATGTACGCACATTCTCCCTCAGAACATCAATATTGACTTCTTTTTCATCAAGAACATAAGAATACACAAAATCCTTAATATCATCTATAGGTCTGAATGCCAAAGCCTTCGGTATCAATCGGAAGAATTTATCCTCCAGTCTTCCGAATCGATTTTTCATCATAGATTTAGCTTCTTTTTCGGTATTGCACCACTGCCGGATCTCTTTAGCATTGGTAGTGCGGAACTGATTGATCGACTTTGGCACCTTTCCGTTGAAAAAAAGATCGTCATTCAGTCTCTGTCCGTCTATCAGATATCGAACGGTCTTCTCCTGACCCTCAGAAGCCGAATCCACCACAGCGCCTACAATAAAATACTTATCTCGCTTTTCCTCATAGAACTCCAATGCAACATGGGCGCTTATCTCACCGGTTCTCTCATAAGGCCTGTTCTCTTTGCCTGTCTTACAGCGGATATAACCCGTAAGCTTTCTCTTGCCGTTCTCATGAGCGGCCTTATTGAAATGATTGGTAGAACACGTTACCACAAATTGAATTGCATCAAGAAGGGTAGACTTACCTGCCCCGTTTTCTCCGGAGATCAAAGTGGAGTCTTCAAAATCGACATATGTATTGGTGAAACGATGCCAGTTAATCAATTTCACTCTCGTCAATCTCTTCACTTTCCTTCTCTCCTTTCCGGTATATTTCGAGCTTCTCGCATGCTTTTTTGATATCTTCCACCCTGACTGCCATCAGGATAGAATCAAAGATGAGGATCCTGCTGTCTTCATTGGTCAGATCACGATCCAATGTCTCAATAAGCTGGAAGCGCCTTAATGTACTTATCGCATTACGCATTGTCGTCTTGTCGATCATCTTGTCCCTGATCTTAAGACTTAAAAACTTGTCGTGAATATCACCTACATTCACGATCACTTCGTCCGATACCGACAGTTCTCTCCTCTTCTCATCATAGAGGATCCTAAGTATCAGCAATATTATCGATTCAAACAGCTTGAGATTATATCTGTTATAATTCATGGGATTCGTAAGCTGTATAACTCCATATCCTTCATTGATCTCAAGGCGATATCCCATAAGAGATAGATAATCCGAGAACTTCTCACGATGTTTGATCACAAAATAATAATCCGGCTTGGTCGTTTCATTACGCTTACATAAGAAACAGCTGGATAAGAGACGGTTACATATTCTTGAGAACTCCGCCTTTTCCTTCTGCAACATACCTTCCAAATAATCCATTTTTATTTGGTTTCCTTTCTGACTATTTCAAAGTCCTGAAAATAATACCCTTTTTGCCTTACTTGTTCGTTGGATTCAAATCGATTCCCTTTCTCCGGAGCATTAACCCTTTCCCGGTCATTTTTTCCCTTTTCGTCTTCGTGGAGCACGATCGAATACTCCATATTCTTTCGCTGCCCATATAACCTGATATAGATCAGTTTTACATAATCCTCCACTGTATCAAGCGGCAATTGCGATGCCATCATTCGCTTTTTGTCACCTAACTGCTGATCCACATATGCCCCAACACGCTCCGGGCTCAATACTCTGGCTAGCTTCTCCATCATTCGTTGCAATTTATCATTCCTAAGAGCCAGATCGACATCTTCATCAATAAGTGCCGACGGCGTGAATGTTTTCTTACCTTCTATTGGAGTATACAGAGATTTTTCATCGATCACAGATACACTGTAGAGTCGGATCAATTCATCAATATATTCAATCCGATATATACCTGCCAGATCCATATTGTCTGCAAGGATCCGATCACTCATATCCGTAAGTAGTTCCTTCAACTGCCCCCTGACATCTTCTCCGCCGATCAGATAGAATTTGGCACGATTGATAGCCGCGCGCTGATATTGTGTATTCTTGTAATTGATCTCGGACAGGATATCGTCCATATTATGAAAAGCTTCCAGGACCTGATGTATATAATGATACGCCAGTTCCCTTGCATCCTCTTTGGATATCTCACGGATTCCGGCAAGATCTTCACTTGCTTTTTCAATATATTGAGGACTCCTGCTCTTAGACTCCAGCCTTTCTATTATCTCAGGTCTGAACTTAGATACATTATCGGAAGTGAGGAGACGATGATATGCCTTATCCACAATATTCTCAATGTAATCATTAAACAGAACATTCATGATCTCGGCGGGCGTTCTATACTTGGTAAGCTCATCAATATAATTCTTTATACTGGAGCTTAGATTCTTCAAGCCCGTGATCAGCATATCTGTGTTCTCCACGATAGACAGAAGAACAACACCGGGATTATCTGTATTCGTTCTGACCAGGGTATAGATGGTATAGATATATCCCTGATATTCGATACGCTTCCCTTCGGTTATCTCCAAGAGGGTCTTGACCACCTTTACCGCGTGCTCCTTGAAGTTCACCCTCTGCACATAGCTTTTATCGGTTTCGATATCTATCCAGCCATAAGCTTCCAACTTACGGATCATCCAATTGGCCTTATCTCTTGCAGTTTTCCCGGACAATTCATCCTCTTTAATATCTGCGGCCTGAGTCTGTTCGAAGTAATACTGCAATTCCTCCACCAGCACATCTCTTTCAACACCAAAAGAAAGCTGATGATCCATAACGGAAAACAGCTTACAAATACATTCCCAATATACAGTTTTATTCGGAGAAGCAAGCGGAACAAAGAAGTTCTCACCGATAATATGATACAATAGTCTGCTCCTTAATATAAAAACCTGTTTTTTTCAATTACCTATCCTCATTACGGAAATAGTCCTCCGCCTCTCGGCGAAGGACTATACTTTCGACCCAATCATTTATATTCCGCATATTGGTCAGCGGTAAACTTTCAACCCGACCATTTATATACCACATATCGGTCAGTGGTATACTTTCTTATTAATTTCATTGTAGTAAGTGTAAGGCGGAAAGTCAATATAACTTCCATAAAAAAACTATTAACGAAAATTGAAATAAATTCCTTCCTCCTCCCGAGGTATGGTCAATTGGATTTTAATTTTCCAATTGACCTGTTTTATTTCTTCTTTTCTTCCAAGCATTTTGTCGCGCCTTTAGGCGCTTATCTCATTGCTTTCGCACAGATTACTCGATGATTGAAGCTACTCTACCAGAACCTACTGTTCTACCACCCTCACGAACTTAAGGATATTGTTTTGTCTTGATGAACCATGTATTATCTTCTTTTTTCATATTCATTCTAGTGAAATTATTCCTATTATTTTTCAGATTCTATTTTTTCAGTACCATAATGGTACCGCAAATTATTGAAGAGAATATACTATCATTCTAGTTCCCATTTTTTCAAATCTTTTATATAGTTCTTGTTTAATCCTTCTTCTCCTCCGAAAAAACGCTGTTCTTGAATAGACATATTATGATTTTCTTTCTTAAGTTCAAGCAACTTCATAGAACAGATAAAATCTGCGACCTGAAACAATCTATAATCTGAAGGAATAACCTTCTTTGTTTCAACAGATGGAAGCAAAACGTTAAATACTGACGCCAAAATCCTTGATAATTCTACCTGTCCATTGTCATAGTAAATCTTCACAGTATCATAAGGCAAAAGCATGTCATAATTATTTTTTATCCAATTTCCAATCTGCTTTGATAACTTTCCCGTCGCTTCTGTAATATCCTGCATGTTCTTTTTTTCTATATAAAATGGAGAAATGTGATTATACTCTCCAAAATCACCTGATTCATCAACAAAAATGCTTATTTCTTTCATAATACTCCATAGTAATAAAAAAGGTGTGGGACACCCACACCACTTCGTTGGACCCGGGTCATATGACCAGCCCTTGTATAATAATACTAACATGTTGTGGATTTATTTGCAATACTGGAAACAAAGCAAAATTTCTCCTTTGGAAATATCTATTAAAACTGTAATATACATCAAATCGAATTTACCTTTTCATTGCAATCTTATTTGTTCAAACCATTTTCTTATAATTCTTCACATTGACGCATAAAACAATCATAAATCGAATTAAGTCTATCTATTATTTCTTGATTTACCGGTACAACTTTATCCAAATACTGTGTGCCTCTTTCTCCCATAAAATCCACGCAGAAAAGTAAA
>JAIKXM010000002.1 GCA_024684085.1 Lachnospiraceae bacterium | reverse complement strand
GATGTAACGGATAAGAATGACCGTGTAGCCGAGATCATATCCCGCAAATCATCGGAATACCGGGAGCAGCAGATCCTGCCTTACGCAAATGAATCACATTTGAAGCTTGAGCTTATGGATAAGGTTCGTGAGCTTGCCAGGAAACAGGATCAGGAGAAGCATCCTTGGAAGAGCATGGATGATATGGAGATAATGCGCTCCGCCGGTCTTTATGTTCAGAACATGGTTACCGGGGAGAGCGGTTTTAATCTTGCAGCTGTCCTTCTGTTCGGAAAGCCGGAAGTCATAAAAACATGTGTGCCCGGTTATATAACAGATGCTATATATCGTGTGGATAACATCGACCGGTATGATGACCGGGATATGGTAGATGTGAACCTGATCGAAGCTTATGACAGGCTTATGGATTTCTGCCTGAAGCATATGGATAACCGGCATGTTCTTGATAATGATATAAGTGTTGATGCCAGGGTGCGCATTGCACGTGAAGTGATCAGCAATATACTGATCCATCGCGACTATTCCAATGCTTTCCCGGCAAAATTGATCATAGAGAAGGATCAGCTCCGTACGGAGAACTGGAGCAAGTCGAAGTTTAACGGACCGCTCAGCATCACGGAGTTTTCGCCGTATCCTAAAAATCCGCTTTTGTCCAGCTTCTTCGTGAATATTGGCCGTGCTGATACTTTGGGATCCGGTATGAGAAACCTTTACAAGTATACGAAGCTGTATTCCCATGCGGAGCCAATCCTGACGGAGGGTGATGTTTTCAGGATTGTTATACCGTTTGGTCCAAAAGCATTAGCTTCAAACAATGAGGCTAATATGAAGCCGATTGATGCTAATCATGACGCTAATGAAGCTAATCTTGAGTCTAATGGGCAGGAACTATACAAAAATATT
The DNA here is from genome assembly GCA_024684085.1 of Lachnospiraceae bacterium. Taxonomy (GTDB): domain Bacteria; phylum Bacillota; class Clostridia; order Lachnospirales; family Lachnospiraceae; genus Colinaster. The sequence continues at coordinate 51,222 of JAIKXM010000002.1, read as the reverse complement.
CTTGAAAAGGTGGAATCTAATCCGCATATTACTCAAAAAGAGCTGGCAGATGTTCTGGATGTGTCGAGAAGTACAGTACAGCGGGCAATGGATGATCTGAAGGCACAAAAGCGATTGGAGAGAGTAGACGGAACTCGCGGGTACTGGAAGGTGAATGAAAACTGAGTAGGCTATTCAGCGTTCTCAGAGTGGATTTCATCGACAGTTTTATATTCGCTTTAGGTAACCTGCATTCCCGTGTTACATAACTATGCTTTCGCGGAAAGAGGCGTAACTCCTAATGCACTATATAGTAACTCTTGTTTCTTAAATAGATATCGGAGCCTAACATCTTTGCAAGATAGAAATGCTCATTGCCGAATACAATAAAAAAGGAAAGCAAGTTCTGCTCCGATTGCCGGATCTCAAGAGGAATAATCGCACAAAAATGTAAACGCGAAAAAGATTTCAGATAATAGACAAAATTAACGCAATTTGGCTTGATAATTAAGCCTATATAATCTATAATTAATTAACTGGGGTAGGTTGCTTACAGGAGTGAGATATGGACATTAATATTAAAGATGAATTAGTTAAAAAAGGTGTTGATTACGGCGGAGCGCTTCATCGTTTCCTTGATATGGAGGATATGTATATTAACTTCCTCAAGACATATGCAGAGGATAACAGTTTTGAAGAGATCAGAACTTCAATTGCCGACCGGGATGCTGAGTCGGCTTTTGTCGCTGCGCATAATATGAAGGGACTTGCTATCAATTTAGGTCTTAATGTTGTGGCAGGTGTGACAACACAGCTGGCTGAACAGTTGCGCGACAAGGCATATGACGAGCTCGATATTGAGAAGGTTAATGCGTTGATAGAGAATCTGTCGGAAGTTAACAAGGAATATGTAGACCTCATCAGGGAGCTGTAAATGGATATATTCGAATTAGATAAGGATACCAGGGTACTGGCCGAAGCGGCTAATGAGATCATTATCTATTTTGATACGGTCGGCAAGGTGTTGTATGCCAACAGATCTGCCCTTGTAAGTCTCGGATATGAGAACTGCACAGATCTCAATATAGGCGTGATCTTCCCTGCTTATTTCAGCAATTCCAAGGATAAGTGCGAACTGAATATTGAACGTGGCAATGAAGAAGTGACACTGATGGCATATCGTAAGAATCAGACATGCTTCAAGGTGAGGGGCAGATTCGCAATGGATCCTCACGGAATATATATCTGTCTGGTCAATGATGTGTCCGGGTATGATGCCATTGAAAAAGAACTGAACAGACTGAAGAACAATACTACTGATGTTGACAGGATGAAGAGCGAGTTCGTGGCTAATGTGACTCATGAACTGAGGACTCCTGTTAACGGTATTCAGGGCAATACTCAGGAATTGCTCATGATGACCAAAGATCAGGATATGATCAAGACCTTAAGACTTATTGAGAGAGGATGCACAGATATGCATTCTCTCATTAATAATATCCTCGATTTCTCCAAGCTTGAGGCGGGTAAGTTCCAGCTTGAGAGAAGAGAGTTCTCCTTCAGGGATATGATCGAATATGTCAGATCCAATCATATCAATAAGATACAGGAGAAAGGCCTTAATCTGTTCATATCGATTTCGCCGGATATTCCGGAGGTGCTCGTGGGAGATGAATTGAGAGTTGCACAGATCCTCAATAATCTCTTATCCAATGCCACGAAGTTCACCTCGGTCGGTAAGATAATGCTGGAAGCCATTACGACGAAGACTGTTAACGGACGTATTGAGCTGTTCTTCATGGTGGTCGATACAGGCATTGGTATAGATAAGAAGGATCAGGATCACCTGTTCAAGAGTTTTTCACAGGTGGATGCTTCGATCTCAAGGCGATATGGCGGAACAGGGCTTGGGTTATGCATCAGCAAACAGTTGGTGGAACTGATGGGCGGAGCCATTTCGGTAGAGAGTGAACTTGGTAAGGGGACGATGTTCAACTTCTCGATCTGGCTTGATCTGCCGGGCGGTGTCAGTGTTACGGCTGCGAATGCGGGTCAGTATCTCCCGTATTTCAAGAGCCTGTCAGAGTTCGATAAAGAGGCCGAGATAGCAAGGCGCTTCGGTTCTGAGGAGAATCGGGCCGAGATCCATAAGCGTCTGGTCAAGCTTAATCTGTGTATCGATATGTCGACATGGGACAAGGCGGAGGCTTACGCGGATGCGATCAAACAGCTGACTGACGGTGCGCCGCATGAAGTCAAGGTGCAGGTGCTGAAGCTTAAAATGGCCGTTCAGAAGGAAAACTCCCTTAAGGCTATCGAGGAGGCGGCGGCGCTTGATGCCCTTATAGATGGCTGTTCGGAAGGAGAACATCCCTAAGTCTATCGAGAAGGTGGCAGTGTTTGGCACCCTTATAGATGACCGGTCATACGAAGATGTAGTATTACCATGCCCAGGAGAGAAAAATGGAAGATATTATTGTTAATGGCGCGGATAACAATCCGGCAGAGAATACGAGCATTCCCAACGTCGGGAGAGTGCTTATCATAGATGATGTGGAGGTCAACAGATTCGTTCTGCGTAACATCATCGCAGATATGGGATATCAGCCGATACTTGCCGAGAACGGTGTTCAGGCATTGAAGATACTTCAGCGTACTCTTCCCAATCTGATAATGACAGATGTGTCAATGCCGGAGATGGATGGTTTTGAGTTCGCAGGCATAATCAAGAGTGATGTTAATACCAGGGATATTCCCATTATCTTCATATCTGCTTTTGATGAGGTGGATGATATAATCAAGGGCTTTGAGATAGGCGGTGAAGATTATATCACCAAGCCGTTTATCCCTGAAGTGGTCAAGGCAAGAGTAGGGGTTCAGCTGAAGTTCCATGAGACGAGAAAAAGCCTTCAGGAGACCAATACGAGATTGCAGTTGTCGCTGGGCAATCAGCTTAAGCAGATAGAGAGTGAGAAGAAGACCATTCTCTATGCTCTTGTGAATCTGGCACGTAATAATTCTCTCTATGAGGATAAGTATATTGACAGGCTTCAGTATAATTGCAAGATGGTGGCGCAGGCGCTTCAGATCGCTGAGTCCTATGTGGGAATAATAGACGATACTTTTGTGGAGACCATAGAGATGGCGGCTCCGTTATGTGATATCGGCAATGTTGCCATAGCCAAGGAGATATTGCAGAAGCCGGAACCCATAAGCGACGGCGAGCGGAGAGTCATTGAGACGCATACCACTATCGGTGCCAAGATACTCACCGATATAGCTTTATCTCAGGATTATAATGATTTCGTCAGAATGGCTGTCGATATAGCGCATTATCATCATGAGAACTGGGATGGAACAGGTTATCCTGATAAAAAAATGGGCGATCAGATCCCTCTCTCTGCCCAGATAGTGGCCTTCGTTAGCATGTATTGTGCACTTACGGCAGACAGAGCATACAGGGTCTCTTATACAAGAGAGGAAGCATTGGATATGCTCAAGGCCGAATGCGGAGTCAAGTTCAATCCGGTGATATTCGATATATGCTGTAAGATATACAGGCAGTTACATTGACTTATGGTGCAGTTGTCATGATTGGAAGTGAAGATGGGGGAGATACAAAGGCAGAATGCTGCGGATGGATTTGGAGCGTAATAATATGCCATTCAAGAATAATGATGTCAGTCTGAATAATAGAATAATAGCCATCGGTGCATCCACAGGAGGGACCGATGCCATCCTTGAAGTCCTTAAGGGATTGGGAAGAGATATCCCGGGGATAGTTATGGTACAGCATATGCCTGAGGGCTTTACGGGATTGTTCGCCAAGAGACTGGATGATCAGTGCGTTTTTGAAGTGAGGGAGGCCGTCAACGGTGACCGTGTTACTCCGGGTCTTGCATTACTTGCCCCGGGTGGCGACTGTCAGATGCGTATCAGGAAGGACTCACATGGATTTGTGGTTGAGATCAAGGAAGATGAACGCGTGAACGGACACAGACCTTCGGTAGGAGCACTGTTTGATTCGGTGGCCAATGAAGCGGGAGATCAGGCTATAGGAGTGATCCTTACCGGAATGGGATCTGACGGAGCGAGAGAACTTCTGAAGATGAGACAGAGAGGAGCCCTTACGATAGGTCAGGACGAGGATAGCTGTATAGTATACGGAATGCCGAGGGTGGCTTATGAAGTGGGAGCGGTTCAATATCAGTTGAGTCTGAAGGATATTCCGGGGAAGATCATGTCGTCAATATAACAGTTAATGATATCGGTTGTGAAAATGGGGATTAAAAGTGTAGAGGTTATGATCAGGGAGTAGTATTAGGAACCGGTTTTGCAGTTGTGCGTTATAAGCGGGATTACAAAAACGGACATCCGACAACATTAAGTCAGAGACGGACTTATGTTTACAGAGGAGGAGAAAATGAGAATATTATTGGCTGAGGATGATTTTGTCACCAGGAAGTTCATGATGAACTTCTTATCCAAGTATGGTGATTGCGATGTCACGGTCGACGGTATGGAGGCCGTTGATGCCTTCATGATGGCATTGGAAGAGAATGATCCCTACGATCTGGTATGTCTTGATATCATGATGCCGGTCATGGACGGATATCAGGCACTTATCGGAATACGTAATCTGGAGAAGGAGAAAGGGATCACGGATGATAAAGCATCGAAGATCATAATTGCAACGGCGCTTAATGATGAGAAAAATGTTAAGATGGCCTTTGATCTCGGCTGTACCATTTATTCCGCCAAGCCGATCAACAAGGAGAAGTTCGAAGAAGCTCTTACCAAGCTTGGGCTTATCGAAGACTGATCGTTAAGACAATGGATCGATCGTTACTGTAGGGTTGGGGAATCCTGTCAGATCCATATACCGTGCAGACGGATCAGGTCTGTACGACAGGTCGTGTGATGCAAGCGTTGCATGATCCGGGATACAAGGAGGGGTTATGGGATCACAATTCAATACTGAAGGTATGCTGGATATGTATATCTATGAGAACAGCCGTCTGGTAGAGCGTATTCAGGAGCTGGTTCTCGAGAATAAGGACAGTAAAAGCTTTGACCCTGATACGGTCAATGAGATTTTTCGCGCCATGCATACCATTAAGGGATCTTCGGGGATGATGATGCTGGACGGAATAACCGAGGTATCTCATCGACTTGAAGATATTTTTTATTATATAAGGGAATCTCATATAACATCCCTGGACACTGAGGAGCTTGCTTCGCATGTGATGGATGCGCTTGATTATATCAAGAGTGAGATGGATAAACTGACCGAAGGAAGAGAGGCAGACGGCAGAGCCGTAAGGCTTGTGGAAGAGCTGGATGCTTATCTTAATTCGGTTAAATCTGTTTGTAAGGGTAATGAAGAGACGGATAATGCAGCAGAAAAGAAAAGTGACACAAGTGTCAGTAATGCACCTGCGAGATTCTATATTGCTCCCGTCAAGTCAGCTTCGGGCTCTTTTTACAGGATAGATGTTAAGTTCAAGGCAGATACCAAGATGGCGAATGTATATGCGTATAAGGCTATATATGCGCTCAGGGTCATAGCCGAGGATATGAGATATATTCCGGAGAATATCATCTCTGATGAGTCGACGGCGGCAACGATACTCTCCGAAGGCTTTAGGATATATCTAAGGGCTACGGCCGATGTCGAGAAGATAGAGAAGACCATTAACGACAGCTCTTATGAAGTTGAGTCGGTAACCATAGAGAAAATAAGGGCGGACGAGTTCGCGGGAGTGAGAGAAGGTCTTGCGACTGCCAGGTTCTCGCCCGGCGATTATGTCATTCCCAATACCAGATCCGGCAATGAGCGAGGACATATATCCGACAAGCCCATCAGGATGGAGAGGACTTCTTATATAAGCGTTGAAGTGAATAAGATGAATGCGCTTATGGATATATGCGGACAGTTAGGTACGGTGGAAGAAGAGCTGATCGGGCTGATCCGCGGCAGAGTAGAATCGGGCGACGACATATGCAGCTCTGTTAAAAAAGTGCGGGAGACTTACAATGCCATGCTCGATGTGGTGATCCGCATGAGGATGGTGCCTCTGACGGGACTCTTCCTTAAGATGAACAGGGTCATCTTCGATGTTACAAGGAAGCTTCACAGGGAAGCGGAACTTGTGATACAGGGCGAGGATATAGAAGTTGACAAGAATATCATAGAGCATATATCGGATCCACTCATGCATATGCTGCGTAACTGTGTGGATCACGGTATAGAACCTGCCAATGAGAGGATCGCGGCAGGCAAAGATCCAAAGGGGACGGTCATCCTCTCGGCCGAGGACAGAGATGACAGCCTGTATATCTGCGTGGCTGACGACGGAAGAGGCCTTGATCGTGAAGCAATCCTTAAGAAGGCTCTTGAGAAGGGGCTTATAGAGAGTGAAGCTGCCGGCAGAGAATATTCCGATGAGGAAGCGTATATGCTGGTCACTCTTCCCGGATTCTCAACCAATGAAGAGGTTACGGAATACTCCGGCAGAGGTGTCGGTATGGATGTAGTGGTACACAATCTTGCCGAGATAGGCGGAAGCCTCAGGATAGAGAGTGAACTGGGCAAGGGTACGACGATGTGGATGGTCATACCTTTGAGCGGCGATAACGACAAACGGAGATCGATCGATGAGCAATAAAGATTACGACAGAATAAGACAGAGAAGAATTGAATATCTGATCCTTACGGTCTTTTCGGTATATGCCATTTGCACCTGTGTCATAGAATACAACCATGGGAAGTTGTGGATCCAATATCCCATTCATGCATTTCTTGTGACGATGTGGATATTCCTCCTGTTTAAGATCGGTACTTTTCAGGTGCGGAGTGTGCTGATGGGCATGCTGATGGAGATCAGTATGGTCTTCTTTGGCATAGAGGCGAAGCATATTCAGGATATTCTGGTAAGCTTCGTGGTGCTGATCATCCTTATAGGACTTCTTGAGATGCCGAGACTGCTGATATTGCCCGGTATCGGAACCGTCATCCTCTATGTATACCATCTGTTCATCGGTAAGACTATCCCCATAGATGACACGGGTGATGTCTTACAGCTGATCATGAATATACTTGCGATCTACCTGACTATCTATGTTGTCTACTTCCTTGTGGGTGAGGAACAGAATAATAAGATAGGACTTCTTGAGACCATCGAAGAGCTGAAACTGACGCAGCGTAGTAAGGATGATTTCCTTGCCAATGTTTCGCATGAGTTAAGGACACCTATCAATACCATCTGCGGTATAAGTGAGATCGCCCTTCGTGACAGTTTCGAGCCCGAGACAAGAGAGAATCTCATCAATATCCAGTCGGCCGGCAAGAATCTGCTGTCGGTCGTTACAGATATCCTCGACTTCTCCGAATTGCAGATGGGCAAGATCGAGCTGGTGGAGGATACCTATAATATCACATCGACCATCAATGATGTCATCAATCTCAATCTGCCTAAGGCAATGGACAAGAATATCGGTTTCTATGTTGATTGTAACATCGATATACCGTCGGGATTAAGGGGCGATGAGCAGAAGATAAGACGAGTCATCATGAGTCTTGTGGATAATGCCATCAAGTTCACTACTGAAGGCTATATCAAGCTTATCGTGGATTACAGAGTTGAGGAATACGGTATCAATCTCTGCGTTACCGTCAAGGATACCGGTATCGGAATGAAGCAGGAGAGTATCGGAAGGATATTCTCGGGATTCACTCAGCTTAACAGCCAGCGTAACCGTCAGGAGAATGGTGTCGGACTCGGACTCTCCATCGCACAGGCTATCATCGAGCTGATGGGAGGCTTCATAACAGTTAACTCCGAATATGGAAAAGGATCGGAGATTCAGTTCGTCATCCCGCAGGCAGTTGTCGAAGAAGAGCCCATTGTATATAAGCCCGATACGGAAGGTTACAGGCTCCTCATGTACGTGAATGACAGCTTTTTTGCCAATAAGATGATGGCAGAAGAGGTAAGGAATAACTTCATCTCGATAGGACCGAAGATAGATACCAAGTCTTATGTGGCTTCTTCGATCGACGAAGTGAAGCGAAGGCTTGAACAGGACAGCAGATACTGGGTATTCACGGGTTACAGGGAGTATCAGGAAGAGAAGGAATACTTCGACAGTCTTACCAATGAGACGAGTGTATTCGTCGCCATATCTTACGGCGAAGAGATGGGTATCACTAATAATGCCATCATCTCGATATACAGACCTCTCTACGTTGTGCCTGTTGTGAATGCGATCAACAGCCGTTTGGTCGGACACAGCCTGTCTACCCATAAGCTCGGCAAGTTCATCGCACCCGGTGCACATATCCTGGTGGTCGATGACAGCTACATGAATGTTAAGGTGCTTCAGGGACTCTTACAGCCTTATCAGGTAAGAGTGACCACCGCATCAAGCGGTTCCGAAGCGCTTAAGAAGATAACGAGCAAGGATTATGACTTTGTATTCATGGATCATATGATGCCGGAGATGGATGGCGTTGAGTGTTTCCATCGCATCAGAGCCATGGACAATATCTATTACAAAAATGTCCCGATCGTGGCACTTACCGCCAATGCGGTTGCCGGTATGCGTGAGATGTTCATTAAGGAAGGATTTGATGACTTCCAGTCCAAGCCCATCGAGATATCCGGACTTGAGAGGATACTCAAGAAGTTCATACCCGGCAAGAAGATCAAGTATATCTTCGATCAGGAGAGAAAAGCTTCTCATACAGGAGAGTCGGCTAACGGTCCTGTTAAGATCGGCGATCTGGATATCAATAAGGGTATCGCTTACTGCGGTTCATGGGACAATTATCTCGATATCCTCAAGATGCACAGGAGCGGAGGACAGGAGAACAGAGTTCAGATCAATATGCTCTTCGAGAAGGAAGACTGGGAGAATTATACCATTCAGGTACATGCACTTAAGAGTTCGATGATGAGCATAGGTGCGATCAATCTCTCTAATCTCGCCAAGGGTCTTGAACTGGCGGGTAAGAGCGGGGATATAGAGTTCATTAAGGCAGGCCATGACAGGATGATGGAAGAGTACGGAAGAGTACTTGAGATGCTTCAGTCCAACTCTGTTATCGCGCCGGGCGATGGCGCTGAAGAAGAACCGGATGACACCCTGTTACCTCTTTCGGAAGATGAATTCGCTGAAGCCGTTAAGGAGTTCGAAGAGGCGGCATTCACCTTCGAAGCAGACAATATGAATGTTATACTCGATAAGCTGGAGCAGTGCAGCTATAACGGCATCAATCTCAAGAAACAGCTTGGAAGTATACGTAAGAAGGTTGAGATGTCGGATTTCATGTCCGCATCCGAAGCGCTTAATGAGATCAGGGATAAGAACAAATGGCGTTAGTGTTTTCAGTTGTCGTGTGTGATCTGCATGACAATATTGGAACCTGCATACGACCTCATTAAGTAAGATATAAATATGCTCTTATAAGGAGATAACTTATGCTGAAGTATATGAAGAAAATGGTCGCAAGCGACGATCTGAGCATACGGGAGAAGATCTTCAGAATAATCTGTGTTGAGGCGCAGGTGGTGACAATAGCGTCACTTTTGGAGGAACTCGTAGTAGCGACCCGTATACCGGTTATAATCTGCATATTGTTGATACTTGGCATTATTACTCTGGCTCAGTATATGGTGATCAGGAACAAGGCCGTTAACCTGGCTATCAATATAGTCGGTGTGGGTTTGATCCTTATTGCGCTTCCAAGCATATTCTTCGCATCAGGCGGAGTCGAAGGCGGAATGGGCATATGGTTCGCGATGGGAATGTATTATATATTCCTTATGTATGACGGCAAAGCACTCCGGTTCTTCGTGATCTTCAATACGATCATTGATGTGACCTGCTACTATGTGGCATTCCATTATCCCACGCTTTTAGCAAGAGGAGTCAGGGAAGGAACCTTGTATCTTGACAATGTATTCGCTGTTACGGTTGTCGGTATCACCGCAGGCTTCCTCTTTATCTTCCAGTACAAGCTGTTCGAATATCAGAAGCGTAAAAGTGATGAGAATGAGGAGAGACTTGAGGAACTTGCACATTCAAGAGAACGCTTTTATGCGAACTTCAGCCATGAGATAAGGAACCCCATCAATGCGATGGTAGGTCTTAATGAGATAATCTTAAGAGACAGCTGTGAGCCCGAGACGCTCGTTAATTCGATGACTATCAAGCGTTCAGCCAAGCTCCTGCTGAATCTCGTTAATGATATCATGGATCTCTCTCAGATCAGTAACAACAGTATGGAACTGGTCAATAATGAGTATAATACGAGGGAGCTCTTTAAGGAGATCTTAGGTCTTATCAAATCACGTGCGGAGGAGAAGAAGCTTAAACTTGAAGCCATGGTCGATCCGTCGCTTCCGGCAACAATGATAGGTGACGAACGAAGACTGATACAGATAGTACTTAACCTTCTGACCAACGGTGTTAAGTATACTCCCGAAGGTATGGTCCGCCTCGAGGTCTATGCCCTTGAGAAAACAGCCAATAAGGTCAAGCTTAAGATCACCGTAACAGATACCGGTATAGGTATCAAGAAAGAGAATATCGGCAGTCTCTTCGACAGTTACCGTCAGTTCGATCGTAATATCAACAGTAAGATCGAAGGTAACGGACTCGGACTTGCCATCACCAGAGAGCTCGTAAGTCTTATGGGCGGTGAGATAACGGTCGACAGTATATATACCAAGGGAAGTACCTTCACCGTCATTCTGGATCAGGGCTATGTCGGTGAAGAACTCATCGGTGATACGGAAGACTTCATTGAAAAAGATGACGAAGTTGAGGCTTATCAGAAGACCTTCGAGGCTCCGAGAGCCCGCATACTGGTCATCGATGACGATGAGATCAACAGGCGTATCATACAGAAACTGCTTGAGCCGAGCAAGATGACCGTAGATGAGGCAACTGACGGTAAGACGGCTCTCCAGCTTACAAGAGAGACATCGTACGATATTATATTTACCGATTATATTATGCCCGGTATGAACGGAGCGGAATTGCTTAAGGAGATCCGCAATCAGAAGGGCGGTATGAGTAACAATGCGGTCATTATCGCACTGACAGGACTGTCAATAAACAGTGATATGCTAAAGGGAGCTTCGGGCGGTTTCGACAATACACTCCAGAAACCCGTAGAGGCCAAGATGTTAGACAGACTTATGGTCGAATATCTTCCGGATGAGTTGGTCAGCTACAAGTCTGAGGAGATGACGGAATCCATGAAGGGAGTGGTCCCCTCTTTTGCAAAAGAGAGGAAACGTTCCATACTTATCACAACGGACAGAACTTCCGATCTGCCCACATCGCTTATTGAGAGTCTGGGTATAAGGGTGATGGATATCTATGTTAGAACCGCAAGGGGCAAGTTCGTTGATTCGCTTGAGATCAATTATTCTTCCAATATCGCGGAATATGTTCAGAAGGGCGAGATAGTGCCCGAATCGGCGAGCATTGATGAATATGAGCAGTTCTTCGGTAACGGTCTGGATGAGGCGGAGGAGATAATTCATATAGCAACGGGAAGCCGTTTCGGATCATGTTACTCCAATGCGATGAAGGCTGCCGAAGGATTCGATCATGTAAGTGTTATTGACAGTAACAATGTATCCGGCGGTATCGGCATACTTGTACTGGCTGCGGTTGAGATGGCAGGCGAAGGTAAGAGCGCGGACGAGATCATCGAGATGATCAATGGTCTTAAGTATTATGTGGATATGAATGCGGTCATCCCTTCAACGGCGTATTTCCAGAGAATAGGTTCGATGGGACCTTTGGTCGGAAGGTTACTCGGCTATATGCATGTAAGACCTTCGGTTCATATAGGACGTAATAAGATCCATATGACGCTTGGCTTCGAGACGGATACGGATAATGCGATCCGCAAGCATATCAAACGCAACATGTGGCATAAGAGCGCGATAGATACTGACAGGCCTATCATATATAATTATTCCGGACTTAATGCAAGACAGGTTGAAGAGATCAAACAGGAGATGACGCATTATATCCAGTCGGATCGATTGTATGTACACCGGTCTTCGGTGTCCGTGAGCGGTATGGTAGGTGTCGGTTCATTTGCCGTAACCTATTTTAAGAAGAATCCGTATAATCAGTAGAATATGCGTGATCCGCAGGATCTGCACAGTTGGCAGGATCCGGGTATTTTACGTGATCAGTGTTATCAGCAGAATATATATGATCAGAAGGATCGATATGATCAATATGATCAGCATAGTTTTGGCATCCCGAAGTCCTTGATAAACAGGATAACGGGATGCCAAAAAAAGTTTTTGGAGTTTTTTGTAAAATGCTCTAAAGTATCCGGCTAAAGTGTCGATAAAAATAATGAAACCATTAATAACACTCTTAGAAGGAGGAGCATTATGCGAATAGAAGCATATAATCAGGTGCAACAGATATACGCACAGAACAACACCACACGTCAGATGAAAACGGACGTAAAGGGAAGCTTCTCTGATCAGCTGCAGATCTCCAATGCAGGTAAGGATATCCAGATTGCCAAGAAGGCTGTTAATGCAGCCCCCGATATCAGAGAGAATCTGGTAGAGTCAATCAGGAACCGTATCAACAGTGGAAATTACAGTGTAGACAGCGAGAGCCTGGCAGACAAGCTCATCGCCGGTTACAGCGCTATTTAATGAGGAGGATATCTGGTGGCAAGCTTAATGGAAGAATTAATGATCAATTTAGAGACTGTTAATGAACAATATGGTCGATTGGTAGAACTCTCCATGAAGAAGACACCAGTTATCATTAGCGCCGATCTGGAGACCCTTTCAAAGATCACGGATGATGAACAGGAAATCGTCACTAAGATCAATCGCCTTGACAAAGAACGTCAGGTGAACATGCAAGACATTGCCAATGTGATTAACACGGATGTTAAGAGCCTTAAGCTTGTAGATCTGATCGAGATGCTTAAGAACAGACCTGAAGAGCAGAAGAGGCTGGCAACTGTTTACGACAAGCTGACTGACACAATCGCTCAGATGAAGAGAGTCAATGAGCAGAATCGTATGCTCATTGAGTCCTCACTTGAGATGGTTCAGTTTGACATGAATGTTATTCAGGCCTACAAGGCCGCTCCCGAAACAGCCAATTATAATTCCGGTGCTTATACTTCCGGAACTATGATGGGAGGAGACATGGGAGTGTTTGATGCCAAGCAGTAATGTTGATATCCGATGAGGTAATAGCCTATGCCGTTAATGGGAAGTTTTTACATTGGTGTTTCGGGCTTGCAGACAAGTCAGAACTCTCTCAATACAACTGCACATAACGTATCTAATGCCGATACGACCGGATATACACGTCAGCAGATTCTTACCGGAACTTCGGTGTATAATACACTTCAATCAGACACCAGGGCTGTTGCTAAGCAACAAATAGGTCTTGGTGTTGTTTATTCCAAGACGAGACAGGTAAGAGATACATTCCTGGATGATACCTACAGACGCGAAGTCGGACGTCAGGGATTCTACAATATATCTTCGGATGCTCTTACTGAAATAGAATACCTTCTTGACGAGATGAACGGTGAATCATTCCAGGAATCTATCAACGATCTCTGGGTGTCCGTTCAGGAACTTGCCAAGGATCCCGCCAGCGCCGTTACACAGGGCCTCTTCGTAGAGAGATGTTCGGAGTTCCTTGCCAGAGCTAATTCCGTATACGACGGTATTTCTGATTATCAGAAGAGTCTTAATGTAACTGTTATCGACAACGTTGACAGGATCAATAAGATCGCTGACAGTCTTAAGACACTTAACGACCAGATCCGTAATATTGAATGTAGCGGAATTGAGCAGGCCAATGACTTAAGAGATCAGCGTAATGCATTGCTCGATGAACTTGCCGGACTTGCCAATATAAGCTATTCGGAAGACCTTGATAATACGGTCTGGGTTCAGCTTGAAGGCGAAGATCTTGTAAGAGGTGAGATCGCATATAAGATGCTTACCTATGAAGATCCCAAGACAGGTTTTGTTACACCTTTCTGGGAGAAGAACGCCAAGTACGGATATGATGAGAATCATAATAAGATATTCAGTCAGGAAGAGGCTAAGAAGGCGGAAGTCTTCGATATGTCAAGAGTTATATCTTCCGACCTTAATACCGATATAGGATCACTTAAGTCGGTATTGCTGGCAAGAGGCGATCATAAGGCCAACTTCACGGATCTTCTGGAAGAGAATTATACCAATCAGGTATCGCAGTCGGTATGTATGAATATCCAGTCCGAATTCGATCAGCTGGTTCATAATATAGCAACGACCATCAACAATATCATAAGCGAGACCGCAATAGCAGCCAAGGAACTTAATCCTTCGAGTACTTATCTGCTGGATGAGAGCGGCAATCCCATCCAGATATTCCAGAAGATAGCTTCCGACGGATACGGTGCATCACCGGTCCTTACAGCCAATGCGGACGGAACTTATACTTATACGGTTGACTATATTGCGGAAGATCAGGATATCAATGAGACCCTTTATACCGTTACCAATATGCAGATCAATGCCAAGCTCTTACAGCAGCCTACCAAGTTAGGGTTCGTAACGGCTGACGGCTCGGTTGATTACACGACGATGGAGAAGATCAAGGATGCCTTCGAAGCGGAGGATTCGACCCTTAATCCCAATGTTAAGAAGAAGTCATCTTACATAGATTACTACAGCGATCTTGTAAGTCAGGTAGCCAATTCAGGTTACGTATATAAGTCAATTCTTGACAGTCAGGATAAAACAGTGGGAGCTACGGATTCTGCAAGAGAGCAGATCATCGGAGTATCCCAGGACGAAGAACTTACGATGATGATACGTTTTCAGAATGCATACAATGCTTCATCAAGATATATCAATGTTGTCAGCGAGATGCTTGAACATATCATCAATACTTTAGGAATGTAACAGTTCGTTAATGAAGGGAAGTAATATATTCTGTGACCGGTTGCCCGGGAACTGAATACTGCAGAATAACAGAAAGGTGGTGTGGATATGCCGTCGCAATTCTTAGGACTGAATATAGCATATAAAGGTTTACTTAATGCCGATGCGGCACTAAATACTACCGCCAATAATATCGCCAATGCGGAGACGGAAGGTTACAGCCGTCAGCAGGTTAATTCCGAGGCGGCCGAAGCCTTAAGAGTATGGACGAGATACGGTTGTGCCGGCGCAGGTGTTGAGACCATCTCGATCGAACGTATACATGATGACTTTTATGATGCCAAGTACTGGCATAACAATACCAAGACCGGTGAATACAGTATGAAGCAGTATTATATGACACAGATCGAGGATTACTTCAGAGATGATTCCACGATCGAAGGTTTCAATACCGTATTCCAGGAGATGATGGATTCACTTGCAGAGGTTAAGAAGAATCCTTCCAGCGATTCCACAAAGGCACAGTTCATGGGATTTGCAGCTAACCTGTGTGAGTACTTCAACTCAATGGCCAATTCCATGGATCAGGTTCAGGAAGATGTCAATTCCGAGATCAAGCTTAAGATAGATGAGATCAATTCACTTGCAAGTGAGATCGCTACCATCAATAAGCAGATCAATGTTATAGAATTGTCAGGCAGCAAGGCTAACGAGCTTAGAGATAAGAGAACACTTCTTCTCGATCAGTTGTCTGCCATCGTTGAGATCAGTGCCAAGGAATTTCCTATTACAGATCCCAATGATCCGAGCAGAGAGACGGGAGCCTTCAACTTCATCGTAACGATCGCCGGAGGACAGATACTGGTAGATACCGATGATTATAACAGTCTTGCATGTGTTGCAAGAGCTGACAAAGAAAAGGTCAATCAGTCGGATGTAAGCGGTCTGTATGATGTATATTGGGTAGTCAATACCAATACAGGCGCTTTGGGCGATGAGTTCAACTTATATAACAAGAGTCTCGGAGGAGAACTTGAAGGTCTTATACAGATGCGTGACGGTAATAACGCAGAGAACTTCAGAGGGGAGATAATCTCAGTGTCAGGCGACAGTCAGAGAGATTCGGAAGGCCATTATCTCAGAGAAGTTACCATTCAGGTGTATGAAGACTATCTGATGGATCTTAATAAGACGACACTTTCCGATACAGGCGGTAAGATAACCTTAGCCAATCAGGAATACTATTACGACAGCTGGAGTTACTCATATAGTGCAGACGGTGTATGTACCTACACACTGACTATTGATGAGACGGATTCCGGCATGCCGCTTACTGATAATAAAGTCGGAAAAGAGTGCGAGATCGGATATGCTCTTTCATATCAGGGAGTTCCTTACTATCAGCAGCAGCTCAATGAATGGGTACGTATCTTCTCCGCAGCTTTTAATGATATATTGATGGAAGGTTATACCAAGGACGGCAATCCCGGATGCCTTCTGTTCACAGGCGATCACGCTACGGACAGGGAACAGTACCAGTTCACGAGCAGGTACAATACCAAGGATGCGAACGGTAACAGACTGGCAGAGACCATTAATATGGAGGATGACAGTTATTACAGACTTACAGCCCGTAACTTCGCGGCGCTGACTTCCATGATAGATAATGCGGATCTTCTTGCTACCAAGGCAGACAGGGCAGCAGGAACCGATGAATATGATAATATAGGCAGACTGATCAACATGGTAAGCGACAAGAATATAGCAAGCTATCGTGGCGCTGCCACTCAGGAGTTCCTGACCTGTATCTTATCGGATGTGGCTCTTAACGGCAAGAACGCCAATACCTTCTGCGAGAATTATACCAACATTGGCAAGTCTATCGACAATCAGAGAATATCCATCTCCGGTGTTGATAATGACGATGAAGCGGTTAACCTTATCAAATATCAGAATGCTTACACACTGGCATCCAAGATGATACAGACTCTGACTGAAGTATACGACAGGCTTATCCGTGAGACGGGAGTATAATATCCGTGAACGGTAACTAAAGAGGTGCCCCCTATGAGAATAACCAATAAGGTAATACAGAACAATTCAATAAGTAATATCAACAGCAATAAGGTGCTGCAGGATAAGCTGAACAATCAGATGTCCACTGAGAAGAAGATCAACCGTCCTTCGGATGATCCCATCATCGCTATCAGAGCTTTGAGACTCAGGACCAATGTGGCGCAGGTTACCCAGTATTATGAGAAGAACATACCTGATGCGGAGAGCTGGATGCAGATCACCGAGGATTCACTGACAACAGTGTCAGATGTTCTGACAGATGTTATCGAGCAGTGTACCAAGGGAACTTCAGAGAAGCTTACGACTACAGACAGGCAGACAATCCTTGATAATATCCGTCAGCTTCATGATGAAGTATATGCAACGGGTAATGCGGATAATGCCGGCAGAAGCGTATTCACGGGATACAGAACAGAGACGACTCTTATGTTCACTAAGGGTGAGACTAAGAAGTATTCGATCACTGAACAGCTTCACGGCTCGGATCTGTCTACCGTGAAATATATCAACAGTCGTGATATCAATAATATCAATGAAGTTAACTTCAATACCGCAGAGTATAATAATACCGTAGAGCAGAATATTGAAGAGAATGAGATATACAGAATGAGACTGGCTTACTCGAATCTTGACGGTGAAGCAGGACTCATTCCTCAGATATCAACATATGATGTCGCTACAGACAGTTATGTGCCTTTTAATACGGCAGCCAATACGGAAGTGATCTCTGTTAATGATGATCCGAGCCCTTATCAGATACTTGCAGACTATGATAAGGCCAATGAAGAGGCGATCGCAGCAGGCAACGAACCGGTGGACAGATATGTGCTCATACCCGATACGGGTGAACTTCTTATGACAAAAAGTGCATATCAGAAGCTAATGAACCTAAAAGATGATATAATGACATCAGCGACAGATGAATCTGAGATACAGATCACATATCAGAAGAGTATATGGGATAAGGGGGATCTTAGACCCGAGCATTATTTCGCATGTACCGATCAGACAGAAGCTGATCCGGCTGCATGGGTATATTACAATCAGGACTATCTGAGAGGACTTAAGGAGAAACAGTCTATAGAATATGACGTGGGTCTCAATCAGTCCATAAGAGTCAATACCACAGCTGATGAAGTCTTCGCTCATGCGATCGGCAGAGATGTTGATGATATGATAAGCTCTATGCAGGACGTTGTCGACATGGAGGCTACCATAGAGAGACTTAAGAGCATAAGATCAGGTTACAGCGAGAATGATTCAGAGTATTCGGTCATTAACAATCAGGTGGATGCTGCAGAGAAAGCTCTGACCTTCCTTAAGGAAAAGTGTCAGAAATGTTTTGAGAATAATATCACCAATATGCAGAAGCATCTTGATAATGTTAACTATGCTACTACCAATTGTGGTACAAGAGAGATGAAGCTGGATCTTGTTAAGAACAGACTGATGTCACAGAAGACCAATTTCGAGACTCTCCAGTCAGACAATGAAGATGTGGATCTTACAGATGTTGCGATTCAGTTAAGCGGCGCCGAACTTACTTATCAGGCAGCACTCATGAGTGTGGGTAAGATAATGCAGACCAGCTTAATGAACTATATTTAAAAAATGGAGGGAATATATGAGAATCATTACGAAGATTTTTGGAGAAATTGACATAGCCGATGAGAAGATTATACATTTTCCCGGCGGAATAGTCGGCTTCCCGGATTTGACGGATTTTGCGCTTATTCATGATTCGGAGAAAGGAGTCGGAAGTGCCATTCAGTGGATGCAGTCTATGCAGGAACCCGCTTTTGCAATGCCTGTTATGAATCCCTTAGTTGTGGATCCTGATTACAATCCTGTAGTGGAGGACGATCTTCTTGCACCTATAGGCGGTATCAATCCCGAATCGGTACTTGTACTTGTAACACTTACAGTTCCCAAGGACATCAAGAATATGTCGGTTAACCTTCAGGCTCCCTTTGTTATCAATGCTGATAAGTGCAAGGCCTGTCAGGTGATCGTTGATTCAGATCAATATCCTGTTCGCTTCCCTATATATGATATATTAGAGAAGATGAAGAACGAGAGTCAGGAGGTGTAGTATGCTGGCATTATCACGTAAGAAGAATGAAGCACTTGTGATCAACAATAACATTGAGGTGACTATCCTCGATGTGAAGGGTGATCAGGTTAAGATAGGTATCTCAGCTCCCAAGGAGATTCCCGTATACCGCAAGGAAGTATATCTCCAGATTCAGGAATCCAACAAGGCATCTACCGGCACAGAGGGTCTCGAGGCTCTGGCAGATTTCTTTAAGAAGTAAGAATATGGAATCTTATAATTTTTTCAAGAGATTCTTGAAGAGATGTTAAGTATTTTGTAAAAAGTTCCGATATAAAGGTTAGCAGGACTATCTGCTAACCTTTTTTTGTTGCAATTGTAGATTCCTTAGGAATTTATTCCTGTTTTTGAGAAAAACCGCGGATTTCTCATGAACAGGAATAAGGTAAACGATGAGGAGCATGGAGGTGATTCATATGGCACTCGAACCAATCGGAAGTATTACATCGGCACAGGTACAGTCTCAGGTTAAGATCCAGCCGGTTAAAGTGGAAAATGTCAGCCTTTCTGACGAGAATACATTCTCGGCAACACCCAAGGTGGATGAGAACACACCCGCTATAGCCAAGGCTAACGAATCCGATACCAAGGGACAGGACTATACATCAGAGCAGAAGCCGAATGATAATGAAGCTCTTCGCAAGGCTGTTGATGATATGAATCGTAAGATGAGCAACTCTGAAGTTGTATATGGTTTTCATGATGATACCAACAGAGTAACCATTAAGATCATTGACAGACAGTCTAAAGAGATCATTAAGGAACTTCCTCCCGAGAAGACCCTGGATATGATTGCCAAGGTATGGGAGATGGCCGGAATCTTAGTTGATGAGAAGAGATGATCGTTCGCGGGATATCTGCCCCGTACGGTAATGTAACAGTAATTGATCCGCATAGAGACATGGATGTCGAAAGGAGTAAGATATGGCAATTAAATTATCCGGAATGAGTTCAGGACTTGATACGGATTCTATCGTAGCTGAACTGGTCAAAGCTAAATCCGTTAAAAAAACAAATCTTGAAAAAGATCAGAAGAAATTATCATGGACACAGGACGCATGGAAGGGTCTGAATACCAAGATATATTCTTTCTACAGTAAGACTTTGAGCAACATGCGTACCAAGTCTGATTATATTAAGAAGACCACAAAGGCTTCATCCGACGCAGTAAGCGTGGTCACAGGCAGTAACGCGGCCAATTGTGTGCAGTCTCTTAAGGTTACGAGTATGGCACGAAGCGGTTATCTTACCGGCGCTAAGTTAGACGCAGGATTCAAGGTAACATCTTCTACAAAACTTAGTGATCTTATGGAGATAGGTGCAGACGAGACCAAGACCATAACGATCAAGAACGGCAGCAATGAACCTCTAAGCATAGATGTTACAGCTGATACGACCGTTGATGATGTGGTTAAGAAGATAAGAGAGTCAGGCGTAACTGTCAACTTCGATGAGAAGAATCAGAGAGCTTATATAAGTGCATCAGGTTTGGGAACCGAGAATGATTTCCAGCTTGGCGGCGATCAGGATGTGCTCAGCACACTTGGGATCGGAGCAGGACAGGGTGTAAGGATCGCTGCTACGGACGCGGCTATCGAGCTTAACGGTGTTGAGTATACCGGAAGCACCAATGCTTTTGACGTTAACGGTCTTACAGTATCGATCAATCATGAGACTGACGAAGAGATAGTTCTCACTACCACCAATGATACCGAGGGTATCTATAAGATGGTTAAGGACTTTATCAAAGAATACAATTCGCTTATCACAGAGATAGATAAGCTGTATAATGCCGAATCTGCTTATAAGTACAAGATGCTTTCGGACGACGAAAAAGAAGCCATGGAAGAAGACGAGATCAAGGAATGGGAAGACAAGATCAAGTCCGCACTTCTTAAGAGTGATTCTACACTTGGCAATATAATGGAGTCTATGAAGAAAGTAATGTATTCCGGTGTTGAGATGAGCGACGGAAGCAGGAAATATCTTGATTCCTTCGGTATCGGAACCCTCGGATACTTCAGTTCGGCTGAGAATGAAAAGAGCACTTATCATATAGACGGTGATGAGGATGATACGGCTACATCTACTAAGACAGATATGCTTAAGGCAGCTATCGCTTCTGATCCGGATGGAGTCGCAGAGTTTTTTGCCACTCTTACACGTAATATGTATGATACGGTCGATAATCTTATGAAGAGAACCGACAACAGTTCGGCTTTCACGGTATATAATGACAAGCTTATGAAATCAGAGTATGATGAATATACTCGTAAGATTGCCAATCAGCAGACTAAGGTAGATACATGGGAAGATTTCTATTACAAGAAGTTCACCCGTATGGAGACTGCACTTACTCAGCTTGAAGGCAAGCAGAATGCTATTTCAGGGCTGTTCAATAATTAAAAAACGGAGGTATCTCAGATGGTACAAAACGGGTATACACATTATAATAACAGCAAGGTACTTACGGCATCACCGGCTGAGCTAACATTAATGCTCTATGAAGGAGCAATCAAGTTCTGTAATATAGCAGTGATGGCTATAGAGAAGAAAGACGTAATGAAGGCTCACAATAATATTATACGTGTAGAACGTATCATCGAAGAGTTCAGATCAACATTAGATCATAATTATCCGGTAGCGGAAGACTTCGACAGAGTATATGTATATCTTTTGAAGAGATTACTGGAAGCCAATATCCATAAGGATCCCGAGATCCTCGAAGAGGTTCTTACTCATCTCAGATCCATGAGAGATACATGGATAGAGGTTATGAAGACAAATCGTAATAAGGGAGCTATGTAATGCTGGATAATTATATGCAGATACTGAGAGAAAGTCTCTCCCAGAAGCTTGAGATACTTAAGGCGATAGAGGCTAAGAGTAAGGAACAGGCTGAGCTTATAAGTTCCGATGCCGACTTTGATGTGTTGGATCGCAATATGACAGACAAGGATCGACTTATCACAGCTCTCATCAAATTGGATAACGGGTTCGAGACATTATATGAGAATGTCCGTAAGGAACTCAATGAGAAGAAGGATGAGTACACAGAGGAGATCAGGGAGATACAGGAGCTTATTGCGGCCATTACTGATAAAAGTGCGTCGATTCAAGCTATAGAAGTCCGTAATAAGATGGGAATAGAGAACAAGATCTTAAGGGAGAAGAAGGAAATCTCCAACAGGAAGAATGCGTCAACAGTCGCTTTTGATTATTATAAGACCTCAAACGGTCTTCAGGCGGTGTCAGCGCAATTCATGGATACCAAAAAGTGAAGAAATATTATATAATAGAAGGGTCTCAAAGGCTTACCGGAGGTAAGAATGAGACCTTTTATTATTTTTAAACCGGTGTACGGCGGAGGTAGAGAATGAGATATGATTATCTGATCGTTGGAGCGGGACTTTTTGGTGCAGTGTTCGCTTCACGTATGAAGGAAGCGGGGAAGACTTGTCTTTGTATAGATAAGAGAGAACATATTGCAGGCAATATCTATACCGAGAAGTGCAATGATATTAATGTACATAAGTATGGCGCGCATATCTTTCACACAAGTGATAAGAGAGCATGGGATTATATCAACAGATACGCTGAATTTAATAATTATATCAATTCACCAGTAGCGTTCTATAAGGATGAGATATATAATCTTCCGTTCAATATGAATACTTTTGCACAGATGTGGGGAGTTAAGACTCCCGAAGAGGCTAAGCGTAAGATAGCAGAGCAGATCGCAGAGCTTAATATCACAGAGCCTGCCAATCTGGAAGAGCAGGCATTATCGCTTGTTGGAACGGATGTGTATGAGAAGTTGATCAAGGGATATACTCAGAAGCAGTGGGGCAGAGAATGTACCGAACTCCCCTCTTTTATAATAAGGAGATTACCCTTAAGGTTCACTTATGACAATAATTACTTCAATGACAGATATCAGGGCATACCTATCGGCGGATATACAGCCGTAGTGGAGCGTATGCTGGAAGGAACGGAAGTTCTGACAGGAGTGTCATATAAGGATTACTGTGAAGCCGGAATGGGTGGCAATGAATTCGGTAAGATCATATATACAGGTACGATAGATGAGTATTATGACTACTGTTACGGAAGGCTTGAGTACAGAAGCTTAAGATTCGAGACGGAAGTAATGGAGGGTGTAGAGAATTATCAGGGTAATGCCGTTATCAATTATACAGAGGCTGATATTCCCTACACGAGAGTGATAGAGCATAAGTATTTTGAATTCGGCAAACAGAAGGATACGGTTGTTACAAGAGAGTATCCTGCTACGTGGAAGCCGGGGGATGAACCTTATTATCCCATTAATGATGACAGGAATAATGAATTGTATAAGAAGTATGCGGAACTGGCAGGCGGAGAAGATAAGATAATCTTTGGCGGGCGCCTTGGTCAGTATAAGTATTATGATATGGATAAGACCATAATCGAGAGTCTTGATCTTGCAGACCGTGAATTAGGGCTTTGACAATTGCCCTGATTATGGTATGATTGTCAAATCGACTGTCAGAACCCGAGAGGTGAATAGGGAATGAAGACTTGGGTGACAGACGTCAGATCGATCGTAAGTATTGTCCTGATCGTTATGTTGCATTGACAGAGGCATGGTGATTGGGATCAGTGGGTATGCATTTTGCTGTTGGTTAACGTTATTAAGGATGTAGTCTGGGGTTATAGAAGTGTTTCGTAAGAAATGAGGATGATAGTATGCAACCAAATATAACTACACCTGTGGGAAGTGTAAGACATGACAATCTGAATAGTGTCGGTAATCAGCATATCAATCTTAAACCGATGGATATGATAGACGGCTATGAGGTGAGACCGGGCTTCTACGAGATCAACGGTGCCACGGTAATTCCCGGCGGAATCAATTTCACGATTCACAGTCTGCAGGCTACAGCTTGTGAGCTGCTCTTATATCACAGGAAGAAGAAAGAACCTTTTGCCGTTCTTCCTTTCCCTGAGTCTTATCGAATCGGTAACTGTTATTCCATGATCGTATTCGGTCTGGATATGGATAATCTGGAATATGCTTACAGAATGGATGGCCCATACAATCCTTCCAAGGGCCTGCTTTTTGACAAGAATAATATATTGCTCGATCCTTATGCGAAGGCTGTTGCAGGCCTTAGAGAGTGGGGCGTTGACGGTAATGAGAAGGATTACAGCGGTTACAGGGCAAGAGTGGTAACCAATGATTTTGACTGGGAAGACAGCAAACAGCCGCTGACTCCCATGGAAGATCTGATCATATACGAACTTCATGTAAGAGGATTTACGATGGATCCTTCTTCCAAGGTGAAGTTCCCCGGAACATTTGAAGGTATAAGAGAGAAGATACCTTATCTTAAGGAATTGGGTGTTACCGCAGTTGAGCTGATGCCTATATTCGAGTTTGATGAGATGCATGATCACAGAGAATATGAGGGACAGCATCTTATAGATTATTGGGGATATAATACGGTTAATTATTTTTCTCCCAATACGGCATATTGTTCAAAACCCGAATACAACAAAGAGGGTAATGAGCTTAAGAGGCTTATTAAGAGCTTCAACGATGTGGGTATCGAGGTCTTTTTGGATGTAGTATTCAATCATACTGCGGAAGGTAATGAGCTCGGACCTGTATTCTCTTTCAAGGGACTTGATAATAATATCTATTATATGCTGACGCCGGAAGGCCATTACTATAACTTCTCCGGTTGTGGCAATACTCTTAACTGCAATCATCCTATAGTGAGACAGATGATCTTGGACTGCCTCAGGTATTGGGTGGTGGCATACAGAATAGACGGGTTCCGATTCGATCTTGCATCCATTCTCGGTCGTAATGAAGACGGTTCACCCATGAGCAAGCCACCGCTTCTTGAGTCGCTTGCCTTTGATCCTATCCTTGGTAATGTCAAGCTTATAGCCGAGGCATGGGACGCAGGCGGAATGTATCAGGTAGGTACTTTCCCTTCATGGAACAGATGGGTGGAATGGAACGGTAAATACAGAGATGATGTAAGAGCTTTTCTGAAGGGCGATAATCATATGGAGCAGATAGCTGCCAATCGTATCTCGGGATCGCCGGATATATATCTGCCGGAGACGAGAGGCCACTTTGCTTCGGTTAATTTCATCACCTGCCATGACGGATTCACGCTTCATGATCTGTATGCATACAATTATAAGCATAATGAGGCTAACGGCTGGAATAATACGGACGGAGCCAATGATAACTACAGTTGGAACTGTGGTGTAGAGGGCGAGACGGATAACGAAGAAGTTAATTCATTGAGAAGAAGACTTGTTAAGAATGCCATCGTTACACTGATGTTAAGTCGTGGAATACCGATGTTCCTTGCGGGTGATGAGTTCGGTAATACCCAGTATGGTAATAATAACGGTTACTGTCAGGATAATAAGATCTCGTGGCTTGACTGGACTCAGCTTGAGACCAATCATGATCTCTTCACATTTTTCCAGTATCTGATCTGGTATCGTAAGATGCACAGAGTGATCCGTATAGATACGGAAAAGTGTTCGCTTGGATATCCATGTATCAGCCAGCACGGACTGAATCCTTTCTGGCCTGACTTTGGTGACAATCATCACTATGTGGGCATCATGTATGCCGGACAGAATCATGTGGGGAAAGATGAGCTGGTGTATCTTGCGATCAATTCATATTGGGAGTATCAGACGGTAACCCTGCCGGATCCTCCGGAAGGATATAAGTTCTATCTGACGATCGATACATCCAATGAACAGAGTGTTGTTCAGGATAAGATCGTTGTTCACAGCGAGATCAGCATTCCCCCGAGAACCGTTATGGTCATGGAGACTTATAAGGAGATGTAACGGCCTTGGAGTCGGCCTTTAGAGACGGGCACGATCGAAGGCTTAGGGTATATAGATAAGGAGGGTGTACAATTGAAGTTATTATTTTATGCAGCAAAGACATATGATCAGAAGTCATTTGATTCAGTCCTGGAAGGGTTCCCGGATATTGAGATCGATTATATCGAGCATGAACTGGAACCCAGAACAGCGCCTATTGCCAAAGGATATGATGCAGTATGCGCTTTCGTAAGTGCCGATGTATCGGCTCCGACTCTTGAGATACTCGCAGAATGCGGAGTTAAGGCAGTACTTATGAGATGTGCCGGCTTCAATAACGTTGATTCGGCTAAGGCCAAGGAACTTGGGATAGTTGTTAAGAGAGTTCCGGCGTATTCTCCCGAATCTGTAGCTGAGCATGCAATGGCACTTGCAATGGCAGTGAACAGAAGATTGTATAAGGCTTATAATAAAGTACGCGAGAATGACTATACTCTTAAGGGATTGAGGGGCGTGCAGCTCTATGGTAAGACCGCAGGTATCGTGGGAACCGGTAAGATCGGTGCGGCTATGTGCAGGATCTGCAAAGGATTCGGTATGAATGTGATCGCATATGATGTATATCAGAATCCCAATCTTGCCGATTTTGTAGAATATGTATCTCTTGATGAACTTCTGGAACGAAGCGATCTTATATCCCTTCATTGTCCGTTGCTTGATTCAACATATCATATGATCAATATCGAGAGCATTAAGAAGATGAAGGACGGTGTTATTCTGGTCAATACTTCCAGAGGAGCACTTATCAATACCGATGAGCTGATAGAGGGAATACGTCTTAATAAGTTCCTTGGTATCGGCCTTGATGTGTACGAAGAAGAGACCGGTAATGTATATGAAGATCGGTCGGATGAGATAATGCAGCATTCCGTAACGGCAAGACTTCTGTCTTTCCCTAATGTAATGATGACTTCGCATCAGGGGTTCTTTACATTGGAGGCGCTTGCAGCTATCGCGGAGACGACTCTCAACAATATGAAGGATGCTCTGGCCGGTGTACAGACAGGCAATGACATCTGATAAGGATCTGCTTATGTAGGGTATACATCGTGAGATTTCAAAATGGCGATTGGTGGTCGGATGTGATCAGCGGTCGCCTTTTTTTGCGGAATAAAGGGTTGCATTGTATGTCCGGATTATCGGATCAAGGGGACTCTTGCATAGGAATTGTTGTAATAGATGAACTTTTATGAATATCAGTATAGCTATTGAAGTCTTGACAAAAAAGTGGTACGCTAGATTTGTAAAAATAGCTTAAAAGTGGGCCAACATGTCTACACAAGGAGTGTTACTTCGATCATGGAAGAAAGGAGGGGCAGGTATGGCATATTCAATGGCTTTAAACGCCGTCTATAATCAATATCTAACTACATACGCGCCAAAGAAGAGCGATACCAAGTATGATACTCATAAGCGCAGTGAGCTTAAGAGCATCACTAATTCTATGGCGAAGTTGAACAAAGAAGCTCCCCTTTACAAGATCGAGAATAATGGCGAGACGAGAGAATATATTGTAGGTCTCAAGGAAGAATCGCGTCTGTTGCAGAATACTATTACTGAGACTGCAGGCAATTCCAACAGTATACAGTTGGATGGTAAGATCGTATATTCTACCAATGAGAATATTCTGTCAGCCACCTATGTAGGTATAGAAGATCAGGCACTGATCGGTGACAGACCTGACAGCGATGGGAATGTACCGAGTGGTGAAGTTGAATCTCCGACCTACGATATTGAAGTGCTAAGACTGGCTTCGGCGCAGGTTAATCAAGGTAAGTTCCTTCCCAAGAACGAGAGGGCTATTGAACCCGGAGATTATACCTTCGACCTGTCGGTCAATGGCCAGGGTTATGAGTTCCAATATGGTATACGTGTGAATGATACCAATTTTGATATACAGCAACGACTCAGTAGATTGATCAATAATGCTGATATTCGTCTTACTTCGAGTGTTGAAGAGGACGGTGAGGGTAATGCCGCTCTTAGAATAGAGTCTACACAGGTGGGTGTTCATTCAGGTGAGAGCACACGAGTCTTCAATATAAGAGATGCCGGAGGCAGAAGAGGTAGCGGCTCGGTAGAGTATCTCGGAATCGACAGTGTGGTACGTGAGGCATCCAATGCCGTTATGAATATTAACGGAATAGAGGTCAGCGTTCCCGATAACACATTCGTGTTAGAGAAGAATTTTGAGATCACTCTTAATGGAGTGAGTTCCATGGAAGGCGAGACGGTTCGTATAGGTCTTAAGCCGGATACTGAAGCTGCGGTGGAGAATATAGATAATTTCTTCGCAGGAATCAATCACTTTATGGATGCCGTAAGCAGCTATTCCGATAATCAGACAAGGGCTAATGCCCTTCTGGATGAGATCAAGTCGGCAGCTTCTTATTATCGAGCCGGAATGGAAGGCCTTGGAATAGAGATGGATGACAACGGAAGGTTTGTTCTTAATAAGGACAAGCTGTATGTGTCGATCTTGACTGATGAGGATGAGGTTGGAGCTAAGGCTCTGAAGGGATTCGCCGATACCATGATGCGTAAGAGCAAGCAGGTATCGATCAATCCTATCAACTACCTCAATAAGAAGGTAGTTGAGTATAAGAATCCGGGTAAGAATTTCTTAAGCCCGTATGTGGCAAGCGCTTATGCCGGATTGATGTTTAATGATTATTGTTGATAGGTTTATACATAGTGGAGGGTGTAGGAATGCGGTATTCATGAGGCCGATTCCTGCACCCTCACTTCATGTGTGGCGTTAGATATAACTCTGTCGTCAGAATCGGTATCAGGATTCTGCTGATGGGAGTTTTGAGGCAGAGTGGTCCTAAACTTAGCTTGTTACCTGTCTACACATTACAATTGTTACCCGGCTGCATGCTACAATTGTTACCCGGCTGCATGCTACAATTGTTACCCGTTACATACCGCAATTGTTACCCATCTATACATTGCAGGTTGACAATTAAGAAAAAAGGTGTGATAATCGGTTTAGAATCTGTACGAAAGGATGGAGTGTGGTAATATGAATAAGGATAATGAAGGAAAAAGCAATATATACAGGTATGTGCTGTGTGGTCTTATGGCAGCGATCATATGTCTGTTTGCGCCGATCTCAGTTCCGATCGGGCCAATACCCGTAAGTCTTACCAATCTGGTATTGTATATAGCGGTTTATATTCTGAGTGTAGGGGACGCAATGTTGAGTCTTGCTGTATATATGCTGATCGGAATAGCAGGTCTTCCTGTTTTTTCCGGATATTCCGGTGGGATAGCTAAGCTGGCAGGACCGACAGGCGGATATCTTGTCGGATTCTTCCCGATGTTACTTATATTGGGGATTGTATTCCTCTATGTGAAGAAGATGAAGAGTCCTCTTATCAGGACGCTAATTATGATAATTGCGGGGGTGCTGGCAACAGGAGTTCTCTATGCGTTGGGCACAGTCTGGTTCGTATACCAGATGGAGTGTACGTGGGAATATGCCCTGTCTGTCTGTGTGATACCTTTTATACCGTTTGATATAGGCAAGATCATTATCGCCAATATAGTCGGACCGATGATACGTAAGCCTCTGAGCAGGTTGGGACTTGTATAACGGCCATAAGGAGTGGTGGGGAGTTTGAGATTTAGAGAATTGGAAGAAAGAGATAATGCAGTAATTGCTTCGATAATCAGGGATAATCTTAAGAGGTATGGACTTGATATCCCCGGAACGGCTTATTATGATGAAGCCCTGGATCATCTGACTGAAGTATACGGTAGAGAAGATGCCAAGTACTATGTGGTTGTAGATGAGAAGGACAGAGTCCTGGGTGGGATCGGCTTCTCAAGATTCTATGATTCGGAAGATACTGCCGAGCTTCAGAAACTCTATCTGTGTAGTGAGGCTAAGGGCTCGGGATCGGGTTATAAGATGATCTCTTTTATAGAAGATAAGATGCGTCAGGCCGGATTCCGCAGATCGTATCTTGAGACTCATGATGTACTTCGTGAGGCTGTTCATATCTATATTAAAAGCGGATATACTGAGATAGAACAGCCGGAAGTTATAGGGCATGGAAGCATGAATATGTTCTTTATCAAGGAACTGTATTAATGAGTGTATTGACTACGGATATTCCGTTATCTCTTCCGTATCCTCACGGAAGCTCTCGGTTACTTCCAACCCGGTTTTCTTAAGCTCGTCGCTGAATCCTTTTAGAGCATCGAACGGGCTGAATATCTTGGCACGTTTGCCATGATCCATCGACGGATGTCGGATACTGAAACTGTCACCTTTTTCATGCGCAGGCTTACCCTTCTCATAGACCTTCTTATATGGAAAAGAAGGGGGCACTGACAAGTCATTAAATCTGTCATTCATCTATATCATCTCCAATTTCTTCTTGTTCAAGGTGTGTAACTGCCGGTGTTCAGCCTCTGTGCAGTTGAGATCTGATCCCTGTAGCCTTGTGTCTGCGAATCTTAGATCATGCAGTTGTTTAACTCTAAGCTCTGTGACCTCCGATCTGCTGATTACGTTCTATTGTTGTTGCACCTTCCAATAGATTGGTTCCTTTAAGGAGAGCATTAGCCCCGTAACGATTCCGCACATCCAAAAGCGCAGAGTGTAACTGTTGTTCTTTGCTCAGCATCACATAATCCGTGAACATATCCATCTGATAGTAACCGTTATCCGAAGTTATATCGCAGGCACATATACCTAATCTGCGAAACAGAAGTCTGTGATCGGCTTTCCTGTCGACATCCTGCATGATCTTATCGGTTATGATACCGGATGTGTTGGTCGCTATGGATAGATTAACGGTTCCATTGGAGTGTGCCGGATGTAATCTGCCATACCAGTCAATGGCCAGTCGTCCGTTATACTCGGGACAGTATTCAAGACTCTTATAGTCATAGCTGATCCACCATGTGAACTTAGTCGATACAACTCCCTTTTTATACATATCGCAGCATAGTATGTCGATCATCTCACGCAGAACAATGCATGCTTCATCATAAAGGTAGGGACGTGGCAGTACCTGACCGTTGGACAGCGAGTGGCTGTCACTTTTGTAATGCTTGATGTCGTGCATTGTAACGGGTTCTATGCCCCATGCATGGTCGATCAGTATCTCAGCATCAATTCCGAAAGTCTTATAGAACCATTCCTCATCCCATTGAGTTCGTTCCGCGATATCTCCCATCGTATACATATGATTGCCTTCAAGTCGAGTAGCTTTCCCGCGTCCGACCTGCCAAAAATCGGTAAGAGGTCTGTGCTCCCATAGAAGAAGCTTGTAAGAATCTTCCGTAAGAGAAGCTATGCGGACTCCGTCCCTGTCCGGAGGAGCCTTCTTGGCTACGATATCCATTGCCACCTTGGCAAGATACAGATTGGTGCCGATGCCTACAGTTGCGGTAATGCCGGTATGTCGTAATATATCCCTTATCATGGTGAGGGCCATTATATGTGCGGGATGCCGTTTATGTTTAGCGGCTGTCTTATCGTAGAGGTGTAGATATGGCGTACAATCAATGAAGCATTCATCTATGCTGTATACGTGAATATCATCGGATGATACGTACTTGAGATATATGCCGTATATAGATGCCGATACCTTCTCATATTCGGCCATACGGGGGACAGCTATTATATAGTCTATCCGCGTATGATGTATGCTCTCATATCTTCGGATGGCCTGCTTGGCTTCGAATAGTCTGGGTCTGCCGGGGACACCTAGTGCCTTCAGTGCAGGTGACACTGCAAGACAGATGGTCTGATCCGATCTGTCGGGATCTGCGACCAACAGTCTGGCCTTAAGGGGATCCAGTCCTCTGGCGACACATTCTACCGAGGCATAGAAGCTCTTCATATCTATGGCTATGTAAGTCTTAAGTTCTGCATTCATATCGCCCTCTGAAGATCTGTTATCTTTGGATATAGAGCACGATCGTCAATATAATAGTCACAAGTGATCTTGCGAGAGTTATTACCGTACATCTCGATGACCTCAGGAAGATTGTCGTTGACGGCATCAAATTCGAGATGCTGTTCATGACACCATAAGACTGCCTGATCAAGAGCCTCGCCCGCTCTGCAGGTCCAGAGAATGAGTTTATTGCCTGAGGCCCGCTGCGCACGGAGATATTCTATGAGAGGCCTGTTGGGTTCGCCGAGTTCCGGCCAGTTACTGTAACAGAGAGTTCCGTCAAAATCCACCGCAATTATCATATGTTCCATGAAAAAACTCATCTCCTTTCCTCAGCCGATCGATTCCGGCTGTGTGTAAACTAATATAGCAAACATATGTTCGATAGTCAAGAGGAAGATTACATGGGATGAGATTTTTATCCTAAAAGTCGTGTAATTACCGGGTGTCAAGCTCCATAAGGTAGATATCTCCGTTCTTTTGAGTGACTATTGTACGAATTTTGTATTTTTATTTGACGTGCGTCAAATAAAAGGAGAATCATGGATAAAAAAGTAATAAGAGAAAAGCAGGATTTAACGTATTTAAAATGGTCACATGTCAGAAATTCAAGTGGGACAGCAGGCACCTTCCTTAAGTCAGAATCAACAATTGATGGGAAAAAGAAGTATTATAAGCTCTCAAATTTTGATTCGGAAAGAGGAGTTGTTGGTCATGAATGTGTGAACGAGATAATAGTTGACAGACTTTTGACTATCCTTGGGGTTGAACACTTAAGCTATGAGCTTGTATATGCTGATATAGAAGTGGACAACAGAATTTATAGTACTTACCTATGTTCTTCTTTTGACTTTAAAAACAGAGGTGAAAGCAAACTGGCTATGGATGACTTTTATAGAAGTAATTCAGAAAAAGGTGAGTCACACTATGAATTCTGTGTAAGGCAGGGATTTGAACAATATATAAATCAGATGATTGCACTAGACTTCATCATCCTCAATAGAGATAGACGCGGAGCAAATATCGAGATTCTTAGAAATGCAAGAGCACACACGATAAGGTTTGCACCTTTATTTGATCACGGTCTATCTCTGATCTATACCTGCATGACAGATAAAGACGCTGAAGGATTTGACATAATGGATGATAAGAAATGCCAAAACTTCATCGGAAGTTATTCATGTCTTGAGAATTTGAAACTGATTAAAAGACCGAAGGAGGTTTTTACAGGAAAGCTTTCTTTAGAGGATCGGGATTATCTTTTTAGTGATCTTAATGGTGTTCTGTCAGATGTATTTTTAGATAAAATCTGGAACATGATTTATGAAAGATATCTTTTTTTTGAAAGCTTGGCCTAAGAGACAATGAAAGGTAACGGCGCATGAAATACTTTGAAATTGTTGATGAAGAGAACAATATGTCTGTTGGGACTCTGATCTATTATGAAAAAGAACACTCGTTTATTATAGAACTTCAGGACTACCTGGATGAATGGTCTGCACCACTCCTTTTTATGAATCATGTGAAAAGGGGGATTTTTACCATCTCAAGGGAGTTCAGCCTGATGTGGGTTAAAGCGCGCATAATACCAAGTGGAAGGCAAAATATAAATTCTATTTTGACAAACCATAAAATGAAAGCTTATGATGAGATGAAGTTTTTAGAACTTTCAGGCGGAAGGTGTTCACAGGATAGTCTTTACATAAAGAAAATCAATGAACTCCCTGAGTTTGCACAAAAAAGAAGAAGCACTAATCTCACGGACTGTGCTGTTCTTGATGATTCAAATATACTTTGCTTTTTTGAAGATAATTCTGTTAAAAAGGTTGATATGAAAAAGCTTACAAAGCTCGATAAGGTAGATAAAGTCTTGAATAACAAGAGACTTTTCGATTCATGTAAGGTTGGGACCGGTGGATACTTTATCACCTTTAACGATTCAATTGACATAGACAAGAAAGCAATTTATGAAGCGGGAGAAACAATTCCGCTTACAAAAAGTGATCTCGTACTCTTTGTGCAAAAGAATTTATTAGATACAACTGAAAGTTGTGATCTTCTGGAATGTTCAAGGCAGAACCTATCATATATGGTTAAGGAGGGACAGCTCTCTCCAATAAGGGAAAACATCAAAGGAAATCTATATTTAAAAGGCGAAATTCTCAAAAATCAGTGGTAATTATTGATATAATATCATTTATCAACATAGGAATAAAAGGAGAGATAAGGGTTTGAATAAAAGATTTTGTAAAAGAACGGCATATTTAATTATGACAGTAATGTCATTAAATCTAATGTTGCAGGGGTGCGGCTCCAAGGAGGAAGTCGAACTTCAGGAGGTGGATATAACTCAATATGATGATCCGTTTCATGATGGCGAGACGAATGCTGACAACGTAGTAACGGCTGTTGAAGTAACTGAGAACAGCGAAGATGATAAGGCTGACGAGGCAAACGGGAATAGCGAAGATGATAAGGCTGTCGAAGTAACTGAGAACAGCGAAGATGATAAGGCTGACGAAGCAAGCGGGAACAGCGAAGATGATAAGGCTGATGAATCAAGTGTGAGTAGCGAAGAAAATAAGGCTGACGATCGTTCGGTAACGGAGGATATGGCATATGAAGGAGTCAGCAATTATTGCCATACCAATTACGATTGGAGCGTGGCCGAAGAGGGTTCGGCGGTCATGTATGTGGAGATGGGCGAAGGAACGGAAACCGAATATGAGGTTGTTTTCCGAAGCTATACGGGAGCATTCGTGCATTTCTATGTAGACAAGCGGACCGGCATCGCAAGGATGATCGAGGAAGTTCCGGCGCTTGAAGTGAAGAGTGAAGCCGGAATCATTGATATACATGATTATCTCAAAGGCGACAATTGATTCCCTAAACATACAGTAGACTGCAATTTCACGGTTAATTATTAATACTAAACTGCCGATATAACAATTAAGATAAGTATCCTTATCTGAAGTTGACGGAAATGGATTTCATATTATCTACAAGGAGGTAGAAACTATGGCAGGAATGTATGGTATTTCTTCGTATCAGAAGACAGATCAGGCATGGAGATCCGGTAAGAAGGAAGTTCCGGGTCAGGCATCAAAGACCTCATATGGCGTGGCGGATCCTAAGACTGCTAAGAGCAATGGGGTATCTGATATCAGGACAAAAGATTGTTCTTTTATCGAATCGACAAGTTCTCTTGTTCCAAGGCAAACAGAATACGGTAATACTATCGGTGATGTGAAGCTCTCGGATAAGGCGAAGGCTTATTATGACAAGCTGAAGGCTCGGTATCATAATATCGAGTTTATCGCCGTGAGTAAGGATCTTAAGGCGCAGGTTCATGCCAATGCTGCGTCTTATGGTAATGCCAATAAGATGGTACTGCTCATTGACGACGAGAAGCTGGAACGGATGGCGACAGACGAAGCCTATCGTAAGAAATACGAGGCCATTATCGCTATGTCTGAGATGAAGCTGTCTGAGGCTAAGAACAGTCTGGCATCAACAGGTATAGGTACCAAGAACTTTGGTGTATCGGTCGATTCTAACGGCAATGAGAGCTTTTTTGCAACAGTGGAGAAATCTCTGGATGCGCAGAAGAAGTCGATAGAGAAGAAAGCGGCTCAGAAGAAGGAACTGAAAGCGAAGGAGAAGAAGAAGGCTGAGAAGGAACTTCGTGAAGAGCGGCTTAAGAAAGCGGCAGAAGAGAATGTCCGTCCGGAAGAGCTGAGGGACAGAGATATGCCTGAAGCGGATACAGATGGTGGCAATGTGCCTGTCGGGGATAATAAGGAATATGTTACGATAGAGGCCTCTTCTATGGAAGAACTCATATCGATGGTGAGCTCTTACTCTTATGACATCGCTTCGCGGCGCGTTATGAGCGGTTCTGACACTGCTGTCGGTGCGCATATTGATTTCCGTGGTTAAGAAGGATCGGAGGGATAGACATGAATATTTCAAATTATGCGAGTGGCGCGTATCCCTTCATGATGCGTGGTGATGGTATGTGCATGACATATGGATATGCGGCCAAAGACCGGCAGGTGAACAGAAGTGAGTCCGAACCTTCATGGGCTATATATGATCTCAGGCAGCGACAGGAACAGGCCAGGAAGCAGCAACTGACTCAGACCCGTGAACTTCTGCGAGAACTCAATAATAAGCAGGAGAAAAACAGCGGGATACTTGGTACGGATCCTGTTGA
Source organism: Lachnospiraceae bacterium (assembly GCA_024684085.1). Lineage (GTDB taxonomy): Bacteria > Bacillota > Clostridia > Lachnospirales > Lachnospiraceae > Colinaster. Next base: position 15,054 of record JAIKXM010000002.1, on the reverse strand, counting down.
CAGTGAGTCTATATTCCGTGAGCTCTTCGGAGATAATGATTGCGGAGACAAGGAAGAATACAGTAAGCCGGTGAAATATAATTGCAAGGATGTTGCTACGCGGATACAGCGCGCCAAGACATCGGTCAGCGCAGGACAGGCGGTCATTGCCGCCAAGCGGAAGGTGCTCGAGGTCAAGCGACAGATAGCTTCCGGGAAAGGTAATCAGGAAGAACTTCAACTGGCGCTTATCCACGCCAAGCGGATGGAGATGGCAGCGAGGAAGAAGAAGCATCATCTGGAATTGGAAGAATTGGTGGAGCATACCCGACGTGCGGATGAGAAGGCTGATAAACAGAAGGAAGCTGCAAGAGGCCTTAGGGATGCCGTTATAGCCCGTGAGGAAGAAAAACTCTCCGATAAAGAGGATGCGATCTTCGAAGAGAGACAGCAGATGCTGCATGAAGCCGTAGAAGAACTGAGAGAACCGGAAGAAGCCATGGAAGCGCTTGGAGCCGTAGAAGAGCTGAGAGAACTTGAGGAAGCCATGGAAGCACTAGAAGCCATGGAAGTTATCGATCCTCATATGAGTGAAGAGGAACTCGAAGAATTGAAGCGGCATCACAGGGCATCTGAGCAGAAGGCCATGATGAAAGCGGATATGGATTATCTCAAGGGTATGATGAAGTTTATGCAGGATTCGGGTGGCACCGGCGCAGTATTGGGAGCGGCTAACGTTAATTCGTTACCGGGAACAGTTTGGGGAAGTCCAATGCCGGGAACTGTTGCCATTGATCCGATGCAGGGATGCGGGCTTGCAATAGATCTGCAGGGTTAGAATGAAAAAGGCTATGAGGAACGATATGAGTGTTGATGCAGAATGCAAGGATAAGAACGACAGGAAGATAGCGGTCATCTTCCCCGGGATAGGATATCATAAGGGCAAGCCGTTATTGTATTATGCGGTTGAGATGGCGTATCAATATGGCTATGAGGTCAGGGATGTAGAATATCATGATATGCCTGTTGGCGTCAAAGGTGATGATGGACTCTTGCGTAAGGCGGCAGAAGATGCTTACAGACAAGCCTGTGAACAGCTGAAGGATATCGATTTCACGGAGTATGCTGATGTTGTGCTGATAGGTAAGAGTATCGGGACGGTCGTACTGGCACGTTTTGCCGAAGAGTACGGTATCGATGCTAAGCAGATCTGGTATACACCGGTGGAGGAGACTTTCGATCACGCCGGAGAAAAAGTCATAGCCTTCTACGGTGAGTCGGATCCTCTGTCTGACACACGTGTCATAAAAAGCAAAGCGGGTGCCACAGGGGCAGAGTTATATATCTATCCTTATGGTAATCATTCCATAGAGAGTGGCGATGTCTGCCGCGATACGGGATATCTCCATGAGATAATGAAATTGACGGAAAGGGTGTTTCGGTGAATATATTGACCGAGACGTCGCTTTCGCTCAGATGTGATCGATCCGGGCGTAGTGACTGTAACGGATGTGTTATATGGTGCATCTGATCTGCATAAGAGATTACAGGATAGACATTGATTGTCATCCAAGAGTTAAAATGACTGTAGGACACCGAAAAGCATTAGCTTTTCAGTGTCCTACAGTATTATCGCCGAGCAGGGGAGTCTCCCTGCTCGATCAATCTTATGTTATGCGAATGAACAGTCTGCCGGCGTCATCCTGTATTTGTGACACCGGTGTCATAATATCGGTGGTCGTTTTTTAACCGATCTTGGGAAGTGTTGCGAAGCTCTTCTGAAGTTCTTCGTCTGTAGGGATGTAGTCGTTCATCTCGCCATCGTTGAACTTGCCGTAAGCAACCATATCGAAATAACCTGTTCCCGTAAGACCGAAGAGGATGGTCTTCTCCTCGCCTGTCTCCTTGCACTTAAGTGCTTCGTCGATAGCAACCTTAATAGCGTGGCTGCTCTCGGGAGCGGGAAGGATACCTTCAACTCTTGCAAATCTCTGAGCTGCTTCGAATACAGATGTCTGCTCAACCGAAACTGCCTCAAGATATCCGTCATCATAGAGCTGTGAAAGAATAGGGCTCATGCCGTGATATCTCAAGCCGCCTGCGTGATTGGCTGAAGGAATGAAGTTGCTGCCGAGTGTATACATCTTGGCAAGAGGACATACCATTCCGGTGTCACAGAAGTCATATGCATATACACCTCTTGTGAAACTGGGACAGCTTGCGGGCTCTACTGCAATGATCCTGTAATCTCTTTCGCCTCTTAACTTCTCGCCCATGAAAGGTGAGATAAGACCGCCGAGGTTAGAACCGCCGCCTGCACATCCGATGATGATATCGGGAACTACGTTATATTTATCAAGAGCTGCCTTTGCTTCAAGTCCGATAACTGTCTGGTGAAGAAGTACCTGATTAAGTACGCTTCCGAGAACATATCTGTAACCTTCATTATGTGTGGCAACTTCAACAGCTTCCGAAATTGCGCATCCAAGACTTCCTGTTGTTCCGGGATGAGCTTCGTTGATCTTGCGTCCTACTTCCGTATCCATTGAGGGAGAAGGTGTAACCGTTGCGCCGTAAGTTCTCATAACCTCACGACGGAAAGGCTTCTGCTCGTAAGATACCTTAACCATGTATACCTTACAGTCAAGTCCCATATATGCACATGCCATTGAAAGAGCTGTACCCCACTGACCTGCACCTGTCTCTGTTGTAACACCCTTAAGTCCCTGCTGCTTAGCGTAGTAAGCCTGAACGATAGCGGAATTGAGCTTGTGGCTTCCGCTTGTGTTGTTACCTTCGAATTTGTAGTAGATCTTGGCGGGAGTCCCGAGAGCCTTCTCAAGACAGTAAGCACGTACAAGAGGTGCCGGCCTGTACATCTTATAGAAATCCTGGATTTCCTGAGGGATATCGATATAAGGTGTGTCATTATCCAATTCCTGCTTGATGAGTTCATCACAGAAAACAGGTCTTAAGTCTTCGTAGCCCATCGGCTGACCCGTGCCCGGATTAAGAAGCGGAGCCGGTTTTGTCTTCATATCGGATCTTACGTTGTACCACTGCTTAGGGATCTCGTCTTCACTAAGATATATTTTATAGGGTATTTTTTCTTCTGCCATTTTTTTCTCTCCTTATCGTAAAAATACTTCGACTGAATGTATGGTTCGGTCTCACTGTGTTGTAATCATGCGACTCAACCTTTACTTATTATAAGATTGATTTTGAGTACTGTAAAATGATAAAATGTACTTGCGTAATAAGATTAACTTATTACAAGATCGGATATATGATACAGCAGTGATGCGGAATGATATAACATAAACGAAAAAAAACGTAGCAGAGGATATGGAAGATACGTACGACGAAGAGAATACAGAAGGCGCAGAAGAGAGGGGAAACGCAGAAAATGCAGAGTGCGTAGGGAGATGCAAGATGCAAAAGATGCAGAGTGCGTAGGGGAGATGCAAGACGCAGAAGATGCGAAGGCGATAATGATACTCGGGAGGAACTCGGATAATGAATCTTAATCAGTTACATTATTTCATTAGTCTGGCGGAGACTTTGAATTTTACCAGAGCGGCAGCCGACTGTTTCATAAGTCAGACAGCGATGACACAGCAGATCAAGGCTCTGGAGACTACCGTAGGAGTACCCCTCTTTATAAGAGACAGACATCATGTGGAGCTCACGGCAGCGGGTAAGGTATATCTTAAGGAAGCCAGAGCCATAGTTGCCAGAAGTGATGATGCCATAAGGCTTGCCCGCCTTGTGTCGGAGGGCGTAGAGGGCGAGGTGACCATAGGATATGCCAAAGGCTTCGGGCAGAAGGATTTTGTCCGTTCACTGAGAGATTTTCATGAAGCCTATCCCTCTATTAAGATCAATCTTATAAGCGATAATACCAGTATACTCTTTGAGGAATTGAAGAGAGGTGAGTGCGACGTGATCATGACACTGTCTCCCAAGATCAGGGATCATCAGAATATGAAGTCGGTATATCTTGCCAGTTATCCTGTTATGGCAGTCCTTCCGGAGGCTCATCCGCTGGCAGGAAGGGACAGTCTCACATATAGAGATCTTGAAAATGAGAGCTTTATCATGATGGAGCCCTCGGGACGACCGCTCGATCAGATGGAGGAGTCGCTGCTCATATATGAAAGAGGCGGCTATTATCCCAATATTGTGGCAATGGAAGGTAATCCTGAGACGCTTATGCTGATGATAAGTACGGGACTCGGTATCAGTATCATGCCGGAATACGCCGTACGACTGTATCAGTCGGATGAGACTCTTCGGATAGTTCCTCTTATCAAGGAGGACGGCACTACGGAGAATCTTGATTTTGAGATGGACTGGATGGAAGACAGTATCAATCCCGCAGTCTTGCATCTCCATTCTGTTATCACAGCCGCCCGTTCCGATAACTGAACCCCTTGGCACTCCGGCCGGCCCGTCCTCAAGAGTTATTTCCCACAGAAATCCGTACATGTGGTATTATTAAATAGTGGATTATCTTTTTTGGCGAAGTCATTTTTAATGCAGTAAGAGAGATCTTCCATCTCCGGGCCACGAAGGCACAGATGGGGGATATTAGGGGGATATGCAGATGGCAGATCATTATGAGATAAACAGGTATTATGATGCACTTCCGGGGGGAGTATTTGCATATAAGGCCGACGATTCAGAGCGGATAATATATGCCAATGAGGAAGTTGTATCAATATTCGGATGTGCTGATTTTGACGAATTCGTGGAGTATACCGGTGGGACATTCAGCGGAATGATATATCCGGATGATTATGAAAATGTACATAACAATATTTCTGAGCAGAGGAAGGTTCATGACAACTATTTCGAGCATATATCTTACAGGATCAGATCCAAGAACGGGGATGTGAGATATGTGGAGGAATACGGACGGCTGTCAGGGTCTGAGGCTTATGGGGATGTATATCTGGCATTCATAGTCAGTATCAGTAATAAGAATAATACATATGTTTCCGATCCGCTGACCGGTCTTATCGGCATGCGCCATTTCCTTGATGCCGTCAACGAGAAGAGGAGCGAGCTTCTGCGTAACGGTATTGACGACAGTTATGCTCTTTTTCATCTGAATATCAGCAAGTTCAAGATGTACAATACCGCTTTCGGACTTGAAGCCGGTGACGAATGCCTTAAGTCTGTGGCAGATATACTTTCCAAAGAATTTGAAGGTGGGATAATATCAAGGTTCTCTGCTGATATCTTTGTGGCCTATGTTTTGGATAAGGATCTGGAAGAAAGGCTTATAAAAGTGCGTGATGCCGTAAGGGGGCTTTCGGAGACGGTGCCTGTCAATATCAAGGTGGGCATACGAAGATTTGGCGAAGGCGACAGGGAGATAACGGCGCTTACAGCCTGTGATCAGGCGAAGATGGCCAGTGATTCCATACGAGATAATCTTGCCGTTAATATTATTGAGTTTAATTCTCAGTTGAAACGTGAATATGAGCTGAGATCTTATATATCGAGGAATCTGGATAAGGCGATAGCCTCGGGATATATCCAGATATATTACCAGCCTGTAGTCAGAACGCTTACGGGCAAAATGTGCAGTATGGAAGCTCTGACGAGATGGATAGATCCGACATATGGTTTCCTCTCACCGGCTGTTTTTATTCCTATTCTTGAGCAGGAGAATATCATCCATAAACTGGATCATTACGTTATAGAACAGGCCTGCAAGGATCTTAGGAGGAGGATGGATGAGGGGGTTATTGTTGCTCCGGTTTCGATCAATTTCTCAAGAATGGATTTCCTTGTGGGACAGCCCTTTGAGACTCTGGAGGAGATGGTCGAAAGGTACCACATAAGCAGGAATCTTATATGTTGTGAGATCACCGAATCTACCCTTATGGCCGATAAGGTGAGAATGAAGGAAGAGATCGACAGGCTTCACAAATATGGCTATGAAGTGTGGATGGATGACTTCGGAAGCGGTTATTCAACACTTAATATCCTTAAGGAGTTCACCTTTGATGAGATCAAGATAGATATGATGTTCCTAAGGAATCTTAACGATCAGGGAAAGGAGATCTTAAGATCCATTGTCTCTATGGCTAAGAGGCTGGGGATACATACATTGACGGAAGGCGCAGAGACAGAGGAAGAGGTTGAGTTCCTGAAGACTATAGGCTGTGAGAGGATTCAGGGATATTACTATGGTAAGCCCATGGCGATAGAGGATACCTTCCAGCATTGTCGCGATTTCGGCATTGAGATAGAGGAGACCTGGGAGAAAGGTCTTATGTGTGATTCGGGACTTGAAGATATTAATATCACAAGCCCGGTCGCATTGATATATGACGATGGTGTCATTTTCAAGACACTGTGTCTTAATGATGCTTTTCTTAATGAGCTTTCTACTATAGGTATAAGGAGCTTTGAGGACTTTGACAGTTATATAGGGAGGACCAATTCTTACTACATATCACGGTTCAGACAGTACAGCGATAAGGCAAGGTCAAGCGGAGAAGCGGAGAGCTTCACCTATGTGGAGCATGGCGAATATATCTCTGTCAGTATTAAGACGCTGGCGATCTATGATGAGAGAAGTGTTCACCGTTTTGAGATGATCAATGCGACTCACAGTGATGAACAGAATGATCTGAAAGTGCTTGACGGTATGACCAGGCAGTTCACGGCATTATATAGCGATGTGTATCTGCTGGATGCCGAGCAGGATGAGATCAGGATACTGTCGACTTCCAATATTTGGGAAAAAGCCGGCGACACGATCAAAGGCATAGTGAAGTATTACAGAGAGTTCGCCAAGGAGAATATCCATCCTAAGGATATTGATGACTATATTGAGTTTGTTACACCTGCCAATATCTATGATAAGGTCGACAGATCAGGTAAGAACTTTGTCACTCAGTCTTTCAGGGTCAGAAGGGCTGACGGAATATACAGATGGGTGACGGCCGTTGCGGCTGTCGGGCTGGGAATTGAGAACAGTCCCATTATGATATTACAGAGAGACGATCTGCTCAATAGTGAGGCATACAGAAAGAGACTTGTTGAGCGTCTTGCTGATTCGTTGGAAGGCTCTTACCTTAAGACTGAGGGAGATGCCTGGGATATGGATGGCGAATTGTGGCGTAATCTTATCAGTAGTTCGCCGGTATGTTATTTCTGGAAGGATAAGTACAGAAGGTTCATGGGAGCTTCGCAGTCTTTTCTCGATGCATACGGTATCAAACATATCAATGAGATCTACGGTAAGACCGATGAGGAAGTCGGTTGGCATATAGATGAAGATCCTTACAGGAATGATGAGTGCAGGGTGCTTAGCGGCGAGCGTGTGATCGACTCTATAGGCAAGTGTATGATCAAGGGCGAACTTAAGACCATTACGGCCAGCAAGATTCCGATATACAGAGATGGTGAGATAATCGGACTGTTGGGATACTTCAGAGATCTGGAGCGAGATACCGATCTGTCTGATGATCCGGAGAGCATGCATTATATAGATCCGTTGACCGGTATGCTGAATTACAGCGGACTGATTAATATACTAATGCAGTTCGATGATAATTACAGGAAAAACGGGCAGAACTTTATATCTGTCATTGCTTATATTCCCACATATGACGAGATGCGTAAGAGGTATGGAGATGCGGTAGGAGAAAAGCTCCTGCGAAAGGTTGCGGGGATACTCCGGTCTACGACCCCTCTGGATGCGGTGGTGGCACACATGGATGGCGCACGATTCGTCATGCTTGATAAGATGGCAGATATAGCGCGATCAAGAGAAATGTGCGAAAAGAGTATAGAAGATCTTCGCAATATTCATGATATTGACGGCTATAAGTGTGATATCAGTATGCATTACAGCTATACACTCAGGTCGGAGACTCAGAGTATAGATTCAATGATGGGGCTGTTATTTGAGCGACTCGGTATAGCCGAGAAGATCAATTATGCCCGGGATCTCTATGCGCTTGAGAGGATCAATCTCGAAAGAGAGAAGTTCGACGATACGGATCTGAGGATAGTCATCAGTGATCCTCTCAATTATGATCTGTATTATATCAATAAAATGGGGCTCAGGGAGGCCGGATTGCCGGAAGATTATGATTATTCCGGATGCAAGTGTTATAAGTTGATAAACGGATATGATGCACCTTGCGATGATTGTCCTAATGCCCGGTTAAACAGAAGCGGATTTTATTCATGGAATAATCACAATCCCAAGAATGGCAAAGATTATGTCATGAAGGATACGCTGATACCGTGGGATGGCAGATCGGTTAAGTTCTCCATATCTTTCTGCCTGCAGAATTATATGAATCAGCAAAAAGAGAGAGACGATTATATCTATCGTGAGAAGACGATCAATGATATGATCAGGCAGGCTCTTTGCGAGACTTCTCCCGAGGCAGGAATCAGGAGTTTTCTGGATAAGATAGGCAGAGAGTTCGATGCGGAGAGAGTGCATATATTCGAAGAGAAGGGTGATTGGGTAACGTCAGAGACTTATTCATGGGGTAAGGACAGATCTGATTCCTATAAGGAGAAGATGAGTGAGGTGTCTTCATCTGTTACAAGGCCTTTCTTCGATAGTTTTGACAGAGCATCCTCGGTGGTGATCAGATCTCATGATGATCTTGAGGGAGGTCTGGAAGAACTTAAGGATACCTTCATCAATGAGGGGATTGAACGTAGTGTTATTGTCGCACTCAGACGTGGCGTTAAGACTATCGGATTCCTGGGAGTGGATAATCCCAACCCTGACAAGCTTGATGATCTCAGAATGGCTCTTGAATTTCTTGCACCGTTCATCATATTCCTCTTACGGAGCAGAGATATCGTGAGGAAGATGGATACCATCGGATTCCATGATTCAATGACGGGGGTAATGAACAGAAGAGCACTTGCTCCTGCTTTCGAAGCTGCAAAAAAAGATGGGAATTATATCGTTATATACGGTGATGTTAACGGGCTTAAGAAGATCAATGATACTATGGGACATGATGCCGGCGATGAGCTGATCAAGTCGGCTGCCAGGATAATGAGTAATCTTATGGGTGCTGATAATGTATATCGTATAGGTGGAGACGAATTCCTCATAGTAAAAGAGATCCTGCCCGGTCTGGATGCCGATTGTATGATTCGCAGATTGAGAGAGAGCCTTGATCAGGAAGATATCAGTGTAGCCCTTGGCTGTGTGGTCAAGTCGGGTAGTAAGATGGATGTGAATAAGCTTCTTAAGGAAGCAGACCGGCGAATGTATCTTAACAAGCAATATATGCATCATCAGAAGAGCGCTGAAGAGAAGTCGGTTTGAGCAGTAACAGTTAAACAGTGAATAATATAAGAATCGGAATAAGGCCTTAAAAGCTTTATTCCGATTCTTGTATATGCGCGCCTTGTCGGCATATTAATTACTCTTCGTTTGGCCGGATTGCGGCTATCCGATCGATCAGATTAAGAGGAGAAGAGATAAGGGCTTCTTTGTCTTTTTTGCTTAATCTATGCTTGATCTCATATTCACGGCGCATGGCATCTTCCTTGGTATCGAAACGCTGAAGGAAGACAAGAGTTACAGGCTTGCGCGTGGCGGTATATTTGGCACCACGACCGCTGTTGTGCTTGGCAAGTCTGCTCTTATAATCGTTGGTGTACCCTGTATAGAGTGTGCCATCGGAGCAACGGACCATATAGCAATAGTGCTCCTTCGGTTTAGCGTCTTGAGTCATATGACAACTCCGGATCGTAGCAGGCTCTCTCGCCGCCGATATACTTGGGACGTACCCTTGCGGCAGTAATGTGCGCTTCACCTATATTATGATGATCGAGTCTGAGAGGAACGGCTACTCTTTTAAGATGCATTCCGATAAAAGTGTCGCCTATATCAAGTCCGGCATCGGCCCTGATCTCCTCAAGCGCAACCGGATGATCGAACTTGCGGTATGCATTGGTAGCGAAGGAACCGCCGGCCTTGGGCTGAGGTACCACATTGACGATCTCTGAACCGGGAACGGCAGCGGCTTCGATTATGATGGCGCGGTTAAGGTGTTCGCAACACTGCGCTGCTATATAGACGCCTTTTTGGGAGGCAGCCTCGTGGATCCCGTCGAATACAGCTTCAGCCACTTCAAGACTTGAATTGCTGCCTATTCTGTCGCCGATGACTTCCGAAGAAGAACAGCCGACTACGAGGATCTGCTCTTTTTTTAATTTAGCTCTTTCGCATATCTCTTGACAGACCTCAAAAGCCTGATACTTTAATTGCTTATAGAATTCTTTTTCCATGATCGTAATGCGGCAATATACGATGCCGCCTGCCTCCTATGTAGATTATAGCTTCGTTTTTATAGTTGACTGATATACAGTCCCCTACTGTTTGGTGATATTGTTGAAATAGCTGCGGATCACTTTGTTGCGACTGATGAGTACACCGGCAACCGCACCTAACAGAGCCTGAGCTATTTCGTACGGTAACTTGATCATAGCATATTCGAAGGTACTGTAGACATATATTTTTCCCAAAGTATAGCCTGTGACCATGATGATACCGCCGAGGGTGACGCCCACTATAGCGCCTGCAAGCTTATGTTTAGGGAAGAGCCTGTGTGCACAAAGTGAGATGACCAGTGCCTGCAGTCCGTGAGTCGCAAGAGAGACGAACATCGGCGCAGGATAGAATATCATATCACCGAGAAAAGTTCCTATACCGCCGATGATCATTGATTCTACGGGTCCCAGCAACAGAGCTGCCGTACATATTATAACATCCGAGAGATAGAGATGTCCTCCGGGAACCGGGATGCCGAAACTGCTGACGGCTATGATCAATGCCATCAGAACACCTGAGATAGTGATCTTCTTAATTGTTGAGTTGTCTGTAATTGCCATAATATCAATCCCCTTTTCTTTTTTGACTCGTCAGCCGGATGAAGGAATAAGCTGTTGTATCATGTCTCATATGCCGGTGGCACAGAGCGATCGCCTGATGAATTATTACCGTGGTATGTAAATGCCGGTCCGAATACCATTCCTGTCCTTAGTCTTTACAACGGGTCAAAGAAAGAATACAATCAATTTGACCATATAGAAATAACCAGAAAGGAGAAATAATATAAGACCAGATGAACTATTTGATAGATTTAAGATCGGAAGAACCGGCATATATTCAATTATACAGGCATCTTGTAAAGGATATTGTCAGGAAGGTATATCCTTTCGGGAGCAAGCTTCCTTCAAAACGCACGATAGCCGCAGATACGGGCTTGAGTCTGATAACCGTTGAGCATGCATTGAATCTACTCTATGACGAGGGTTATGCTGAAGGGCGTATGCGGAGCGGGACTTATGTTATATATCGAAGCGAGGACTTTTACGGGAGTGATAGCGCATATGTTAGAGACGAGCCTCGCGGCGATGATCCTCATGGCGGTGATCTTCATGACGGTGATCTTCATGACGGGGGCGATAATATCGCAGTGACTGGAGAAAATATGACAGGTGTGTCATCTAAGGCAGATGATCATAAATCGAATGTTGATCGGACGAGGATGAATGTAACTTCGACCGGGGACGGAACCGCGGGGCGGGAATTTTTGCCCGGAACTATCCTTGCACGTACGGTGAGAAAGGTGCTGCAGGATTACGAAGACCGGATACTGGTGCAGTCACCGGGACGGGGATGTCATGAACTCAGGGAAGAGATACGTGATTATCTGGCGCGCAGCAGGGGATTCGATGTCCGGACTAAGCAGATAGTGATCGGCTCTGGGGCTGAGTATCTGTATGGTATGATAGTGCAGATGCTGGGGAGGAACCGGATTTTCGCGCTGGAAGATCCTTCGTATAAGAAGATATTGCAGGTGTACAAAGCGATGGGTGCGAAGTGCGAGCTCTTAGCCATGGGCAGAAGCGGTATCAGAGGTGATGCGCTGAAGAAGAGCGGGGCTTCGGTTCTGCATGTGACGCCTTATAACAGCTACCCGAGCGGGATAACGGCAGATATCAGCAAGAAGCTTGAGTATATTAATTGGGCAGCAGGACGGAACGGTATCATCATCGAGGATAATTATGATTCGGAGCTCAGTGTGATGCGTAAGCCGGAAGAAGCGATATTTACCATGACGGATGAAGTTAAGGTGATCTATATCAATACCTTTTCCAAGACGATAGCGCCGTCGGTCAGGGTGGGGTATATGATAATGCCGGAATGTCTTGTGGATGATTTTGAAGAAAAACTCGGATTCTATGCGTGTACAGTGCCGGTGCTCGATCAGCTTGTGCTGGCGGAACTGATCAGATGCGGTGATTTCGAGAGGCATATCAATCGTGTAAGGAGGCGCAGGCGCGCGGCCCTGAAGGAAATGTAGGGTATGTGGTGAAGATGATGGCATTTGGGAGTTTTTGTTGTCGTGCGTTCTGTGCACGAGATTACAAAACGGATACCCTATAATGTTTAGCCGGATATAAATATTCGTCTGCAGAGGAGCACTATATCATATCAAGATATTTCCGACCGTGTTCGTTAAGCCACTTGTGCCACTTTTTGTAATCAGGATATACTCTGAGAACATGATCATAGAAGGCTTTGGAATGATTCATCTCCAGGCGATGACAGAGCTCGTGTACGACAATGCTGTCAAGGACTTCGGGAGGCATGAGCACAAGGAGACAGTTGAAGTTGAGATTGCCCTGCTTTGAACAGCTTCCCCAGCGGGTGTGCTGATGACGGATGGATATGCGGTTGTAGGTCACTCCTACCAGAGGAGCATAGTATTCAACTCTTCTTGTGATGGCCTTGCGAGCCGCTTCGGTAAGGTCTTTCAGTTCGCGCTCGTTCAGCTTTTCAGTTTCGGACTCGTCGGCTTTCGGTAGATTTGATAAGGTCTTCTCTATCCAGTCCGACTTGGAATCCATGATCGCTTCGATCCTGCGTATGCTTACTCTGTGAGGAGCACGTACGGTTATATTACCTTTTCTGTCTATATTGATCGAAACGGACTTACGGGAAGAGCGAATGATCGTGTATTCAAATCTGTTCATTTTTATATTAATCTTTCATGTTTTGATGCAGGCGGCCTGCGCGATCTGCGATATGCATTCGAGAAGGCAGGGTTCGCTGCGCGGTGTCAATGACATTGAAGCCGTTGGCCGAACGATCTGTAGTGTATATATCTTACAGATTAGGCTTTACTATTTTGTGTTCTAATAACATGGATTATATATTAGAGGGAAGACGCGGGCAAGCGGATTTTGGGGTGGCATTTGACACGGTCTGGTGGGGTTGTTAGTTGTTTGAGCTTATATTTTTTATCTTAGATTGTGCCGACAGTGTTGGCACAATTTGAAAAAAAAAGATGACAAGGAAATGTAATCGTCATTAAACGAGATAAATAATGAGAGAAAAAGAGTATAATTGAGTGTAAGAATAAATGCGCGGGTTGATGATTTGCAGACACAGGCAAATCATTTAGAGGTTATATGGTTGATAAGGTAAGGGAGTCGTTAAAAAGAATAGATCACCGCTTATTTATAGCATTACTATTTATGGGCCTTTGCCCAACGGTATACACGACACTGCGAACATTTTTCCTTGGAACACTTCCCGGAGAATGGTCGTATTCGATTGCGGGACAATTGTCATGGATTAACCTGATATATGAAGTGATTAATGAGGCAATCGTATTGCCGCTATACTTCTTTATGGGAAGTGCATTAGCTGATAAGAAGGCTTTTGCGAACAGAATCAGAAGTGGATTATTAGTATCATTCGGAGTATATGCTGTTTGCTCAGCATTAGTAGCTACATTTATCAATCCACTGCTTCGGTTTATGGCGGTATCTACGGATATCATTGAGGAGTCCGCAGCGTACATAAGAATTGAATGCTTGGCAAATGTATTTGGAATCTTATACAGCTTCCTTCTGGTAGCATTGGTATCTATTGGAAAAGATAAGCTGGTATATATCATGACCGGAGCAAAACTAGTAATGTGCATCATTCTGGATACGATGCTAGTTTCTAATCTTCCAGTATCAATGAAGCTTGGGGTTAATGGCATTGGCATTTCAAATTGTATTTCAAACCTATTGCTGTTTGTTATAGCATTTGTATTGATTCAGAGTTGCGGATATCCGTTGCGGTCTAAGGAGAGATTGTCATTCGATTGGATGAGCGATTTCTTTAAGGTTGGAGGAATCTCTGGTTTAGAATCATTTGTAAGGAATGTTGCCTATATGCTTATGGTTTCAAGAATGGTGAATATGGTTGGAGAGCAGGGAACATATTGGGTTGCTAATAACTTTATCTGGGGATGGCTCCTACTTCCAATCACTCAATTAGCTGAACTTATCAAGCAGGAAACAGCTAAAGATGAGAATGCAGTAAAGAACAATACACCAGGCTATTTCTTCATTACAACTGTGACATGCTTACTATGGATTGTATTGATTCCTGCCTACAAGCCATTTATGAGATATGTGATTGGATTTGATGATGTGGAAAAGCTCTTTGGCTTGGTAATGGTGCTGTTAGGATTTTATGTACTATATGCATATCAGAATGTTTTTGATGCGACCTTCTATGGACGCGGTAAGACGGAATATATGTTACTGGAATCTGTTGTTACCAATAGCATTTATTATGGAGTGTTCTTCATATTATTCCTGACAGGTGTTTGGACGCCAACACTTATTGGAATTGCGCTGATGTTTGGTGGCGGAAATGCTTTTGACAGCATGGTGTCGTATCTGGTTTATAGGCATTATAGGAAGAAGATAATGAATTAGGTCACTTGTGGTCATCGTGACCACAAGTTGGATAAGATTGATAAATGTAACGAGGCTTAACGCCTAAACATGCTTTTATCGCCTAAAATAAGCAAAAGAATAGGCGAATAATCGCCTAATATGTGATATAATTTAGGTGAAAAGGAGTGGCGCTATGCGAGAATTTAATTACGGTAAGTATAAAGATTACAAATGGGATAGTGAAATACTAGGTTTAGTCTCAGGTATACATGAATACAGAGGAAAGCAAGAGTTGTATTTAGCTCAGAAACCAGCTGT